>JAFGES010000128.1 GCA_016931455.1 Desulfobacterales bacterium | reverse complement strand
ATATTTTATATTTTTTATATTGACATACAATGTATTTTTAATTAGAAAATATTTAATATATATCATTTAATAAATTTTATTCATTTCTATATTTTTCTAAAAATCTCATTATATAAAAGGGATTTCTAAAAGCTACAGTTATAAGGCCCCGAGGGATAAGCAGCAAACAATTTATTTATATATACTGAACACTATCGAGTAAAATTCAATGTTCATGTTTTTTCAACACAATCACCTTAAGCAGATAAAATGGAAAGGAGGAAAAAATATCAAGTAACTTGCTATAATTATTTTAAAATTAGTATTTTTTAGATTTTAAACAAATAATCAACAGGTATGGAGGATGAAAAATGAAAAAAATTACAATTCTTGCGATGGTATTATTGATGGGTCTTTGTTTAGCAGGCAATGTTATAGCTGACAGCGCGACAAAAGATGAATGTGAAGCCAAATGTAAGGAAGCGGCTGCATTAATTAATGAAAAAGGAATAGATGCCGCAGCCGCCGTAATTAATGATAAAAATGGCCCCTTTGTTTGGAAAGACACCTATGTATGGGTAAACGACCTGGACGGCAATATGATCGCTCATCCGATAAAACCATCGATGATTGGTAAAAACTGGATGGATCTGAAAGATAAAGCCGACAAATTGTTTTTCAAAGAACTTATTGAAGTTGCAAAAACCAGTGGTGCAGGATGGGTCGACTATATGTGGCCAAAGCCGGGCGAAGAAAATCTATCGGAAAAAACAAGCTTTGCCTATAGAGTTCCAGGTACGAATTTGATGACATGCGCGGGTATCTATAAATAAAAAAAACGCTACGCTTGAGATATAGATTTTATCTCAAGCGTAGCAACGCAGTCTTTGTTTTCATTCTCTATCTTCAATTATATCCCGAACAACCAACCTTGGCAATTTGCGACTAAAAATTCAAAAAACCATTATCGTTTGTTTTCCTATTGCCTGACCGGAAAATGATATATGGCAACCTGAATTTAGAATTATGATTTAGATTCAGACGATTTTATGTTATCCTTATATCAAAATATTTTTGATTCCTATCTTATTTTGATGAATATCGAAATGTTACGTGAGGCAAAAGATTATGGCCAAAAAACGACTGGTCGTTATCGGTGGTGACGCAGCCGGAATGAGCGCGGCCTCCCAGGCCCGTCGCATCGATTCTGAGTTGGAGATTATTGTTTTTGAACGTGGTCTACATACTTCTTATTCTGCATGAGGTATTCCATATTACGTCGGCGGGCTTGTCGACGATGTCCAATCATTGATTGTACGATCTCCGGAAACATTCAAAGAAAAACAGCAGATTGAAACCCGAGTGCTTCACGAGGCAATGGTAATTGATCTCCAAAAACGCCAAGTGCTTGTTCGTGAAGTCAACAACGTTAAGGAGAATTGGGAACCGTTCGATTACTTGATGATCGCTACAGGTGCCGTGCCGATATGTCCGAATGTTCCCGGTATTGATGCCGATGGAATTTATGGTGTGAACACACTTCAAAGCGGGATAAATATTAGGCGCGACGTCGATCTGAAGAAACCTAAACGAGCTGTTATTGTCGGTGGAGGATATATTGGGCTTGAGATGGCGGAAGCGTTTGTTTTGCGGGGCCTTGAGGTCTCATTGGTCGAGCATGCTGACCAAGTGATGAATACTTTAGATGGCGATATGGCCCAAATGGTCTCTGCTGCATTGGCCCAAATTGGTATTTCTCTCTATATGCAGGAGTCACTGGAGGGATTTGACGTCAGAGAGGGTAAATTGCAGGCTGTTGTTACTGATAAACGCAGTTTGCCGACGGACATAGCAATCCTAGGAATGGGAGTTCGTCCTAACTCAAAACTGGCTAAAGAAGCAGGACTTCGGTTGGGTACAAAAGATAGTATTGCGGTCAACGACCGAATGCAAACGGACATTGAAGGTATCTGGGCGGCTGGAGATTGTGTCGAATCATTTCATCTCATCAGCAGAAGGCATTTTCATATTGCATTAGGGACCGTTGCAAACAAGCAGGGACGAGTTGCAGGTATAAATATCGGTGGTAAATATGCAACATTTCCCGGAGTTGTGGGGACAGCCGTTAGTAAGATCTGTTCGCTCGAGGTTGCCCGAACGGGTCTTCAGGAAAAAGAGATTCGTCAATTAGGTCTGGAGTATGTCAGCGGGAAGATCAATAGCCGGACACGAGCGGGTTATTACCCCGATGCGGGTCGTATTACGGTAAAGTTACTTGCGGAAAAAGGAAATGGACGACTACTCGGGGGGCAAATTGTCGGCAAAGAAGGTGCGGCCAAGCGTATTGACGTAATCGCAACGGCTTTACATGCCGGTTTCAATCTTGAAGAGATGCTTAACTTGGATTTAAGTTATGCACCCCCTTATTCGCCTGTCTGGGATCCTGTGCTTATTGCCGTGCGTAAAACAAGAAAACAGATGGAAAATTCCATTTGTAAATAAAAGACTAGTCCGGTTTTGGAAACCCATTATAAATCACTCAATTCATGCTCAGTATATTCCGCCATGCGGTCTATATAAGCTTCTATACTGTTTGAAATTTCGGTATCGAGTTTTTCAAATTCGATACCCCAGGCAATTCTTTCTCTTTCCTGAGTTGTATTTCGGACTTTTCCTTGAAAGTTTTGCATTCCTTGCATCCCGTATAAAGGAAAAGAGAGTTTAACATCATTGACGACTAAAATTTGCTGAAGCTGCAAAATAGATGGTACTTTAATGGTAAATTTGCAACCATTGCGGCTGATATCTGAAATCACGCCCTTTAATTCTGTTTTATCAAGATTCGCTATTGCAGGGATATAACAACTTACTCTTGGATTTTTTCGGCGGAGGAGGCTGTCAACCGTTTCGGGATAAGACAAAAAAATAAGAGGGTATGGTTTGACCACAAGAGCGATGATATTGGATGAAAAACCATATATTTTCCCTAAAGATTGATATTGCACGGTGAGGTGCTTTCCCTCATGTAATTGAATTTGATCTAAAAAAAATGACGGCATTCGAATAATGAGATATTCCTGCGGTACTAATCCTACGAGAATGCTTTTAAAATGCCCTTCCATTCCTTCAATTTGAATCGATAAAGGGCTACTCAATTCCACATTGAGACGCATGCCTTGGTTGGAAATTTTTAATTTATTTTCTTCCGACATTCGCCAGACTCCTTATTAAAAATATTCATTAACTCTTAATCAATTCAATCGACATTACCTCTTAAAACCATTACCTATTTTTAGAATTAAATTTCATAGCTATTAGCATATATTATCGTTACTTCGCAATATGAATTGAAAAGATGAGTTTCACTTTTATAAAACAATAAGTTAGAATAATTACAATAAAAAAAATTAGGAAAGATTAAATTTGATTGAAATTAATAATTTATATGTTATTCAATATTTATATAAAAATATTAATAAATAAGTTCTTCAGATAATATAGGAGATTTTTAAATGACATCAACTAAAAAGACAGGTGCCCAAATAATCATTCAATCCCTAATCGATGCCGGTGTTGAACATATTTTTGGATTTCCCGGGGGGGCGGTTATCCCAATCTATGATGTGCTCTATGATGCGCCGCTAAAACACATTTTGACTCGGCATGAACAAGGCGCAGTGCATGCGGCTGATGGCTATGCGCGGGCCACGGGTCGAGTCGGAGTTTGTCTGGCGACATCGGGCCCGGGGGCAACCAACTTGGTAACCGGATTATCTACGGCTCACATGGATTCGGTTCCTTTAGTGGCGATTACCGGTCAGGTTCCTGTCGCGATGATCGGTAATGATAGCTTTCAAGAAGCTGATATTTATGGAATCACTATCCCCGTGACGAAGTATAATTATTTGGTTAAACATATTGAGGATTTGCAGCGAGTTATCAAAGAAGCATTTTATATTGCGCAAACCGGTAGACCCGGCCCGGTTTTAGTTGATATTCCGAAAGACATCCAGACCGCTAAGGTCAGGCCCAAAAAAATCGGACCGGTGCATTTGCCCGGTTATCTCTCGCTTGGCAAGGGGCATCCAAAGCAAATTAAGGCTATACTTCAGGCCATTAAAAACGCTCACCGTCCAGTGATTTATGCCGGGGGGGGGATAGTAACCTCCGGCGCGAGTGAAGAACTTCGAAAGTTTATTCAAAAAACTCAGATACCCGTAACCACTACCTTAATGGGCAAAGGTGTATATCCTGAAAATAAGCCTTTGGCTTTAGGCATGTTGGGTATGCACGGGACGAAATATGCCAATTATGCGATCTATGAATCTGATTTGATTATTGCGATGGGGGTCCGGTTTGATGACCGTGTGGTCGGCAATCTGGCTCAATTTGCTCCCATGGCAAAAATCATTCATATGGATATTGACCCGGCGGAAATCGGCAAGCGTATGGCCGTAGATATTCCTATCGTCGGAGATTTAAAAACAATCCTATGCCTGATTAATCAGAAGATTCAGATTCAGGTTCGTAAAAGCTGGATAAAACAAGTCGAAAAGTTAAAACAGGAAAACCCCCTCATATTTGAAGAGACCGGAAGCCTCAAGCCTCAATTTATTATCAAGACCTTGAGCGAAATAACAAAGGGCGAAATCATCATTACGACCGACGTGGGGCAGCATCAGATGTGGACAGCACTTTATTATCATACTACTGAACCGCGACGCTTTATATCCTCCGGCGGTGCAGGTACCATGGGATATGGTTTTCCAGCTGCCATCGGGGCAACGGTGGGTCGGCCCGATATGCCGGTTGTTGCAATAACCGGGGATGGAAGCTTTCAGATGTGTATTCAGGAATTGGCCACCGCCCGCACATATAATCTTCCCGTAAAAATATTTATTCTCAATAATGGATATCTGGGCATGGTTCGTCAATGGCAGGAGCTGTTTTACGATCGTCGGTATTCATTTACTAATCTTGAGTTTAACCCTGATTTTTGCAAGGTCGCTGAGGGATACGAGATCCCCTCGATTCGGGTGACCGAGGCTAAAGAAGTCAGAGATGCAATTGATAAGGCTTTGAACATAGATGGGCCTGTTTTGGTGGATTTTTATATAGATAAAGAGGAAAATGTTATTCCTATGATTCCGCCGGGCGGGGGGCAGACAGGCTTTATAGGAGAGGGGGAGACTTATGCGTAAAATAATTTCCATTCTCGTACGCAACCATCCGGGCGTATTATCTCATGTGGCCGGTCTTTTTACAAGAAGGGCCTATAATATCGAAAGCATCGCTGCGGGTGAGACTGAAAATCCGGATGTGACCCGAATTACGATAACCGTTTCCGGCGATGAAGTTATCTTTGAGCAGGTCACCAAACAACTGCGCAAACTGATCGACGTTATTAGGGTTCGTGACTTAAAATATGCTGAATCCATAACACGGGAATTGGTTCTTTTAACAATTTATGCCGGTATGGAAAAACGGCAGGAAGTTATTATGATTGCTAATGCTTTTGGAGCCTCCGTCGTCGATATCGCGGAAAGAACGATAACATTGGAGTTTGTAGGAAATCAACGCAAAATAGATACAATCTTACATGCCCTTGAAGCGTTTAAGATCAAAGAACTTGCCAGGACGGGCATTGTCGCTTTGCCTTTGGAAAGCCAAATCGAACAGCATGAGACCATGCTTTAAGTCAAAGATTCGGAGTTGGTTCTATGATCAGGCGGATTGCAGCTATGGGCAAACACAAGGTTTGCCTTTTTAATAAGATCTAATTATTGACATGAAATGGCTGGTTTGATAACTTCTTTTCGATGTATACCTCGCATAAGATGAAAATAATATTGTGGACTTAATACCGGAGAATTGCATGTATCGTGAAAATTTTATGAATTCACTTCGGGAGGAACTACTATCGATAGTGAAAGATAAGCTGACACCATTGGCGTTGAGTTACGGCTATAGCGAGGTTCCGCTTGAGACAAATATTAAATGGCGACCCCAGGTTTTAGTGCTAGGTAATTATTCTTCCGGCAAGTCGACATTAATTAATGAATTTCTCGGCGCCGATATCCAGGATACAGGCCAGGCGCCTACGGACGATTCCTTCACGATTATTACTTATGATGAATCAGCTCCGGCAAACAGCTCCATACATGTTACAGAAGAACGGGATGGTAAGTTTCTGCTTAATGATCCCGAGTATCCTTTTGAAACCCTTAAAAAGCATGGACAAAGATTTACTTCACACTTTCGTTTGAAAAAAGTCAACTCTCCATTTTTAAAAAACCTATCGATCATAGATACTCCCGGAATGGTTGATAGCATCACCGAAAGAGATCGAGGTTATAATTACCAGGAAGTAATTGGTGACCTGGCACAGATCGCCGACCTTGTTTTAGTACTTTTTGATCCTCATAAGGCTGGAACGATCCGTGAAGCCCATATCAGTCTCAGAGATACCTTGCCGTCTCGGACCTTTGAGGATCGGGTTCTGTTTGTATTAAATCGTATTGATGAATGTGATTCTTTGATTGACCTGCTGCGTGTGTATGGAACTCTCTGCTGGAACCTGTCTCAAATAACGGGGCGCAAAGATATTCCCATGATTCATTTAACCTATTCCTCAAACGTGATAACAAACTCCTCCAATAAATTTGATCATAATAGGAGTCATTTGTCATATCTGGAAAATCAACGGGATGAGTTGAAAAAAGCGGTTTTACAAGCCCCACGATACCGTCTCGACCACCTTGCCACTTTCGTTGAAACACATGGAGAGCGTATTTCCCACCTTCTCGAAGCGCTGATCAGTTATCGAAAACAATTACGCTTATTTCGAATCAAGTATACTTTGACCGGCATTTTTATCAGCTTAATAATCGGCAACGCCGTGGGATTTGGAATGATAATAACGGATAAGTTGCCCAATATAGATCAATATGCGCGGTTCGGAGGGGGTGGAATCCTTGCTTTGGTTATTTTATTTTTATGGATGACAGTAATAAAAAAATATTCAACGGCAATCTTCAACCGCAAACGCTTAAGCGATCTTGACAAACTGACACCGTTGGAAAATCAGACCCGTCGTGACAGTTGGCAAGCTATTCGGAATGTTGCCTATGAATATATTAAAAAGACCAGCGGAAAATTTTCACTCAAAAAAATTAGAAGAGAATACCAAGTGGTATGCAGTGTGTGTGAAAGAGGTTCAAAAGAAATTCGGGAAGCACTCAATGAACTGTCGAATATCCGATAGAATAGACCTTTTATAATTATAACTATCCAATCTTCCTGTAAGTTTAATAATACGCTAAAATTGAAAAAATAATCGAAAAATTCCGGTTTCTAACAGCCTCAAGTAATAAGAATTTATTTTAATGCGTTTTGCAGCTTAGATTCTACACCGGTATTAAAACTTTTCGCATTAACAATAAACCGTTCATGAGTACACTTTGAAATTTGGTCGACTCCATCGTCGGCACTTATAGAAAAGGTAAGTTTACGGCCTTCGATATTTTCGAGTTTTCCTTTTACTGAAATCGTCAGACCCGGTGGTGTGGCAGCCAAGTGTTTTAAATTTATTCCAATGCCGACTGTCTGTTCATTCGGCCAGTCGATGTGAGGGTTGATAGCTTGGATACATGCCCATTCAAATAGACCAACCAGAAATCCTGTGGCAAAAACTTTGGGCATAACTTGAAACTCTGAGGCCTCAGGGTAAAGATAGGCTACGGTTTTATTTTCGGGAACCTTAAAATTGAATTCAAAGGTCATACCTTGCTTTAAGGAATTTTTCATGCAATGCCTCCTTTATTTTTTATCTTTTAAATAAAATCAATTTGAATTCTAACTGAAATAAATATTATTTTTTAAAATGTCAAATAGATTGTTTTTCATTTTAATTTATATAAATATATTTATAAAATATATTTATAATTATTTTATATGAAAACAATACCGTCAAGTATTAAATCGAAAGGAGCATTATTATGCTAAAAAGGGGGGAAAAGGGTGCTATCATTCAACGAGATAAAACAACCTATGCGATTGCACCTCATATTCCATGTGGTGTTGTAAGTCCGGAAACGCTTCGAAAATTGGCCGACGTGGCGGAAAAATATGAATGTGCGGCTATCAAGATTACCAGCGCAGCTCGAATCGCTCTGGTTGGAATCAAAGAAGAACAAATCGATGATGTATGGAAAGAATTGGGTATGGTTCCCGGTCATGCGGTCGGGTTATGTGTTCGAAGTGTTAAGGCTTGCCCGGGAACTACGTTTTGCAGGCTGGGGCAGCAAGACAGTCTGAGCATGGGAATGAAAATTGATGAAAAGTATCATGGAATGGAGCTTCCCGGAAAGACGAAGATGGGTGTCAGCGGTTGTATGAATCAATGCGCTGAGAACTGTATTAAGGATATTGCTTTAGTCGGCAAGAAAAATGGCTGGACGGTTATGGTGGGTGGTTCAGGCACCGGTAAACCCAGATTGGCGGACACGATTACGGAAGGGCTTAGCTCGGAGCAGGCCTTAGATCTTATCGATAAGGTCATCGAATATTATCGTAAAAATGCCAAAAAAAATGAAAGAATCGGTATGATGCTGGATCGTATCGGTATGAATAGCTTCTGCGCAGCAGTACTTGCTTGATCGATGAATCAATAAACCTTTAATTTACTTTCGGCCTTTACCGATCAGCCGATTACCTAAGCAGAGTTCTTGTATTTGTTGTCGAAAGATTGATTATAAAACTCAATAAAAGGAGATTTAATCATGGCAACACTAAAAAAGACGTTATGGATGACGTTTATTCTGCTTATTACCGCTTCTTGTTCGGTTGTTTCCCAAAGAATAAGAGATGAAGCCATGCCGGCGATACCTTTTAAAACACTTTTGCAGGAGATAGATAAACATGTAGGTGAGATGGTAGTTCTCGGAGGTTATATATTAGAAACGGAAAATCGAGTTGATGAAACAATTATCAAAGTTTTGCAGGCACCCTTGACCATTCGGGATGAACCCAAAGATAGAGATTTTTCTGAGGGAAGATTCATCGTGATACACAAGGGTTTTCTTGATCCGGAAGTTTACAGCAAGGACCGTAAGATTACTGTTGCAGGAATTATTGTGGGTTGTAAATCCGAGAAGATTGAAACATGTCCCCTGAAATTTATTAAAATTGAAAGTCGTGAAATTTATCTTTGGCAGAAATATGAATATCTTTATCCGCCACTTTCTCCTTACCCCTATTATGATGACTGGTTCTATCCTTTTCCTTATCGACGGTATCCGCATGATTACCATCGATATTATTGGTAGTTATTTGGGTGGCAGATGAATAGATTTTTATTGATATTCACTTGACAGATTAAGATATATGTTTTAATTTTTGAAAATAAAAATAGAGAAAGGGCAAAGCTGCCGAAAAGCAGTGACGCAAAGCCACGGGTCTACAGCCAAAAGGTCATGATAGCCGGGTTACCGACGATTAGTACAAAAGACGCCTTTGAGATGTAAAACCTCAAGGCGTTTTTATTTTTTGTATGCCGCTCTTTTTTGGTTTAGCTTTTCTTTTTCTCGGTATTCAGCAATAATTCTATAAATCTAATAAGAGAGGAGAAAGAAAATGACAAAGGTGAAACAGTTTTTCGTAATTCTACCCGCTATTGCAATCATACTATCGATATCCGGGATTATATGGGCACAAGATATGAAAAAGCTCAATATTAATACCGCTTCCGTAGAAGAACTGACTCAACTTAATCGGATCGGACCGAAATACGCCCAAGGAATTGTGGAATACAGGGAAAAAAATGGACCGTTCAAACAACCAGAAGAGATTATGCAAGTGCCTGGAATCGGATCAAAGATTTATGAATTAAATAAAGACCGGATAATCGTGGAACCGGTTAAACCCAAAACAAACAGTCCTTCCTAAAACTTTTTAGCAAGAAATCAACCACTATTTAACCGGTGGTTGATTTCTTGTGACTTCATCTATAACTCCCTCCGAATGACATTGAAATTAGAAATAGAAAATTTCCCTTGACATAGAATTTTTAATATGTCCAACCTACCTAATTATAAAGAAGCAGTCGACATTTTCCAGCCTAACACCATTCCAAAAAGTAATAGAGTTTAAAAAAATCCTCTAAAATTTTGGTAGTAATTGGATGGTCTGAGCTATCTGCTTTACATCGATCATTTTTGAAATAAATTTGATATATCAAAATAAAGATGATAAATTGAAATTTTAATTTTAACTTTAAAATTTTAAAAAGTATGAAAAATTTATTAATCACCGGTGGTGCCGGTTTTATCGGGACGAATTTCATTCATCATGTTTTCAAAATCAGGCCCAACTGGCGTGTCATTAATCTGGATAAGCTTACTTATGCCGGGAATCCTTGTAATTTTGAAAATCTTAGCCCTGAAGAATCTGAAAGGTATCGTTTTATTCGTGGAGATATCAGGGATACTGTGATTCTTGACAGAATTTTCAATACTTATAATCCGGATGCTGTTGTTCATTTTGCCGCCGAATCGCATGTCGATCGTTCCATACAGGGGCCTATCGCCTTTATTGAGAACAATATTCAAGGTACATTTAATCTTCTTGATGTGAGTCGTAGGATATGGAAACACAATGGTAATCCTCCCGACTTTAGATTCCTGCATATTTCGACGGATGAAGTTTATGGAAGCCTCGGTTCTGAAGGATATTTCACAGAAAAAAGCCCCTATGACCCATCTAGTCCTTATTCAGCTTCGAAGGCAGCTTCTGATCACCTCGCTAAAGCTTACTTCCGTACCTATGGCCTTCCAACCCTTATTACAAATTGCTCCAACAATTATGGCCCTTACCAGTACCCCGAAAAACTCATTCCACTAATGATTTTAAACATTATAGACGAAAAACCCCTGCCCATATACGGAGACGGCAAGAATGTTCGCGATTGGCTTTACGTTATTGATCATTGCGATGCACTCGTTCGAGTTTTGGAAAAAGGCGATCCCGGCGAAACTTATAATATTGGAGGCGGTGCAGAGCGGCAAAACATTGAGATTGTGGAATTAATTTGTGATCTTCTTGATTCAAGATTGAGACATACAGGTAAAAAATCCAGCCGGCGTCTCATTCGATTTGTCACCGATCGACCCGGCCATGATCGACGATATGCCATTGATGCAACAAAAATAAAAAACGAATTGGGGTGGAGTTCAAAGTATCATTTTGAACAGGCACTGGAAACAACGATGGATTGGTATCTAAGTCATATGGATTGGGTGAATTCGATCCTTAGCGGTGATTATCGAAAATGGATCAAAGAAAATTATGCCCAAAGAGCCGGTATAAAAATGAATGATCCGGCTGAGGAAAAGAAGAAAGGAAACAATCCATGAAAGGTATTATACTTGCCGGTGGTTCAGGAACCCGGCTCTATCCTATTACACGGGTTATCAGTAAGCAACTGTTGCCGGTGTACGATAAACCCATGATTTACTATCCACTCTCGGTTCTCATGCTTGCAGGCCTTCGTGAAATTCTAATCATTTCCACACCTGAAGACCTCCCTCTTTTTCGGGCACTTTTGGGAGATGGCCGACAATGGGGTCTTTCATTTTCTTATGCTCAACAGGCCCGTCCTGAAGGATTAGCCCAGGCATTTATAATCGGCAAAGAATTTGTGGGTAACGACACCGTATGTATGATTTTAGGAGATAATATCTTTTATGGACACGGATTAACGGACAAACTCCTTCAGGCTACCAAGTTAAAAGAGGGGGCAACGGTTTTCGGATACTGGGTAAAATATCCTGAGCGTTATGGCGTGGTAACTTTTAACGAAACGGGACAGGTGGTTGGAATCGAGGAAAAGCCGAAGCGGCCCGGTTCAAATTGGGCTGTTACCGGCCTCTACTTTTATGATAATCAGGTGCTGGATATTGCGTCGAATCTAAAACCTTCCGCCCGTGGCGAGTTGGAAATTACCGATATTAATCGTGCTTACTTAGAGATGCAAAATTTGTATGTAAAAAAATTAGGGCGAGGAATTGCTTGGCTAGATACGGGAACACATAAGAGCCTGATGCAGGCTTCGAACTTTATTGAAGCGATTGAACAGCGACAAGGCTTAAAAATTGCCTGTATTGATGAAATTGCCTATCACCTGGGGTATATCGATGCAGAGCAATTAGAAAAGTTAGCCAAGCCGTTGATAAAAAATGGATACGGTAAGTACCTTATGCGGGTTTTAGAATATGAGAAGACTTAAGTAGCTAATCAGAAGCTTTTTTATCATACAATAGCCGCAAAAAGCTTAAAGGTGAGAACTGAAAACCTTTATCGTATAGATTTAAGCAATATTGTAAAATCATAAACGAGCATTTATAGATGAAAATCATAACTACGAAATTACCAAGTGTATTGATTATTGAACCCAATGTATTTAGTGATCAACGTGGTTTTTTTATGGAGACTTACCAAAAAAACAGATATAAGGCTAAGAGAATTTTCCCTGATTTTGTGCAAGATAACTTGTCTTATTCAGTTCGAAATACACTTAGAGGTCTCCATTACCAGTTGCCCAACGGGCAAGCCAAGCTGATTCAGGTCATAAAAGGTGAGATTTTCGATGTCGTCTTGGATATCCGATTGGGATCACCTACTTTTGGCAACTGGGTTGCAACCTATCTTTCCGAAAGAAACAAAAGGCAACTATTTGTCCCGCAAGGATTTGCTCATGGTTTTTGTGTTATCAGTGAATATGTATTTTTAGTTTATAAATGCAGTGATTTTTATAAACCTGAGTCTGAGAGAGGGGTACTTTGGTCTGATCCCGACATCAACATTGACTGGCCGATTGATGAGCCTGTGCTTTCAGAAAAAGATTGCCGGTATCCATGCTTGAAGAATGTTTTACCCGAACACTTGCCGGTCTATATAATGGATGAGTCATGAGAATTCTGCTTATCGGTGCAAACGGTCAAATTGGCTGGGAACTCATCCGCAAATGCACGGATTATGATATTGATATCATCGCTTTAAACCACCAAGAACTTGATATTACCGATCCTGCAGCAGTCAGAAACGTCATTTTTCATACAGAGATATCCTTGGTAATTAATACAGCCGCTTATACCGCGGTAGATAGGGCGGAAGCTGAACCTCGGATTGTATTTGCCGTAAACCGTGATGGACCCGGTTACTTAGCATCATGTTGCTCTGAAATTGATATTCCGCTAATTCATATTTCAACCGATTATGTGTTTGATGGTCGAAAAACAACTCCGTACATCGAGACGGATGTACTTTCTCCATTGGGAATTTACGGTAAAAGTAAAGCCGAAGGAGAGATAGAAATAGCTAAGCGTCTGAAAAAATATATTATTCTAAGAACTGCCTGGCTATATGGGATTCATGGCACAAACTTTGTCAAAACCATGCTTCATTTGGGCCGAAAACAGGATGTGATTCGGGTAGTTTCCGATCAGTACGGTTGCCCTACGTATGCCGCCGATGCCGCGGAAACTATCCTAAATATAATGACTGAGATTATCAAAGGGCGTGATGATGCCTGGGGTCTGTACCACTATTGCGGCGAAGGAGTGGTATCTTGGCATGGTTTTGCTGAGGCTGTCTTTGAATTAGCTCGAAAATATGATTCTTTTGAAGTGAAAAAAGTAATAAATATTCCAACGGATGAATATTTTACCCCTGCAAAAAGGCCTGCTTATTCCGTCCTTGATTGTACTTTAATCAATCAAAAGTTCGGAATTCGTCCCCGACCATGGCGAGACAGTTTGGCGGAAATGTTGGCGCGCCGGGCGAGGCTTAACGCATCTTGCAGGGAGCGCTGAAAATTAGAATCAATCAAACGAACGAAAAAGCAGTCAAATTTTCATATAACTTAGATTTCGCTCTTTGCAAGCGATTGGGTCGCTTGTTGCTACAGCAAAAAATTACCTATAGTTTCATCAACCTGTATCGAAGATATACTCATACGAAAAGCAGTCTAGTCTATGGGCACTTGCAATATCGACAAGATATTTTTTTGAAGTTCAGTTATCCCGTTGACTAATATTTTGTCCGGCGGTTCTTTCGATCAGGATAATTAATTGCAACGCAATTTTGAATAGAAACAAAAACGCTTCAATCCGATTTTCAAGGCTGTGTTTTTTCCGGGCAAACAGCCCGTGATCGAAAAAAATGATCATTCGATCGTCAACATACAGAAAATCTCGACGATCCAACAGGTCAATCGGATGGTACCATGGTATTCAATCCTCTTATTTTCGCAAATTTTCTTAGTTTTTTAACGATTTCTTATTTTTTTAAATTAGCTGAGCAAATAGCGAAATGTGAGATAAATAATATGGATTGTCTTCAAGCTTGCTTCCATGATTCATAGAATGATGCAAAACCGTTATTTCTTCAATTTCCGGCGCGTTCCGCTTTTTTTTTGCCGGCTATGGATTTATTTGATGCTTTGCATCCTTGTATTTGAGGCAGATGCCTTGACGGCTCAAGAAATTGCCTTCCCGAAAATTGCAGTCATTGTTTCAATGAATATCAAACCCTATCTGGAAGCGTTGAAAGGATTTAAAGACACGCTATTTGAGCGACCGGAAACGGAAATACAATCTTTTTTTCTGGATGAATTTCAGCACAAACGTCAGGAAGATCTAATAAAAAATCTCAGTCAAGGGGGGTTTAATATTTTTATCGCGATTGGGCCTGAAGCCACACGATTGATTTGGACGGAGGGCTCTGAATTAACCGGTACTAAACTCTTTACCATGGTGTTAAATCCGGATGCAGTGCTTCCGCAAAATAAAGATGCCTGCGGCATTGCTCTGAACATCTCCGTTGAAAAACAGGTTCAAATTCTTGCATACGCGATTCCTAACATACATAAGATGGGTCTTCTTTATGATCCCAAATATAATGCCGCTTTCGCTAACCTTGCGGTTTCAAGTGCCGCCTCCTACGGAATAAGAATTATACCACTTGAGATTTCCTCAAAAAAGCAGATACCCATTGTTTTAAAGTCGCATTGGGAAAGCATTGATTTACTTTGGCTGATTCCGGATCGGACGGTCATATCCGAAAGCATCGTCAGATATATTATCAAAGAAGCAATGTCCAACGAAGTTGCTGTGATTGGTTATAATCGTTTCTTTTATGAAAGCGGGGCAATAATCGTTTTCGTTTTGGATTACAGACGGATCGGCATTAAAACCGCTCGTCTTGTTCAAGGTATTATATCCGGGGAACCTTGCAGACAAGCTGATCCGGAATTTTATACCTGGATTAATGAAAATGTCCAAAAAAAATTAGGCATGAAAACTCTAAAAAATAAGGTTATGGGGATTGAGATAGGACCATGAAAAAGCCCGGTATCCATTTTAGATTATTAATGGCCGGCTTCCTGCTTATCAGCGCCGCGACTTTCACTTTGGAAGCCGTCGGCGTTCATATTACCCGGCAGTTTATGCATAAACGGTTTATCGACAGGATTACATTTTTGGCGAAATACCTGGCGCTTAATGCGGAAATCGGCGTCCTGATTGGAAATAAAGATAATCTGGAAAGTCTTGCCAGTAGCCTTTTAGATGAAGAAGATGTCGCACGAGTTGCTATTTTGGATCATCTTGATAATTATCTTGTCGATTTGTCACGATCGGTTACCGGGCCTTTATCTTTTGTTGAAACACCGGTGCTGTTTAAAAAAGTCAATGATGAGAATTTACTCTATCAATCGGAAATCAATACACCCTTTGTTAAAAAGAAGATTCCTGAAACGGAATGTATAGGTAAGGTACGAATTAACTTCAGCACTCATGGTATTGACCAATTGATGATCACAATAACCCGGCAGTTTGTTTTGTTCTCTGTCGGCCTTGTTTTTTTAACCGGAATCGTTTTTTATTTTCTCTCTCATTCGATCGTTCGAGAGGTAACGCAACTGGCGGATACTGCGCGTGAAGTCGGACAGGGTAATTTGGAACTGCGCGTTCATCCCGGCAATTTGCCGGAAACTCGTGATCTTGCCATTGCTTTTAACGCTATGCTGGATTCTCTCGAAAAAAGCAGAAAAGATCTCAATCGGGTGACTCAGGAAATGGTTCAGCAAAAGTCGCTGGCCGAGGTGGGCAAATTTTCGATGATGGTTGCCCATGAGGTGAAAAATCCTCTCAGCATCATCAAAAGTTCAATGGATATTTTAAAAAAGGATTGGTCGATTCCTTCAGATGATATAATGATTATATATATCGAAGATGAGATCAAACGGCTAAATCGATTGATCGAAGATTTTCTCTTATTTGCTAATCCGGCAAAACCAACTTTTCGTTCAGACAATCTTAATGCGATGCTTGAAAATATTGTTTTGAGGTTTGATATTCAATATATCGAATCCTCGCTTCACATAGATTGCAATATACCCCAAATCCCATTTGAGGCGAATGTGGACTCGGATCTGCTTACCAGAGGTCTCAGCAATATTATCAAAAATGCAGCAGAGGCTAATGGGAATAGGGGAACGATATATATTAACGCCTATCATCAAAAAGAAAATTGGATTGTTGAAGTAATAGATGAAGGAGAGGGCATCGATTCTGAAAATCTCGAAAAAATTTTTGAGCCTTTTTTTACGACCCGTTCAAAGGGTACCGGGTTAGGCCTGGCATTTGTTTTTCAGGTGGTAGCAGCTCACGGGGGCACCGTATCGGCTGAAAACAACCCGAATAAGAGGGGGGCGGTGTTTAGAGTAGAAATACCCCGCGAAAGGAGAAATGGGAATAAATAATGGCCCACATATTAATTGTTGATGATGAAGAAAAAATGAGAAATCTTCTCTCAATGATGCTCGAGAGAAAGGGATTTGTGATGGATAAGGCAGGGGATGGAAACCAGGCGATGGCAAAGCTGTATGCCAATACCTATGATATGGTAATTTCAGACATAAAAATGCCTGAAATGGATGGAAGAAAGCTGATCGCCCGGATGAAAAACGAAAATATTCTTACCCCTGTGATTTTTATAACGGCCTTTGCAACCATTGATTCCGCAGTTGAAATGATGCGTCAAGGTGCTGCAGATTATATTACAAAGCCTTTTAATGAAGAGCAAATTCTCACCGCTGTACAAAGAACATTGAAGCTTTCGCGCCTGATAATTGAAAATCAGGAGATGAAAGAGGAGCTTCAAAAAGCGTTTAAAGATCATGATGTTATCATGCGATCAACGAAAATGAAGGAGGTCATTGATCTGGCAGAGAGTGTGGCTCCAGTGAATGCAGCTGTTCTCATAAGCGGTGAATCCGGTACCGGCAAAGAGATTATCGCCAGATATATTCACAGAAAGAGTGATCGAAATGGGTGCAGGTTTGTTCCTGTGAACTGTGCTGCGATCTCGCCCAATCTTGTTGAATCGGAGCTTTTTGGTTATGAAAAAGGTGCCTTTACAGGTGCTGTCGAAAGGAAAAAGGGTAAGTTTGAGTTTGCCGCAGGGGGCACCCTGTTTTTGGATGAGATTGGAGATTTTCCTCTGGAATCCCAGGGCAAGCTGCTTAGAGCGCTTCAGGAAAGGCGGTTTCAGCGGGTGGGTGGAAACCGGGAAATTCCCGTTGATGTAAGAGTGATATGCGCAACCAATCGAAACCTTGAATTTATGGTGAACCAAGGAAAATTTCGTCAGGATCTTTTTTTCAGAATCAATGTATTTCCGATTGAACTCTCCCCGCTACGCCAAAGAAAAGAGGATATTATCCCACTGGCGATACATTTCTTAAAGCAGTTTATCCATGAAAGGGAGTATGAAATTACGAAAGGTGCATTACAAAAGCTCTTGGAATATCCCTGGCCCGGCAATGTCCGTGAGCTTGCCAACGTCATTGAAAGGGGTGTTATTCTTACTATGAAGAGCGGCAGAATTACATCGGATACATTTTCGTTTTTAAAGGTGGCTCCGTCCGCTGAACAGACCGACAAAATTATAAAGCTCCCTCCTCAAGGGATCAGTTTGCAGCAAGTACAGGAAAGCCTAGTCAAACAGGCCTTGGAGATGGCAGGAAACAACCAGACATCAGCAGCAAAACTTCTGGGAATGAGCCGGGCAAAGTTCAGGGTACTTTTGAAGAATTTTGGTGAAAAAAGTGAGGGATGAGGTTCAAGGGAAAATACTGCAAATGTTCAATGTTAAGAGGCGAACCGAAACACGTAGTGGTTACGATATAACAATGAAGATTTTTTGCAGATATATGTGTGGTTCTGTTTTGTTTCTGCTGATGTTTGCCGTATCTTTTACTTATGCCTCTGATACCATGCTGATGTTTGTGGGGGAGGATTTAGAGATTCTTTCCATAGCATCACGAAGGGAAGAGGCTGCCTGGAGAGCCCCGGCCGTTGCGGATGTTATTACGGAGGCGGATATTGATAAAATCGGGGAGTGCTCTCTTGTCGGTCTTCTTGGTAAGTCTGCAGGATTTTATATCAACGAGACGGAAAAGGGATGTGTCCCCTATCTCAGGGGAATTCCCGATTCGGTGCTGTTTTTGTATGATACCGTGCCTGTGGGGTCAGGTGCCCATAAGTCCGGTTTTATAAACAATGAATTATCCCTGGCATCCATCAAACGAATCGAGATTGTCAGGGGCGCAGGCTCGGTGTTGTGGGGACCGGATGCCTTTGCAGGGCTTGTCAATGCAGTACCCATGACGGGAAAGGATTTTCAGGGAGTTGAGATGGGAATCGGAATGTCCTCACGTGATGAGGCAAAATCGGCTTATATTAATTTTGGAACCGACAGCGGCCACTGGAATTCGTTTACCTCATTTTCAGCCCGGTCGGCAATCGAAGATGACAGATCTTTTAATGTGGTCGGTTTTTGGAACAATGGCCAAACGCCTGCGAACCCCGATGATCGGTTTGGTCGGGATACTCCGGGGGATTCGGAATATATTGAGTTCTATTCCAGTGTTTCTTTGGAAAAGTGGCTTACATTGAGTGCGAGATTCTCCGAAAATACTAAGGTCTATTCTATTTCAGACCGGACGGGAGACTCTATCTGGAAAGAAGAACGATCCATGCCGGCCCGTACCTTAAAAATTGAACTGGCTAGAGATATGGGCATTAACTCGGGCGTCAGATTCACAGGATATTATACGGAAACGGAACTTAACCAAACCATCATTGATAAAGATTTTGATCAGTCGGAGAGTTCTTTTTATGCCGAGTTGATTTTTGACCGGACTTTTTTTGCATCCAATGGGCTTTTGACAACCGGAGCTTCCTGGAGGAAGACCGAGTTCGATGATATTCTAGTGTGGAAAAGTTTTATGCCCGATTATTTGAGCGAAGAGAACAGCTTTTTTTTCCCGGAGTATACGGCAGAGGACTATGAGAACCGTCTTACTTCGGTCTTTGGTCAATACAGGCACAAGCTTTCAAATCTTGAACTTTGGTTAGGGCTAAGAAATGATTACCATGATCGCTTTGAGGATAAAGTCAGCTATAGTGCCGGAGCTTCTTGGAGTTTTTTGCCGGATTTGATTCTGAAGACCATCTATGGAACAGCATACAGAACTCCTTTTGCAAGGCAGGTGGAGGAAGACGTTGACACACGGCTTGAACGGATAAAGAGCGCCAACGTTCAGATTGCCTGGAAACCCGGAAAAGACAAAAAATTGTTGTTGACCTTTTTTGAAAATCAAATCGACAATCATGTGATAGAAGATCGTTATGCAGGAGCAGGCCTTTCCATACCCAACAATCAGACAATTTACGGCGTGGAATTAGAAGGGGCGTTGAGGATAACTGATTTTCTCAGTATTTCAGGAAATGTTACTGCCCTTGGTAATAGTGGCCCTGACGAGGCTTATCTCTATAAGGATTACTCTTATATAGATAATGACGGAAAAATTCAGGACCACTTTCAAACCCTGAACTATGCTTACGATGCCGGTGCCGACACCATGGTTAATGTTGCGGTGAACTGGAATCTGACTGATAAAATAACCTTTGTTCCCAGGATTCGCTATTTTTCGGAAACACGGCTTTACTTTCCACTGGATGATGTGACTCTGGAGTGTCACGAAGTATGGCTGATGGATATTTATTTCAAAATACGTGAGGTTTTCCCTTTTGATCTTGATATTTACGTGGAGAATTTGGCCGACCACGACTATGTGGTGCCGGGCACATACACCTTTAAAAACGGTGAAGGGTTTAATGCCGGGGTAAAAGCAGTATTAAAATGGTAGCTGTTTGGATTTGACAAGTTTTGGTCAGATCTAAACAGGCAAAAAGCTTTTAAGGCTTGATTTTTAGATGGGATGAAATGGCATATTTATTGCTTATAACAGAAATCATGATAAAAAAAATACCGAAAAAAATAAAATGTTTTGGATGCATCTTTTTTCTTACTTCCTTTTTTCTTACATCTTTTGTCTCTTGGGTTTCAGCTGCAGAGCAAGATGTGGCGTATCTTTTAGAACTGGTCAATGAAATAAGGCTTGATCCTTTTACCCGTGCGGAGGCTCTTGGGTATGACCGGATTGAACTTGCCCAAAACCTTCCCTGGCTCAAGACATCCTATGAGCCCTATACCATGGATAATTTTTTATGTTTCAGGGCCGAGGTCCAAAACAGCTTAGATGAAGAGATTTCCGAGTCTTTAATTCCTCCGGAACATGATTATGCCAGGACGGGAAAGACAGGCGCAGTAGTTTGTTTTTTTAATTTTATACCGCTGAAATCAGCCTTTCGTATCATCGTTGAAAACATGCTGAGACAGGAGCTTAACCCGGACAGTGTTGAACAGCCGTATCTTCTTAGTAATGATTTTAATCGTATCGGAGTTTATGTGAAGCCCGGTGTGCAGGCGTTGGACGGTCGCATGCAAAATGCCTATTTTGTCACCTTCTTTTTCGGATCTTCCCGGCTCAAGTCTGAGGTACAGATACTGACTATGGTAAATCAGGTGCGCTTCCAGCCGGTTAGCGTCGCAGCCTATCTTGGTGTCAGCCTCATCGAACTTTTAGATAATAATCTCGATTTTCTTTCCGAATGGTATAAGGCATATCCGCCTCTTATGGACGATTCGATCCTTGCTGAATCTGCACAAAGTTATTCAAGACAATTGGTTGATTTAGGGGAAGATTCATTATGGTCTGCGGCTTCCACTCCTTTGCTTCGAGCATTGGATATGGGATATGACGGCTTTGAGCTCACTGAATCCGTTGCCGTGATTGCACACCCCGTTAATGAGACGTCTGAACAAATTGCCGGCGCAGTTTTTTCATCCCTGATTCGTGAGGAACTCAAGGCTGTTCCCGAAAGAGGGGGTGTGTTTTCTCTTGGAACAAGTGATGGCGGGATTGGAATAGCTTTTGCTTCTGTTGACGACCAGATAGAAATTGTCGGGTCCGTTCTGGATGCGGGCGTGGCTGCTGTTGATGATGATGAGGCGCAGGCCGCTATATATGGTGTTGTTTATTCCGATAACGACGGAAACAAGATATATTCGCCTGGTGAAGGCCATGGATCGGCCTCTGTGGTTGTTTTTCGCAAATCGGATCATGAAATTGTAAAGAAGATGGTTACCGACAATGCCGGACATTTCAGCATGACCCTTGTCAATCACGAGATGTATCAAGTGGAGATCTCTGCTGGAGAGGCTACGGCGTCATTGGAAATAATTTTAGATCAGAACCTTTTCCTACCTGTTAATCTGAAATCATTCCTCGTTTCTTCTTAAAATATCCAATTTTTTTATTTTGCAAATCGAGTTTGAATCGTGTCCAACGAGACAAATTTTGATAACTAATAGTTTTATCCCCTTGCAATTTTATCCCCTGATGTATTAAAGATGTTCAATCAGATTCGTGCTAATCCTGCTAAGGATAGGAGTGTTCTGGGTTGGGAAGCATCTTATAATGCGAATGATGTCGCAAAAATGAAAGTGAGGTAAAGTTTGTCAACTCTAAATGCCTCCTTTATTATAGAAATAACCAAACGCGATTTTGCGGAACGTTTTGCCGGTTCAGTCCTTGGATCCTTGTGGGCCATTATCTGGCCCGTTGTAAATCTTTTTATTTACATTGTTATTTTCGGCAAGATCATGGGGGCACGTCTTCCAGGGACATCGGAAATCAATGCCTATGGCATCTACCTTGCCGCAGGCCTCATCCCATGGACGGCTTTCTCAAGTACGATAAGCCGTTGTGCATCCGCATTCATCGATAAAAAGCATATCATTACCAAGGTCAACACCTCTCTTCCGTCGCTGATGATACACATTAACTTGTCGGAGAGCATTACCTATTTTATCTCCATGCTTGTTTTTTTTGTGATTCTAGCGTTTCAAGGGCATGAATTTCATAGAGAGTTGATGCTGTTACCGTTTCTTTACTACCTTCAACAACTGCTTGCCATGAGCCTCGGTCTCTTTGCGGCGGTCTTAAATGTTTTTATTCGGGATGTGCGTGAAATAACCGGGGTGATTCTTCAACTCTGGTTCTGGTTTACGCCTATTGTTTATGTCTTCGATATCCTTCCCGGAGTTGTTCGAAGGCTGATGGCCTACAATCCGGCCTGTATAATCATCCAGTCATACCAGAGGATATTTGTGTTTGACGACTATCCTCCCTTTCATGCACTTATTCAATTGACGGTGATCACTCATGTATTATTATTTTTTTCCTTTGTGCTTTTTCGTCATCTAGAAAAGGATATAAGGGATTTTTTATGATGGAACCTTTGTTTCTTTTATGTTGGACAGGCTTATTTTTTGCCGGCCTTTTTTTGATCCGGCGAAAAATCGCATCCGGAGTCCGGCTGTACCTGTTGCTGATGTTGAATCTTATTTTTCTTGCCGGTGTTTTTTACTTTTATCCTGCGATAAAAAGGGATGCTTCTATCAAAAGGGGAAGCTTGCCTTCAGCGAGAGAGACCATTTCGATCTGTTGTTTTCCTGCAGTTGGAGATTGAGGTATGAAGATTTTAGTGGATGCAATCCCCATGACCGGTCTGCTGACCGGGATTGCACGATATCTGCGCAACCTCTATAGTGCCATGGAGCGAATAAACGAGGTGGAGCTGTACTATTTTAACGGCAATCAATCGACGGCCGCTATGCCCCCTTCGGCAGACTCGGATAAATATCAACTGGCCAGCCAGGCCGTGAGAGCGCTGCCTGATCCGGTAGTTTTCGGGATGCGGGCTGCTCGCTGGTTATGGTATGAACACAAACTGAACCGGCAGTGCCGAAAAACGGCATATAACCTTTACCATGAAACCGCTTTTACCCCTTCATTAATCAGGCAAAGCGTTCCGCAGGTCTTTACATTGCACGATCTTTCTTTAATTCATTTTAGAAAGTGTCACCCAAAAGAAAGGGTCTGGTTTTCAGATTTTTTTTTCCATCGAAGAATTCATGAAGCATCTCATCTGATAGTCCCTTCCCGGTTTATTAAAAATGACGTTTGTGATACCCTGTCCATCGATGAAAGCCGGATAACCGTCATTCCTGAAGCACCTGATCCGTTTTTTTATCAACGTTCCGAGCAACAAATCAAAGAGACCAAAAGAAAACTGTCTTTGCCGGATAATTATTTATTGTTTGTGGGTACACTTGAGCCACGTAAAAATATAGAGATTATCATTCGGGCGTTGGGACGGATGCATGATAAAATTCCCTTGGTTCTGACGGGATGGAATGGCTGGGGAGATAAGCCATGGCTTGAGATAGCGGCACGTCATAACATGGGATCTTTTATTTATCAGACAGGTTATATTGACGAAGAATCACTGGCCCGTCTGTATTCAGGTGCATTGACCTTGATCTACCCCAGCCTATATGAAGGATTCGGGTTGCCGATTATTGAGGCTATGGCCTGCGGATGCCCTGTCATCTGCTCGGATGCTGCCAGTATGCCCGAAGTTGCAGGAAAAGCGGCTCTTTTGATCGATCCGGCAGACAGTGATGATGTGGTTCGGGCAATTGAAACCCTTGTTTATGACTCTCAATTCAGGACCCATCTTGTCCAAGAGGGCTTTAACCAAGCAACCAATTTTTCATGGGATCAAACGGCTATGCAAACCCTTGATCTCTTTAAAGCCGTGGTAAAATGATCTTTGTTGAAAATATTTCAAAAACATTCAAGCTTTATCGGAGACCCTCGGACCGGTTAAAGGAAATCGTTTTAAGATCCTGTTTCCATAAGGAGTTTCAGGCCGTCAGCGATGTCAGTTTTGAAGTCCGGGAAGGGGAAACCCTCGGTATTGTAGGGGAAAACGGCGCCGGGAAATCAACCATTCTCAAACTGTTGACCGGTATTTTGATTCCCGATACCGGGACGGTGCATATTGCCGGAAAAATCACGGGACTTTTGGAACTTGGCACGGGCTTTAATGCAGAATTTTCAGGAATTGACAATATCATTCACAATGCCACCTATCTCGGGCTGTCCCGCCGGGAAATCGATGAGCGGCTCGATAAAATCATCGCTTTTACAGAGCTTAATGAGTTTATCAAGGAACCCATAAAGACCTATTCATCGGGCATGGTCATGCGGCTGGCCTTTTCAGTTGCCATCCACGCCGACCCAAAAGCCTTTGTCGTGGATGAGGCTCTTTCTGTGGGAGATGCCTATTTTCAGCAGAAATGCATAAAAAAAATCAAGGGGTTTAAGGAGAACGGCGGCTCCATTGTGTTCGTTTCCCACGACATGAACGCCGTAAAACTTTTATGTGATCAGGCTGTTTTGCTGGAGCAGGGCAGGTTGGTTGACAAGGCTGATCCTGAGACAATCATCAATCAATACAATTTTTTAATCGCACGCAAATCCAGAGGTGATGAGATCAGATATCGGAATGAAGAACCATCGTCAGGATATGGTAATCGTAAGGTCATGATCGACCACGTCTCTTTGGTTGATGAAAACGATACCGTTTCAGAAATTTTCATCAGCGGCCGCCCGTTTAAGATCGTTGTTCGTCTCTTTGGCCGGGAGAGTGTGGAAAATTTGACCCTGGGAATTTTAATCCGGGATAAGTTCGGACAAGACATATATGGAACAAATTCCTATCACCTCAAAAAACGGATAAGTATTAAAAAAGAAGAGACTATTATTATAACCTATGCCTTCAAAGAGTTTAATATAGGGCCGGGTAAATACTCTATTACAGCAGCAATCCACACCTGTTCAACCCATATTGATGAATGTTATCACTGGATTGACAAAGGCGCTGTGTTTGAGGTTGTTTGCGGAGGAGGACATGTTTTTAACGGTTTGGTTCGGTTGACGCCGAATCTGTATATGAAAAATGGAAGCGCTTCATTTTTGCCCACTCCTGGGATATCCTCGGAAAACGACTCAACGGCATGATAAACGTTTTATTACGATAAGGTTTTTTATGAAAAATCCTATCCAGGCGTTTCTTGAGTGGTATCGATCCCTTGCCTTGGGGCAGAGGCAATATCTTGCCCACATGTACATTGTATTAACAACGCGTAATACCGCAGATTTTGTCTTAGCAAGGGAGGCCTCACCGGAAAGGTTTGAACGTCATGTCGTAAAACAGGATTTTCCCGTGAGAATGGTTGCAAAAATGATGGCGGTCAGGGCCATTATCGATTTTATTTTCATCAACAGGGAGCTGCTCCACAGGAAAATTCCGGGAGCACCCTTTGTTGCCGACATTGCGGAAAAACAATGGAGGAAAGGCCTTGAGTCCTGGAAAATTTTGCGCTCAATGGAGTTGTCTGATTTTTATACCAACTTATGGCTAAAATCTGAATTAATGACGGAGAACGGGTTTGATAAATAGAAAATGTATCGTATGTTGTTTGGTGGTATTGTTGTTTGCTTCGGTCTCAGGGGCTGCCGAGATCTTTTCCCTTAAAAAAAGCATTGAATACGGCCTTAAGCACAGCCCTCTGCTCCAAAGTGGGGACATCAGGATCGACCAGGCCGAAATGGACGTAAAGGCGCAACGGGGACGATTTTTTCCGTCGATTTCCACCGGCTATTCCCACAGCCGGATTTTCAGCGAATACGCTTCAGGTTCGGTTGACGAAGATTACATCGACCAAAAGAACGAAGTGGTAAACATACGGATGACCCAGGTGATCTTTGCAGGATTTGAGTACAAGAATCGGTTTGAGCGGGCAAAGCTCGGCAGCGAGTATCAACAGGCCCAACTGGAACTGCAAAAGCTCGATTTCATCTACCAGATCAAGGCCGCCTTTTTTGAGCTGCTGAAAACACGGTACGATGTCACAAGTATAACCCGGAGAATCAGACGGCTTGAGTCTGACCTTGCTGCCGCCGGGGCATTCAGTAACCGGAAAATGGCTCCCTATGTCTATGTGCTCCAGGCGGAGGCGGATCTTGAGGAAGCAAAACAGAGCCTATGGAAGACGCAAACCTCTATTTACAGGTACTCTGAAAGGCTTAAACGTCTCATAGGGCTTGCCGATCCGGTTGAATTTGACGATCTGTTTGAGGCGCCGGCCAATGATCTTGTCATGGATTTGGATCACTGCATAGGGCAGGCACTGGCAAACCGCCCTGAAATCCGACTGCTCAATTTGCAGACAAAATTGACGGAAAAGGACGCTGCCATTGCAAAGGGGCGCTATTATCCTAGAGTGAACCTCGAAGTCGGCCTCTATGATGCCGACAAACAGTATGACGAGACTTCAATTTACCTCAGCGACCGGCATAATACTTACTGGAGTGCCGGGGTATCTGTCCAGATGAATCTGTTTGACGGAGGAACGGCCTACTATGAAAACAATCGTTACCTACTTGAAATCAAACGGATCAAGACAGAGAAACAACAGACCGAGATGGAAATAAAAGAGCAGGTCGGCGTCGCCTTTCACTTCCTTGCGGAGACCCGAAATCGGCTTGTTTCCGTGGAAAAGGCTCTGGTTGCCTCCCAAGAGAACTACTCACGGCAGAAAAAAAGATTTAATGCAAGGATCGGAACAACCTCCCAGGTCCTTGACGCCCAAGCAATGCTTGCCAGGGCGGAGTCCGGAAAAAGCCAGTCCCTGCTCGACTGCCGGTTGGCTCTGGCAGAGTTGCATCGTGCCATGGGACAGGTTGATTTTCAGTCGGATTCTCCGAATGAGGTTCCGGGTCGATGACGATTCCCGGTATGGTCGGATCAAGCCGGATTTTGATAAATAGAGCCAAAGACATGAGGCTCTCATAATTTTTATTGGAAAACAGATTTCAAATCTTTATTATGCCGCGGACATGGGTAGAGAACAGAATATGTTGACAAAAAAAAGCTTGCTTAAAGCTGTTAGAAAAGAACAGAGAAAATTGCCTGTAAATATTGAGTTGAAGAATCTTCTATGCTGTTCTAATGAGGAATTTATATATCATGCATTTAAATTCGTTCTTAATAGAGAGCCGGATCCAATTGGTAAACATTTTTATTTATCAAAATTAAGAAAAGGTGAACTGACAAAAGAGGATATTATAATTCTACTGAGATATTCTAATGAAGGTAAAAAAGCAGGTGTGAAAATTATCGGACTGAAAAAATCTATCTTGCTGAATAAAAATTTATATAAATTTAAACTGAAAAGATTTACGGAAAAACTAAAGTCCGCAATGTTTTCATTAACACATTTTTGTCATCATAAAACTACCACAAAACTTACAGGCTTATCACCAAAAGAATACGCAGAATTTGAAGAGCATTTCAGGGGAAAAGAAGAAGAAATAAAAATAAAATTTAAAATCTATTCACCCGTTGTTTCAGATGTTTTGAAAAAGTTTGAAATAGAATTGATAAAGGCTGTGGATCTGGGGTGCGGCAGAGGAGAATGGCTTGAAATTTTGGAAGAACATGGAGTATCCGCATTGGGCGTAGAGATAAATGATTTTTTTCTTAACCGGATTAAAGACAACAATTTAAACGCTGTAAAAGCAGATATTTTTAATTTTTTAAAAAAAACAAAGAATGACACTTTCCATATAATTACAGCTTTCCATGTAATAGAGCATATAGATATAAACTTAAGAGTAAAATTTTTAAGAGAAGTTTTAAGGGTTTTAAAAAAGGACGGAATTTGCATATTGGAAACACCCAACCCAAGAAATATTTTTGTTGGAAGTGGCGATTTTTACAGGGATCCTTCTCACATTACGCCTTTTTTCCCCGATACCCTCCAGTTTATAGGAAAAACAATAGGATTTTCAGACTCCACGTCATTTTTTATTGAAAAAGACGGACTTGTGGAAATTGACAAATATCCTTTTGATTCTTTGGAAAACTATATCTCCGTTTCCCGCGATTTTGCATGGATAGGTAAAAAAAACAGAATAAGAGTGTGAGACAAAAGGGTAAAAAAAAGTATGAAAGTAGCTATAGCAGCACCTTCCCCGGTTGATTTTTTGATCGGTGGAGCGGAAAAACTTTTTATGGGAATGCTTAGTAACTTAAACCAGCTTTCAACACATGATATAGAACTTATAAAAATTCCCTGTAAGGATCAGGATTTTTGGGCTTTAATGGAAGGATATAAAAAATTTTCGAAACTGGATCTTGATCACTTTGATATGGTGATAACAACAAAATATCCTGCATGGATGATTAAACACCATAATCATATAATCTATACACAGCACACCTGCAGGGGCGTGTATGACCTTTACCGGTTGTCAAAAAAATCAGCAGACTGGAAAAAAACAATAGAAAAAGATAGCAGGCTTAATATACTTGATAAAATATTTGATATGAAGGATCGTTTGATTCTTGAAGACCTTTTTGGAGAGCTTGAGCATTTACGGGCCATAGAGAAGTCTTTGTCCAAAAGGACATTTGAATTCCCCGGATCCCTGACACGAAAAATAATACATTTTCTTGATAGTATAGCTTTTTTGCCGGACTCGCCTTCACATCCTTACGGCATAAAATCCTACTGTGCCATATCCAAAAATGTTGCCCAAAGAAAACAATATTTTCCCAAAGGAGTAAACGTTAAAATAATTCATCATCCCTCCAATCTTGAGAATCTTAGTTCAAAATCACACGATTTTATTTTTACTGCAAGCAGGCTTGAAAGCTTAAAAAGAATAGATATTCTCATAAAGGCTTTTAAAGAAGTAAAAAGCAGCATACGGTTTTTGATCGCTGGAACAGGCAGCCAGCAGAGTCAGCTGAAAGAACTTGCAAAAAAAGACGACAGAATCGAATTTCTCGGTTTTATAACCGATAAAGAGCTTATTGACTATTACAGCAAAGCTCTGTTTGTTCCATTTATTCCATTTGATGAAGATTACGGCTTGATTACAATAGAGGCTATGAAATCAAAAAAAGCTGTTTTAACAACCTCGGATTCAGGCGGTGTTAATGAATTTGTTAAAAACAACTTCAATGGAATTATTGCAGATCCTGATAAAGATTCTTTATGCAGAGCTATGCAGTATCTTGTTGATCACAAAGAAGAAACAATAAAAATGGGGGAAAATGCTTATCAAGCAGTTTCTCATATAAATTGGGATAATATGGCAGTCTCTTTGCTAGGGAAAAATGCTTTAAAAGAAAGCAGCGCAGCAGCAATAAAATTACCGGAGACAATTACCGTTGAATCAGGAAGTTCTTATCCCGCCATTATTATTCTTTCCACTTTTTCTATTTATCCACCTGTCAGTGGTGGAAAACTGCGATTATACAATCTGTATAAAAATTTATCCAAAAATTATAAAGTAACCATATTGAGTCTTGGTCACAGTGAAACCATAATAAAAATTTCAGAAAATTTTACTGAAATAAAAGTAAAGAGAACAAGGGAATTTAATCGGCTTGCAAAAAAAATTAAAGCGGAAACAGGTGTATCAAGTGATGATATAGCTGCAATAGAAGGGTATAAATTAATTCCGGGCTTTGAAAAAAAATTAAAACAGATTATTTCTTCAGCAGATGCCGTAATCCTTGCCCATCCATATCTTTACAATGCGGTTTCTAAAATAAAAAAGCCTGTTTTTTACGATGCCCCTAATGTTGAGTATATTCTGAAAAGTTCTATGTTTAATAACGAAAAATACCTGTTACTTGTCAAATCCATAGAACAGAATCTATGTAATAGAGCAAAGCTTATTTATCCTGCATCAAAGCAGGATATGGATTTGATGAAGAAATTTTACAATATCAGCGAGAAAAAATTTTTTATTGTGGAAAACGGGGTTGATACCAAAAATATAAATATACTGTCACCAAAAGAGAAAAAAGAACTCAAAAAAAGACTTGGAATAAAAAACAGGAATGTTGCAGTATTTGCCGGTAGTATGCACAAGCCTAATAACGAAGCTGTTGTTTATATGGAAACGCTTGCGAAAAACTTCCCTGATGTGATTTTTATTGTCATAGGCGGAGCAGGAGATGTGCTGAAAAAATCTCCTAAAAATCTAATTCCGGTAGGTATTGTAACAAAAGAAGACAAAGATGTTCTTATGAGGGCTTCCGATATAGGTCTGAATCCTGTTGTTTCCGGTTCAGGAACAAATTTAAAACTTGTGGAATATCTGGCTTATGGCCTTGTAGTGATATCCACTTCTTTTGGAGCAAGGGGTATTGAATATAAGGATGAACTATTTACCTGTGAGATTGAAAATTTTAAGGAAGAATTCGGACACATGATTAACAAACTGGAAGATCTTGATGATATGCGCAAAAAAGCAAGACTGCTATCGGAAAAATATGATTGGGAAAAAATTTCTTTAAAGTTAAAAAACCGTCTGCGCTTGGCAATAGATTTAAAATCTATCCCCAAATCACAGGCTAAATAAAACCAATTATGTATAGATCAAACCAAAAAAAGAAAATTTTTATACCACGTGGGATAGATTTACAATTTATTCCAGACGGTGCATAGGACCGTCTGGGGCGGATTTAAAATCTATCTCCGATTAAAAATAGTATTTTTTCAGCACCGGTATCATTGGTATAATGTTTGCATGGTTTGGCGATAATATAGGTATCGGGGCCACCGAAGACGGTAGAAAAAATTTGGTGGTAAAGATGGTAGCTTTCTTGAAAATGAACTATCCTGGGCACAATTATTGAATGATCTTCAATCCGGAGGACTAAAAATCGGTCTAAGACTGTGTAGTGATGACGGTGTACTCGGATTGTGGAAAGCCATTGCCAAAGCATATCCTGATAGCCGTTGGCAGCGATTTCGGGTCCATAAAACCGACAATATTCTTGACAAATTACCAAAAAACTTTCAAAGTAAAGCCAAACAAAAAATTCATGAAATCCGGCGTGCTGATGGCAAGAATGAAGCCAAACGCCCGATAGAACCAACCTTTGCTGCAGTATGGTTAAGGGCAGCTGAAGGCAGAGTCTGTTTTTCATCAACTACGGTAATACCGATGTCATTTAAATTATGTCAATGCGCCCGGAAAAAATGGATATGCTTACACCATCCTGAGTGCCTTCCGCAAGTAATAATAAGGAGTAAAATTTGTTAATGTAGAAGAAAATAAAGATAGCCGCCTAAATTTCTTTATAAACAACTCTTGACTATAATTTCAAATATATTGTATTGTTTCAAAATGGGTTGTTTATACAATATACTGATTGTCAAATGGAATGATAATAAAAACCCTTGAAGGAGGAAAAAATGACTACTAAAGGAGGAAAGAAATGGCTACTACGGAATCTTTGAACATGGTACAGGAATTTTATGTCGGTTATTATGGCCGTCCGGCAGATCCGGCCGGATTGGAATTCTGGGCCGAAAAGTTTGACCAGAGTGATGACTTGAACGATGCGTTGTCTGCTTTTGGTACATCAGATGAGTTTACCGCCAACTTCGGCTCTCTGACTAATGAGGAATTGGTAAACAATCTCTATCAGCAGATGTTTGGTCGTGATGCTGAGACGGAAGGGCTTGCCTTTTATACCGGGCTTCTGGATAGTGGTGATGCTACTCTGGCCTCCATTGCCAAGCAAATTGCCGATGGGGCTCAGGGCGATGATGCAACCGCTCTGGCAAATAAGATTAAGGTAGCTCAAACCTATACCGCAGCGGTAACGGATCTGGGGTCTGTCTACCAAGCTGATGATATTGCCGATGCTCAGGCGATTCTGGCATCTGTTGATGTAACTGATGCGTCTGTGACTCAGGGTAAAGCTGCAGCTTGGGCTGATGTTGCTACTAATATTACAGTAGGCGGACCGTTCACTCTGACTGAAATTGAGGGTACACCCGGCGAGCAGGCCCTGATGTGGGGTTACACACCTGATGACGAGCGTGACGACGGAGCCAGTCAAGGAATACCGGTTGAGGACTTGTTGGAATTTCTCGGCAATGTAACCAATATTGATCTTTACGAGCTGGGACTGATCGACGATGACGGTGTTGATCCTGCTGAAGTGATCAGCAACATTACCATAGGCGATATTGGTGTAAACGAATCGGCGAAAGTGACAATCACTACGACCGACGGCGAAGTGATCATGGGCGAGGCTTCGCTTGGTAAAGACTATATGAACTTTCTCAGCAATCTGATCTTTGACAATGACGGCAATTCTCGCCTGTACCTGGACACTGAAAACGATGAACCAGGTCCTGCCATCATTCTGACTCCTTCCCAGAATAACGGCGGCACCTTTGAGGCGGGCTTCACCTCCAATGCGGATGACACCATTATTGCCGGCCGCACCGAACTTTTGCATGGTGCCTATATCAACGGCGGCGGCGGGTATGACACCCTGGAGGTCGACATGAAGGGTGTATATGCTCAGCCTGTACAATTGCTGAACATCGAGAAGATCATCGTTCAGAACCTGCCCAACGTCTATGGGGATACCCGTCCCGACGAGTATACGGGAGATAGTAATTATGGTTCCGACAGCATTCTGGACTTGAGCCGCGCTAGGGATCTAGAAACTCTGGTTGTCACCGAAGGATACGGCACCGGTGTTGATCTTGGAGATCTGACCGTTGTCGGTATTCGCAATGGCGCCACTGTGCGTCTGGAAGGCGGCTTTACCGAAGACGTGAACCTCCATTTCGGTGAAGGCCTGGGTAATGCGGTGAATTTGGAGCTGAATTTGGGTGATACCGGTGAGGGATTTAGCCTGAACGTGGCCCACAACAGCAACACTTTGAATATTGACTCTCAGATGGGAGAAAATGCCATTGAGACGGTAGATTTTGGAAAGGGTATCCTTAGCTACCTCAATATTACAGGCGATGCCGCTCTTTACATCGGCAGCGATCTGGCAGACTCCTTCCATGATGACCGCACCGCCACCATCGATGCCGGTGAGAATACCGGAGGTGTCGAACTGACACTCAATGGTCAGCCTGATGTTAACTTTACAGGATCAATAGGGGATGATGACTTTACTGCTACAAACAGTGAAGCCGTAATTATCACAGGTAAAAACGGTGATGACAGATACACCACGGACGAAAGTGAAAATGTTTCTATTACTGCAGGTTCTGGTGACGACACTGTTAGCTCGGTAGAGAGCGAAACGGTATCCATAGATGCCGGCGATGGAGATAATACGATCATTACATCTGCTGCTGATATAACAGTGACTACAGGTAGCGGTGATGACCGTATTACTGTCGCAGGTACTGAAGACGGCAATGAGGCTGTAGTCAATATCGATGCCGGCGCCGGACAGGATACCGTACAATTGGGTGATGACGATCAGCTGTCACAGGGTTTGATTGCATTGGAAGATTCTTCCATCTCCGGTGAAAACATCACCTTGGCGGTGAACCAGGACAGTAATCTGGTTCAAGCGGAATTGACGGGCATTTCAGCCGTAGATATGCAGGCCAATACGACTCTTACGATAACAGCCGCGCAGTTCAGTCAGCTAGGTGCGGATATCTTTACGGTTGATAAAGCTTTCTTAGGAACAAGTGCAACACTTCTTATTGACGTCACAGAAGATGTAACCTTAGGAGATCTTGTTGATCTTTCTTTGCTGAGTGATAATATTAATCTGACATTTGATATCAAAAACGGTGCGACTTTAACCTTAAGCGCTGAACAACTTCACAAATACGTATCAGTGGGAGGTATCGATTCAACCGACGGTCTCAACGGCAAGGTGGTCATCACCAATGCCGGCCTCACCTTCGATGCATTTCATAGCGACGATTATCAGGTTGATCCGGGTGGTACCCTGACGGACAATTTTGATGCCAGCGAAGATGTTACCATCATCCGCAGTGCAGATGGCTTCAACAGGCCTGAACCGAGTGATTCCACGGACACCTGGACCATTGACACCACCGGTGAGGCGGCTCCTGTCAGTTTAAGTGATGCGGATATCGAGGATGGGGATAATGAAGATGGTGTGATCACAACCAATGTTAAAACTCTCGAGATCAAAGGGGATCAGGATATTATTTTTGAGGATCCGGTTGACTTGGCTGATAACTTCACTATTGACTTTTCCGATCTGACAGCCGGCCTGACGCTGACCATTGCCGATTTCCAGGATATCACTAAAGATCCTGATTTGAAGGACCAGGGCGAGATCATCGGCAACGGAACGGATGATGCGCCTGCTCGTCTGAACATTGAGTTGGCCGACTGCAGTACGACGGGATCAGTAGGCAATGATAAAGGCTTTAAGTCCCAGGGTGTGCAGACCTATGTCGTAACCGATATCTATGGTGACAATGCGGAAGCCTTTGTTTATGTCTGCGATAATACCAAAGACGTTACCACCCTCGGCCTGCAGGGTAATTGGGACGACACCATTAATTTTTACCAGGTCAACTGGAACACTGGCCTTCTGCTTGAAGGCGACGGATCCGTCAATTATCCGAACAAGGCCGGCGGCAACCCGAATTATTCCAATATCGGAACTCTAAATGCCGCGTTTTTCTGGGAAGGTGCGCCGGCAGTGGTCAACATCAATAACCAGGGCACCGAACTTACGACACGCTCACTGCATGTTGAAGGTATTAACATTGCCAACGCCGAATCCATCACGATCAATATTGAAAACGGCGATGCCATCATTGCCTCCATCAACAACGATGAAAGTTTCCTTGCTGAAAAGGATGGTGTTGAGAATCTGGTCTTCAATTCACTTAACAGTATCACCCTGCAGGGCAACCTGGCTATAGGTGATGACGGTGATGGACTGGCGAGTCTGGATGCCTCTGCTGTGGATGGAACCTTTACATTTGAGATGACTGACGACGTTGCCAACGATCTCAGTAACGCAACCCTGACAGGCATTGACAAGGTAATCTTTGCTAATGCTGATGCTGAACTGACCATGAGTGCCGATCAGGTGCTGGCCGTTGGTTTGGACAACTTTTCCACCGCAGATGACAAAGATGAGTACGGTACCCTGAACATAGCTGATCTGGCCGACCAGGAATTGGATCTGACCAGCATCGAAGTCGGTGAAATCGGTACGGTTTCCATCGCAGATGTTGATGGTGTCGTCACACTGAATTCTGCAACGGTACTGGGTAATGCTACAGAAGGTGTTGACTCCGTTACAATTCTGGCGGAAAACAGTGATACAACCGTTGAGATGACGGCTGAACAATTCAACCAGATTGAGGGCAATGGCACTGTTGAAGCTGAGATTGGAACAGACGTGTCAACGGGTGAAGACTTTGTCGCTACACTAGTTATTACAGATCCGGCTGCCGATGAGGTCATAGACTTAAGTGATGTTGAATCAGATGTTTCTATTGTCGTTCGCGCTGGCGATGTAGTTGCCACCAAAGACATGAGCATCACCGGCGGAAATGCAACCTTGGAAGTAACCGGTACTGCGGATCTCACCAAGGCAGCTATTGATGCAATCAATGAAGTCAAACTGGCCGACGGTGCGGAACTGACTCTGACAGCGGCTCAGGTTGCTGCCATTGGTACGGCTGATGCAGACGCAGACGATTTGCCCGATGCCTGGACAGCAGGTACCGGCGCTACCCTGAACATCATAGACGTGGCTGATGGCTTTAATCTTGATCTGGACGCTATCCAGGACGCCGGCATTAACATCGGCACACTGACCCTTGCTGAAGATGCATCATCTGTGACATTGAATGCCGCTGCAACCCTGGGTGGTGCGGATCAGTTAACCATTCTGATGAAAGATCAAGACACCAGCCTGAAATTGACTGCAGAGCAGTATCTGCAAATCAACGACGGCAATATTGTTGAGTCGGACAGTGATGCTACCGTATCCAATGAAGCCTCTGTTACAATCACGGATCTGGCAGACATTGCCGATGTTGTCGATGGAGTTTCCGTCGTGGATATCGACCTGAGTACGGTGGCTGTTACGGGTGAAACAAAAGTTGAAGTAGCCGATGCCGGTGTTGAAGCTGATATTACCATCGCTGAAACCGCTGATTTGGGGGATTTCACTGTTGTTCTTGACAGTCAGGGCACTGTTTTGAATGACCTTCTCGGTCAGACCATTCGGTTCAGCACCGCTGCTCAGGCTGAGCGTGCCATTGAAGTTATAAATGTTGGTGCAGATGACAATGGTACCAATGTTGTTTGGCTGTTTGATGAGATCACCGGTACGGAGACCGCCGGAAAGGTGGATACATCGGATTACGATGCTGAATTGGGTCGTGTCTGGATGCTCGAGAGCCTGGTCAATAATCAAAACGTTGAAGAACTCTTTACGTCATTGGATGAAAATATCATTATTCGAGTGGTCAACGCAGATGATTTGGATGAGGTACTGAATCCTGCGACTTTCGGTTTTGATCGTCACATTGAAATTGAGTCTTACACGGACATGGGAGATTTGACATTCAATGACATCGATGAGGCTGCTGTCAAGCCATTCGACTTTGTTGAGAATCTGACAGTTGATCTAGGTGGTAGTGTAGCCATGGGTGATTTGACCGTCAGCAATGTTTTGGCGGCTCCCATTTCCAATGATGATGAGTTCAATACGCTGACCATCAACTCCTTCCTTGCAGATGGTACGGGTAATGCTGATTATCTGTTGCCGGAAGGCAATGAATATGGAGGCGGCCCCGGTCAAATACCTTACCCCACTGCTGCCAATACCATTGGTGATGTCCAAAGTGGAAGTGATGATTTTGACTTGGGATATGTTGTCGTGAATACGGGAACAGCGCGTGCTGGCGGTAATGATCTGGTTGCCGGTACAATCTATTTCTCTGATGACGGCGATGAGTTATTGGGTGGTGGCTCCACAGCAACTTTCACCATAAACGGTGACGGTGATGTAGAAGTTAAATCCCTTGACACCACAGATGCGGATATCACGGGATTAACCGTTACTAACAATGCAGGTGTATTGACGGTTACCGGCGGTTCACCTGCTGCGGCTGTTGCCGATACGGAAACATTGACCATTGCCGGTAGCGCAAATGTTGTATTCGGAAGCGTGATTGATGAGGATGCTGCAGTTCCTGAATACTATGCCGGTGTTTATGGACCGGATCTAAGCACCATTGAAATTACCAATACCGGTGAGACCGATCTGGGTGTGATTGCTGCCATTGACGGATCTCTGGCCGATCCCGACGTCCTGTCGACGGGTTTCAACTTAACCGTTGGCCCAGCAGCCGGCACAGTCACGGCTACCCTGGGGACAGCCAAGGTTGACGGTACCGACACAACGCCGGAACTGGTTGCAGGTGAATCCTGGACCTTTGGTAAAAGCAACCTGACCATAACCGAAGACGTTGTCTTTAATGCCGGTGGTACGCTGATCTTAAATAACGTTGCTCTCACACTGGATGGGGATGTTGACTTGACCATGCTGGTGGATGATGAGAGTACTGCAGGTCTGGATGAAGGACTGTTTTTGAATGGGACCACAGCCATTGATGTTCCTGCAGGTTCAACCCTGACACTGTCAGCTGCACAGATTGATGGTACTACCGTGACCGGTGCCGGTACGGTGGAGATTCTGGATTTTGAAGAATTACCTGACGCGGACCTTTCAAAAGTTATGACCACAGCCGGTGATACCGGCAGCGTAAATGTCGATGTTGATACCACTGATGATGATGACATTGATACCCTGCCGGAGACGATCGCACTTAACGGCGCAAAACTTGGCGTAGCTCATGTGAATATTACTGGTGACGGCGAGGTATCGGTTACTGGTGATATTACACCTGTAGATCGTAATGATTCTGCAACCGGTGGCGATACTTCTGATGACGTGACCCCGTCATTTACCGTTGGTAAAGACGCTACATTAACCTTGTCGGCCCAGCAGACCGGCAATGCCACAGGCGATCCTACAACATCATGGAAAGTTATTGCCGATGGTGCTGGAACAGTAGCAGTGCAGGATCTTTCCTTGAACTCGGATGCTGACCTGTCCGGCCTGACCGCCACCACAGTCACTGCGGCTGTAGATCAAAATGTGATCTTTACCGGTGATCTGGGAGCGGCAGAGGTTACGGTTGCCAGTGGTGCAGATTTGCAGGCTGAAGGATCCATACTTGACGGTGTCACGATTAACGGTGAAGGAACGGTCAGTGTTGATACGGCTCTTGATGATATCGACCTGAGCAAAATTGAGGTTTATGACATTGAGTTTGTGGAAGGTGCCGAGGTTGGAACCATCACCTTTCCGACACTGTATACCATTACGGATGTCGATCCCGTCACACCGGGCGATCAGCCGCTTGCACAGACAGTTACCCTGACCTCTGTACAGGCTGACGGTCAGACTATCCTTGGTGAAAATAGCGGTGCCGATGGCGCGGTGGTAGTCAACATTGATGATACTGTTGATACTGACACGGATATGGATGTTGATGCCTTTGATCTGAGTAGCATTAAGGCAGGCTCAATGACCGCTATTATTGATGACACGGTTAACGACAAGGTTGTCTTTGATGCAGCTGTTGACTTTGGTGCTTTTGACATAGTGATCAAGGGTGATACCGTAACAATGACCGGTGCCCAGGCCGATGGTCTTACCATTACGGAAGACGGCGTTGCTACGTTGATCCTGACAGATCTGGCCAGTGGAGTTGATTTGTCAAACATTGGTGTTACCAACATACAAGGCAATGTTGCCGGTGGAACCGTTGATCTCACAGCAATAGCCGGTCTTACGCAAATTGATGTTGACGCCGATGCTGATGCTGACTTGATATTGAATGCAAAACAGTTTGGTGCGCTTGAAGCAGGTGTTGCCGACACAGCAGCGGACCTGGCTGAGCTGAACAGTCTGACGGTTGATGTGACATATAACATCAGCGGCACGCCCTTCAACGTTGATTTGGCCATTAATCCTGAAACTTACGACATTACTGGGTCAGCCGCAGGGCTTGTGCAAGCCCGCATTGACGATACTGTAGATCCTGTCACTGCTGACGCGTTTACCAGTAATATTTTAAATGCTGCACACTCCATCACTCATACGGATCTCGGAAGTATCGTGACTGCTGATTCCGGTGCCGATGGTGTTGCGCTTGTTCAAGATATTTTTGAATATAAGGTAAACCCAACTCTGACTACTGCCATCTCTAACTTCTCCGGTGTTATTGGGGGCGACGGTGATAAGATTGACCTATCTGCTTTTGGTGATGCTGACAGTTTGGCAACGCAAGTAGCCGGTGCTCTGACAACCACCGCCAATGAAATTTACTATTATGGTTCGGGGGCTGCTGGTGCTGCTGAATCGGCTGCTATTGCGGCAGCTGATTTAAGTTTAGCAGCTACCTGGACTGATGCGGATGCAAAGGCTTACATTGTTATCGCGGACAACGACTCAACAGGCATCTATGAGTTTAATGATACTGCGGCTTCCGCAAATGAAGTTGCAGCGGGAGAATTGAAGTTGATCGGTACGGTAGACGATGTACTGGTACCCACTGACCTGATTGCCTAATTCCGGTCAAGCAAGAAGCCAAGGACGCCTTAAGCCGCCGCAAGGCGGCTTAAGGTCGGTACAGTTGAATTTGTTGCAGTTGGGATCAATTAACTAAAACTTAAGAGGGCTTATTGCCCCTGTAAAAATCAGCTCTGCTTCATTTATTTGAAGCAGAGCTGATTCGTTTGAAAATAAGCAAAAAAATACCTTGAGATACCTTTAGAATTGAGAAGTTGCCTAGGCCTCTTCTTATTTTTGCCGCCATACCCGAAAAGTGGAAAATCATCCTTCCCGCATGGCCCGATCGGCGTTTATCAGAAGCGGTTCCAGCAGATAGCTGATTACGCTGCGTTTATCTGTTGTGATGTAGCATGCGGCCGGCATTCCGGGAGACAGATAGGCGTTGTTTTCCTTTAGATCCTTTTGAGTCACTTCAATATGGGCAATATAATAGCTGGACAATCCTCTCGGGGTCTGTTCACTGACCAGATCCGCTGCAATATAGGTTACGGTACCGGGAACCGGCGGGGTTGAGTTTCGGTCGAATGCACTAAGCTGAACCTTTGTGGTTTGTCCTTTTTGTACCCGGGTAATATCTGCGGGGCTTACCCGTGCACTGATGATCAGCTTTGATTCGGCCGGAACAATGTCAAGCAGCGGCATTCCGGGGGTGATGACACCGCTTTCTTCCGAATGAACCCGCATGTTGATCACTTCACCGCTGATCGGTGCCCTGACCGTCAGACGCGTTTGCGTATCCTTGGCCGGCTTGATCTGCTCTCTGATCTCAAATATGACATCCTTTGTTTCTCCGAGCTGCGTAATGGCCTGTTCGCGGTACTGATTCTTTATGTCGATGATCCTGAGCTTGTACTCTTCGATCATCTGCCGATACTCCGCCATGTCCTGCTTTAACTTACCCCGACGGCCCTTATGCTCTGAAAGCCTTCTTTGCAGTTCCATAATTTCAGGCTTTCCCATGTAGTTTTCCCGGAACAGCTCTTTTTTGACTTCAACTTCCTCTTCCAGGTTGGCTATAATCTCTTTCTGGGTGGTAAACTCTTCATTGGCACCATCGATTCTGAACTCAAGCTGCTCTATCTGGGAGAGATACAGTGCGATTTTTCCTTCCATGTCGGAACGACGGGAGAAAAATATTTCCTTTTCCGAATTCATGATCTTGACCACATTTTTATCCTCTTGCTGATTGAGAAGCTCTTGAGACCACGAGATTTGTGAAGCCATCTCAACTTCGGCGGTGAGCCGGTCATATTCGGCCAGTTTTGTATACAGCCTGCCCTTGAGAAGGTCCACGTTGGCCTCGACTCTAATGCTTTTCAGTCTGATAAGAATATCACCCTTTTCAACCTCGTCGCCTTCCTTGACAAGAATTTCATCGATGATTCCACCTTCCAGGTGCTGCACGATTTTTCGTTCTCCGAAAACCTTCACTATACCCGGCGCAATCACCGCGCCTTGAAACGGAAAAAATACAGACCATGCGGCAAAACCGCCGAAAAAGAAAAATATAACCAATAGCCCGGCAATAATAAATTTGGTTGGATTGGTATTTAAAAGTGGGTTCTTTTCATCCATTGTTTATCTCCTAATCAGTTCTGCTTGATTTGTTCGATGCCCGGAGTCGCCTGTGCCTGCTGCGGGGATTGAATTTTTGTTTGTGCCTGCTGATGAGTCAGTTTCGCAAGGACCTCCCGGCTTGGACCGAACATGGCCACCTGACCGTCTTTGAGCATTAAGAGTTTGTCCGTGTTTATCAAGATATTCGGTCTATCCGTGACAATAACCACACTCTTTTTCTCTTTTCTCAATATCTGCAATGCCGTAAACAACGCCTTGAATCCAATGTCGTCCAGGTTCTGCTGGGGTTGATCCATGGCAATCACTTGCGGATCATCGTACAGTGCCCGTGCCAGAGCGATCTGCTGTCTCTGGCCGCAGGAAAGATTTTTCCCGGTTCCGTCAATCATGAAATCATATCCCTGGGGAAGTTTTAAGATCATATCGTGACAGTGAGCCTTTTTTGCGGCAAGGATCACTTTATCGGAATCGACTTTTTTCAGCCTAGCTATGTTTTCACCAACGGTTCCCTGGAAAAATTCCGTCTCCTGGGGTAAATATCCAAGGTATTTCCCCAGGTCTTCCCGTTTCCACTGGGTTATTTCCGCACCGTCAAGGCGCATCTTTCCAGCCTGAGGAAGCCATATTCCCAGAATCACCCGTACCAGGGCCGTCTTGCCGGCGGCTGAAGGCCCGAAGATTCCAAGGGTCTCGCCGGGCTCAAGCTGAAACGATATATTACGAAGAAGTGTACGATTTTGCACGGCCAGGATGACATTTTCCGCTTGAAGCTTTCCTTCGGGCCGGGGAAGAGAGAGGGTGCTATTGCCCTCTTTCAGGTCTATTCGATGGGTCAGGCGCCTATAGGCAGCAACGGCTTCAATCGAAGATTTGAAAGATCCAAAACTCAAATCAAGGGGAGAAAACAGCCGGGTCATGATGATAACCCCGGCAAAAATGATTCCAATGGTAATTTCATGGTTAAAAAACAGATAGGCACCGGTTCCGAAAAGACCTGCGGTAAAGATTCCCTGCAGGGTTGCCTTGACGCCACCGATGGTGCATGTGTGATTTTCAGCCGCATATTTGTCCGTCCGCATCCGTTTGTCTGCTCTGCCGTATTTATCTGTTACATCGGTAAGCATACCCATGCCGGTGATAAGCTCTGCATTGCGGATCGTCGTCGATAGAAAGTTGGAAGCTGCCGAAGCAGCGGCGCTGGAAGCCGTATACCGTTTCGTATTGAGGATTTTGAGCAGGAACTGAAACAGAGCGATCATCCCAAGGCCGGCCGTTGCGACAAGCCCGATGATCGGATGCATGAAATAAAGAAGAGCAAGATAGATCACCACCCAGGGAAGGTCCAGAAATCTCATGATTTTAAATCCGGCAATGGCCTCTCCGACAAGCATCAGGTCCTGTAATCCGCGGGTATACCTCGGTGTGTTGATGGCAATCGCACTGTTGTGGAGCGTGGATAGAACCGCGGGCAACATTTTTTGTTCCAAGGCAAAGCCTGCCTGCAACAGCATTTTAGAGCGAATATAGTCCAGAATGCCCATGATAATCAGCGAAAAAAGTGTAAGCGCGCTGAGGGTCATCAGTGTAGCCGTACTGAAACTGTAGAGCACGCGGTCGCAAATAACCATCATATATATGGGAACAATTAGGTAGATGAGGTGGATGCACATCCCGAAAAAAGAGATGAAAACAAAATATTTAAAACAGGATTTCAAGTAGTCACGCATTCATTTTCTCCATCATTATAAATCTTTCTTCAAAGCCCTTGCAAACACCTCGTCCCGGGTTCCAAAGTCCGGTCTATCTCCCTGTTTTAAAACGAGAATCTTGTCTACTCCGGATAAGAGGCTCGGTTTGTGGGTAATCATGATAACTGTTGTTCCCTGGGCTTTTAATCGTTTAAGGGCATGAACCAAATCCATCTCGCCGGCTTCATCCAGATTTGAATTGGGTTCATCCAGTATAACCAGAGCAGGATTTCCATACACGGCTCTTGCAAGCCCCACCCGTTGCCGCTGGCCCCCTGAAAGACTCACGCCCGCCTCTCCGATATCGGTTTCATATCCCTGAATAAATCGGAGAATCACTTCATGGGCTCCCGCCATCCCTGCAGCTTCGACAACCATTTTTGAATCGATCGTGCCCATACGGGCGATATTTTCGCTGACGGTACCGGTGAAAAGTTCGATATCCTGAGGCAGGTAACCGACAAAAGGTCCGAGGGAATCGGGATCAAGCTTTCCGACCTCGTGCCCGTCCAGGAGGATTTCGCCTGTACTCGGTTCCCAGATTCCCAGCAGCATCCTGCACAAGGAGGTTTTGCCGGCTCCATTCCGGCCGATCAACCCAAGGCTTTCACCTGCTTTCAGGCTGAAGGAGAGGTCTTCGATGATCGTTTTTTTTTTGATTTCAAGTCCAACGTTTTTAACCTCAAGTTCTCCCTTAAGGCTTTCAATCTTAATCAGTTTATCCGCTTTGGAAGTCTTCAGCAGTCCGTTGAGGCGTTTGTAGGAAGCCTTCGCTCCGATGGTCTGCCTCCAGGCAGCGATACCTTGCTGAACCGGCGCAAGGGCCCGACCCATGATGATGGATGCGGCAATGATCGATCCTATATTGACTTCATTTTTTATGACAAGCAGTGCGCCGACGCAATAGATCAGAACCTGCATAAAGGCCCTGAAACTTGTGCTGACCGAATTTAATACCTGTCCTTTTTTGTCGGATTTTTCCTGGCCCCCCATTTTGCGGTCGTTGATTTTGTTCCAGTGTCGGGCTGTATTTCCCAGCATTCCCATGCTCTTGAGCATTTCGGCGTTGTGCAGGCTTTTCAGGATGAATTTTCTCTCCCCGTCTTTCAAATCATTCACTTTTTCAAGGTCGTTTTTTGTCAAGACATTCTGCAATAGTCCCATAACTAAAATAACTGCAGCACCTCCTGTTGCCGTATATCCCAAGATGGGATGCATCAAGTAGATGACGCCCAGGTAGACCGGTATCCAGGGAACATCAAAAAAAGCAAAAATTGCATTGCCTGCAAAATAGTTTCTAAGGACGTTTATATCCGTAAGACCTTGATTGTATTGAGGTGTGTCTATCCTGGAGGAATCCTTCAGCATATCCTTTAAGACTCGGCGCCCGAGGAGTCTATCCATCCGGATTCCGGCTTTGACGAGAATCCTGGAACGCAGAAAATCGAGAATTCCTAGAACGAGCAGAGCGATCACCGCCCCGACGGTTATCGCATAAAGCGTTGAAAAACTGGCGCTTGCAAGGACCCTGACATAGATGGCCTCCATATAGATGGGAAATGTCAGGTAAAGCGAATTGATGAAGAGACTGAAGATACCGGCAAAAACAAAATACTTCAAACATTTGCGTAAAAAGTGTACCATAGATTATATCGACCTGACCGCTTCCGGTGCTGCTGCCGGTTTAGGCTGCTGTGCGCCTGCAAGTTTGGCAAAGACCTGATCTTTGGGACCGAAAAGAGAAATTATGCCGTTTTGCAGCACAAGGATTTTGTCCATAGACTGAAGCAGTTCTGGCTTGTGTGTTACCATGATACAGGTGCATTCCTTTGTCTCTTTGATGGCCCTGAGGGTATTTAAAAGCTCCTGTTCTCCCTGCTCGTCCAGATTCGAGGTGGGCTCGTCTAGAACAAGCAAACAAGGGTCGCCATAGATCGCTCGTGCCAGTCCCAATCTCTGCTTTTGTCCGCCGGAAAGCTGTATTCCATCCCGGCTGTTAAGCAGGGTTTGGTATCCATCGGGAAGGGTTTCAACCACGGTGTGAAGCCCGCATATTTTGGCTGCCTTTTCAACTTTCTTAGAGTCGATCTCTCCAAGCCTTGCTATGTTTTCTGCAACAGATGCAGGAAACAGATCTACCTCCTGCGGCAGATACCCGATGTGTTTGCCCACACGTTCCTGATCCCATAAAAAAAGATCCATTCCATCCAGGTTGACTTTTCCCGCCATGACAGGCCAGAGCCCGAGAATAACCCGGCACAGTGTTGATTTGCCGGCCCCATTCGCTCCGATGATGCCCATGAAGTCACCACGGGCAAGTTCAAAAGAGACTCCTTGGAGAATAAAGCGTTCTCCTATTCTGAGGGTTGCCTGCATCACATTCAGATTTCCCCGGGGGGCGGGCAAGACCATCTGATCCTGACGCTGATCAAGAAAGGTTATAAAGGTATCCAATCTTTTGTATGCCTCCCTTGCCTGGAGAGTGAATTTCCATGTAGACATGATCTGCATCAAAGGAGCCAAGGCTCTGCCCATGATAATGGAACCGGCCACCATGAGCCCCACATCAAAGCCCTGGGTCAATGCGTAGTAGGCACCGAAAAAATAGATCACAATTTGGAGAAGTATTTGCAACGGTTTAATGATGGATTGTATCAACCCGGCCTGTTGGCTGCTGACCGTCTGGTTCATGATGACTTCATTATTGCCTTTTTCCCATCGGTCACTGATTGCCCCGACCATGCCCATGCCGTTGACGACTTCGGCATTGCGCAAAAAAGAATCGATAAAACGCTGGTTATGGATGTGTTTTATATTGGCTTTTTTCATGCTGTCGCGAACCAGAAATTCTTGAAGAATGCTGAGCCCAAGCATGATCAGAGCTCCTGACGTTGCAATGGCGCCTAGAACCGGATGAAAAAGAAATACCAAAGCAAGATAAAAGGGAGCCCAAGGCGCATCGAACAAGGCATAAATGCCGGGATTTGTAAAAAAGTTCTTAACCGTTTCAAGGTCGTTTAATACCTGCAGAGAGGGTGGCTTTTGAATGCCGGCCTGGTTGTTCAGCATGCCGGCATAAATCTTGTTGCGAAATCTTGAGTTCAGATCAATGCCGGCCGTTGTCAGCAGCCGTGACCGGACATAATTAAAAAAAGCAAGGATTATTAATGCGTAAACAGCCGCCACGGTAAAGGTGACCAGAGAGTTCATACTGTTGCTTGTACAGACATTGCCGTAAATGACAAACATGTAAAAAGGAAATGTAAGTTGGAGTATATTGACAAAACAGCTTAAAAGAGCGGCAAACGTAAAGTGTCTTTTCCAGTCGTCTATAAATCTGTTCATAAAAGGATATCTTCATCAGACCACAGGGCAGGATCTTTTCCGGCAATGTTGCCCGTTGGTTTTAAATTTCCATTTTTTCTCCGACCCAGAGAATCAAATACCACATACAGCGCATATAAAACCAAAGGCGCCATGATCAGATACAACAGTGTTACATCGATCGCTATTAAAATGCCGGGACTTAACATCAGACAAACCTTTTTTTATCAATTAATTCAAACCCATTCATAATATTGATATTTCCAGCTAAGGTCAAGGTCCAACTATAGCTTTTAAATTGGCAAGGGATTGCAGATGGATGTTAATCAGGCTGATCAGCCCGTTACGCACCCATTTGGCAAGCACGGCATCTTTAAGTTTGTTCAGCTTTTCCATGTCAATGCATCTAAACCCGGAAATTACGGATTTTTTCCCGTTTTTTTTAATAGTAATATTCTTTTCAGCCAGCACCTTATGGGCTTCCAGTTCGCTGCATAGCGTTTGGGTGGCTATCAGCTCTTGATGAAACTTTTTCAGGAACTCAATGGCATTTTGTGTGATATCGGCTGGAGCACCATCTGCAGTGAATAAAGGATCTCCCTGGCCGGCGGCAAAGTGGGGGGCCTCGACGTCGATACAGACAACAAAGTTTTTTTTTGCTTCAATCTTGCCGGAGTCGGCCAGAATGAAGGGATAACGCCTGATATGTGCCGGCACATAAGGAATCTTCCAAGTTCCGTCATCATTTACATAAAAGTTTGTCTTTTGATTTAAGGCAAAGAGCACCATCGGGGATGCGCCTTTGTCGGGAAAGACAATGGGATAGTAGCGTGATGCCGTGGAAAATTCCGACGCGCTTAATGGAGCGTTTAAAACCGTTTTTGCAAAATCAAATGAATTGATTCGAGTTAATCTGAGATTTTGGTGGGTAACGCTGCTTAGGGCTTCAATTTTTTTAAACATTTGTTCCTCTCTGTTGATTAATGATTATTTATCGATGCTCAAAGTTTAAGTTTAAGTAAGTATAGATGCGGCTGCATTTGTTTTCTGGCAGCTTTGATGAAAATTGTTTTATAGGGTTGTAACGGTAGTGTCAAGCTTGTTGAGTGGTTTTTAAATCTCCTTGAAAATATCAACTCCTTTCGATATATTAAAATTTTATGTTCAAGCCGATTTTTCTTCGATTTTAAATTTTGCACAATATATTTTATACTACCTGATATCAACATGAATGTCTTGCATATCTATAAAGATTATGATCCACCGGTCAAAGGAGGCATCGAGGGGCACATCAATATTTTGGCAAATGGGCTGAAAGAAAAGGGGATACAGGTAAAAATTCTGATTTCAAACATCCGACCCAACTTGGAAAAAGCCATGATAAACGACATTCCTGTTATTAAGGTGCCTGAATTGGGCAGGGTTTCATCCGCACCCTTAAATCCGAATTTTCCGTACTGGTTAAGAAAGTTGGGGCAAAACGCCGATCTTCTCCATTTTCACTTTCCAAATCCAACGGGAGAGTTGTCATTTCTGTTTTCGGGGCTTAAGAAGAAAACAGTGGTAACTTATCACAGCGATATTGTCAGGCAGACGGTTTTGGAAAAATTTTATTATCCTTTTATGAATAATTTTTTGATAAAAGCGGATAAAATAATATCCACATCTCCACACTATATTTGTAGTTCGAAAATATTATCGAAATTTAAAGCTAAATGTGAAGTTATTCCATTGGGAATTGATTTGGCGGAATATAATTCAAATACCTGCGTCAATTTACCCGTAGAATTCGCCGGAACCAAACGTGGTAAGCCGTTTATTATCCTTTTTATCGGTAAATTTCGTTATTATAAAGGCGTGCATGTTTTAATTAAAGCCATGAAAGACTTAGAGGAGGCAAGACTGTTGTTGATCGGCACCGGACCGATGGAAAAACATTTGCGACGCAGCGTCTCTGAATTTCAGGTTAATAAAAATGTACGGTTTTTAGGCGAGGTTTCCGATACCGAGAAGATCAAACATCTTCATGCGTGTGATGTATTGGTTTTGCCTTCCATATACAGAAGTGAAGCTTTCGGTATTGTTTTACTGGAGGCGATGGCATGTGGGAAACCCATAATTACAACTGAAATAGGGACGGGAACCTCTTTTATCAATCAACACAAAAAGACGGGATTGATTGTGAAGCCTAATTGCAGTCTGTCACTTTCAAAAGCAATTCAATTTTTAATGCACAATCCGGATGTAAAGTCGTCTTATGGTAAAGCCGGTCAAATTCGTGCGAATAATTTTTTTTCAAAAAAGACTATGATTAATCGGACGCTAAAGCTTTATGAAAAAATTCAAACAAGTAATGATGAAATTATTATATGAAGAATTGTTATAAAATTCGGAGAAAATTTATGAAAAGACTGCACTTTCGGCAAACACTATTCTTTTTTATATTGACCTTATTCTCTTGGAATCACCAAAACGCCGGCGCTCAAGGGTGGTCTGATCTGAAAATTCGCCTACTTCCTGATGAAAGTTTCGCCTTTATAGAGGTAAGTGAAAGTGGAAATAAAATAAGGCATTGCCCTCATCATGATGTAAATGCTCAATTGGATGAGGAACAATTAATATACGAAATCGGCTGTTTTGAAAAAGAGATATTTTTAGATCCGGAAAATAAAAAACAAGCTGAAAAACATCTTCAAGCCCACTATGATCGATTCATATCAAAAATCATGAAGAATGGACTGCAGAATTCGATCAATATTAACGCGGCTAAATTGACTGAACTGGTCAGGCTTCCGAATATCGGACCGGTTCTTGCCGTAAAAATTGTGGAATATCGAGAGAAAAATTCCCTTTTTGAAAGTATAGAGGATATAAAAAGGGTCGACGGAATCGGCCGGGCAACTTATCATGCCATCCGTTACTATATTTGTACGCAGTAAAAAAAGTTTCGCCGGAATTTATCTTTATCCCGGCGAAACCATTGAGAAGTCTAAAACGGATTCAATTATTCTCTATTGCCTAAAATTCTGAGTAACATCAGAAAAAGGTTTATAAAATCCAAATAGAGTGAAAGAGCTCCCAAGATTGCGCCTTTCCGGATAATACCTGCCTCTAAGCCGGCCGGCTGGGTAAGTGCCATGGCTTTGAGTTTTTGAGTGTCATAGGCGGTCAATCCCACAAACACCAGGACGCCGATATAGCTGATAATCATGCTCATTGCCGAACTGCGTATGAAAATATTGACAAGCGATGCGATGATAATTCCAATAAGCCCCATGATCATAAATCCGCCGAGAGAAGTCAAATCACGATGGGTAGTCATGCCGTATAGGCTGCAGACAACAAAGGTGGCCGCGCAGACAAAAAATGTTGATGTAATGGATGCGCTTGTATATATCAGAAAAATTGAAGAAAGGGTTGCGCCGTTTAAGGCGGCATAAATGACAAATAGTAACGTTGCCGTGGAAGCCTGCATTTTATGAACTCTTGCACTTATAGTAAAAACAAGCGCCAGCTCGCCGATGATGAGGCTAAAAAATACGAGTTGATTGCCGAATATTAAGTTTTGCAGGGTAGCGCTGGTAGCCGTATAAAAAGCGACAAAACCCGTTAGCGCTAGGCCGATCGCCATCCAATTATAGACGCTGCGAATAAATTCGTTAACGACAACTTGAGTTTGAGTTCTTTTTAATGGAACAGATTGCATTATAACCTCCTAAAGTTTTATTTGTTGAGAAACTATAACACCATTTTTAATTATTTCAAGATATAAGCAATGAAAACGGAACAAATATATCAAAATCTTAAAACGCTTGCAGAAAAACTCGACATTACGATATTGGAACAAAATCTGCGCAGGGCCGATATAAAAGTGAAGAGCGGATTTTGTAAAATAAAAGGCAAAAAATTTTTCATTATTGATAAGAATTTACCCGTCCATAAAAAAAATAAAATTTTGGCCGCTTGTCTGAATCAGATTTCATAATAAGTATCGGAACATATCCAGTTTTAATTAAAGTTGACATAATATATATTATCAGACATTATAATAAAAACCAAAAGAGGGTATAATGCATCCCTTATCAAAAAGGATTGAATGAGATTTTTAACTGTGTTAGTTTAAATTTTAAAAATTATTTGTTCGACCATTATTTTAAAAAAATTTAAGATTAAAATTTGTGAAATCAAATTTCAACACCCTGCAGCATCGAATTTTCAGCGTCTCAGAGTTAACCGGTGTTATTAAGGACTTACTTGAAGAAAAATTTCCTTTTGTTTGGATTACGGGAGAAATTTCGAACTTTAGCAAACCGGTTTCCGGGCATTATTATTTTACGTTGAAAGATGAGACCGCCCAGTTAAATGCGGTCATGTTTCGTAATCAGAATCGGAATCTAAAATTTGTCCCAAACGATGGAATGAGCGTAACCGGCTTGGGAAGAATCAGCGTATACGCGCCGCGTGGCTCCTATCAAATCATTTTTGAATACCTGGAACCCAAAGGGGTGGGCGCTTTACAGGTCGCATTTGAACAACTGAAAGCCAATCTTGCCGCCGAAGGCTTGTTTGATGAAAAATACAAGCAACCCTTACCTTTTCTTCCCCATAAAATCAGTATTATCACATCACCCACCGGTGCGGTGGTCCACGATATCTTAAATATCATTAACAGGCGCTTTCCGAATATTCATCTTGAAATTATACCGGTAAAAGTCCAAGGAGACGGAGCCGAACAGGAAATCGCATCTGCAATTGAACTATTAAATGTTCGTGAAAATTCAGATGTTGCAGTTTTGGCTAGAGGTGGAGGTTCTTTAGAAGATCTCTATGCATTTAATTCGGAAAAAGTCGCTAGAGCGATTTTTATGTCGAAAATTCCCATCGTCTCTGCTGTCGGACATGAAACCGATTTTACGATTGCCGATTTTGTTGCCGACCTTCGCGCCCCTACGCCCTCTGCGGCTGCAGAACTTGTGGTTCCTTTAAAAACCGAGCTTGTGAAGCGATGTGAAGAAACTTCAAGGACATTAAAAGCTAATTTATATAGATATATTGAATACTTAAGAAATGTTCTCAAGGATACCTCAAAACGGCTTATTGATCCCCAAAAAAAAGTACAGGATTTAAGGCTTAGAATAGACGATTTGACTTTTCGCCTTATCAGGATGTTTATCAAGACTATTCGACAAAGCCGCGAACGTCTTGAATGGCGAATCGAAAGTCTTAATACGAATAATCCTTTAATGCGAATAAAAAATACCCATGAAAAATTAAAGCAAAAAAATGATAACATGGTCAATATGTTAAAGTTATATTTATTAAAAAAGCGATCCATGCTGAAAGATCAAACCGGAAGGCTTGATGCGTTAAACCCTACTGCAGTTTTATCTCGAGGCTATAGCATCACACGGACCCTTCCGGGTGCAAAAGTCGTCAAAGATTTCACCTCAGTCCGGATCGATCAGAAGCTTGAAGTCCTGCTCGCAAAGGGTACTTTAATATGCCGTGTAGAAGGGAAATCAGATAATGGCGAAAAAAACTTTTGAACAGGCAATGAAACAGCTTGAGGAAATTGTTCAAGAACTTGAATGTGGAGACTTGCCGCTTGACAAAGCAATAAAAAAATTTGAAGAAGGCGTCCAGCTTTCAAAATTATGTGCTGAAAAACTGGATGAAACGGAAAAGAAGGTCTCTATTTTATTGAAGGACCAGGCCGGTCATGTATTTGAAAAGCCTTTTATAGCTGAAAACTGAAAATATTATGAATATAAATTTTTGATGGGTACTTAATGTTTGAGCTAAATTTATATCTTCAAAAAAAAATCGACCAGATTAATCATGCTTTAGATAAAACCTTGGCAAATGAATCGAATTCCGGTCGGCTTATCGAGGCGATGAAATATTCTTTAATGGCCGGGGGCAAGCGCATTCGACCAATTCTATGTCTATCTGCCGTCGAAGCCGTAGGAGGCAAACCGGAGGATGCTATACCGGCGGCCTGCGCACTTGAGATGATCCATACGTATTCTTTAATCCATGATGATCTCCCGGCAATGGACAATGATAATCTGCGTAGAGGAAAACCGACATGTCATGTTGCTTTTGATGAAGCAACTGCAATTCTTGCCGGGGATGCCCTGCTGACATTGGCTTTTCAGATCTTGTCCTCGATCGACTGCAAAAATAAAAATCACGCTCTGAAATGGCTGAGGGTAACACATACAATTGCACAGACGGCCGGCTACAAGGGGTTGATTGAGGGACAAATGCGGGACATTCTCTCGGAGGATGTCTCACTAGGTTTAGATGATCTTAAACAGGTACATACTTTAAAAACCGGTGCTCTGATTAACGCATCCGTATGCTCCGGTGCGATCATCGGAAATGGAACTGATAAGCAGATTGAACAACTCGGAATTTATGGCGAAAATATCGGTCTTGCTTTTCAAGTAATAGACGACATTCTTAACGTCGTAGGAAATCCGACTCTCATGGGTAAAGCCGCCGGCACGGATGCCGTACGCAAAAAAAGTACCTACCCTGCCCTAATGGGAATTGGTGAATCCAAAAGCTTTGCCGAAAAACTGATCCATAACGCCTTGCACGCACTTGATTATTTTGATAATAAATCCGATCCGCTTCGTGCGATTGCATCTTATATTATAGAAAGAAAAATGTAACTTTCCATCTGGAAAATGAAAAAGGAGTCCTACTATACTTGAGTTTTTTGGCAAAAATTAATTCTCCAAGCGACCTTAAGCAGTTTTCGCGATCAGATCTTCCGGTTCTTGCTGAAGAAATACGAAAAATCATTGTTGAAGTCGTATCGAAAAACGGTGGTCATTTGGCACCTAGCCTCGGGGTTGTTGAATTGGCGATTGCACTACACTATGTTTTTAATGCTCCGCATGACAAAATTATATGGGACGTCGGTCATCAGTCTTATGCCCATAAACTTCTTACAGGGCGAAGAAAGCAATTTAATACACTTCGTAAAATAGGTGGTATTTGCGGATTTAGCCGCATGAGCGAAAGTCCCTACGACGCATTTACAACGGGTCACAGCAGTACTTCGATATCGGCGGGTCTCGGAATTTCTTGTGCCAAGTGTTTAAAAAAAGAATCTTCCAAAGTTATCGCCGTGATAGGAGATGGATCGATGACTGCGGGGTTAGCCTATGAAGGTTTGAATCAAGCTGGAGATATCAATAAAGACCTGATCGTTGTATTAAACGACAATGATATGTCGATTGCCCGAAATGTAGGAGCACTATCAAGTTTTTTAAGCCGTACGCTCTCCGCTAGATATCTTCAGAACTTTAAAAAAGAACTCGGAGAGTTTCTTAAATCACTCCCCAAAATTGGCGATGATATTTACCAATTTGCAAAACGTTCCGAAGACTCATTCAAAACCTTTATAACACCGGGGATGCTTTTTGAAGCCTTCGGTTTCGATTATTTCGGCCCGATAAACGGTCATAACCTGAACCATCTCATCGATATATTAAATAATATTAAGAAGCTTAATGAGCCTGTTCTTTTACATGTTACAACTAAAAAAGGTAAAGGATATTTACCTGCCGAGAAAAATCCGGTTTATTTTCACGGGGTAGGATCGTTTGAGGTCAAAACGGGCAATTCCATCAAAAAAAACTCCATTCCAACTTATACTGAAATTTTCGGTAATATGATGGTTCGGTTGGCAAAAGATAACCCGCGTATCGTTGCAGTTACGGCGGCTATGCCGGAAGGTACGGGACTTGCGAAATTTGAAGAAACTTATCCGGATCGTTTTTTTGATGTCGGAATTGCCGAACAGCATGGTGTTACATTCGCTGCCGGAATGGCAACCGAAGGATTCAAGCCTGTTGTAGCCATATATTCTACCTTTTTGCAGCGTGCCTATGATCAGATATTACATGATGTTTGTATTGAATCCCTTCCAGTCGTTTTTGCCATTGATAGGGGAGGCATTGTCGGTGAAGACGGAGTAACACATAATGGATTGTTTGATTTCGCTTACCTCAGAAGTCTTCCCAACATGGTCGTTATGGCTCCAAAGGATGAAAACGAACTGTGCAGAATGCTTTTAACCGCCATTTCCCATAAAGGGCCCATTGCGCTGCGATACCCGCGGGGAAATGCTGTGGGAGTCAAAATCGATGAAAAATTCGAGCCTTTATCTATTGGTAAAGGTGAAATTTTAAAAGAAGGAGATGATATCCTTATCTTGGCAATCGGCAGCTGCGTTTCGGAAGCCCTTTCGGCGCATTTGACGCTTTCCAAACAGGGAATAGGGACTACGGTGGTCAACTGTCGTTTTGTAAAGCCTTTGGATTCCAACTTGATATGTTCACTTGCCGTAAAAATTCCTCGAATCATAACCGTCGAAGAAAATGTGCGCCAGGGAGGATTCGGCAGTGCTGTTTTAGAATGCTTAAGTGATAAAAAAATTACGGAGTTTTTCATTGAACGTATCGGTATAAAAGATACATTTGTCGAACATGGTCCCCAGACTCTGATACGATCGAGATACGGTATTGATGCAGCAGCCATCATAAGCGCTGCCGAAAGACTTTTAACACAATGCCGGAAAAGAAAAAAAGACTAGACGTGATGATTGTGGGTAAAGGCCTGTCAAAAAGTAGACAGCAGGCTCAAGCTCTAATTATGGCGGGTAAAGTTTTGGTTAATCAGCAACCGATATCTAAACCCGGGGCACTGGTATCAGTTGATGACATAATAGGGATTAGAGGCGGGGAGATCCCTTATGTCAGCCGAGCGGGGCTTAAACTCGAAAAGGCCCTGAAAGCCACCGGTATCAATATAGAAAATTTTATTTGTATGGATGTAGGGGCTTCTACAGGCGGATTTACAGACTGTTTACTGCAGCATGGTGTAAAAAAGGTCTATGCTGTTGATGTCGGCTATGGTCAACTCGCATGGAAACTGAGAACGGATTCCCGTGTTATCGTTATAGAACGGACTAACATCCGCTATATGTCTACCGAAGCGATTTCCGAGCTTGTTGACCTCGTTACCATTGATGTTTCGTTTATTTCTTTAAAAATAGTGGTTCCTGCAGTTTTAAAATTTATGAATAAAAATGCAAGAATTCTTGCTTTGATCAAACCCCAGTTTGAGGTTGGAAAAGGTAAGGTCGGAAAAAAAGGGGTGGTTCGAGATTCGGCTCAACATGTTCTGGTAATAGAAAACCTATCAGATTTTTTTATTGAAAAAGGCTTGTTGCCGGAGGCTGTTATTCCATCCCCAATATTAGGATCCAAAGGTAACAAGGAATTTATTATTTCTTTAAGAGCGGGATTTTGAGCTTGATTTTTTTTTATGAAGCAGATAAAAATTTTAAATTTAAGGTATAAACTATCCCTTTTTAGGTTTTCAAAATCCAATATAGAGAGGAACTTAGATGATTGAAATGGTCCAAAAATTAAGAAACATTGCTCTAGTTGCCCATGGAGGTGCGGGAAAAACTTCACTGGCCGAAGCCATGCTTTTCAATGCTGGTGCTATCAATCGGCTGGGACGGGTTGAAGACGGTAATACGGCGATGGATTTTGAACCGGAAGAACTTAAGCGGCGCGCAAGTTTAAGCAGTGGATTCCATCAATACAGCTGGGAAAAACATACCGTAAACCTAATTGATACGCCCGGCGATCAAAATTTCTTTTCCGACACAAAAAGTTGTATGCAGGCTGCCGATGGTGTTATTTTGCTGATCGATGGTGTAGACGGAGTGAAAGTTCAGACGGAACAAGCATGGGATTTTGCGAAAGAATTCGACTTGCCGTGTATTATTTTCATCAATAAATTGGATCGAGAACGAGCGGATTTTTTTCGAACATTTAAGGATGCAACCGATTGTTTTGAACCCAAACCAATTATCCTGCAGCTTCCGATCGGATCTGAAGAAAATTTTAAAGGCGTGATTGATCTTATTAGTATGCGAGCTTATACCTACGATACGGAAGGTAAATATACGGAAGGTGATATTCCTTCAGATATGGCTGAAACGGCTGAAAGTGAAAGGGAAAACCTGGTTGAAAATATTGCTGAGGCCGACGACCAACTTCTGGAACGGTATTTAGAGGGAGAAACTCTTTCCGACAGCGAAATCAACGCAGCTTTAAAAAAAGGAACACTTTCAAGAATTTTTGTGCCTGTTATTTGCGGAGCCGTCACAAAAAATATCGGTGTGGACTTTTTGATGGATTCAATCATAAACATCATGCCGTCACCAATGGATCGGGGAGCTAAGAAGGGTATTGATCCTGATGATGAAGCCGAAATCGAACGAAATCCTGATCCGAATGCCCCTTTTTCCGCTTTTGTTTTTAAAACCGTTGCAGATCCATATGCCGGTCGTCTTTCTATTTTCAGAGTCGTTTCAGGCACTCTAGGATCGGATGGAACTTTTTTTAATGTAAATAAAGGCTCAAAGGAACGCTTTACTCAGCTTCTGAGGATTGCCGGTAAAGAACAAAAACCGGTGACAGATGCAGGACCCGGTTCAATCGTTGCTGTAGCGAAATTAAAGGAAACTACTACCGGTGATACCCTTTGCGATGACGGCAACAAAATCAAATATATATGTGCCGAGCCCCTTCCCACCCTTATTTCTTTTGCCGTTTCAGCCAAAACAAAAGGTGATGAAGACAAGGTCTACAGCTCTCTTACAAAACTTCTCGAAGAGGATATTGCGCTGAAAATTGCACGAAATTCGGAAACAAAAGAGATTCTTTTATCCGGAATGGGACAAGTTCATATAGAAGCCACGATCGAGAAGCTCAAAAGAAAGTTTAATGTCGAAGTTCAATTAAATACCCCGAAGGTACCTTATAAAGAGACTATCAAGAAGAAAGTCAGAGTCCAAGGAAAACACAAGAAACAGTCCGGAGGCCACGGACAGTATGGTGATTGCTGGGTCCAACTAGAACCATTGCCTAGAGGAAAAGGCTTTGAATTTGTTGACGCAATCGTCGGCGGTTCCATTCCGAGACAATATATACCGGCAGTTGAAAAAGGCATTATCGAAGCTTCTCAGAAAGGAGTCCTATCGGGCTTCCCTTGCATTGATTTTAGAGCGACACTTGATGACGGATCTTTTCATGCGGTTGATTCTTCTGAAATGGCGTTTAAGGTTGCAGGTTCTCTTGCCTTTAAAAAAGCTGTTGCAGATGCAAATCCGGTTCTGCTGGAGCCTATCATGAAGGTTGCGATTGTCGCTCCGGATGAATTTATGGGAGATATCATGGGTGATTTGAACAGCCGTCGCGGCAGAGTATTGGGTATGGATAGCAAGGGTAAGAATCAAGTCATCAATGCTTACGTGCCGATGTCTGAATTCTTAACTTATGCACCTGATCTCAATTCGATGACAGGCGGCCGGGGAATGTTTACGATGGAGTTTTCTCACTATGATGAGGTCCCGGCTCAGATATCACAGAAGATTATTGAAGATATAAATAAGAATAAAGAATAAGAATATAAAAAAAGGAATGCTATGAACTATATTGTTCATAGCATTTCCCCTTCAATCATTTTTACTGTTCACTTTCACTCCACACTCTGTGGAATAAAGTACTCCGGAAGACATTTTTTGCAAGGAGCGTATCCTTCCCAAAACGCATCCCATTTACTCGAAAAAAAGATTCTGCTTTTTTTGCTGGTTTGTCTACCATATGAGCACTTTATCAGATGGAATCGTTTTGAATGTTGATTTCCTAAATAGCGGTCTTTTTTTTCCCTCCAACGGCTCCAGATGCCTTTATGGCCGGACATTGCCCTGCGTTGACACTGCAATAAAAGGGAGTCGTATTTTTTATTTGGGCTACGGCCTAAAAAGTAAGCATATCCCTGCGCGATAATCTTTGCGTTAATCAAAGAACCATCTTTCAAAAATATATAAGCAAGCAATCTTCCGTATTGATCAAACCGGTCCTTATCAAATTCCAAGTGGACTTTTTCTGAAAAGACCATATTTTTATTAAACTGCTTTGCAGCTTCTCCGTAGGGCTGAGCTTTTTGCTCATTATGTTCGACTTCCGGTGCATTGATTCCAATGTATCGAATATGGCGGCCATCTGATAAAATAATCGTATCGCCATCAATAACTGATTTTACATTAAACCAGTTCTCAGCACATAAACTTTTATTATAAAGAAAAATAAAAACGATGATAAATAAGAAGAAAAAAATATTACGATTCAAGATTCAGTCCACAATGCCGGACGGCACTTTCATCCAACATACGAGATAGGCCTCCGCGCTCAGATGGAAGAAATCCTAACGACTTTTGCCACACTTCGTCATCTTCCATACAAAAATAGACGAGAACATTAGGCGCAATTTCCTTGATCCAAGAAACTATCTTGCGATACAGATTGATCCGTAAGGGTTTGAAATATCTCATCTTGCCGTCAAGTCCGGAAATGAATTCTCCATAAATTATTTTTGAGTTCGGAAAACGCCGTTGAATAATAGACTTTAAATCAGGCATGAAGCGAAAGGTGCCGAGGCTTATCCATACGATATTTTCAGGAGAAACATGGGAAAAAACTTGTTCGATAACTTGCCTGTAATCTTCTTCGCAGCCATCATAGATAATTATGGGATCAAAATGAAAGGCAAGCGGGTATCCCCATGACTCACATTGTGCGGCAGCGTTAAGTCTGGCGGCAAGTGACATCGTTTGGTGTTCCTCTTCATCAATTATTTGAGGAGTATTGAGTGACCAGGCAACGATTGTTTTATGATTATGATGAAGTGGTTTTAATGATTCAATGTTTGTTGTTTTTGTTTTTAACTCGAGCACGCAATGATATTGCTCGGCAAACTTCGGAACAAGTAAGTTAGATAGATTTGTCCACAATTCCCAGATCAGACTGTCGGTAAATTCGCCTGTACCGATTCTGTATACTTTCTTTTGGGTAAATATTTGATCAAGTTCTGTTAAAAGTTCACGATGGTTGACGAAATACTGCAGCACCGGCGGATGAAAATATGACTGGAGAATACAATAGGTACAATCCATCGTACAAAATGTTCCAATGTGCAAAATCCTATATCCACAGCATGTATAATGGCGAGTGCCGGGACATTTTTTGATAAAATTACCCTTATTTCGCGTTATAAAAAGGATCTCTTTCCCTTTTTGAATCGGATCTTCGGAGTGCAAAACCAAGTCAAGCACTTCGCGAATATTATGAATGGTTGAGGCAGGTACATTCAGACGCGATTGAATGGCAATAGTCTCTTGATAATCAGCGATATGCGAATCGATATAAATTTTTGAAATCGGAACGTATGAATGTCCATTTTTCATCTGTAAGTTACCTTTAAATCGAAGTCATTTTTTGAATTTCGTCAACAACATCAGGATTCGCTAGTGTCGTTGTATCCCCTACTTCTTTTTTATTGGAGAGCGCTGCAAGTACCCTGCGCATAATTTTCCCCGAACGGGTTTTAGGCATATCAGATACAATCCATACTTTTCTGGGTTTTGCAATTTTTCCGATTGATTCGGTGATTGCCTCAGAAATCCTTGAAGAAATTTCTTCGCTGGGTGGATTTCCCGGTTTTAATGCAATATATAAATCGGGTACGGTTCCTTTTAAATCATCCGCTACCGGGACGACCGCCGCTTCCGCTACTTCAGGTACAATAAGAGCCGCAGATTCTATCTCCTTGGTTCCTAGCCGGTGACCGGAAACATTGATAACATCATCGATTCGGCCTAAAATGCGAAAGTATCCATCCTCAGCTTCCATCGCGGCATCTCCGGTCAGGTAGGGCCAATCTCGCCAATCCTTGCTGTTTTGATTTTTACAATACCTTGCATAATAGGTGCCGACATAACGATCGCGATCTCCCCAGATGGTCTGGAATGAGCCGGGCCAAGGGTTTTTTATGCAGATGTTGCCTGCCCTGCCCTCACCGGCGACAATTTCTTTGCCGTGATCATCATAGATGATGGGGTGGATACCCGGTACGCCCGGGCCGGTACTGCCCGGTTTCATCGGGTTTAATGCCGGTACCGTTGCACATAAGAAACCACCGGTTTCCGTCTGCCACCAGGTATCGGCAATGACAGCTTCACTCTTGCCGACAACTTCATAATACCATTTCCAAACTTCGGGTTCGATGGGTTCTCCAACAGTGGTCATGTGCTTGAAATGATAATTATATTTTAGGGGTTCCTCGGGACCGATTTTTCTGAGGCCTCTAATGGCTGTAGGGGCGGTATGAAATATATTGACATCAAGTTCTTCCGCGATCCGCCATGGACGCCCGGCATCCGGGTAAGTCGGTATACCTTCATAAAGAACAATCGATGCACACAGGGATAAGGGGCCATATACAATATACGAATGACCTGTAATCCATCCAATATCCGCCATGCACCAGTAAACATCCTCCGGATGAATATCTTGAATATATTTTGAAGTGCCGGCCACGTATGCCAGATAACCTCCCGTGCTGTGTTGACATCCTTTCGGTTTACCGGTCGTACCACTGGTATACATAAGAAAGAGAGGCGCTTCCGCCGATATTTTGACGGGATCAATTTTCTTCCCGCGATAATCCTTAAGTATATTGTTGACAATAAAATCACGACCCTCAATTATCGATGTTCGGCTTGAATATTTATCCGGATACCGCTGCCATATAAGAACTTTATCAATACCCTGGCCCTCCTTTTCGACTTGATCAACAGCGATATTCGCTTTTTCCTTATGATCAAGCAGTACACCATTGCGATAATATGCGTCCATTGTAATCAGAACCTTGCTGCCTGAGTCTACGATTCTATCGGCACAGGCTTTTCCGCTGAATCCTCCGAATACTACGGAATGAATCAGACCGAGTCTGGCACAAGCCAACATGGCTATGGGGAGCTCAGGTACCATCGGCATGTGAATCGTTACTCTGTCTCCGGTTTTTAAGCCGGCAAAACTTTGCAGAAGAGCGGCGAATTCGTTGACTTTCACATAAAGTTCTTGATAGGTGATGTGCTCGATTTTTTCATTTTCAAGTTCAGGAACAAAATGTATGGCGGTCTTATTTTTATTGTTTTTAAGATGTCGATCAATGCAATTATAAGATGCGTTGATTTTTCCTCCAACAAACCACTTCCAACAAGGGGCGTCACTTGTATCAAGTGTTGTATGCCAGTATTCATACCAATCTATCAGATCTGCATATTCCTTGAAACATTCAGGGAAGTTATCCAGACTGAAACGTTTATAAACATCCTCGTTCGTCAGGTTGGCTTGTGCAATAAATTTTGAGGAAGGATAATAATATTTTTCCTCTTGCCAGTGAACGGCAATCTGCGCTTCAGATGTTTCAACAACTTCATTTTTCGGCATGGACTCTCCTCCTTCAGGTTTTAGGTATGGTTATACTAACGTACTAAATATCAAAGCTGAACTATCTCTGCAAGAAAATATAGAATTATTGAAAATTATAGGAGAGGCTTGAAAATAAAGAGAGCGGTTGTTTTATTTTTGTATGCCTTTGAAAAATATTTCAAATGCAGTTTCTAGGGCTTGTTTTAGATCATTGTTTTCATTATGTATAATCCTTTTGCTTTCAATCCACAGAACAATGCCTGAAAATAAGGCCCAAATGATATTTGCAAGAGCGAGCGAATTTTTATTGATAAAAGCTTTATGCTTTATTCCATATTCAAATATATTTGCTATGCCTTCAAGACATTTTTGAGATAAGTTTTTAATCTCGGAGAGCAGTTGCGGAGATAAATTTTTAAGGGTTTCGCTTGATTGAAGATGGAACATATTGATAAGTATTAAAGGATCAAACTCATACACACCATACATGGCTTCCTTCAATGCCTGCAGTTTTTGTTCGGGGTTTAATTTTTTTTCACTTTTAATATGTTCCAATCTTATTAGAAGATATTGGAGGATGCTGAGTGAAAGAGAAGCATAGAGATCGTCTTTGTTTTTGAAATATAGGTAGAGTGTTCCAGGGCTTAGTTCCGCCTCGCGGGCGATATCTTCTATGGTTGTCTTGTTAAAACCTTTTCCGGAAAATACCCTTTTTGCTGCAACCATTATTTGATGTCGTCTTCTTTCTTTTTCTCTTTCTTTCCTTTCTTGTATCCCCATACAATGAATCCTATTTATTAGTTATACATAATTATATTTGATGTTAATTATTTGTCAAGTAAAAAATCTTCATATTATGTTAATCAAATTAAAAAATATTTATAACTTTAAATAGATAAATAAACTATTATTTTTTTATTTTATAAAAAAAAAGATTAATTGAGTAGTAGAAATCAAGAGAGGGAAAGCAAAAATGGACTAGGTGGATTAAATCGGAAGCTAAAGAAAAGAATCAATTCATTATCGTTTTAAGGTTGGGATTTTTGATAATATTATCAAGTTTAGTGCGGCGATCCTTTAATTCATCGAAATCTTTGAAAGATAGCTGTAATGTATAGGTTGTATCTTCAAAATTTTTGGGAGAAATCAATTTTATGCCGCTCCCAAGCTTAAGATTTTTTAAATTTTTATGTAATTTTTGTTTTGCTTTTGTTATTTCAGGAAAACGCCGTTGATTTAAATAAAACTTTATTTTTTCAGCCTTTTGAACCCTATCGAGATCGCTATCATTCATAATATCTTGAAAGTGATCTGACTGCATTATTTCCTGGGGTGAGATTTGCTCACGGGCACTAATTTCTTTGATCAGCGTGATGACTTCCATTTGCTTGTTTAAGCTTAATTTGTAATCACAAAATAACTTTGCTAAGCTTATCCCGGTTTCCCTTGCAAATTTGCCTAATTCAAGCGCCATAGAAAAAGAAATCATATTTGAAAGTATTCCCTGCTGGATTGGCCAAGGGAGATGACAAATACTCTCGGTTTTTTTTATGATGGTTGGATTGCCGGGTAAGCCGAGAATATTTGACACCTCAACGAGACCTTCGTCATCTGAAAAAAAGCTGGAAAGCATTTTAAGCGCTCGAGACTGTTCGATCAAGTTGAGTGGTCTTTGCAGGGCGTTATCGGTAATCGCATATTTTACATAGTCAAGTTCGGTTTTTTCAGGGACTATAATTCTTGCCTCAATAGTTGACCACTCCAAACAACTGCAGGCCGCTAAACGCCGAAAGCCGGATACGATGATGTATCCGGCTTTGTCTTTTCTTAAAAGTGGAGGGTTTATCAGTCCCACGTTTTTAATAGAATCAACAAGATCATCAATGCATGTCCGAGTTGTTATTCGATAAATATCATTACTGCAATCAATACCGGTCAATGGGAGGATTTTTAGTTTAAAATGCATGGCTTTTTGCAGTAATTAATTTTAATGCTTTAATATATTTTTCTTTTGTATTTTTGATGACTTCTTCCGGCAGGGAAGGTGCCGGTGGTTTTTTATTCCATTTTATGGAAATTAGGTAGTCACGAATATATTGTTTATCGAAGCTTTGCTGTGAACCGCCGGGTTGGTAAGAATCCTTTGGCCAGAACCGAGAGGAATCCGGTGTTAAGATTTCATCGATTAAAATAATTTCTTTTCCGAGCAAACCGAATTCAAATTTTGTATCGGCAATAATTATTCCGTTTTTATCTGCTATCTTAGCTCCTTCATGATAAATTGCCAAACTAAATTTTTTTAACTTTTCTGCAAGTGTTTTACCGATTCTTTTGGAAACTTCTTCAAACTCTATATTAATATCATGAAGCCCGATTTCTTCCTTTGTTGAAGGTGTAAAAATAGGTTCGGCAAGCTTCTCGCATTCTTTCAAGCCGAGAGGCAAGCTTATACCGCAAATACTTTTATTTTCCAAATAAGATTTCCATCCTGACCCTGATATATACCCTCTGACAACACATTCGATTGGAATGGGCTCTGCTTTTTTAACCAACATGCTTCTTCCGCGTAATATTTCTGCGTAAGGTTTACACACGGTCGGATATTTTTCCACGTCACTTGAAATTACATGATTAGGTATCAGGGATTTTATTATTTCAAACCAAAAAAGGGAAAGTTCAGTTAAAACCTTTCCTTTTCCAGGTATCGGATTAGGCATCGTTACATCAAAGGCCGATATTCGATCAGTTGCTACCATTAAAAGCATATCGCCAAGATCATATATATCCCTGACCTTGCCCCTTTTTATTAAATTCAATTCAGGAAAATTTGTTTCAAAGACCACCGGTGTCATTTAATTCTAATCCTTTAAGTTAGAGATATTACTCCTTGATAATCATCTTAGGATAGTGGATTTATTCTTTTCAAACCCCCTTTGATTATCATCTATTTCTTTTGGAGATCACTTATAAATTTTTTTAAAATCCGGGTCGTATTCTCATCGGATTCAAAAAATTGAATACCGGTTTTAAATTTACCATCGCTTTCTTTACTATAATGAATAACTTTTCCTCTTATGTTGACCAGATCATCTCCCAGTCCAATGGTCAGCAATACGGTTTGTTGTAGATCAATAGGCGTATTTGTTTCTAAAAGGATACCGTTTTCAGCTATATTTAGAGTCCTGCCCATGGTCTGCTTTTGGACGACATTGTTTTCGTCTATACATACATAGGACAGATTAAGCGAATCGAAACGAATGTGTTTTCGGTTATTTTCTGTGACTTTCATCATAATTTCCAGGAGTCAAATGGTAAACTTTTTTCAACCTTGTTTTTTAGGACTATTTTTCTTATTAAGATCGCATGCTACCATCGTGGTCGCAGAGATGCAAGTTGTAATATTGTCAATAAGATTTTTAAATGTTGGGGAAAGCTGCTTATATTCTTTCAGAAGGCGGTTTGAATCTAAGGAACTTGTTTGAAGGTTGTCGGATGCATAAATGGAGGCGGAATAAGGCTCATGACCCATATCGAGAAAAGGAATACTGCCGAAAAAATCGCCTTCATGCAAAATGCCTAGAGGGACATGACCATTGTTTGTGCTTCGAACAATCGCAGCATCTCCTTGCGTGATTGTAAATAATTTTCCTATGTTTTCTCCTTGTTTAATAATTGGTTTTCGATCTCTAATAATTTTTTTTGTATCGTTATTTTTTAGCCATGTTTCAGCCGCACAATCGGTCACTTTCTTCAAACGTTTGTTTAGGCTTATTACAATCCCTCTAAGTTCGGAAGAAATCCGTGCAAATTCTCTGGCAAGACGCTGAGAATCAAGAACACCGAGTTGAACCGTACCTGCGGCCCTAACTGAAGCACTGCGGACATTACTTTGCATTAAAAAAGAAGCAATACTGCCTATAAATGATCCATCCGTGATTCTAAGAATTTTTAAAGGTCCTTTAGGAGTTTCCTTAATAATTTCTACAATTCCTTCTAATATAACCCAAATCCAGCCCCCATGTTTTCCTTCTTGAACAATTTCCTCACCATTAAAAAATTCTTCTTCATCGACAACATACATATAATCTACAAGTGGCCCTTTTAATAAAGGCACGCCGGACAGCTTATGATCAAATGAATCGGAAGACATTTTTTTTTGAGATGCAGGTCCGATTTTTTCTATGAGTCCGTCATCTAACATTCTTAATCCATCTAAAATAATTTCCATTCGGCTTTTTTGGATAATATTTTTATTAGTGACGGTTTTTACAGTGAATTCAAATTCACCTTCCATCCAGCCAAAGAGGGAATAAATGGCATCAATGCCGTTTATAGTGCCCATTGAGGCATTTATCAGATTGCCGTTTAGAAAATAAACAAAACATTCATTCGGAGCGTATTGAGTGGATATGCGTAAAATCCCCGTCCCTGCATTTGTACCAAGAATCTGAAATAACTCTGCTAAGTTTATAAAATTGAGGTTGCCGGCAAAAACGACTTTATTGTTCATTATTTATTTATTATCCCCATTTCAATTGCTTATGAAGAGATTGCAGGGTTAACATCAGACACTTCTTTAAACATGCTCCCACACCTTGTCCTGTAATTGCACTTGCTTCAAAAAAGGGAACTTTTAATTGTTGATTTAAATCTCTTTCCATCTTTTCTATCGACATCAGTGGGATGTTTTTCTCGGCAAGATCCCTCTTATTGTACTGCATTACAAGTGGAATTTTGAAAATACTGAGATCGTAATCTTTTAAATTCTGCTGAAGATCCTTTAATGACAATATGTTTTTTTCGTATCTGATTTTAAGGGAATCGGCAACAAAAACAACTCCATCAACACCTTTTAAAACCAATTTTCGAGTTGATTTATACTGGACTTGACCTGGAACCGTGTACAACTGAACCCTAACATCGCAACCTTTTAACTTTCCGAGGCCTATAGGAAGGAAATCAAAAAAAAGGGTACGATCACCTTCGGTTTTAATTGAAACCATCTCGCCTGACACTTGTTTTTTAAAGGCTTTATAAATATATTCAAGATTGGTTGTTTTTCCGCATCTGCCGGGTCCGTAATATACGATTTTGCAGTCGATTTCCCTTTTTTTTAAATTAAAGATAGCCATTATTATTCGTTCCACCTCAAAAAGTTTAGGATGTTCACATACCAAAGATCAGATACCGGAATATATTTTTTACATATCCTACTGAAATTAATTTTATAAAATAATTTCAAAACATTTTATGTGCTCACAACCTTTATATCCATCCTGTAATTTCCCTTTTTGGGCCCTGATTGGATTCTTGTTTTAGCAGAAATGACACCATTACCTTTAAAGATAGCAATTGGAGAATAAAATTGAATATTATTAAGTGTTGCTCCAATCACTAAATTTTCTATCAATTTTTTATCTTTTTCCGGAATTATTACGCTAATGATATTCGCTGATTGAAAACTGACGTCAAACTCTACCAACTTTCCTTTTAACGGACCTTTATCCAATGAAATGGTTATAGAACTGATATCGAGAAATTCTTCATCCTCGAACCGGCTATCATAACTCTCATTACCGATACTATCTTGTGATTCTTTTACATTCGGTGCATGCGGCAGTATTTTCTTGTTACCTTTTCTTTCGAGAATATTTTCAAGAAAAAAGCGTATTTTTTCAAGATGTTCTGAGGGGAAAAGACCGCTTGACAGCCACTTTTCATACTGAACAACAGCCTCATCGATTAAATTTAGCGCATTATAGCAACGAATAATATTTTTGGCGGCAATAATTTGGACGGATTTTTTTTTTACTAATTCATTAAATTCTTTTAACGCACTTTCAAACTGGCCGAACTTGGCCAAAGCGATCGCTCCCTCTAATGAGGCGGAGTCCTGATCATCGGAAAAAGAAAATTTATTTTTAATTACATTTTGAACCTGTGATGACAGTTGAGGAGAGGTTGACGCTTTTCCAATATTGCTCAAGATATTATTCACTAAATTAATTTTTTTTTGGATATTTTCCAACAAGTTTTGTTTGTTTTTAATCTGTGCATTCTTTTGAATTAATTCAACCGCATCATTATACCTGTTTTTCGATTCGTCCAGCAATCCCTGAGATCGATAGATTTCCGCTTCCTGTAATAGCGATTTTAACTGCGTCTTTATGTCCATATGCAACCTCTCAACCCTTCGGGCAAAATTCCCTAAGACCGTCACTTCTAAGACGTTGAATCGTTCAATTTATTCCCGGATTCAACATGATATGTTATAGATCGGCAATCGTCACCTAAATTTTTAAAAATAAATTCTTTCTTTTTTAAAATGTTAATATTTTCTCATTAAAATTTAAAAGGGTAAAATTAACTCAATAAATTTATCCTTTCTATTATTTATTGTCAATATTGGAAGATCATAAAAATTGTTGACAATAATCTAATTTATGCTATCAAAATTTTGAAATTCTTTGAATCTCATATGGCTTTAAATGTTAACCCATTAATTAATTAAGTGATGAGGAGAATGTTATGGACAAAAAAGTAAGCGTAATCGGAGCCGGTATGGTTGGCGGTACTTGCGCCCAGCGTCTGGCTGAAAAAGAGCTGTGCGATGTGGTTTTGGTTGATATTATTGACGGGTTGCCCGAAGGAAAGGCTCTGGATCTTGCTGAAGCTGCACCAATTGAAGGGCATGACGCCCATCTTACCGGTTCCTCCAAAGGGTATGAGGCGACTGCCGGATCCGATATCATCATTATCACCTCAGGTGTACCGAGAAAACCGGGTATGAGCCGTGACGATCTTTTGGGTATCAACTCAAAAATTATGAAAGATGTTGTCAGCAAAACTGCACCCTTGTCTCCGAATGCAATCATTATCGTTGTCGCCAATCCGCTGGATGCGATGTGCCATGTTGCATTTGAAACCAGTGGTTTCCCCAAAAACAGAGTGATGGGTATGGCAGGTGCGCTCGACTCAGCACGTTTCAGATGTTTTATTGCGGAAGAGCTGAATGTTTCAGTAGAATGTATCAATGCATTTGTTCTGGGTGGACATGGCGATACAATGGTTCCGCTGCCACGCTATTCTACCGTTGCCGGTATTCCAATTACCGAATTGATATCAAAAGAGAAAATTGATGCGATGTGTGACAGAACCGCAAACGGTGGGGCGGAGATTGTTAAACTGCTCAAGACCGGTAGCGCATTCTATGCAACTGCATCCGGTGCAGTAGTTATGGCCGAATCGATCCTGAAAGACAAGAAGATGATTATTCCTTGCGCCACCTATCTCGAAGGCGAGTATGGGATCAACAACCTTTTTGTCGGTGTACCTGTAAAATTAGGCTTAAACGGTGTTGAAGAAATCATCGAGATCAAACTGACTGCAGAAGAAGAAGCCGGCCTCAAAAAATCAGCAGCTGCAGTTCAAGATTTGGTAGATGCTATGGCCAAACTGTAAAAAAAATTAACATGAGGCCCTAAGTTTTCAATGCTTTTTGCACGGCTTGGGCCACGGTACGATTTATTCCGGGCACAGCGCTTATTTCATCGAGTGTTGCTGCCCGGATTTTTTTTATGCTTCCAAAATGTTTCAAGAGCATTACTTTTCTTTTTTTACCTACTCCCGGAATCGTGTCAAGGATAGAAGCCATTGATTTTTTGGCTCGGCGTTTGCGGTGAAAAGAAATTGCAAAACGATGGGCCTCATCCCGCACCCTTTGAAGAAAAAGAAGAAGTTCCCCTTCCCTACCGAAGTTTAAAGGATTTGTCCGACCGGGTTTATAAATTTTGTCTTGAGTTTCTCCCTTTTTTTCATCTTTCTTTGCGATTCCGATCACTTCGAATTTATCCTCCAACCCCAGACTTTTTGTAACGGAAACGGCAATATTGAGCTGACCTTTACCCCCATCGACCATTAAAAGATCAGGAAAATGTTCAGAATTTTCAGCTTTTTTATACCGACGTTTCAGTACCTCGGCCATGTAAGCATAATCGTTTTGCTTCACAACGGATTTAATCTTATATTTTCGATAGAAGCGCTTGTCCGGTTTTCCGTCTTTAAAAACCACAATGCCGGCTACCGCCTCGGTGCCGGAAATATTGGAATTATCTAAGCACTCAATTTGCCTGGGGATTTTGTCCATTTGAAGAACCTTGGAAAGCCGAAACAGTAAATCCGTATCCGATTCAATCGAAATGATCATTTCCTTGAGCTCATTTTCCGCGTTCTGGTCGGCCATTTTTAAAAGAAGAGCTTTTTCTCCTCTTTGGGGCTGCAGAATATTGACTTTTGTTCCTTTGATGCTTTTTAACCAGTCTGAGATCAAGGTGGAATCTTCCGGTAAGATGGGAACTATAATCTCTTTCGGGACAAAATTAGATGTTTCATAATACTGTTTGATGAAGCTTCCAAGCATTTCCGCATCGGTCGACATCGTCTCTTTAAAGCGAAAATGCCGGCTACCCAGAATAAATCCGCCACGAACAAAAAGGATCGTAATGATTGAAAACTCATTGGATTTGGCCAGACCGATGACATCCCTGTCCTTAAAATCCGTTGTCACCGAAATCTGTTTCTCAATGGTTTTTCCAAGGGCATACATTTTATCTCTCAAGACTGCTGCCGCTTCATAATCCCGGGCTTCGGCCGCTGCCGTCATATCGGCTTTTATTTTGCGTATGAGTTCAGGTGTTTTTCCTTTTAGAAAGGCAATGACTTCTTTAACGATCTCATTGTATTGACTTTTATCCACATCCAGACAACAGGGTGCCAGGCATAATCCCATCTGATAATTCAGACACGGGCGAACCCGGTTTTTAAAAGTTTGGGATTTGCATTTGCGAAGTTTAAAAGTTTTATTGATTATTCTCAGTGTCTCGCGGACTGCTTGAGCAGATGAAAAGGGACCAAAATACAATGCGCCGTTATTTTCCGTTTTGCGAACAATCGATAGATTAGGATAGGGTTGTTTGGTGTCTAATCGTAGTGAAGGATACCGTTTGTCATCTTTGAGGATCACATTGTATCTGGGTCGATGATGTTTAATAAGATTCGATTCGAGAATCAATGCTTCCTTTTCGGTTCCGGTTATAATCGTTTCAAAATCAGATACTTGTTTTATTAGAGCGACTGTTTTACCGTCAAATTGCCCCGATATCCCAAAATAGGAGGTCAGCCGCTTTTTCAGATTTCTCGCCTTGCCGACGTAAATAATATTATCGGCTGCATCTTTCATTAAATATACACCGGGTTCGGAAGAAACCCGGGATAATTTTTCAATTAAAATCATAAGCACTCAAATACCATTGTTTTTTTCAGTGCTTTAATCCGGTCACGAAGCTCAGCTGCTTTTTCGAATTCGAGATTCTTAGCCGCTTGATTCATTTCACTTTCCAGGGTGTGAATAATGTCATCCAGATTGTCGGAACTACCGTATTCCGCCAAGGTTTCCGAAACCTTGTCCACGGTCACGTAGTCTGATTCATAGACGGAATCAAAAACGGAAGTAATATCTTTTTTGATGGTTTCCGGAGTAATATGGTGTTTTTTATTGTAGGATTCCTGAATCTTTCGGCGCCGACAGGTCTCTTGAATTGCCAGCTGCATTGAATTTGTCATTTGATCCGCATACATGATTACGGTTCCTTTGACGTTTCTGGCCGCTCGACCCGATGTTTGAACAAGTGATCGTTCCGAACGCAGAAAACCTTCTTTATCGGCATCAAGGATCGCCACTAATGAGACTTCGGGTATGTCAAGACCTTCACGCAAAAGGTTGATGCCGATAAGAACATCAAATTTGCCCAATCGAAGGTCCCGAATGATGTCCATTCTTTCTAAAGTACTGATATCCGAATGGAGATAACGGACTTTAATGCCTAAATCGGAATAATATTCGGTCAGATCTTCCGCCATTCGCTTTGTCAACGTGCATACCAGTACTCTTTCGTTCCTTTGTTTTCGAATCAAAATCTCTTCATAAAGATTATCCACCTGATTCTCGGCCTTGCGCACATTGATTTGAGGATCCATCAGTCCTGTCGGTCGTACGATTTGTTCCACAATTGCGCCGATAGACTTTTCCGATTCATAGTGAGAAGGGGTTGCGGAGACATAAACGACCTGGTTCACTCTTAACTCGAATTCTTCAAATTTAAGCGGTCGGTTATCCAATGCCGAGGGGAGCCTAAAACCATATTGAACCAATGTTTGCTTACGGGATCGATCGCCGGCATACATGGCATGCAGCTGAGGTACCGTAATGTGGCTTTCATCAATAAACATCAAAAAATCGTTTGGAAAGTAATCCAAAAGGGTCGGAGGAGGTTCTCCGGGTGCCCTTCCCGTCAAGTGGCGTGAGTAATTTTCAATACCATTACAATACCCCAGTTCCTGTAGCATTTCTAAATCAAAATGGGTGCGTTCTTCGATTCGCTGCGCTTCAATGAGCTTATTTTCATTTCGAAAATATTGAATTCTTTCCTTTAGCTCCAGTGAAACGGATTCAACAGTCTTTTTTAATGTCGTTTTTTGTGTGACATAGTGACTTGCCGGATAAATTGAAATATTTTCCAATGATTTTTTCATATGGCCTTTTAGGGGATCGAATTCGGAAATAGATTCAACTTGATCACCAAAAAATTCGATTCGAACCCCCATATTTTCTTCGTAGGCCGGAAAGATTTCAACCCGATCACCTCTGACCCGAAAGACACCCCGATAAAAATCAATATCACTGCGTTCATAGTGCAGGGTGACGAGATCGCGGAGTAACGCTTCACCATCCAGTTCCATATTTTTTTCAATATTGATCCGCATTGCCAGATAATCTTCAGGTGCTCCAAGTCCGAATATGCAGGATACACTGGCGACAACAATGACATCCCTGCGTGATAATACCGATCTTGTGGCTGAATGGCGAAGTTTGTCAATTATTTCATTGATGGAAGAATCTTTCTGGATATACGTGTCGCTGGAAGGAATATAAGCTTCGGGCTGATAATAATCATAATAGCTTACAAAATATTCAACGGCATTTTCCGGAAAAAGATTTTTGAACTCATTGTACAATTGAGCCGCAAGCGTTTTGTTCGGTGCAATAACCAAAGTCGGTTTATTCACTCGGCCGATAACATGGGCCATGGTAAATGTTTTCCCGGAACCGGTGACTCCAATTAGCAAATTATGTTTTTTTCCGGATAAGACGGCGGCAGATAGCGCTTTAATGGCGGTGGGCTGATCGCCTTGCGGGGTAAAACTTGAAACTAAATTGAAGGAAGACATAATTAAACGATTAGAATGAATCAATCACCGATTTTCCAAACCGTGCCTTCCGGACGATCTTCAAGAAGAATATTCATGTCGGCAAGCTGCTTTCTGATTTGATCCGCCTTTGCCCATTGCTTTGACTTTCTGGCCTCTTCGCGTTCGTGAACCATTTTTTCAATTTCAGCTGAATCAATTGATTGTTTTTCGATGCTTTGGGATTTCTTTTTATCAAAATACTCAAGCGGTGACTCCAGAAGGATACCGAGTATTTTGCCCATTTTAATGATTTGTGTTCTTTCGGATCGGATCGCTTCAGCGGTCTGTGAAGAAAGGTCGCCTTCGTGCTTGTCCAACAGTCGATTGGCATTGCGGACGGCATCAAAAAGGTTGCCGATACCCAAGGCGGTATTAAAATCATTGTCCATTGCTGCGCAGAATTTTTTCCAATATTTTTCATTACCGGCCTGTTCAAAATCATTATCCGATGTTGGGCCGAAGGTTTTTTCAATACGTTCAAGCAGGGCATAGATTTTATCAAGACCCGCACCGGCTTCACTGAGCGCTTTATCCGTAAAATCAATCGGGCTACGGTAATGGTTGGATAGTAGAAAAAGGCGTACTGCTTCAGGATGATAAAGTTTTAAAACATCTTTGATCATCATAAAATTACCGAGTGATTTCGACATTTTTTCCTGATTAATATTAACAAAACCATTATGAATCCAATATTTGGCAAAAGGTTTTTCAAAGGCTGCTTCCGATTGGGCGATTTCGTTTTCATGATGCGGAAAAATCAGGTCTTTTCCACCGCCATGGATATCAAAAGATTCACCCAGATATTGAGTACTCATCGCCGAACACTCAATATGCCATCCCGGCCTCCCCTGCCCCCACGGACTGTCCCAGGCCGGTTCGCCGGGTTTGGCTGATTTCCATAAAGCAAAATCAAAAAAATTATGTTTTCTTTTGTCAATATCCACGCGTGCGCCGGCTTCCATATCTTCCAGTCTGCGTCCGGACAATTTGCCGTAGTTCTTGAATTTCTCAACAGCAAAATAAACATCACCATCTATCGAGTATGCAATTTTCTTTTCGATCAACTTTTCAATGACACGTATAATTGCGTCAATATGTTCCGTCGCACGGGGTTCAATCGTAGCTCTCTCCACATTGATAGCATCCATATCCTCATAAAATTCCTGAATATATTTTTCAGCAATTTCTTTGATATCAAGGCCCAGTTCGTTTGCGCGGTTAATGATTTTATCATCGACATCCGTGAAATTCCGAACATAGGTCAACGCATAACCTTTTGCTTTAAAATACCGGGCGATAACATCAAAAACAATAACGGACCTTGCATGACCGATATGACAAGAGTCGTAAACCGTCGGGCCGCATACATACATGCTGACTTTACCGGGGTCCTTGGGTTCAAAGATTTCTTTCTTTTTGCTTAGCGTATTGTATATTCGGATTGGCATAAATCTTTTCTTTAAATTAAAAAATTAAAATAAGGTTTCTCTCCAGGTTACGACCATGAGGATTTAATCAATTAGAACAATGCACATGGCCGCAATACCCTCCCCTCTTCCAATTATACCGAGTCCTTCAGTGGTTGTGGCTTTAATATTCACATAAGTCGGTTCAATTCCAAGGGTGCGGGCAATATTTTCTTGCATCGCCTTTTTATACGGAGCAAGTTTCGGGGCTTCGGCAAAAACGGTTGAATCCAGATTTATAATTTTAAATCCTTTCCCGCGGGTCATTTCATAAGTGTCGGCCAGAAGTTTCATGCTGCAGATATCTTTAAATTTAGGATCGCTATCCGGAAAATGAATGCCGATATCGCCGAGTCCCGCAGCGCCTAAAAGTGCATCACAGATGGCATGAACGAGTACGTCGGCATCTGAATGCCCCAGCAATCCCTTTTCAAAAGGAATCGTTATGCCCCCCAATACGAGATTTCGTCCCGCAACCAATTGATGAACATCATATCCAAGACCGATTTGCATTTCAATAATTATGAACTATATGGACCATTGAAATATAGAAGATGCCCATGTCAAACCTGCCCCAAAACTGACGATAAGCACATAGTCGCCTTTCTTTAGCCGACCTTCCCGGTTGGCTTCATCCAATGCGATCGGTATCGAGGCCGAAGAGGTATTGCCGTATTTTTGAATATTGATATACACTTTCTCCATGGGAATGTTCAAGTTATTGGCAAGCCCCTCGATAATTCGAATGTTTGCCTGATGCGGAATGACAAGACTGATATCTTCACTGCAAATGGAGTTGGTTTCCATTGCTTCCTGAGCAATTAGAGACAGGCACCGGATCGCCTTTTTGAAAAGCCGGTTGCCCTCCATCTTCAAGTAAAAAGGCTTCATGTCGATACTTTCCAGCAACTCGGGCCTATAGGATTTTCCATATACATATGAGGAATAAAGGAGATCCCAGTATTTTCCGTCCGATCTTATATGGGTAGACAAAATTCCTCTGTTTTCTTCCGTTGCATTGACTACCACGGCGCCGGCGCCGTCCGCCAGTAAAACACACGTGCTTCGATCCTGCCAGTTGATGATGCTTGAAAGCCGCTCGACACCTGCAACGAGTGCGGTTTTGCAATTGCCGGATCGAATTGCGTTATCTACCATGGATAGAGCATATAGAAAACCCGAACATCCGGCCGACACATCAAAAGCAGCTGCCTTATTCGCTTTAAGAGCATTTTGAACCATGCATCCTGTGGATGGGAACTGGTAGTCCGGCGTTACGGTACCCATAACGATCATATCCAATTTGTCTGCGGAAATCCCCGCCATTTCAATAGCTTTCAAGGATGCTTGCAAGGCTAAATCGGTAGAACTTTCATTTTCATCTTTTGAACAGATATGCCGTGTTTTAATGCCGGTGCGCCGGACAATCCATTCATCGGAAGTATTGATTAAACTTTCGAGCTCTTTATTCGATAGAATTCTTTTGGGTATTGCTGAACCCGTACCAATGATATGTGAATGGAACATAAATCTAATCACCTATAAATTTTTATCATTTGAAAAATGAAAATAAAATATAGCTGTCTTTCCTATTCCTTATCCGAAAATATTTATAAGAAAAGACAACCGGTGTCAATGATTAATGGAATTGGAATGATATCTAATCAAGAATTTTAACCGATCGACATTTTTATTGTCAAAGGCAATATCCGGTGGTAAGGCTGAAAAGGGTTTTTCTTTGACCTAAAATGATGGAAAAGCGCGAAAAAATTGACAACTTCGCTTAGTTAAGGAATTGAGCATGCGTATTCTTGATGACCTGCCGGCCGGCCGTGATCTCCTGGATTTTGAACCCTATGTTGCCGCAATAGCGGAGATGGTTTCCGACCCATCCACGAGAACTCCGCTGACCATGGGATTATTCGGGTCCTGGGGTTCTGGGAAGACATCCTTAATGATGATGGTGCAAAATAAACTTCCCGAACACTGTCAGGGGGTCTGGTTCGATCCCTGGCGCTACGGAGGGGAAGAGAGCCTGTGGCGGGCGCTGCTGCTCAAGGTGCTCGGTTCCTTGAAGGCGGCCATCGAGGAGCAGGATGAAAAGGATGCGCTTTCCAAGATGGAGGATCTTGAAACCTCCCTTTACCGGAGCGTTGAGAGGGAGAAGGTCGGAGGGGTGCAGATCGACTGGGGCAAGCTTGCCGCCGGCGCGGGGCAAAGCGGGCTTCAAATCGGGCTATCCTTCATTCCGGGAGCAAAGATGCTCGCCGATCTGTTGAAAGCGTTGAAAGATAAAGGTGAAAAATCCGCGGCTGAAAATCTCTTATCCGCCATCCATCGAGAGCGATCTAAATTACACATCGAACAGGTGCAGTTTCTCGATCAGTTTCAGGATAAATTCCGCTCCCTGGTGAATGAGCATATTGTCAAAAAGAATCGCTGTCTGGTTGTTTTTGTGGACGATCTTGATCGATGCCTCCCTGAAAAAGCGGTGGAGGTTCTTGAATCCATCAAGCTTTTCTTGGATGTGCCGGGGTGCGTGTTCCTGCTTGGACTGGACCAGGATGTGATCACACGGGCTGTTGAAAACAAATACCGTGAGCTGGGAAAAGCACTCGGCGTGCCGGATGAGGGCAAGGCTGAATTTCTGATCTCCGGAGCCAGGTATCTTGAAAAGATTATCCAGCTCCCCTTTCGAATTCCTCCCATTGAAAAGGGCAAAATGACGGAGTTTGTAAGCCGTCTTATAGAGCAATGGCCTCACGAAGAATGTCCAAGGGTGTTTGCCGAGGCCTTGGGCAACAACCCGCGGCAGGTCAAACGCACCATCAATGTTTTTCTTTTTCTCTGGCACCTGGTCACGAAAAGGCAAATCGGAGACATTAAACCCGTTCGCCTTGCCAAAGTGGTTGCAATTCAACATATCTATCCGGAACTCTATAACCGGCTGCAAGCCACCCCTCATCTTCTGAGTGATCTGGAGAAATATTACCTCAGCCAGTCCCGTCTCAGTATAGAGAAAGGAGACAATGCACAAAAGGAGAAGTTGGAACCGCCGTCGGTCTTGGTCCCCTTTCTAAGTAAGGATTCAGTAAGACGCCTGCTTATCCTGCACCCGCCCGAGAGGGTTGAATTCAATTTCACAGGTCTTAAGCCTGATGAAATCCGTTTGTATTTCACCCTGACCCGCAGAACCGAGGTTCCGGGATTGACCCCATCAACAGCCAACGTTGGTGTAATGGAACCTCAACTGGTTTCCATACCTGCGGGAACATTTCTTATGGGTTCAAATGAAGACGACAAAAATGCGAATGACAATGAGAAACCCCAACATAAAATTGAACTCCCTGAATACACCATCGGCAAATATCCTGTAACCAACGCCGAGTACCAGGCCTTTGTGAAAGACACGGGCCATCAACCCCCTTCGGGTTGGGAAGGCTCGGATTATCCTGAAGACAGGGGTGACCATCCCGTAGTGAACGTATCCTGGCATGATGCCGTGGCCTACTGTGAGTGGCTGCGTAAAAAAACCGGCAAGCAGTACCGTCTGCCGACTGAGGCCCAATGGGAAAAGGCGGCCAGGGGAACGGACGGAAGGATTTTTCCCTGGGGAAATACCTGGGACCCATCGAGACTCAACAGTTCGGAAAGTGGCACAGGAGGCACCTCACCGGTCGGTCGGTATTCTCCAAAAGGAGACAGTCCCTTTGGCGCAAGCGACATGGCGGGCAATGTATGGGAGTGGACGAGGAGTCTGTGGGGCAAGGACTGGAAAAACCCCGCGTATCATTATCCATATAATCCCGATGATGGGCGAGAGGATCTGGAGGCAGGAAATCAGATGCTCCGTGTGCTGCGGGGTGGCTCGTTCGGCAGCAGTGCTGCGTACGTTCGCTGCGCTTGCCGTGGCAGGGACCTCCCTGACTACTGGCACCACCACATCGGTTTTCGGGTGGTGCTTGCCCCATAATTTTTCTATTCTGATCTCTGATACTTTGGACTCTGTCTCTCTGTTCTTTTTTTACGATTTTTGTAATTTGAGGCCCATAGGAAATATGGCGATGAAATGATCATTGCAATAATGGAGGAAATGGGTATGCGAAAGGAGTTTAAATGGCCGGCCAGGAAATGGTGATCTTCACAAGAAGTTTCGATCTTTTGACATGGCTTCTGCCGGTTACCAACAATTTTCCTAAGGCCCACCGCCATACATTTACCAAGCGGCTCCTGGATGCCGCTTTTGATTTGAGGGAAAAGATGGAGGAGGCCAATCTTCGGAGAGGCCGTGAAAGGCTTGAACGTCTGATCCAGACAGACGAGGCACTGGCTAGAATGAAGGTTTACTTGCGTCTGGCGGCCCGGTGGGGGTGGCTCACGAACGGTCAATACAATCACGTATCGGTCATGGTGGCAGAAATAGGTCGTCTTCTGGGTGGCTGGCATAAGGCAACTTCTAAGTAGTTGAAACCACAGTCCGATTGGGACTGTTGTTTTGGAGGGGCAGGCTCACATGCACCGTGTGCTGCGGGGTGGCTCGTTCAACAACAATACTGCGAACGTTCGCTGCGCTTGCCGCAACAGGAACAACCCTGACAACTGGAACAACAACATCGGTTTTCGGGTGGTGCTTTCCACGCTTTTCGAATCGTCGGAAATGCTCGACGGCCTGATTCAGAGGCTTTCGGACCGAGGCGAAAAATGGCGGAGCCTGTTTCCGGCCGCGTTCGGTTGGTTTGATCCGACGGACCGGGCAAATATCAACGGTCCTGCACCCTAGGTTCAAACCCTGGTGCAGGACCTTTCTTCCTTCTCTATGGAGTGCTTGGCTGGTGTTCGAAACGCTTTGTTCTTGGGAAAACTTACTGATTGCATTTCGCCGCGCAAGCAAGGGAAAGCGTGGTCATCCCAATGTGGCAGCCTTTGAGCACCGTCTGGAAGAGAGCCTGCTCCTATTGCAGAGGACCCTTCTGGATAAAAGCTACCGGCCGGGCGCATACAACCATTTCTATATCCATGAGCCGAAGAAACGCTTGATTTCAGCAGCACCATTTTTCGACCGTGTCGTTCATCACGCTTTGTGCAACTTGATCGAACCCATCTTCGAGAATAGTTTCATAAACGAATCCTATGCCAACCGACTGGGTAAGGGGACCCATCGAGCGTTAAACCAAGTGCAGAAATTTTCCAGAAAATACTCTTTTCTGCTTCAGTGCGATATTCGTCAGTTCTTTCCATCCATAGATCATAGCATCATGCGTGATCTCATTGAGGCCAAAATCGATGATCCGGATGTCCTCCGGCTGATCGATCGTATTCTCGAGAGCGGAAAAGGAGTGCTTGCTGATGCCTACGATATGGAAGGAATCCCATTTCTCGGTTTCATCGTCTTTCCCCATAGACGCAGACTCAAACGACGAAAAGGCATCTATTACCGCCGCAAGCTCAATGGGATGATCAAGAGCTACAGGGCAGGTCAATTGCCCATTGAAAGAATCAGTGCAAGTGTGTTAGGTTGGGTAAATCATGTCCGTTACGGCAACACGGTTGGGCTCAGAAAAGCAATACTTACCAAATCATTTCAGCGAAAGGCATAAAAGATGGCATTTGATGAAAAGACCTGGAAGGAGAAACTTGCATCACGTTTAGTCAACTGGAAAACCCGTATGCATAATGCCGGTGTGAAGTCCATCTATGCCTTTGTCTCAGCCGCCACGCTGTGGCCCTTTGTTGAAGCAGCCAAAACCGACCCCCTTGCTTCCGGAGCAGCATTGGGCACCATACTGGCCGGAGTGGGTACCAACCTTGTTGCAAACCGCATTCAGTCCTGGAAAGATGAAGCGGATGCCGCCAGGAAAATTGAAACAGAGATGGAAAAGGGACACGTCCTGCAAGAGCCATTGGATATCATTCTGGAAAAACTGGAATCTTTTTCCCAAGCTCGGGAAAGATTGGAACAGTCTCAAAACGATTGGTTTGTCTCTACTTTACGGGAAGAGCTGGAAAAGTTTGGAAATCTAGAAAAATTTCGTTCCCAGATCAAAGCCCGAAATATCGTTGTTACCGGAGAAAAATCCAAGGTCGCAACCGATGGAGGTGTAAATGCCGAAACCATAGGTAACGGCAGCGTAATTAACACCGGCGATAAACCTGTTTTTATAATATCAGGAGAAAATAGAGAAAATGATAAAAATATCACTCAGGCCCGCAAAAGTTATCTTAAGCGCCTTATTCGTCGATGCGATGTTCTCCCCCTTGCAGCCCTGGGCGGCGACGAAGATGGTTGCAATGAAATCAGTCTTAGACAATTATACATAGAACTGGATACCAAGAGCCGTGTACCGCTTTCAAAAGAAGAGAGGCGGGAGAGGAAAGAAAAATTTTCGGAGGACGTCTTTGATAAAAATTCCCAAGAAAGACCCTTGAGTGCCCTGGATGCAGCAACAAAAAATTCCAGACTGGTTCTTTTGGGCGATCCGGGTAGTGGTAAGAGTACCTTTGTGAAACAGCTTTCGGCAATGCTCGCTTCTTCAGGTCTCGATCTGGAACCTGCTCCCCCAAAATGGCCGGGGAACACGCTGCCCCTTTTCATTTCCTTGAGCGAGTTATCGCCGGTCCTGCAAGATTTAAGGCGTGAAAAGATATCGAAAGACCAAAGGCGCAGAAAATTATTGAAAATTGTCCGAGAACAGTGGGTTAGAGATCAGACCGAACACAGAGCCGATGGCCTGAATCAGGCAATTGATAAGGCATTGGATGATGGGAGCGTGTTGATGGTTTTCGATGGCATGGACGAAGTTCCCGTGGAACTACGTGTCTTGGCACGGGAGGCGGTTGAAGCCCTATCGGATGAGTATGGGTCCGTGGGGCATGTAATTGTGACCTGTCGCATTCGTTCTTATATTGGAAAAACGGTCCTCAGCGGTTTTCCAACTCACGTCCTGGCGCCTTTTGACCGAAGCAAGATCTCCCGATTCATAGATGCGTGGTACGAGGCCCAAGCGGTCCAGGAACGGATAGATTGCAGTAAGGTCGCCGACTTGACGGAAGATCTGCAGCGCGCTGCATTTTCTAAAGGGCTTATAGATTTGGCATCCAATCCCATGCTTATGACGACCATGGCCATTATCCATCAAAGAGAGGTCGGACTCCCTAAAGAAAGGGTACGTTTGTATGATATAGCGGTACAGGTGCTTCTCAACCGCTGGCAGAAACGGAAGGGTTTCCCTGTTTCCGATGCTTTGGCTGAAATTCTTGGGGATGACTTGCGACTCAGACCTATAGTGGAGCGTCTAGCCTACAAAGCCCATCAGGAACAGTCAAAAGGAAGAGAGGTCGGGCTTCTTTCACGTGGTGATCTTCTGACGATCTTAGAAGACCGGCAATATCTTGAGAATGCCGGTTGTGCTGCAGAATTCATCGATTATATAGACAAAAGGACGGGGCTTATTGTCGGCCATGGTGGAGGATCTGAAGAAGGTCATCCTCAAATCTATGGTTTCCCCCATCGCACTTTTCAGGAATACCTGGCAGGATGTCATATGGTCCGTGGTAGAAACATCGATCGGGAATATCGACGAAAGGCCGCGGAAGGAGATTATTGGCAGGTGGCTGCCCAACTCGGAGCTGAAGAACTTCTATTCAACCGCAGGAGTGAAGAAACATTTTTGGATTTGGCTTACGGACTGTGTCCAAATGCATTGCCGTCAAACGAGGTTGAATGGAGGACAAGCCTCTGGTCCGGTCAGATGGCGGCTCTGTCCGGGCGGGATACGGTTGAAAGGGACACTGAAAGCCCGGATGGTGGAGAGTCTTACCTCAAGCGGCTGATTCCCCGCTTGCGGGATCTGATGGCGAGCGACCTTACCCCGCTTGAAAGAGCCGAGGCCGGCCGGGCTCTGTCCATGCTGGGCGATCCTATCTTTCGTGCAGATGCCTGGTATTTGTGCACCGATAATCTACTCGGTTTTGTTGAGATTCCGGAAGGACCCTTCAAAATGGGGAGCGACGAGAAAGACGATAAGGATGCAAGGGAAAATGAACGGCCGCAACATACCGTTATACTTCCAACCTTTTACATAGGGAAATATCCGGCTACAGTCGCGCAGTATAGGGCCTTTGTCGATGCTACCAACTACGAGCCGGAAAATCCGGATTGTCTCAAGGGTGTGGATAATCACCCTGTCGTGGATGTAACCTGGTACGACGCCCTCAGGTATTGTGAATGGTTGACGGAAACATTGCGGAACTGGGAAAATACTCCGGAGCCTCTGGCAACACTGCTCAAAGCGGGTGATGAGAAAAACGGGCCATGGCGGATCACTTTGCCCAGTGAGGCGCAGTGGGAAAAGGCAGCCAGGGGAAAAGACGGACGGGTTTATCCCTGGGGTGAAAAGCCGAATACGGATTTTGCCAACTATTTGAATACCGGGATTGGAAATACCAGTGCAGTCGGGTGTTTTCCGCACGGACAGAGTCCGTACGGTTGCCTGGACATGGCAGGTAATGTGTGGGAGTGGACGAGGAGTTTGTGGGGCAAGGACTGGATAAGACCCGCTTATCATTACCCATATAATCCGGATGATGGACGAGAGAACCCGAAGGCGGGAAATGAGATGCGCCGTGTGCTGCGGGGTGGCTCGTTCTACCTCAATGCTGCGGACGTTCGCTGCGCTTGCCGCAACGGGGGCTACCCTGTCCTCCGGTTCGACCTCATCGGTTTTCGGGTGGTGCTTTCCCCATAATTTTTTTACTCTGATCTCTGATACTTTGGACTCTGTTTCTCTGTTCTTTTTTCTGCTACAAAACTTATAAAGACAATAATTAAACCCGACCCAAAGGGCTTATGATGACCCGAAATCTTATTAAGATAATTTTATGGGTATTAATTGTTTTCGCGGCCGCACAAACGATGGTTTTGGCTGGGGAAGGCTCCTCAGGCCCCAATTCTGAAAGCCTTAAGCAGTTGGAGTCGGCGAAGCTGCGACAAGAGATTAAAAAACTTGAGATAGAAAATCAAAAACTCGGAAATAATTGGAGCACAATCATCGGCCTTGCCCCTTTCTTGACATCGGTTGTAGCTTTATTCGGTGTCTTTATCACCTTATGGAAACATTTATCGGAACAAAGTCGCCAGCGTGATCTTGATCGCAAGAATTTGGAAGATGATCGAATACGAAGATTTAATGATAAATTTAATTCAATCGTCGAGAATTTGGGTTCGGACAGTCCGGCCATTCAGGCAAGCGCGGCCGTCTCTATCCAAACTTTTCTAAAACCCGAATATCTCGAGTTTCATGATCAAGTTTTCATGATTCTAATGGCGAATCTAAAGGTTCAGCATAGTGACGTCATTCGGCAACTCCTAACTGCCGGATTTGAAAAGGCTATAAGAGTGAAATCCGAGCTTATAGCATCTGAAAATGAAAAAATCGAAGAAAAGGACGAAAAAATTATTTTAGACTTATCCGGATGTATTCTAGATCATGCTGATATGTCTAAGATCAATTTGGGATGGGCAAATTTACGCGGTGCGTCGCTCCAACATGCAAATTTAAAAGAATCTTGTCTTATTCGAGTCAGAGCGGATGGAGCTAATCTTGAGTGTTTAAAAGGAACAGGAGTCGATCTTGAAAAAGCGCGACTAAAGGGCGCTAATTTATCCGGTGCCGTATTTCGCGACGCAAACCTCAAATGGGTGCATCTTGAAGAAGCGAATCTTTCTAATTGTAAGTTTGAGCATTCACTACTCCAAGGGGCTCATCTGGAAAATTCAGTGCTCACTGGTGCCCATTTCGAACAAGCGAATTTAAATAACGTGTTTTTTGTTGGTGCCGAATTAGATATAACTTCAATGACAAGCATCGTGAAAGCTTATAATTGGCGAAAAGCTCACTTTGATCCTGATATTCGGGAAAAGTTGGAAAAAATTGAAATTCGTTTGCAAAAGAAACATCGTACTTAACAAAATATTGGAGTGATGAAACTTTGGATGAAAGATTGCCTAAAAGGGCTTGTAAGATGAAACTCACCATTATTTATGACAATACTGCTTTTAGAAAAGATCTTCGATCCGACTGGGGTTTTTCATGTCTGGTAGAAGTATATGACAAAAAAATACTTTTTGATACCGGTGCAAACGGATCTATTCTACTGGATAATATGAATAAATTGAATATAAACCCAGCTGAAATCAAAGATGTTTTTATTTCTCACGCTCATTGGGACCATACCGGCGGACTTTCAGATTTTATAAAAATACGTCCGGCTGAAGTCTATATCCCGTTTTCATGTCAGCCGCCGATATATGCTTCAAAAGTGATTCAAGTCAAAGGATCTTTAAAAATTTATGAAAATATCTTTTCAACCGGTGAACTCAACGAGATAGAACAATCTCTCGTGATTCAAACGGAATCGGGATCGGTTGTGATAACGGGATGCTCCCATCCTACCGTCAAAACCATCTTAAAGGCTGCTTCGCAATGGGGAAAGCCCTATGCCTTGATTGGTGGCCTGCATGGATTCAAGGACTTTAATTTAATTAATGATTTGCAGATGGTATGTCCCACTCATTGCACTCGATTGATCGAGGAAATAAAATATCGATATCCCGATAAGTTTGTTTCAGGAGGAGTGGGAAAAGTAATAGAAATATAATTCTTTATTATCAAAGCCGACTACCGCTGATGCTCAGGTTCGACAATTAACAATACGAAAGAAAAGTCATGAACATGAATAAGAATACAATTCTGAAAATCCTCAATCCGATTTTGGGGATACTTTTGCTCAATCAGGTCCTGATGGGACTCTTGCACGACATTTTGCCCCTCGAAGTATTTGAAGTTTTACACGAGGGAGGTGGTTTTGTTTTTGCCTTCATGGCCATATTGCACGTAATCCTTAACTGGAATTGGATAAAGGCAAACTTTTTCGGTAAGTCATAGGAAACTGAGTTATTTTCTATTCAAGTTCATACGTTAAATGTCCGATATATAATTGATCGGCGAAATTAAGGCAAAACATTTGAGAGAGTGGAACAAATCCGTCTCCAAAATCTTCAATTCCAAAAGTTGCAGCATACCGGTTAAAATGGAGAAAAAATCATGATTTCTTCCGTTGGAAACACGTTATCCGCATTAAAATCTTTTGATAAAAAAATGAATGTAATCACCAATAATATAGCAAATGTTGAATCGCAAGAATTTAAAAAGAGCCGAGCGACATTGGTTGAAGGTCCTGAAAGTAGTGTTAAAGTGGAGATCTCACAGCCGAAATACCCAGGTCCCACTGTTGTTGAAGAAAAAGATGGTCAAATTATGGAAAAAGAAATGTCTAATGTGGATCTTACAGAAGAATTTTCTCAATCTATCGTTGCACAAAGGGGTTATGATGCGAATCTGAAAACAATCAGAACCCAGGACGAAATGTTAGATTCCGTCCTGGACATAGTCGGTTAATCTGATCAAACAATCAATCTCAAATCAGTTCTTTCAATTTATCCTCACACAACTTTCTCTCTCACCTTCATTCCCATAACATATTCTCAACATCGTAATTTAAATTCAGGTAATGTCAAACACATACCAACCTTGCCGGCATTTCACTCAATTACTTGCTTTTAAGAATTTTTTATGGCTTAGTTAAGTTTTAAGCAAAAATTTTGTAAACCATACGGATGGACTATGCCATCGATTGAGCCGGTCGATTGAAAACAACGGGAGAAATACATGAATGTCTTCATAGGGCCTAAACACTTGATTTTAGGTTTTCGTTTAATTTTTAAGCCGGGCTTGCGGCGTTTTGTTATGATACCGCTATTTATAAATATCATTATTTTTACGCTACTTATCTGGTTTTCCATCGGACATTACGGAAACTTACTCGAATGGATTCTTCCAAAGGGTGAAAGCTGGTGGCTTGAAATTCTGCGTCCTATTTTGTGGGTACTGTTTGCCGCTGCTGAAGTGCTGTTCTTGTTTTTCTCATTTACCGTGGCAGCAAATCTAATCGGTTCACCGTTTAACGGTCTTCTATCTGAAAAGGTGGAAGCCTATCTGACAGGCGGAAAGATTCAGCCCAGCAGTGCCGGTTTGATTCAATCACTTGCCGAAATGGTTTCGTCATTTTTCAATGAACTTCGTAAACTTTTTTATTTTATCTTAATCGGCAGTTTCGTGCTGATTATATCTTTCATACCGGTGCTAAACATTATTTCTCCTTTCTTCTGGTTGATTTTTACGGCCTGGATGCTGGCATTTGAATATCTGAGTTATCCGATGGAAAATCATCGTCTGGTTCTGAAACAGGTTAGAGAGCACTTGGCGCAAAAACGCTTGTATAGCATCAGCTTCGGCTTTTCTGTTTTAGGGGCGACATTGATACCCTTGATCAATTTTTTTGTTATGCCGGCAGCCGTTGCAGGTGCTACTTCTTTCTGGGTCGAGCAATGGGCGACGGCAAAAAGAAAATAGCATTGAAGAAAAATAGACTGGATCGCAATGTGATTCTAACCGGATTCACGTCGTTTTTCACGGATGTTTCCACTGAAATGATTTATCCTTTGCTGCAAGCATTTTTGCAAATGGTAATGGTCACTCAAGCTGCTTTGCTCGGACCGGTACTGGGAATTATCGAGGGTACCGCTGAAGCCGGTGCAAGTCTTTTGAAAGTCTTTTCAGGATATTACTCGGATCGCATTCAAAGACGTAAATTTTTGACTATATTCGGCTATTCGGCCTCCGCACTTTCAAAATTTCTGCTGTTTTTAGCCGGCGGAGGATGGTATTATGTTTTTCTCGCCCGGTTCTTTGACCGAATGGGTAAAGGTATCCGCACCGCACCTCGGGATGCCTTGATCTCGGAGTCGGTTTCAAGAGCAATCCAGGGTCGTGCGTTTGGTTTTCAAAGGGGTATGGACTTTGCGGGGGCGACTCTGGGAACACTGATTTGTTTTTTTCTGGTACGACAATTTTTAGATCCGAACAGCGGAAATCTTAAAAATCCGGCTTCTTTTTATATGCTGTTTTTAATCTCAATTGTACCCGCTATAGTCGGCATTGTTTTTCTGTTTTTTCTCTTTGAGAAAACTGATCCCCACCCAGCCCGGATAAACAATCAAAAACTCAAACCCAGCTTGAATATTCAGTCTTATGATCGCAATCTTAAACTATTTTTTCTGGTGCAATTTTTTTTCACATTGGGCAATTCCTCCAACCAGTTTCTTCTTCTGCGCAGTATGAATCTGGGGCACAACCTATCTGCCGTGGTTGGAATGTACATGGTTTTCAATCTTTCTTCATCTTTGTTATCCAATTCGTTCGGCAAGCTTTCGGATAAAATCGGCCGTAAAAAATTGCTTGTTACCGGCTATGGATTATATGCCGTGGTCTATGCCGCTTTCGGATTCATCACCCCCTCCTGCAATCGGCTCTTATGGGTATTCTGGCCGCTGTATGGAATTTACTATGCAATGACCGAAGGCGTTGAGAAAGCATTTGTTTCCAGCCTGGCTCCTTCAGGATCAAGAGCTACTGCTCTTGGTTTTCATCACACGATTGTCGGAATCACCTTGCTGCCGGCCGGAATCATTGCCGGCCTATTATTCGCACTTTTTCCCAGCGCTCCTTTTGTCTTTGGAAGCGTCATGGCCGGTCTTTCAGTGCTTATTCTTGGAATTTTTGTCAAATCGGATTATTTCTCCGCAGCTAAGCATGAAAAACCAAAATTGAAAATTTGCGTTTGATCGTATCCAATTTATTTAAGAAAATTTATTGGCTCAGCGTTCGCTGCCAGCTGAAACGGCTTGATTTTCAACCATAATTCCATTGAGCCATAGTTCAGATTCACTTAAATCAAGTTCATCATTCCAACTTATACCATACCCGTGTTTATCGGCTTTTACAGTCTTGAATAAGCTATCATTTAGAAGCGGCTTAAATGTCTCATCGTCTATCAAGGACGAACAATCGTATATTTTTGTTACATTATTACTAAACGTTACAAGAAGGCGCTTATTCGCCATAGGTGCAACATTTTTAATTTTAGGGAAATTCTTCATTTCTCACTCCTCATTCCAGCCCGGGGAGTTTTTTAAAGTTTTGTGTCTTCCACATTTCTAAAAGGTCATCTCTATAACTATCCGCCCATTCTTTAATCATCTTTTGGGCTCTTTTCGGCAAATCACCTTCAATCATTTCAAGGTTTTCAATCTCAAAAATGCCATTGTATTCGCCATATAAAGCATGAAAATGCGGGACACCATGCTCACGGAAATACATCTTTATCAGAATACCATAGAATCTTGCAATTATGGGCATATTCTGTGCTCCTTTCTGTACTGATTTATAAGGCTACGACACTTAGTATTGGTTTTTTCTTCAGTATAAATAATTCCAAAATCTCCGCTAATTCATCTCCTCGAATATATCCTGCCGGAGAAACCTGAAAATATTTATTTTGAATTCTGAATCTATAGCTTCTTATCCTCTCGTTTTTTATAACTATTTCGAATAAAGCTTTCGAGATATTGGCGGAGTACCCTTTCCCCACCCAATAGCGAATTGTTATTCTTTTTCCGTTATCTATGGTCACATGAGGAAAAAATATTAAAGGTCGGGCAAATATCACTACACTGATTAATGGTAAAATTGAAATTAGCAAATAAAATAAACCTCCTGATTTTATCCAAGAATATATCAGATAAGATAGCAACCCTGCAAAAATAATAAACATTATAGCAATGAACGAAAGAGGTGGAGTGAAGGTCTTTGATCTTTTCATAACGATTACGGTTATTCCCCACTAATCATCAATCGCCCTCAACCGACCAAAACCAAACCCGAAAGCATGCCGCTGGGGATTGAATCCGGATCACTATCCCGGGTAATTTTATAAATTTTCCAGCCTATGTATTCAATTAATTTGAACACATTGATGCCGACCGCTTCCATAGAAGGACGTGCAAGCAACGGATACCGACACTTATTTCGATCCATCAATGCCGAGCAGTCCTCTTTGCTGCAAAAAACCGCTTTACAGGAGCCCGCGGCAAGGCCGACAGAGCGTTTAAGCCCCTCTTGAATCGCGAGTTTTTCCAACTCAGCGATAATTTCATAGATAATTTTAAAGGAATTTATGTTTTCATCCAAGAGCAATACCTTCGGTGCAACATCCACTTTAAATATTAAAGCGTACTCATAATTCCGAATGAATTTTCTAAATTCCGAAGGCGGCATGGCACGCGGAGGACAGTTGCGGCAATTACCGTAAGAACCGCAAAGAGGCTTTTTACATAATTCGATGATTCGATCCTCAATCGGGATCATATCGATGGGGATGATTTGCGCATCCGTCGCCCCGAAATGAATGGCACTGTATGTTAGTGCCTCAAGAAAGCTTGGGGTCATATCTTGCATATTTTTTTACTCCATCTGGGACTCAAACAGTACTTGAGCATCCACTTTTTTTTCAATCAAACCGAATTTCAGCGCAAAATCGGCAAATTTTTGCCACCGTTGATTTTCAAGGCGCTGGTGGGATGCATACAGCGGCAGGGTAATGGCAAAGGCTTGGGTCTCCATGCCTCTTGGGGCTTCAGGAACCGCTTTAAAGTAACTTTCAAGCGCCTTTTGCGGATTTTGTCGGGTTTCGGAAATCGCACGCTCAACCGCATGTACAAAACTTTGAACCGCTTGTGTTTTTTTCTTCAAAGTCTCCGCTCCGCAAATAAAAACAAGTTCATCATAATCCGGAATCCCCCATTGGGTCAGTTCGAAATAGCCGGCCGCATACCCTTTTTCTTCCAAGGCAATGGTTTCATAATTTTTGTATGGCCCCATGATTGCATCCACCTTCCCTGCCGTCAAAGACTGCACAATGGAAAACCCAACATTGATGGGAACATAATTTTCAATGCCGTTGATCTTCGTAAACGCCTCCGTCAGGATATCCATCATCCCGGGCACGGTGTAGCCGATGGTTTTTCCCTTTAGATCCGATGGTTTTTCAATGCCTTTTCCTTTTAAAAACAAAAGTACACTGAGAGGATGTTCAACCAACCGGCCCACCACCTTTACAGGCAGATCGCTGGAAGCGCCCATGATCGCCTGAGGAGCATATGAAACCGCAAGATCCACATTGTTTGAAGCCGCCAGCTTCAGGGCATCGGTAGTGTCTGAAGGGCTGAGAATTTGAACCGTCAGTCCCGCATCCTTAAAGTAATCTTCTTGCTGTGCAACATATAAGGGTAGATGATCAATATTAGGAAACCAATCCAGCATAAGGGTAATCTTTTCAGCAGCACCCACCGGCAACACCGTCAGCAGCATAAACAAAACAACCGTTGCAATAATATGTTTTTTAAAAATTTTTTTCATTAACTCGTTCTCCTTCCTTTTATTTCCTATCTCCAGCGAATAATTTTTCTTTCTAAAATGCCTACCAGTGCCCACATGGAAAGGCCCATTAGCGACAACCACAAGATAGCTGCAAATACCATTTCGACGTTTAATCGGGCATTCGCCTGAATCATTAAATAGCCCAAGCCACCCTGCGCTCCGACCCATTCACCGATGACGGCACCGATGGTTGCGACGGTGACTCCGACTTTCAGCCCCGCAAAAAAATAAGGCAGGGCCCACGGCCAGTATAACAGGCGCCATGTTCGCCAAAAACCAGCACCCATCAGCCTAAAAAGCATGATATAGTCATTTCCGCAGCTTTTATAACCTTCCAGCAGACTGACTGTTATCGGGAAAAAAATAATAATGGCAGCCATCAGAACCTTGCTTGCGATCCCGTATCCCAGCCATATGACCAAAAGCGGTGCGAGTGCAAAGACCGGAACCGCCTGTGAAACCACAAGAAAAGGGGCCAAGGCCTTTTCCAGCGATCGATGGGCAAACATGAGCGTTGCCAAAGGTACGGCCATGAGAAGCGATAAACCTATCCCAATCAAAATTTCAAGACCCGTGATTGCGCCATGGCGCAACAAAAGCGGTGCCTGTAAAACAGCAACCACCATTATTCGACTAGGGGTGGGCAGGATAAAGTCGGGTATGGAAAATCCCCTGCATGCCGTCTCCCAAATCGCAAGAATCAATAGAACCACTGCCAAGGCAATGCAGCTAGACCATTTCATGGGCTACCTCCGCCTGCAGCTCTTGTAAAATGTGTAATTTTATTTTCAACAGCTGCGCTTCATCACCTTGCCTGGGCTTGAGGGTATTTAAAACAAAACGTTCTCTGATTTGCATCGGTTGCGAGCTTAAAACCAATACTTCGTCAGCCAGCAGCAGAGCCTCTTCAACATCGTGTGTGATCATCAACAGGGTTTTATTGAATTCGCTCTGCAATAAAAGTAATATCGACTGAAGACTCCTTCGGGTAATCGCATCTAAAGCCGAAAGCGGTTCATCCAGAAGAACCAATTCATGTTCAAACATTAGGGTGCGCACTAGGGCACAACGCTGGCGCATTCCGCCGGATACCTTTTGCGGCGGATAATTTTCAAATCCGTCTAGTCCCAGCCGCTTGAATAGAAATCGCGCTTTTTTTTCGGCATTGCCGCTGCGCTTTGTAACTTTTATCGGCAACAGGGCATTTTCAATTAGAGTCAACCAGGGAAGCAGCAAATCCTTCTGTTGCATATAGGCTGCTTTGCCTCGCAGATGAGACAGTTTTTCTTCCAGCCATATGATCTCCCCGTTTGCCTTGGGTACAACCCCTGTCAGGACATCAAAAAAAGTGCTCTTGCCGCAACCCGAAGGACCGACTAAAACCGTAAAACCGTTTCTGGGCAAGTCTAAGTTAAATCCATCAAAAACAGTTAGGTCGCCGAATTTTTTTGTTAAGTTTGAAACGAAAAGCACAAAACTTTTCCAGAATCTTTATAAAAATTTTAACCGCATGATACGTTTTTCTGCAAGACATAGGCCATATGATTCGTCGGCCCGTGTCCGCCGCCGATGCGCAGCGCAAACCGTATCGCCGTTGTAATATATTCCTTGGCCCGTTTTACGGCATCATAGACATTCATCCCCTGGGCAAGGCCGGTGGCAATTGCCGCTGAAGTGGTACAGCCGGTCCCATGAGTATCTTTTGTTTTTATCCTCTCGGATACAAATTCATAAAAATTTTTACCATCATAAAGGATATCCAGAGCATCGCCGGATAAGTGCCCGCCTTTGACAAAAACATTTTCAGCACCCATGCGGTGGATGATTTCAGCGGACTTTTTCATCTCCGCAATCGTTGTGATCTTAATCCCCGACAACTCTTCAGCTTCAGGAACATTAGGTGTAATGATCAGTGCAAGAGGCAAAAGGGTTTCAATCAGAGTCTTTTTAGCCTCCTCCCGTATCAGCATTGCTCCGCCCTTGGCCACCATCACCGGATCGACGACAAGCTTTTCAACCTTATATTCTCGAATTTTTTTGGCCACGCTTCGCATGATTTCCGAACTGGAAAGCATGCCGGTTTTTGCGGCATCGATCCCGATATCCGCGGCAACCGAATCAAACTGCTTTTCCACAAAATCAATCGGAATTTCATGTATACCTTGAACACCCAAGGTATTTTGGGCCGTTAGGGCGGTAATAACACTCATACCAAAACCACCCAATGCCGTTATGGTTTTTAAATCCGCCTGGATACCCGCGCCGCCGCCGGAATCCGATCCCGCAATGGTCAATACTCTACTTAGTTTCATACCTTATTTTTTTCTCCTTCACATACGTATCTGAAAACCGGCTGACAAGCAAGCAGACCGGCTTAAAAAAAAAGAGCTGCAAAAAAAAGGCATAACCCACTTCTTGGTTATGCCCCTTGAAAAATTGTCTTATATTTCCCTTCGCCGGCATTACCCAGATCAGGTTCAAAGGGTATTTTCTCAGCCTCAACGGCACCCCTGAATTTAATTGAACTAGTAAGAATTTCCTTTTATTTGCTGGAATATAGAAAAATGAAACCGGTGTGTCAAATAAAAATTAACCGATCGGCTCAGACAAAATAGCCGCAAATTATTTTCAGATGGTTATTATTTTAAAAGCGAATCTCTTTCAATTTGGTTCTTACGAATTTCATATTCTTTTTTGTCTATCTTACCGTCTTTATAGTCTTTTTCAACTATATCCATTTGGCGTTTTAAGTGATACTCATAACCGCCCGCCCCTATTGCCGCACCGCCCACAGCACCAAGCCCGGCACTGCCCAATTTACTACTGCAGCCTGACATTGCTAATAATGTCATCAGCATTAGCATTAGTATGATTTTTTTCTGCATTTTTTCCCCTTCCGTTTTAATTTTATCGTATTAATTCAAGATAGTTTTCCTCTTCTGATTTTTCATAAAACTTGCCAATCCAACAAGTCCAAAAGCAAATATAATAAGCGTTGAAGGTTCCGGTACAGCTGTTTTTAACGTTCCCTTATCGTTAATAAACCAATCTGTGCCGTTACCACCTACACAATCAGTGTAACCAGAGGCACGCCCCAGTGTATTAGCAACTTCTTGAAGGAAGTTCATATCGGACCCCGTCAAACATGACATAAATGTAAGATAATTAACATGGCCTTTTAATTCGTTGAGAACCTTTGATGCATTGGTCGTATTTAAAACCTCCTGCCCATCCCAATAAAATTTACCGGAACTACCATGACCGCCAAGTTCAACGTGTGCATTTGTAAGTGTTTTCATATAAGTTACGACATCATTCCACTTTTGCTTATCGTTAACCTCAGTGGTACCTGCAGGAAAATCCGGATTACTAGGGGGTAGAGTTTCATTAATAGTAGCAGGCGGCGGATTCGGGTTCTTCACTGCGTAGGGATTCGGGTCGGTGATAACAATATTTGGTTTTGGAGTTTCAATTTTATGCCATTCATAAGTTACTGGTGTTTCGCCGTTACGCATAATAAATTCAACACCATAAGCAAACACATTTGTTGAATCATCCAAATATGTGGCCATTACAAAATAGGGCCCGGGTGTTATGAAGGTTATTATGCCCTCACCAGTATTTTCATCAATATTTCCAACAATTCCATTATCAATTTCTGAATAATAGGTGCCATCTTCATTGAAGGCAGGCAAAACCTGAAGGCTTTTTACACTACTGAAATTAATAGTAGAATACGAATCTATATAAGCATATTCATATCGATCCTCACTCACAGAATCCAAATAAGATAAGGGAATCGCCCAGCTTATGGAAAAAAGCATAAACACAAAAATGGATGTTACACCTAATCCTTTTAATACTGAATAATGTTTTCTTTTCATCTTTTTTCCCTCCTTGTTTTGAAAAATAAATAAACTAATGGTAATGAGTTCGTATATATTAAACTGACGATTAAATAGGGGAGCACTAAAAAACAGTTTTTTTCTTATATCCACTGATTATCGGTGTTGCGGTTGTTGCCGGCCAATTTTTGATATGGTATTTAATTGCCGGGTTAATATAATAAAAATAATTTAAAAAATTAAGAAATAAAATAGGGTAAGATATTTATTTTTCAATAGAATGCGCTGTATTTCTATTTTATAACCAAAAAATTATTGTAGAAACTTTAATTCAAATCGACAATTGAATTGGAAATGCTTTGGTATTGATCAAATAAGCTCATCCTGGTAGATGATAGATGTTTTCGACCTCAAAGAAAATATTTTACATATAAATTATACTGTAGGAAAATCATGCTTTTTTTTCAACATATTCCAGCCATTATAAGAGTTCTTGTTGTCTTTGTATTTGTTATTTTTTTGATCAAGAAAAATCTTTCTCTCGGCAATACCTTCCTTTTAGGTGCGGTTGCCTTAAGTATTTTATTCGGACTTTCCCCTCAGGCGACACTAAAGTCTATGGGAGCTTCCATCATTTACCCGAAAACTTTGTCACTGGCTGTTATTGTTTCCCTAATTCTGATTCTCAGCAACAGCATGGAAATGGCCGGTCGAATGAAAGCGCTTTTAAATACGTTTCAGGGATTGATCCGTAATCCGAAATTAAATATCATTATCTTTCCGGCACTGATAGGACTTTTGCCCATGCCCGGGGGAGCTATTTTTTCAGCTCCTATGGTCAAACAACTGGGTACGGATTCCAAAATTCCACCTGACCTGCTCAGTTTTATTAATTACTGGTTTCGACATATTTGGGAATATTTCTGGCCGCTGTATCCGGGTGTGCTTCTCATCACCCTTTTAGCGGAGATTAATTTAATCACGTTTATCCTATTTATGAGTCCAATTACCATTATAGCATTGGGATTGGGTTACAGTACACTAAAAAAAAATGAAATGCTTCAAAAAAATAATTCAATTTTTAGAAAACGACCTGCCGTCTATCCGTTTTTAAAAGAAATGACTCCGATTTTGATGGTGATCTTTCTTGGTCTTGGAATGGGAGCGTTTTTTTCTTTTCTTTACCCGGATCTTTCGATTTCCAAAGAAATCGGACTTATCTTATCGCTTTTACTATCCATTGGGTGGGTTTGGTATGAAAATAAAATATCTTTCTCACTCATACTGAAAATGCTGACAAGCCCTCAACTGCTTAAAATGTTCTATATGGTACTTACCATCCTGGTTTTTAAAGGTATACTGGAAGACAGCCATGCGGTAAACGGCATCAGTCATGAATTAGGCTTGCTGCATGTTCCGCTGGTACTGATTGTTGCCGTGCTGCCGTTTTTAACCGGGATGGTTACCGGTATCACCATCGCTTTTGTCGGCAGCACGTTTCCGATCCTGATACCCTTGATTCATTCCATTGATCCCAGCGGCCCCATGTTACCCTATGCAATGCTGGGACTGGTAGCCGGTTTTACGGGCGTACTGCTTTCTCCCGTCCATCTGTGTTTTATTCTCTCCAATGAATACTTTGCTACAACGATGAGCGCGGTTTACCGGCGGCTTTGGCTTCCGAGCAGCTGTCTTGTTTTCATCGCCATTATTTATTACTATGTCTTGCATCTAATTTTATAATTTTTGCCGAAAATTTTACCGATCATGAGATTTTTTTCTATTGACGGACGAAACAGAAGTTAAAAAATTTTTTTTAAGGATATCTTTATAGTTATAGATGGCATCAACATATTTTACGGGCTCTGAACCTCGGGCATAACCGTGCTTTAATTTTTTATAATATTTTTTCTGCGACAATAAAGGTAATACGGTCTTTAAATCTTGCCATGAATTCGGATTCTTACCGAGTTGTTGCGCCAGCTTGCGAGCATCATAGATATGCCCCATACCGACATTATAAGCAGCCAGCGCAAACCGCAAACGATTTTCACCTTTAACGGATTCCGGAACTCGCTTGATTAACCGCGATAAGTATTTAGCACCTCCCATGATACTTTGATGCGCATCCAGACGATTTTTAATCCCTACCGCCTCTGCCGTCGGTAATGTCAACATCATAATTCCTCTGACACCGGTAAAGCTTTCCGACTTTTCGTTCCAGTGTGATTCCTGATAAGCCTGACCTGCCAAGAGGGTCCAAGGTAGATCATATTTTTGGGCGGCTTTGATAAAGATGGGTTTTAAGCGGGGCAGTCTTTTCTTGATCCGTTTGTAAAATATCTTGATATCTACGTAGTCAAATGTTTCAAGGTGGCCGTAGTACCTATCGCGAAGTTCGGAAAGACGCCCGGCTTTTTTAAAGTTTTCAAACCATTTTTCTAATTCGGCCTGAAGATCTTTTGCTCCGCTTCTCAATATCCATGCCAGCGGCTGTTCTTCACTAAGCGGCAATGCAACGATAAGTTCCGGATAATATCGTTTGTTGATGGCTACGATATTGGAATCCGCTATGGTGCAGTCCAATTCTCCCAACCATACTTTCTCAAGAATTTGTTCCGTGGATAAATCGTCCGTGGTTTCCCATTTTAAAGACGGCAGGCCGGCTTGAAGTTCCCTGAGTCTTTCGTCATAACTGCTTCCGCCGATAATCATAATTTTTAAACCAATGAGATCTTCGATTTTTTTTGGAATTTTAGCATCGCGGCGGCAGACAACCACCTGTTGAACGATATAATTATCAGGCCCGAATAAAAGCTTTTCTTCGCGTTCTTCGGTTCGGGTCAACCCCGCAGCAGCAATATCGCACTTTCCTTGGATCGATGCTTCAATAATTTCTGAAATACTCTCCAACACTTTCAGTTCAAGCTTTACTCCCAAATATTTTGCAAACGCCGCAACCAAGTCATATTCGAAACCCAGCGGGCCACTCGGACCTTCGTAGTAAGTTGTCGGGGCATTGCGGGTCAGTACGGTCAGTTTTCCTTTTGTCAGGATATCGGCTAAAACCCCTTGGTTTAAGTATGCAGAAACAGTACTTTTTATTAAAAAATATCCTAAGGTAATCAACATAAGCAAATAAAAAACAAAACTTGCCCGTTGGATATTTCCCATTTTAATTTTTTTCAATCCTTTTAGATCAACCCTCATGATTTTTCCTGGGGAGTTACATAGTTTCTACCATTTAGTTTCATTAGGATTTGATAAGCAAAAGGCATGTCGCCGGTTCAAATATCATTGATTGAATATTTTTCACCAAAGACTTTTTTACCAATGGCAAGTCGAACGTCTTTACTCGGCATCTCACTTTCCGCACCCGGCCAAACCATGGCTTTATTCACGCATCGGTCAGGATCGGCACCTCCATCGAGATTGCATTTTTCGCATTCCTGAATCCCTGTTTTTTCATTTTTGGGGTTGCCCAAAACCATTATCATATCACCGGCCGGTTCTCCGGTTTTAGCCACGCCGCAAATTCGCATACAACCGCAGTCAAGTTCAAAGATTGCAGCCCCGATGGCGTCCGGATTTTTCGAAAAAATATAATTCAGAGTTTTATCCAATGCTTCCTGTCTATACACTAAAATCTTTTTTCTTTTTTCAAACATTTCCTTTACGGAAAAATCTTTGATCCGAATATCTTGTTGAACCTGTCTGCGAATGATTTTTTTCATCTTGTTTTGAACTTTTTCCTCACTCCAACTCGGATGTTTCTTTTTTATCTTCTCAGCCTGTTTATGCCACCGGTCAACCAGTTCAATCGTCCTCTTTTTTGCTTCCTGCCGATCCTTCATGTCGTTTTTTTGATCCATTATCCGATGTCCTTTCTATTATGATTTAACTCTATCGATATCATAAATAATGAGAAATTGGCAAACCCGATCTCAAAACACTTCAACCCATATTTCAAGAATCATTTTAAAAGCCGAGCGCTTATAAAAAAAGTTATTGAAAGCGACAGTGGATTTGAAGTAAATATTATTAATATTGGAATGTTTCGAAAAGAGAGCATCAAAAATGCCGTCCGAATTAAACAAACATCCATCCGATATTGCCCAATCTGCTGTTAAGTACCTTAGAGTCCTAAAAATATCTGAAAAAATAGGTCGGCTTTATGCCGAATCCGCTTTTCAGTATTTACAAAGAATAAAGGACTTGAAAACAACCAACAAAACGACGGCGGATGTCTTATTTTTATTTGTCGAATACCTCCGTTCCAATCCCCATGCCGTTATTGAAACACAAGATGGAAAACGCCTGCTGACCAGTAACTGGAATGCGTATGACGGCAGAGTCATTTCTTGTTTTATCGACTGGTGGCTACCTCTCAATGTAATAGATAATTCTTTTCAAATCAAAGTTCCCGGTGTTTTGCGTAAATGGATCAAATGGTGCCATAGGCACAAATATTTTGATGAAAATCATTTCAAAAATTTCATATCCGCGCTGCCGAAAGGCAAGAGCGAAGAAATTAAACGTTTGTTAAAAGCCGGGGAGCTGCTTTATCGACTTCACTCCCCCTGCCGCAGCATCCGGCATAATGTAAAAATCGGTAAAGTCGTTTCTATTAACACCAAAAGACAGCCTTTGGAAATTTATGAAGGCTATATGAAGGTGATACGGATTGAAAACCAATTTGGTTTTCTTCAAACTCGGGAAGGGGGTCGGTTCGGGCCGGTGTTGTTCGGAAAAGATCTGGTTCGGGTTATTAAATCCGGAGATGTACTTGCCGTAGAGATCGCTCGCTACGGCAAATGCTGGAAGGTAAGGAAAAGCGGCAATGTTTATGCACGGGGAGTTGTATTTTAGAATGCAATCCGTCCGTTTTTATAGGAATATATTTTTCAAACTTTATAACCCAAAACATAAAGATATCTCTATTCTTTTATTATTTTTCAATATTTCCGAGAAACTCCTCTAAAGCATTATTTACTGCCTCGGGCTCCTCGACAGTTGAAGTATGACCTGCACCGGGAATCATTACCATTTTTGAACCCTGTATACGGTCGTGTATTCGCATAGCCTTTTCCGGCACTGTCGCCACATCTTGATCGCCGACGATGATTAAAGTCGGAGCAGTAATTTCACCTATTCGGTGGTAAACGCCCTCCCGCCTGATCACACCCTTTACAGCCCGGGTGATGCCGATACGATCATTGGCAATTATTTGATCTCTCCATTGTTGCCTAATTTTTGCACGCGCGGGATCGGACAGAAACTTTTTACTGAATATAATCTTCATTACCCGGTCGGCGACGAGTTTTAAACCAAACCATCGAGCAATAAAGTTTAAGAGAATATACCGGCCTAAATTTTCCTTCGGTTCCGGATCAGCTGAAGTTCCCAAAAGCATCAGCGACTTGATAAGCTCAGGGCGATGAATAGCCAGACGCATACCAATAAAGCTCCCCATCGATAAACCGAGAAAATGACACGGAGCGCACTCAAGTACCTCAATCAGGGCAGCAGCATCCCTGCTGAGGTTTTCCATATCGTAACCGGATTGTGTAATCTCGCTTCGACCTTGGCCCCGAAAGTCAAAGCATATACATCGATATCGATTCTTGAGCACTTTCACCTGATTATCGAACATACGACTACTAGCAAGGAGGCCATGTGCAAAGACAATCGCCTCAGGAGCATTTCCGTGTTCTTCGTAGTAAATCTCAGCTCCGTTAATTTGAATTTTCGGCATTACCCTCTCCCTTTAAAAATAAGCTCAATATTATGCCTTAACGCGGCACATGAATTTTCCGGTTTCAGTATTGACCCGGATGACCTCTCCGTTGGCCATGTATTCCGGAACCTGAACCGTGAATCCATTGGATAACGTTGCCGGTTTGTTTCTGTTTGTTACCGATCCGCCTTTGATAGCCGGCGAGGTTTCAATGATTTCAAGATCCATGGAACTCGGAAGTTCTATACATTGGGGCCGGTTGTTTAGAAGCATAACGGTGATTCCTTCAAGACCGTCTGTGAGCCATTGGACCTGTCCCTCTAAACGGTCTTCAGACAGAGTGTACTGTTCGTAATTTTCAGAATCCATAAAGGTGTACATATCCTGGTCGCTGTAAAGGAAGCTTGCCGGCCGTCTTTCCAGGTCGATATCTTCCAAATAATCGTTACCTTTGTAGGTTTGATCGAGTTTTTGTCCGGTTGAAACGCAGGTAAAGCGAACCTTGTAAAGGGTATTTGCACCCCTCGCCGTAGGGGTATGAACCTCGATCATTCTCACCTGATACGGTAGGTCGTTGATACTGACAACATTGCCTTTTTGTAGATTGCAGGCTTTCGGCACTTTTTTTACTCCTTCTTTTTCTATGTCAATCGAATTTAAATCTTTTCTAACTCTTTTTGTATACAAAACAATTTCCTATTTAGCATCTTATTTTTAAAATATCAATTCGGTTGGAATGTGGTTCGGAATTGCCAAGAGCATCAGCTGCAAACTGAAAATCCTGCTGAAATATGTTGGGATTGAAGGAGCGATTGAAGATTTGAAGAAATTTGAACCGATGAGATTTGTAAGTGCAATTATCTTCAGATCAAGGTCGAATTTTATCGATCCAAAATCAGATAATCACAGGAATAGTTATTCTATTTCAAGGATTACCTGATTAAGGACCAAATAATGAGGCTTTGATGGAGGTTAGGCCCTACTTTTGCCTGCGGCAACGACTCCATGAAGGAAATCCATTTTCATCCCGCAGTTCTAAAATCAAGTCTCCTTTTTTGACTGTGGCGGCAATGATCGCAGGCTCGCCCTGGAAAGTGATTCGTGAGCCCGTGACTTCGATTTTATCACCGGGTTCAATTTTGATGTCCTGATTTTCAATAAACCATACGGGACCCAAATGGACGGATATGGTTTCATTATCCGTTTTCAGCATCAGATGAAGACCATGGTGCATCCCTTTTATAGGAGTAATCTTATCCAGACTGATCACCTCGCCTGTGATGGTTTCGACGGTTTTCGGGTCATACATTTTATGATATCCGAATTCAGGACCCCAACCGCCGCTTCCTTGCCACTTCATCCCTTTGTATGCAAACGAGTTGAAAATGAAAAATTGACTGATAACGAAAACCAATAAGATTAATTTTACTATCTTTTTCATATGATCCCCCTTTGTTTAAAGAGCTCTCATGAAATTCACAAGATCCTTCTTCTCTTGCCCCGTAAGCTTCAGCTCTTGTATCAGGTTAAAAAATTCTATAGTATCCTCCAGGGTCAACAAACGCCCATCATGCAGATAAGGCGGAGAATCCTTGATACCCCGAAGCGGAAAGGTTTTGATCGGGCCGTCGCATGCGGCCATTCGACCGTTTATCATTTGCGGTTTGTAAAAACGTTCCGCCTTGAGGTTGTGCATCAAATTATCCGTGTAGTACGGAGCGGTATGACATACGGCGCATTTGGCTTTTCCAAAAAAAGTCTCTTGACCGCGAAGCTCGGATTCAGAGGCCTTTTTGAGGTCTAATTTTCCGTAAATATTTAGTTTGGGAGCCGGCGGAAAATCTAAAATCGCCTGGAATTCCGCCATAAAGTGGACTTGACTGCCACGATCCAAAATATTGACCCCCTTTTTAGTTGCAATCACCGGATCACCATCGAAATAAGCTGCTCGCTGCTCAAATTCGGTAAAATCCTCGACTGACTTTAAGCCCCTCTGCGACCCAAACAAGCGCTGGATATTCACTCCTCGAAGCGGCGGCGTATCCAGACGATGTCTGAACTCTTGAGGCCGAATGTCTCCCACCAAATGAGTTGCGCCATTGGTATGCCCATTCAAATGACAGTCAAAACAGGTAACACCCCTGCTGGGAAATTCCGAGCGCCGGTCCTCAGTTTGATTAAACTGCTGTTGCGGAAAAGGCGTAACCAGCAATCTGAGACCTTCAAGCTGTTTGGGATTTAGAATTCCGTTAAATAATTCATAGTAATTCATGATGGTAACCACCTTGCCCTGAGACACGTCTCCGAGATCCGGTCGCGTCGTCAAATAGATCGGCGCTGGAAATTCCGGCAAGAAATGGTCCGGCAGATCGTAATCAAGATCGAATCGGGTGAGATCCCGCCCTTCCTGCTTATTGATTTCTTTGATGTGAATTTTTGGAAACACCATACCCCCTTCCATGTGATTCGGATGGGGAAGGGGTAAAAATCCTTTTGGCCATAAATCCTCTTCCCGAATTTCTTCAGGGATCATGTCAGCCAACTTTTCCCATGTCACACCACTTGGAAGTTTGACCCGAACACCTTCCTGAATGGACTTTCTACCGGCGGACATCATCACGCCCTTTGCCGGCTGGTTGCTTAAATCGTACCGTTCATTGAGCAAGTCCATCTGTCGCTGCATCACTTCATCTTTGTCTTTGGTCATTCGCTTCATTGTCTTTCCAAAGGATTCTTTGATTACAACGGGGCTGTAGCTGCTTTTCGTCATCTCTTCGGCAACTGCAATCCCAAAGAACATAAGCAACAAACAAAGCACCCCGAGAATTGTTAGTCGACTTTTGATCTTTTTCCCGCGCATTTTTTCCTCCCATTAAACTTTAGTTTATTCCTTTGGTTAATTTAGGAAGCAATCTATGTGCTCCTTATATAAACCATGATGGTGGTTAAAGCCTTTTTATTAAAAGGTAGCCGATTTGCATGAAGATAGGGAATTTAGGTCTGCCGTAAGGGCAGTCTTTGTGGCTGCCCGTTTTGCGGCCGAAATTATTTTTTATTCATATTACAGTTTAGTTTTGTTCACAATAGGGGCTAAATCTCATTTCCGTAGGTCAATAGCCTATGTTTGATGGGATATTTATATCAGAAAAATAGGTGAGTTTTTTCGATAGGCTATAAGATCAGGAGCATTACCTAATTCTCACGAATTATCTACAATAAGATAAAGCTTAGAACCCTTATCAGCGCCAGTACTCATTTTAACCTTCATTTTTTGATGGACTCGTAAAAAGCTAATTAAAGGCGCTTCGCGCCCCTGTTGGAGCAAATAACTTGTCAACATCCATGACATTTTTATATATTGTTTGCCTGATCGCATCAGGCAAGATGCCGGAACGACAATGATGCTTCGTGCTCGTTAAAAAGCTTGGCCCTAAGATCTTGGCGATTGTGATATTGGTGACACAAGATCCCGTTTGTAAGTATGTATTTTTGTAACTATTCAGCGAAAAATGAAAAAAGTAGTAAAAAAGACTTGACAGGGTTTTAAACTAAAATTTTAATTTTTATGATTTTTTT
>JAFGES010000015.1 GCA_016931455.1 Desulfobacterales bacterium | reverse complement strand
AGATTTCTTCCAGAAAGAAAAGGACCGCTGATACTCACTCAGCAGCCCTTTTAAATTTTTCTTCAACACGTTAAGCGATCGGCTCGATTTCATTGATTGTGCCTTTTTATTTGTAGTATATTTAAATATATTTATCGATTATCCAATAAATATTAAATTTATTTTTAATATTTTGACAAAATTATCTTTATATATTAAAATCCTTTTTAATAAGGATGGTAATTATGTTAAATTATTTTAGGAATAAACAGGCCAGAATCATTCAATCCATACCCGATGATTTTGTTCGAGCAAAGTATATGCAAAAGCTGGTTTCTCCCAACCGCCTGGTGGGAATCATCGGCCAGAGAGGTGTTGGAAAAACGACCCTGCTGCTGCAATATCTTAAACAAAATTTCAGGGTCCAGGAATATTTATACTTCAGCGCGGATGATATCTATATTGCAGACACAAGGCTCTACGATATAGCCGAGGAATTTGCAAGACTTGGTGGGAAGGTGCTGGTCATCGATGAGATTCATAAATATAACAACTGGGCGCAGGAAATAAAAAATATCTACGACTCCTTTCCGGAACTGGTGCTTAGGTTCAGCGGATCATCCCTGCTGAATCTGCTCTATGAAAAATATGATCTGAGCAGAAGATGTGTAACCGCATATATGGACACACTGACGTTCAATGAATATCTGGAGCTCAGCAGAGGCTGTAAATTATCTGTTTTGTCGCTGGAAGAAATTTTATCCAGGGGTTCGGAAATCAGTCTTGATCTGGCACTGACGCATTCCAATATTTACAGCGATTTTAAAGACTATCTCAGATATGGAGCATATCCGTTTTTCATGGAGGACAAGGATGAGTTCAAAAACAAACTCTTTAATGCCTGCAAAAAATTATCAATGAAGATATTCCGTCCTGTCATAAAATCGATTACGTCCAGATCAGTATATTTAAAAAACTCATTGCAAAACTGATTGAATCCAGACTGCCCTATAAAGTGAATGTGTCAAAATTATCTCAGGAACTGGGTATTACACATCCCACATTGAGCACCTATCTGGATATGCTCAAAGATTCAAAAATATTTCATCCCATCAAGAAATATTCGACCAGAGTGTCGAGAAAACCGGCAAAACTGCTTTTTGATAATACCAATATTCTTTATGCTTATTCTGATGAATTTGGAGTGGAAGCCAGTGCCGGGACTGTCAGAGAGACTTTTTTTGCGAGTTGTTTTCCGGATATTTATTACTCGGATGTGGGAGATTTCAGGGTAAAGGATACTGTTTTTGAAATCGGCGGAAAAAACAAAACAGCTCAACAGATCAAGGATGTGAAAAACGCTTACCTTGTTATCGATATCGATTACACCACGGATACCCACAAAATACCCCTATGGCTTTTCGGCATGATGTAAAGTTGATGAACTCGTAAAAATATTTCCCAGGCCACAAATAGCCATATATCGTACCGGTAAGAAACTTCATCTATTTATGATTAATCATGCGATGTTCTACGGCCATTGGTTATAATTCATGCGTAAAGAACGAACCAACAAGGTGAGGATATGAAAAATATATTGGGTATTATCTGCTCTCCTCGGAAACTTGGGAACAGCGAAATACTGATCAAGGAGATCGGAAAGCATATTCCGATACCTCACGAACTCAGACTGCTCAGGCTCTCTGATTTCGACATACGACCGTGCAAAGGTTGTTATACCTGTCTGTTCAACGAAAAGGGCTGTATGTTGGACGACGATTTGAACGTGATTCTGGAAGCGATCTTCGCGGCCGACGCGCTGATCGTGGCTGCACCCACTTATTTCCTGGGGGCGAACGCGGTTCTAAAACTGCTTCTGGACAGAGGACTCGCATTGCTCCCGCATATCGAACAACTGTGGGGCAAGCCCTCGGTGGGGGTCGGTATTGCCGGGATCGAAGGAAAGGAGGGCTATACCCTTCTGAATATTCGAAGCTTTCTAAAACTGACGATGACAAATATCAAAAGGATCGAAATGCTCTACGGCGCGCTTCCCGGAGAGGTTTTCCCGAACCGGAACAATAAAAATATCGCAGCCGGACTGGCAGACGCCTTGTTTGCGGAACCTATCGAAAGCAAATCCCCATCTTGTCCTTTGTGCGGAGGCGACACGTTTCAATTTGTGGGAGGAAACCAAATCAAATGTATGCTGTGCAGCAATGCGGGAACCTTGGAGATGAAAGGGGAGACGCCGGTTTTTCATGTGCGAAGGAGCGAACATGAGTTGTTTCTGACCAAGGAAGAAGCCATCCGGCATCGCGAATGGCTGCGCCGGATGAAAGGACGATTCGTGGAACACAAGCATCAATTGAAGAAAGTCATCTTACCCTATATAAAGGGATGGGACTGGGTGAAACCCTGAATGTCGAGTCGTCTCCCGTTTTCAGCCGCCAGGCCTTTGTAAGATGCTCCACAAATTCGGGTAGAATATGATTGACTATTTATCCCATACTGAGACGATGTCGGGAATATAGCCGCTCGTGCTTCTCTCCATAGCCCATGAGATAATATCCGGCTTCTTTGCCGTATCCGTACACAAAAAATTCGGATCAGGGATCTTCCCAACTCTGGCAAGGTCAAGCCGGTCGGCATCAAAACAGGTCTGGATGGTTATGTCGTTATGTTTATGGGTAACAGTGTGATAATTACAGGCGTCGAGTAAAATTTCAAAATCAGCGTCGGGCAAATTGAAATATTTGCCGCGGAATTCTGCCGCCAAATTTGCACCACGGGAACCATGTGCATTGTCGATTCCATCATTTAGACGCCGGGCATCGTGAAATACGGCAAATAATTTTACTACTTTTACATTGGCGCCGGTTATTTGTGCCAAACGCAACCCATTCGTGTAAACACGCCCCCAGTGGTAAATTCCATGAATCCCATACCAGTTGAGGGCGTATTGATCTTTTATTGCCTGGATAAGTTCCCTAGTGATCATTTCATTATTCTATTTAGTTATAATAGCGATTATAGATTGCTTTATATGTTTCCGTCTCCATAAATCCAGCCAACTCATTAGAAAATTTTTCCACCAGCTCAGGGCTGATTTTAGGGCTTTTCTTGGAAAAAGCCAAAAAGTAGTCTTTGGTTTTAAACCGCTTATCGAGATAGGTAACTTTATCGCTCAATTTTAGTTTCTTTGCAAGCTCCAAACCAACGAGCAGTTCTGAAGGAAAATAATCTATACGCCCTACAGCCAACTTTGTTAAGTTTACTTCATCTGTTGCGACTTCCTCGTAATTACCAAACTTTTTCAGGGAGGTCCATAATTCCTCCGAATAGGCATATTCCCTGGTAACGCCGATTCTATAAGGTTTTAAATCCTCAAATGAATCAAATTTAAGGTTTCCGACATTACTTTTATTGATGAATAATACATACTCAGAAGGATGAATCGATTTTTCAGGATAATATAAGAATTCTGCCCGCGTGTCATTATATGAGATAGAGAAGATGCCGTCGGCATTGCCGTTTTTGACCATTTCAACGGCTCTTTTCCACGGCACAAATTTTATTTCAGGATTATAACCCAGTCGAGGTAATACATTCTTGATTACTTCCGTAGCAAAACCGAATGTTTTACCATTCTCCGTATATTCGTAGGGAGGCCATTCGCAGGTACAAACCAGCAAATTCTCAGCACCAAAAGCCGATACAGCGCTTACAAATGTGATTAATACAAAGCACAATCCGAAAAATTTTTTCCCCATTTTAAACTCCTTTCATTTTTTCGCTAGTTATTTAATGGTTTGTTTATTATTCTGAATAATTAAATACCACGTTAAATGACTTACTTTTATTTATTGCCTCAACTATCGGAACTCGATTAAAAAAACTTAATTACCCTCACCCCACATGGTAAAGAAAAAATATCATGAAGGCGGAAAAAAAAATGCGAAAATCATAAAAAGCATCTGAAAGTATTGATACTTGACAAGAATATATATTTAAATTAGACCATTAGGCTGGTCGTAGACTTAAATGATTTTGAAAACATATGCTGATACTATTTACCCCAACGTTGCAAAAGCCGGGGTGTAAACATTGAAGTAAGTTAACCCTTGATTCTGGAATTCACTTTTGGTGCATTCCATATTTGCCTTCTATTTCGCTACTATTGTATTTGAAATCGACACATTACCTTTATTTTGTGTCATTGTTTATGCAACGTTGGGGTTTAGATAGCCTTGGAGTTGCTACTGAATTTGTTCCGTTATTTTGGCCTTTTGTATCACAATATAAACGAATGTAAAAATGCCTTTCAATGCGCTTTTTGACGCCTTAGATTTAAATAACGATGGAGAGCTTTCTCGCTCGGAACTTCACGACGCCGCTCAAAGTTTGGGATGGTATTGGCAGGAAGCGCCTGTTTTAGCCGTCTTTGATCTACTAACCATCGACAATCCAATCTCCAAGAAGACTTTTACCGACTATATGACCCGGATTCTCGAAGATCCCCTCGGTCCTTATGGGAAAGTACTTCTAAATTCTCGTTATTTTTCATCCGCAGCTGCCGGGGAAAAAAATGATTTGGGTTCAAATCACAACCGATGGAAAACCCATGCAATTGGAAAAAGCAGGCAAGCTTTGAAATTAAAGCCCAAAACTTATCATGATAGGGTTTCACTTTTAGAGCATATAGCCGGCGCCGAAGTTGCCCGAAAATACCGGAATCTTCTAAAAAATCTAAATAATCCTCAACCCCAAATTTCAGTTGATGACGCAGCCTTACTGATCATCGACCCTCAACATTCCTTTACCAACGGGACCTGGATGCGATCAATCGGCTTACAAGCGGAATTTGAGGTAAAACCGATTCGATCGGCCTTTGAAAATTGCGCTCTATTTTTACATGAAAATTATCACCGTATTGAAACGATGTTTACCCGCTGCCCGTTTCCACCCGGTAGTTATGATTGGGACGAATCCATAAACGGGTTAATCGATGATACACAATTTTACTTTATTAAACCGGGAAACAGTGTTTTATTCCCGCCGACCAACGGTTTTCGAAATTGGGTGGAATACCTTATCAAACAAGGGAAAAAAATATTGGTCATGGGGGGGTGTACTTTAAATAGCTGTATCAGAGTTTCTTCAATTGAAACTCAAAAATATTTCAAAGGCCATCAGCTTCAGGTCATTGTGGATTTAAATTTATCGGGTGCAAGAACGAGTAATTTCATCTCTACTTCGATGTTCGATGGTTTATCCGCTGTTGAAGCGGCTGTTAGAGAAATGATAGATGCGGGGGTTTGCGTCGTACAATCAATCAAATGGCAATGATTATAATTGGAATTTGAGATGTACGATAAGCATTGTCGTCGAAAAAAAGATATGATAAACGAACTCCTCGAACACAATAATAAGGTGACAATTAATAACGGATTTGCATCTTAGCCCTAATTAAAATCGTCGGACTTTTTTTCACAAGGATTAATTTATGTTATTACATCATGAGTTTGTAAAAACCGCAAAGAAACAAGGTGATAAGATTGCCTTCATTGATCGCGGCATAGACAGAAAGTTTAGTTATAATGAAGCATTAACCGATGTCCTATGCTTCGCCGAGCAATTTAAACAATATAAAGATGCCTACCTGGGAATTATGCTGCCGACATCGGCTGCTTGCGGTCTCTCTATGATTGCCGCTCACATGAGTGCAAAAGTACCGGTAATGATTAACTATGCCACCGGAGCTGAGAAAAACTGTGAATATGCACAGTATAAAGTCGGTTTTAAAACGATTCTGACTTCCAAAGCACTGCTTGAAAAAATTCGCTGTCCCCTGATCAAAGGAATGATATTTATCGAAGATATTTTGGCCGATATCAGCATAAAGGAATATGATGAAACGGCTCGCCGGGCAGCGCTTCCGGCAGATAAGATTCTGGCGACTTTACCGGCTGGTTCCGACGATGATACGCTCCTGATTCTCTTTACCAGCGGCAGTGAGGCACAACCGAAAGCCGTGGAAATGACGCATAAGAATATCGGCAGCAATTTAAGAGCAATGGCAAACCATTTAAGCTACACGGAAGATGATATCTTCTTAGCGCTGCTGCCCTATTTTCATATTTTTGGTCAGACCTGTACCTTCTGGATGCCGATAATTTTGGGCTCGACGATTGTCACTTACCCTAACCCGTTGGATTTTAAAACCGTCTGCAAAATTATAAGGGAGGAAAAATGTACCACGGCTTTCGGAACTCCTGCTTTCCTGATAGGCTATCTCAAACAGTCTAAAACCGGGGATTTTGTCAGTTTGAAAAAATTGGTGGCCGGGGCTGATAAGACGACCCGCTGGATGGAGGAAGAATATCTGAACAAGCATCATATTGAAATCCTGGGAGGATATGGGGCGACTGAGACCAGCCCGGTGGTAAGCTGCAATAGATTGGGTAGAAATAAACCCGGTAGTATCGGTGAAGTTCTGGCCGGGGTTCAGGTGAAGATTATAAGCCCGGAAACCGGGGAGGAAATGCCGCGCGGAGAACAGGGCAAAATTCTGGTTAAAGGGGATCTGATAATGAAAGGATACCTTGGAGATCCGGAAATAACCGCGCAGAGAATTCAGGATGGCTGGTATGACACCGCTGATATCGGAATTCTGGATGAAGACGGTTACCTATGGCACAAGGGCAGACTAAAACGTTTTGTCAAAATCGGCGGAGAAATGATTTCTCTGGTCAATATTGAGAATGAGATTGAAAAGTTTCTTCCCGAAGGGGTGAGTTGTTGTGTGGTTGAACTGCCCCATGCTATCAAGGGGGCCGAAATCGCAGTTGCCGTCTCAGCGCCGGTTAATGAAAAACTGATTATCAGCCGCTTGAAAAATCGTCTGCACAATCTGGCAATTCCAAAAAAATTCATCGTGATTGGAGAACTGCCTAGAATGGGAAACGGAAAAATCGATTTCAAAACAACGACTGAAATCGCTCAAAAATTAAATGCGCAGCAAAGCTGAAAAATTCTATAGGGAATGGTTATAAAGCAGGAAGTATCATTTCTTCTTCTCCAGATAGCGTTTCAGCTCGGCATCATCGGTGAGTATTTCCTGCCGGGCTTCGTCGGCTAATCGATGCTGATGAAAGATTTCATATTGATCAAGGGCCAGTTGATCGGCCACTTCCTTGCTGACATTTCCGGCATTGGCAAGGATATCGCGCTCGTTGAAGCGTAAAAACGTATCCAGTTTTTCGCGCCATTCCCGCATGAATATCTGGCGGTGACGTTTTGCCTGGTCTTCGGCATAGTCCAGGTACATGGTCACGATGCGATTGAGCGCCTCGATTTCTTCGGCGTTCAGGTAATTTTTGGCAATAGTGATATCCCCTTTTCGCACCTTCGTCCCTTTCCATGAGGTCAACCCCATATTGGGCTTACTAGCGTCAGCCCTTTCAGATATAAGTTCGGCAGCGGTCTTACCGGAGATGGCAAAATGCAGCTTGTTTTGAACGATTCGGAAAAACTCCAGGGTCTCCTCAGCTTTTGGATCATAATCCACCGCAAGTTTGTAAATATCTCGGATTTTCTGGTAAAAACGTTTTTCACTGGATCGAATATCTCTAATCCGCTCCAACAACTCGTCAAAATAGTCGGAGCCGATGTTGGTACCCGCTTTCAGGCGGTCATCGTCCATGGTAAAACCCTTGACCAGATACTCGTTCAAATGCTCCGTGGCCCAGCGACGAAACTGGGTGCCTCTGTGAGATCGTACACGGTAGCCCACGGCGATGATAGCGGGCAGGCTGTAGAATCTCCTGGAGCGGGAAACTCTGCGCGATCCTTCCTGTTGAACTTGTAAGTATTCCTTACAAGTTGACGATTCCTCCAGCTCTTGTTCCTTGTATATGGCTTTCAGATGGGTCGTTATATTTTGCGGGGTGGTCTGATACAGCTCAGCCATGGCGGCCTGAGTCATCCAGACTGTTTCATTGCGGAGGCAAACCTCTATGTGGGTCTGCCCATCCTCGGTTTGGTAGAGCAAAAATCGGCTCTGAATCGTCAAATCATGATCTTTGTTGGTTTTCTTTTTGCGGCTCGTCAACCTATCGCCTCCTTATAAATTCTACGCGGGATTAAATGAAACGAAATTGATAACACCGTTACATAAGTAATCCATTTCATACGATAACAAAAAGCAATGTCAAGCGCTTTTGCTTCAAGTCAAGAAGTTCTTCTTTCAAATACTCAATCGGACGCTGTCCGACAGACCCTTAAATCGACCAGTGGGCTTTAAGCCTCATAGACACCACATCGAATAGGAGAATATACGGACTTGGTTTTGAAAACATGGTTAAACAACAAATAGCCCGGCTTCAATTTTACCTTGCCAAAAGGCTTAAAATAAAGGATACATAAAAATGTAAACAAACTGAACCGATCGCAACTAATATTAAAATGAAACCATCTCAAGCAAAAAATTCCTTGTTTTGTTTTCAGGACCCCGAGGACTACCGGCGCCTGCGCAAATTTTTTGAATCAGTCGGTTTTACCGCTGAAGGCGTGCTTGAAGCGCTGAACATCAAAGATGTTGCATCCATCCGCGGCGACGACATTGCCCGGCTGTTGCGACGCACCGACCGGGGCACACCGCTTGACATTCTTATCCGTTTATTTCTGATTGAGGTGCCATGTGACGTAACAGCCGTTGAAAAAGCGATTGAACCTCTAAAGCTAACCTCCTTGGAACAAGTGGGGCTGATTCAAATTAATGGACCGCAGGTATCTGCCGCCGTCAAACTGCTGCCTTACCAAAACCTCATCTTGGCCTTTGACTCGCCTTGTATGCTTCAAACCGATCAAGCTGAAAATTATGTCATGGGAGTCGGCAGAAGCACCCTGACGCTGGCCAATCTAACAATCCGCAGGCACTCTCGTTTAACCCTGGATCTGGGAAGCGGCTGCGGCACCCAAGCCCTCCTGGCTGCCGAACACAGTGATCGGGTGTCGGCAGTCGATCGAAACCCTCGGGCGGTTCAATTGACCAATTTCAATGCCAAACTTAACGCCATGTCCCATGTTGCCGCTTTTGAAGGAAATCTTTTCGAACCGGTCCACGGACAAACTTTTGATCTGGTGATCACCAATCCTCCCTTTGTGATCTCACCGGAGATGCGCTATATTTATCGTGACGGCGGCATGCAGGCCGATCAAATTTGTCGAAAAATCGCCCATGAGGTCCCGTCATTTCTCAATGAAGGCGGATTTTGTCAAATTCTGTGTAATTGGGTGGAAAACTCCGGACAAAATTGGTATGAACGCTTGGCAAAATGGTTCGATGGAACCGGTTGCGACGTTTGGGTGATACGTTCTGAAACACTTGATGCCGAAACCTATGCCGCCACATGGATTCGACATACCGAGCAGGCGGAACCCGATCGGTTTGCCGGGCGTTTTGAAGAATGGATGGCCTATTATGCGGCCGAAGGTATCCATACCATCGGTGCGGGCTTGATTACCATGCGCAGAACCAGCGGTCGATCCAACTGGTTTCGGGCCGACGATGCTCCGAATAAGATGCTCGGGCCCTGTGGTGAGTATATTCTGCAGGGTTTTGAACTGAAAGATTTTCTGGAATCCATCAAAGACGACAAAGACTTGATGAATATAAAATTAGGGGTATCGCCGAATCTGTGTATGGATCGGCAGTTAGTCCCATCCAATCAGGGTTGGAAAGAAACGGCAACCCAGCTCAAACTGACTCGTGGACTGGCCTATGTGGGCAATATTGATCCTTACGTGGCCAACATGATTATCTGCTGCGACGGGCAAAGGCCTCTCAGGGATCTGCTTTCCGAAATGGCCCGTTCTATGGGACATGATCCGGAAAACATCGCCCCAACCTTTTACAAAGTAGTCCGCGGGCTTATTGAACGCGGCTTTCTTTTACCCACCTGGTTGCAAAAAGATTGAATCTACCAAGGTAACGGGATTTCAAACCTAAAGGCGCAAATTATTTCCGTAAAATAAATATATAGATGAGTAAAGCAAAAACTGATATCACTCCTACGGTGGGCCAAAAATCAATGGTGTGCCAAAAATCGGCAACCTGCTGAAAAAATTCACCGGATTTCGAAACTAATATTCCATATTCCACAAACATTTCCTGCCTCCTTTTTTATAAAGCAAGCTTAGGTATTGATAGGAACAGAAAACCCGATATTAGACTAACCCATTATAAATATAATAAATATTATCAACTTATATTTGGATTGTAAAGATCGGAGAATCAAAAGTTCTCTTGTACTTTTAATATCATTTTGATATCAGATTGTTACCTTAATATATCAAAATATAACAACATGGATTTGCTTTCCTGGCATATATATATCATCCTTTGGTTCGCCGGTCTATTGGCGGGATTTGTCGATTCAATCGCCGGCGGCGGCGGCCTTATTTCTCTCTCGGCCTTATTGTCCGTCGGAATTCCTCCGCATCTAGCACTGGGCACCAACAAACTTCAATCCAGCTTCGGTAGTTTTACCGCTGCAATGAATTATTCCCGTAACGGTCTGGTATCGTTTCGAGATATTCTACCCGGTATCGTCTTCACCGCAATCGGCGCAAGTTTAGGAACGATTGCGATTCAACATATTACCGCCGATATTCTCAAACATATCATTCCCGGTTTATTGTTCGCCATTTTTCTGTTTATTCTTTTCTCACCCGAACTGGGTACGAAAGATCAGATTGCTAAGATACGGGAATCTCTGTTTTATGGAATCTTCGGCCTGGTATTGGGCTTTTATGACGGTTTTTTCGGTCCGGGTACCGGTACCTTTTGGGCAATGGGATTTGTTTTAATTCTGGGATTGAATTTAAAAAGAGCTACCGCGTATACTAAAGTGGTCAATTTTACCAGCAACATTATTTCGCTGATCGTGTTTATACTTGGAAACCATGTGCTGTTTATCGCCGGTATGGTAATGGGAATCGGGCAGGCCATGGGAGCCGTCATGGGTTCAAATCTCGTGGTTATTAGAGGTATTCGATTTATTCGTGTGTTTTTGTTGACCGTTGTGGCATTAACGATTATGAATCTAATTTATACGACCTATTTTTAACAGCCTCGTAAAAAGTCCGAATTTCTGCGTTGCGCTTCGTTCCACGAAATTCGCAATGCTTTGAGCTTGAACTTTTTATTTTGCCGTCTCAATTTTGACTTTTTTCAAGTTCACCAAATTTCAATGTGGCGTAAATTTTTTCCTTTTCTGGATTGGGGATCTTCGATTAGCCGCGAATCACTGCGCTGTGATTTAATCGCTGGGTTAACCGGGGCCGTCATCGTGCTACCGCAAGGAGTGGCCTTTGCCATGATTGCGGGTCTTCCACCGGAATACGGCCTCTATACGGCCATTATCACGCCTATTGTCGCGGCGTTATTCGGTTCCTCTCTGCACCTGATTTCCGGCCCGACCACTGCTATTTCAATTGTTGTCTTTTCTGCGATCAGCCCATATGCCGAGCCGGGTTCTATAGAATTTATCCGTTTAGCTTTGACGCTGACATTTCTGGCAGGAGTCTATCAACTGGCATTCGGCCTTGCGCGCCTCGGCGCCCTAGTCAATTTCATCTCACACACGGTGATTGTGGGTTTTACCGCAGGTGCGGCGATTTTGATCGCCACCAACCAGTTAAAACATATTTTCAATATGCAGGTACCGGACGGTGAATCGTTTCTACATACTTGGATGCATCTTTTCCTTCATTTTAACGACATCAATGGTTACTCAAGCGCAGTCGCCGGGGCGACCCTGGTCTCGGCAATCGTACTTAAACGTCTGCTGCCACGTTGGCCGCATATGTTACTGGCCATGATTGTGGGCAGTGTAACATGCAAATTGTTGGACGGCTCATCTCATCAAGTACGTCTGATCGGACAACTGCAGGCCCACCTACCACCGCTTTCGTTGCCTGATTTTTCCATCGGCACGATACGACAACTCGCCCCGGAGGCATTTGCAGCGGCTCTGCTCGGTCTTATCGAAGCATTGTCTATTTCCCGCTCCATTGCTGTTCACTCTCTTCAACGTATTGACGGCAATCAGGAATTCATCGGTCAGGGGTTATCCAATTTGATCGGCAGTTTTTTTTCCAGCTATGCCGGAACCGGCTCATTTACCCGATCGGCCATCAACTATCAGGCAGGGGCTAAAACACCGCTTGCGGCAATTTTCTCGGCAATTTTCCTGGCTCTTATTCTTTTGCTGATCGCACCATTGACCGCCTACCTACCGGTGGCGGCTATGGGCGGCATCATTCTGCTGGTCGCCTACCACTTGATTGATTTCAGCCGTATCATCACCATAATTAAAACCAGCAAACATGAAACGGCGATTTTATTAACCACTTTTTCAGCCACCCTTTTTCTGGAACTGGAGTTTTCCATCTATGCCGGTGTCTTGCTTTCTTTAGTGTTTTATTTGAAACGCACGGCACATCCGCAAATCATTCATTTGGCTCCCGATTCCAATTATTATCCACGCCGGCTGAAAAATTCGGAAACAAATAAGCTGACTGAATGCCCCCAGATAAAAATAATCCGTATTGATGGTTCCCTATTTTTTGGTGCAATCCATCACGTGGCCGATTCCTTGTACCGTATTCGAGTCAAATTTCCGGAATGCAAATATCTTCTCATTGTAGCCAACGGCATTAATTTCATTGACATGGCCGGTGCGGAAATGCTAGTTCAAGAAATACGCTATTGGCGCTATAAAGGCGGCGACCTTTTTCTCAGCGGTCTTAAGCCGGAAGCTGAGGAAATCCTGCAGCAGGGAAATTATCTAGCAGGCATCGGCAAAGAGAATTTATTTGATTCAAAAGCAAATGCACTGACGGCAATTTTGAAATATATCGACCCGCTGCAATGCAGGAAGTGTACTCAGCGTATTTTTTTTGAATGCCGGGCGACACCGGATCGTTGCTCTTTTGAAATTACGGAAAACCGAAATCTTGGGAAAGGTGGAAAAATGAAACTTCAGGAACAAATAAAAAAAGATTTAACTTCTGCAATGAAGGCCAAAGATGAACCCAAGAAAGAAACACTTCGGGTTATCATAGGAGAATTTGGAAGGCTGGATAAAAAAGAGCTTTCTGATGAAGAAGTCATTAAAGTTCTGAAGAAATTGATTAAATCGGAGAAAGAACTGCTGGAAAAAAAAGGAGAGACAGAGGATTCTGAATTTATTAAAATTATTGAAAATTATGTACCCAAAACAGCTTCAGAGCAAGAAATTGTCGCCTGGATTAATCAAAATATTGACTTTTCCAAGTTTAAAAATAAGATGCAGGCAATGAGCTCCATTATGAAACATTTCGGATCGTTGGCCGATGGAAATGAAGTTAAAAAGATTTTGGAAAAACTATAATGACTTAAACTCCTATAAACCGGTTCTATACTTAAAAAATATATATAAATATGTAAAAAATTTTGCTCTAAGGTATTGGAAAAAAGCACTGGAATTGCTATGGTGTAAAATTATTATGGTATATTTTTTTTGTGATCATATTATGCCGACAAGCCGTATAGTTGATCTATGCGCATCCGCCGGCCACGGCCGTAAGTAGAGAAAGGAGACACAAGGGATGAAGAGAAAGGGTTTTATCTGTTTTTTGGGTTTTGCGTTACTGCTGCTCCGGGGTGTACCGGTTTGGGCCGAGGACGCACCGACTGTGGCGGAACAAACGGCCGCGGTAGCTGAAGAAACACCGGTCGTGGTGGAACAAGCGCCGGCTGCGGCAGCTGAAGAGACACCGGCTGCCGAGGCTGAAGCAGCACCTTCCGTTGCGCTGGCCGAACAGGACTGCGCCAAATGTCATGCGGCCGAGGCCAAGGATGTCAAGGCCAACGGCGCACTGCACGCCGATGTCGGTTGTTTGGAATGTCATCCGGAACATCCGCCGGCAGGCAAAGAGACCATCTACTCATGTGATATGTGCCATGGACCCGATGATTCGGCCCATTACACGCTCAAAGATTGTATCGTCTGTCACTACCCGCACCATCCGCGGGCGATTGACTTTGCCAAAGTCGATCCGATCAAGGCGGCCTGTCTGACTTGCCATGCCGAGCAGGGTACGGAGATGGAAAGCCGTCCGAGCGCTCACGCGGATCTGGACTGTAAAGAATGTCATCTGGAGCATAAGCAGTGGCTGGAGTGCGGAGAGTGTCATGAGGCGCATGCGCCCGAGATGGCCCACAAGGATTGTCTGAGCTGTCACAAACCTCACAGTCCCGCGGAGGTAACCTACAACGATTCGGTTCCGAATAATTTTTGCGCCTGTTGTCATGAGGACGTCGGTAGCGGCCTAGCCGAGAGTAAAAAAGCACATGGTCAAATGGGCTGTGTAGAGTGTCATGAGAGCGAACATACGGCCGCAAGTGCTTGCGACGCCTGTCATGATGCAAATTTGCACGGTACGTTTATGCATGAGAAGTACCCGAATTGCCTGGATTGTCATAAAGATCCGCATGCGTTGGCCGAGTAAGAGATCACCGACGCAATTGCGATAACCTATCAGAAAAGAGGATGGGGGCAGGGATGAAAAAAAAGGCTTTTGTCTTGAGTCTGGGATGTGTGTGGGTCCTGTTGCTGAGCACCGGTGTTTTTGCCGAAAACGATTCGATTCCACTGGCCGATGAAGACTGTGTCAAGTGTCATGTGGAGGAAGTAACGGATATCGATGCACACGGAGCATTACATAAAACCGCGGTGGGTTGCACCGATTGTCATGCGGAGCACCCGCCCGAGGGAAAAGAGACGATTGCCGGCTGCAACAGCTGTCATCCGCCGGAAGATAAAGCGCATTATGCGCTGCAAAACTGCAAGGTTTGCCACCATCCTCACCATCCGCGGGATATGGATTTTTCCAAGATCGATCCGGTCAAACCGGCTTGTTTAAGCTGTCATCCGGGACCCGACGAGCAGATGCAGGCCTATCCGAGCAAGCATGCCGATCTGGACTGCAAGGCCTGTCATTTGGCTCATCAGGAGGCAACCGCATGTATCGAGTGCCATGATGCGCATAGTCCGGACATGAAGGCAGCCGATTGTATGCGTTGTCATCAGCCGCACCGTCCGGCGGCGCTTGAGTATGAAGGCGATATTCCGGCGGCTTTATGCAGCGGCTGTCATAGCGACGTGGTGGCCGATGTAACCGGACGGGGAGCCGCTCACAAAGATGTTGCCTGCATCGACTGTCATGCGCAGCATCCACCGGCTAAAGAGGATGTGATTGCCGAATGTGGTAAGTGTCATCCATCGGCCGACAAGGCGCATTATACTCTTGAAAACTGTATCGCTTGTCACTACCCGCATTACCCGATGGAGATGGATTTTACTAAAATCGATCCGGTCAAACCGGCCTGTCTGAGCTGTCATCCGGGACCTGCGGAGCAGATGCAGGCCTATCCGAGCAAGCATGCCGACATGGATTGCAAGGCCTGTCATTTGGTTCACCGCGAGGCAACCGCGTGCCTGCAATGTCATGAGCCGCATAGCTCGAAAATGACTACGGCCGATTGTACGCGTTGCCATCAGCCGCATATGCCGCTGGAAGTGACTTATGGTGAGGATATTTCATCGGCCTTTTGCGCCGGTTGTCATGTGGAAGTCAGCAAAAAATTAGTCCGGACAAAGACCAAGCATCGCAGTCTGGAATGTATTTATTGTCATCAGCATCGACACAAAAAGGTTTTCGTGTGCGATACCTGTCATGGGGAGCCGCACGATTTCGATATTCACGCCGGTTACCCGGATTGTCTCGAATGTCATGAAGATCCGCATGGGTTGGTTAAGT
>JAFGES010000127.1 GCA_016931455.1 Desulfobacterales bacterium | reverse complement strand
CAGGCAGTGGTGTAAATCCTATGCTGATAATGATGAACGCCTTTATTGCCGGTTGATTTAACTTGCTCCATAAGAGCCGCACCCAATTCATTTTGATGGATGATCTATTGGCCAGGCACGCTGCGGAAAGAAAAGGACTGATACCTTTGGGTATTCTTGGTATTTTAAAAATTTCCTGCAAATGTTCAAGGACACATCGCTCTTCATGGACAACAGCAATATCATCCACATAGCGTTTGAAAAGGCTGATGAAAACAATATGAAAACTCAAGCAGCATACTTAATAATTTCGAGTTCCGCTGCAGAATCAACATTTTGAATTATTTTTTCGATGTACTCCAAAACCGTATCGTCTATTAAGTATTCGCTGCAACCTTCACATTGATACACCGGTAATTCTTTCATAATAACAATGGTTGTTTTGTTTACTTTAAATGGAAGACTTGTAATGGTAGGTTCCATATTTGACCCACATACATGGCATTTCATTTCGATTTTCTCCTTCCCTCCATTCGCATCGTTACATGATAAGTCCAAAGCACTTTTCGTTCCATAACGCACTTTTGAATGAAATCCAATGGATTTCCAGGAATGAGGTGCTCAGATATCAATTAGAAATCCCTTTCAGTGTAATTATTACAAAATATAAGAACTTGTTTTTTTACTAGATAAATATATTTTTTATACCTTTGTGCGTCAACATCTATTTTAATACAATCTGATTTCCGACGAGCCGATTATTCCTTCTAAAATAATTTTGAGTCGTGAAAAAAAGTTTGTTGGGTATTTTTTTAAAATAATGTGATGTTGAAAAGGCTATTTTTATAAAGCAACATATACCCTGTTGTCACCCCAAAATAAAAAAGCCTTAGAGGGTTTTCTCTAAGGCATTGTTTTCATTGGTACGCCCGGAGGGATTCGAACCCCCGGCCTACGGATTCGAAGACAGATCCTCGGAGCTTTCTAACTTTCTCATATTTTAAAATATATTGATTTTATTAAAAATATAAATTTCATGGTTTTGCCGATTTCGGATGTTTTTGCACATTTTGGAATGATTTTCTCACACAGATTCTCACACGGAATTTCATATCTCGGTAAAAAATAAAATATAATATTTTATATTGTTGCGAGGTATGAAATCATAGCTTCATAGTCTTTTGCCAGCTTATAGCGGCGTGTTTTTTTTGATTTCGAGGTGATCTCGAAGAAACCGGCATCAACCCACTTATGGCATAGAAGAGAAGCTGTGCGCGGGGCGTAGCCAAACAGGATCGCAACGTCTTTCGCCCCGATTTCTTGTGTATTCTGAAACAACGGCAGCACCTTGCGTTGTTTTGCGTCAAGGGTGCGCAAAAGCATTGTTTGATCCTTGCCTCCCCATCTTTGCTCTCTTTGCGCTTGATCCCGAACTTTTTCAAAAGCTTCCGCCATACCTTCGATGAAATACACGATCCATTTTGTAACATCAGCTTCGGCCCGCCCCATGTAATAGTTATGTGATGATCCAACTGTCAGGGCTTTGTAATAGGCCGTAAGATTTCGGGCATAATACTCCTCAAGGGCATATAGCCCTTTGAGGCCGTAGCCGTTCAGATGAAGGATGAGGGTTGTCAGAAGTCGCGCCGTGCGCCCGTTGCCGTCGTAATAAGGATGAATGGTTGCAAACTGATAATGTGCGAGACCTGCCCGTACGGGTATGGGCAGGTCATCTTTTCTAACGATCCAGGCAACAAACTGTTTCATTAGTCCCGGAACGTCCTTAGCTTCCGGCGGCATATAGACTATGCCTTGTGAACGGCTGTCGCGGATGACGTTTTGTCCATCGCGGTAAGGGGTCGGTTTTAATTGCGTTTTTCCACCACCAACCACAAGAGCATGAAGCTTTTGAATGACTATTTCCGTGATAGGACCACCTCTTTTGGCTATGCGCTCGACTTCATCCAATGCAGCATAATATCCCTTTACTTCGGCCTGATCCCGTTCGCGTCCGGGGAAATACTGCCCATTCTCGATGACCTTGGCGACTTGCTCCTGTGTCAGGCGATTACCTTCGATCATTGTCGAATAATGCGTCGAAAATAATCTGGCAGTTTCGCGCAGATGGGCTATCATTTGCGGTGTGATCGGCAGCGAAGTAAAAACCTGCTTCACTGCCTCAATCCGCATTAAGGCATTGGCTGTGGCCGGTGTGATCGTAAATTGAGGATTGAATTTTTCAGACACGGATTCCCTATATTTTTATTGTGTGAAGGAATTTTATGCCGTTATTATGCCGTTATTATGCCGATAAATCAAGATTTTTGCCGCATTTTTTAGGGCGCCCGGGTCCTTTTTTTTGCAGGAGCTTCGAATTCATGGAGTTGGATGTAGGAAATGAAACGAGTGTCATTAAGCTTCCCGTTTATATCCGGCGCATCGGCTTTTTCCAAAACGACAACCCGGCACTCTACCTTGCTCAGGATTCGATCATGAGACCAGTTCAATACGGTTGAAAATCCCTGAAAGGAATCACT
>JAFGES010000126.1 GCA_016931455.1 Desulfobacterales bacterium | reverse complement strand
CCCAATAAACAAATTTTAACTGGTTAATATCACAGGAATAATTTTGTTTATCCCGCTGGTTAATTTGCGAAGCAATATAGGTGCTCCTTTCCAATTCAAATGGCCATTCAGCTTGACAATTAACAAGCAGGTATTCGTATTGTTTTTTTACCGGTTGACTGAGTCCGCTTTTCGGCGGAAGGGGGTATTTTTATCCCAAATAAGGATTGAAATTTCCTTGTAAACCAGATACTGACTTATATATTCATCTGAATGCTGCCATCTTGTCTTAATAACTCCGCTATTAATTTTATAGTATAGGGATCAAGGCATGTGCCAAATGTTTTTTATTTTGAGATCAAATTAAAAAAGTATGACGAAAAGGCTTGAGACTCAAAAAAATTTTCTGTGTCCCCTATGCTCACACTATCTCTCATATAAGTCGTCCGCTGCTGCTGGCAAAGAAACTCAGAGAGAGGGGCCATGAGATGGTTTTTGCCGGTGAGAGTTCCAAAGCAAAATTCATCCAACAGGAAGGTTTCAGAGTACTTCCCCTTTATGAGCCTGACCCGGATGTGATTTTTGGCAATATTCCTAAGGGGAAACTCAGGTTTGTGAGCGATCAAGAAATTGAGCGGATGATAGAGGCGGATATTGACCTTTATAGTAAAGTAGCCCCTGACATTGTCCTTACCGATCGCGGGTTCACAGCACCCATATCGACCCATATCGCAGGAATAAGGCATGCCGCAATAGTAAACGTCTCATCCACTGAGTACAGGGCGCTTCCTTACTTTCCCTTCTTTGAGTGGGATACCCGAGCAACTTGTACAAAGAGATACAGCGCTTTGGAAGAGGCTTGAATTACTCACTGAATCTTTTATTGATGGTGATTTGGTAAGGAAGGAGAGCGACCTGGTGGTTTGTCACGGTGGAAATGGAACCATTTATCAGGCCTTACTCCACGGTAAACCCATCATCGGAATACCGACCATCCCAGATCAGGGTTTTAATATGCGGAGGGTGGTGGCGTTAGGAGTAGGAGTCGGCAAGTCGCTTACCTGGAAGGAGTTTAAAAAAAATCCTGAAGTTCTGTTAAATGCTATTGATGCAGTATTTGCTAATCCATCCTATGCTGAAAAGGCGCAACGGCTGCAGGCTATCCTGAAGAAATAATACCATGGAGAGAAATTTGGAGTGGACCTTATTGAGAAGTATAGTGCTAAGCGAATGTAAGAAAACCGAATTCCGGGAATCGGAGAACTATATCAATTCAGGCAGGCTTCCGGCTATCAACAGGGATCTGGGATCGGAATATCATTGGTTTTAGAGGAATGAAAAATGACAGAAACGGCTGACTTAGTGCAACGCAAATGGGACGTCATCATTGTTGGTACGGGTATGGGTGGCGCGACTCTGGGTTATGCTTTGGCTAAGGCTGGCAAAAGTGTTTTGTTCTGCGAGAAGGGCAGATCGCACTTGAGTGACATGCGTGCATTGTGCGGTGATTATGCGGAAACTTTTTTCGCACGACCAGAAGTTCCTCAACCCAAACATTGCGAAATCCTGGGCCGGGCCGGTCGCTGTTGGGAAGAAGTCGAAGACTTGTCTACTGCGCGCTCCCGCCGCTTTATCCCTTTCATTGGTTCTGGCACAGGCGGCTCTTCTGCTATATACGGTATGGCCATGGAGCGCTTCTTCTCCGCCGATTTTACTCCAAGACGCCATTATCAAGACACAACTGAATCAACGTTGCCGGACTGCTGGCCAATAACCTATGAAGAGTTACAACCCTATTATGAGGAGGCGGAACGGCTCTATCGGGTGCGTGGCACTCCTGATCCACTTCGAGGCAACGAGACATCGGAACTTCTTCCTCCACCGTCGCCTTGTCCCGGTTCCCGGGAGTTGGAGGATTTTCTGCGCGCAAAGGGGCTTCATCCATACCGGTTGCCCAGTGCTTGTGAATATGTTTCGGGTTGTCAGGGCTGTCAAGGTTTCCTCTGTGGCCACGACTGCAGAAATGACAGTGCCCGGATTTGTCTGGAGCCGGCACTGACACAATTCAGCGCCCATCTGCTGGATGACTGTGAGGTCTTGAAGCTGGAAGCCACACAAAGCGCAGTCAGAGGGGTGGTGTGTTCTTGGCATAGGCATGAATTGACCTTAAGGGCAAAGATAGTCGTGCTTGCGGCCGGAGCTCTGGCAACTCCGAGAATTTTATTGGACTCGGCCTCTCCGGCATGGCCGTATGGCTTGGCTAATGATTCAGGGTTGGTTGGCAAAAATTTAATGCGCCATTATATTGATCTTTACGCGGTCTTTCCTAAAATCCGTGAAGGACTTCCCGGCAATCTCAAGGAGATCGCCTTCAACGATTTTTACATTGATGGAGGGCAAAAGTTTGGCACCGTTCAGTCTTTCGGAGCGATGCCGCCTGGGCCGGTCATTGTCGAAAGCATGGAGCAGGAGTTACGTGATAGTCCTTTGCCATCGGCTGCTTGGCTTTTTAAGTTGGCAAAGCCGGTAGTGAAATCCATCCTCGGACATCTTTTTTCTCGCAGCATTATATTAGCTGCCATAATGGAAGACCTGCCTATCAAGGACAATCGCGTGATGCTCTCGGAACAGCCCGACAGTCATGGTCGAAGTCGACTTATCATCAAGTATCGCAGCCGCGAAAGTGACAGCGCCAGGATCAAGGCCTTTCGTGAAAAACTCCGAGCGATTTTAAAGCCCTATCGTTTTATGCTTATCAAACAGGCGGAAAACAACGAAAGACTTGCTCATGTGTGTGGCACTTGTCGCTTTGGTCTGGATCCGAATGAAAGTGTGCTCGATGCCAACAATAAGGCCCATGGTCTATCTAATTTATATGTGGTGGACAGTTCCTTTTTTCCATCCAGTGGGGGTACAAATCCCGGTCTGACAATTGCGGCAAACGCCTTACGCGTTTCCGAAAAAATGTTGAAAGCATCATGATTCAATAATATGGGGGAATTAATTAAATGAAACTGGAAGAAGCGAAAGGCAACTGGGCCCTGGTTACAGGTGCATCATCGGGGATAGGCCGTGAATTTGCCTTGCAGCTTGCCGCCGTCGGCATGAACATGGTACTTGTCGCAAGACGCAAGCCTCTTTTAGATATCCTAGGATCAAAGTTGTCTCAGCGATATGAGGTCCGGGCCTTGATACTGCCGGTCGATTTGAGTCGTACCAATGCCATATCTGAGATCAGATCTCATTTGGTGACTGAGGGAGTTAAAGTACGCATGCTTGTTAATAATGCGGCTTTTGGACGCTGGGGAAGATTTGAAGCGACCCCTGCTGAGGTTTACGAGGAGATGATCAGATTGAATGAGATGGCAATGGTTTCTTTATGTCATCATTTTTTGGAGGATCTAAGCTCGTTTCCGACCTCCGTCATTATCAATGTTTCCTCCCCGGCAGCTTATAATCCTATTCCCTACATGGCTGTTTATGCGGCCACCAAGGCCTTTGTTTCCAGCTTTAGCCAAGCTCTTTACGGAGAGTGGAGAGACCGCGGCGTCCTGGTTCAGACCCTGGTGCCTGGGCCGACGGAGACTGAGTTTGATACCGTTGCAGGCGCCTATGCCAGCGCCTTAAAGGGTAGAGAAAGTACCGATACGGTGGTAAAGACATCCCTTGCTCATTTGGCAGGGGATGCGCCATTGGTGATAACTGCCAAAGGAACTTACAAACAGCGTGTCTTTACAGCCTTGTTTCCGGTAAAGATGGTGATCAAAACGGTGGCGCGCATGTTTCAACCCCCCAAAGGAAATTGAACGGAAACCCCAACGAACGGATAAAGCGTTATTGATTTGAACTCGGAAATACCATTTGGCAGGAACCCTTAATAATGGGTAAGCGATTGGGGAACCCCATCTTCCAAAGCTGATTCCACAAGCCGGGGAAAAATATCTTGTGGCGAAAATAATTTCATGTATTGTCGATAGGATTCGGCAGAATTTCGATAGGAGGGATTGTTTAGCATCTCGCTAATTGTTTGATAAAGAATTTGTTTAGTAGCCTTACCTGAGCGGACTAATAACCCGAGGCCGGCTCGCTGCAGGTAGAGCATATTGAGGTATTGGTCGAGGTTGCTGGGGATTCCAAGCACCGGAACACCGGCGGCCAGTGCCTGGTAAGTTGTTGGACTGCCGCCGTTACAAATTACCAGTTTTGCTCGTTTTGCAGCTTCTTCTCCGGGCAGATAATCAGCGGTGAATATGTTATTCGGTACGTCTGTGGGATTGTTGCCGCCTGCTGTTGCGACGATAGCTGTTATTGGTAACTCCTTCATAGCTGAAAAAATTTCCGGTAGCAGGCTGTAATCTCCGGAACTTCCAAGTGTTACATAAACAATCGGTTTTTCCTCGGATAGTTTATCCCACCATTTGAGTGGTGAAACAGGTGCTGACCACAATATAGGACCAATGAAATGATGTGAAGGGGGTAATTTTGAGGTAGGGATCAACTGAGGTAAATCTGCATACAAAGTTTTATCGCCTTGAGTGAAGACTTTGCGTAGATCAAGACCGTTGCTTGGCATATCATATTCTCGGAGTATCTTTATCCATGGAAGCGCGAGGCGTTTAAATATCAGGGGCTTAGCAAGATTGAAAATTTGCCGGGTGAGCCAAACTCCAAAAATTCTGGTAAAAGGGTGCTCTGGTACGGGCAAGAAATGGTGTTTCACATATGGGCTCCAGTAAGCATTGCATATTCCCATGTACGGCTTTCCTGCTATCCGAGAGCTAATCATCAGAGATAGTCGAAAATCCCCTACAATTATGTCTGGATGAATCTCACGAAAAAGCTTCAAGTCATCCTTGATATATGCACGGAGGGTGGTTACATCGTATCCGGTTTGGCCTTTTACTACACAAGTAAGGAAGTGCTTGCTCGTTATGCTGTTAATAGGTTTGTAAGCAAACGGTAATTTTCCAATAATATGATTATACCGGGGATCAAACGCAAAATAAATGTTATAACGACAGGTGTCTATTGTTTCGGCTAATGCAATTGACCTTACGACATGAGCAAGAGTGACCGCTTCTGCAATAAAAAGTATTCTTTTACGGTTACTATTATTGGTGCCTTGGAACGATTTGGACATTCTCGTTATTGCCCCCATCACTTGAGAAAATGATTTTTTGGGTTCATTATAAATTAAAATAGGCCATGGGTGTGCCTAAGATAATAGGTTAAAATTATTTCCAAGTAGTCCCTTATGGGTGGTACTACAATTCCTTCAGGGGACAACAATGCTTGGGTACTTTGATTTGCAAACGATTGGTGCTCGGCCAGATATTCAAAGAAAATAGGCAGGGCCTTAAGGGCACGTTTAGCTCTCGGCGAGATGAACAATCTAATGATGGGAAGGCTGACTCGAAACAGATTTATCGGCACTGAAATTGTTTTCGGCAATTTTTTACCATAGGATTTAAAAATGTCTTGGATTTTAGTTTTTAAATCATTAATCTCAATAGCTTTATCCGGACCTGAACATAAATGGAGAATATGGCCGACTGTGGCATCTTGGTTGCAGGACCATGCGATTGCACGTGCGACATAGTCCGAAGGAATTATATCTAATAAAGTATTCTGAACATCAGGTGTTATACCGAGGGTCCGGCTACCTGACAGAAATTCGCATAGATGGTAAAAAATTTGAAAATGAATAATCCTCCCTGTTTTAGAATCACCCACAACCATACTGGGTCTGTGGACTGTAACGGGCATTTCATTCTTGATTTGTTGGGCGATGAATATTTCCGATTCTGCCTTGGCCTCTTCGTAGGTATTATGGAATCCACGTTTATTTGTGATCCATGTCTCCGGTATTAAACCAGGATTTCGCCCTCCTACCCCTACCGTACTCACAAATTCTACCTTTTTAAGATTACCCCGTTGTCGGCATGCTTCAGCAAAACCCATAATATTATGGGCTGAATCTACAGAGCACTTGCGGGCTTCTTCCAATGGTAAATTCATTCTTACATTACCGGCACTGTGAATAATATGGGTGCATTCATAGCTTAATCCTTCATATTCTTTCTGATTCGTACCGAAACGGGGTAGGGTTATATCTCCGGGGATAGCCTTGATGCGGCAAAGGATTTTGTTTTGATTCGAAACATATCCCCAAAATGTCATTAACTTGGCTAATCTATTTTCAAGGTCTTGATGGTTTTTTGCCCGCATCAATAGCCTAACTTGACAGTCATCATTTTTCAGTAGCAAAGGTACGATAGCACACCCGATCGCGCCGGTTGCTCCTGTAATAAAATAAGTTTTCATATTTCATAGATAATAATATTATTAGCGTTATCGAACACTCTATTTCCAGATTCGTGAGTTTCTTTTAATTTTGCATAAAGTTGACTGATCTGTTTCTTAAATTTTATTTCAATGTTTTTTCGGCGCAGCTTGAGATTGGCAGTTAATTCACCTCCGTTAATGGTAAAAGGATGGGTAGTAAGTAGGAATCCTGCTGGATGCTTATATTTAGGCAGTTGGGCAATTTCTTGAATTACATCGAATTTTATGCTGTTATAAAAAGCAGTTGGAATGTTTGCTTTATTTATAGTAAATGTAGGGTTGAGTTTTTTGGCCTGCTTGAGAAAAAGTGGCAAAGAAATCGAGAGAAGTGCGATCAAAAAATTTTTTCCGGCACCGAAAACTACAGCATGGTCGATATATGCTACTCTACGTATGCGCTCTTCTATTGCAGCAGGTGCAATTCGTCTACCGGTGGATATTTTGAAGATTTCAGTTTTTCTACCGGTTAAGGTTATAAAGCCCTCATTGTCTATTTTCGCGTAGTCACCAGTCGCTAAATATCCATCTGATTTTAGTGAGCCTTCTTGAGATTCGTCATTATAATATCCTGAAAATACACCTGGTCCTTTTACCACCAACTCCCCATCATTTAAAAGTCTGATGTTATTTCCAGACAGTGGCTTACCCACAGTTCCGAATTTTACAGCGTTAACTTGATTTGCTGCTATAGGAATAATATTTTCACTGATTCCATAGGCTTCTAATATCAAGATGCCCATAGCATGAAACCGTTCAAGTAGCCATTGCGGCATGGGAGCAGATCCGCTTACTATATACTTGAGATTTGATCCCATGAGCTGTCTGATGCGTTTGAGGATTAGCGGATCAAGAACTTTGTAAAAAATCCGTGTAGAAAGTGGCGGTGTTTTCTTACTCCGCAAAGAACAGGCATGAGTGTCACCAACTTTAAGAGCCCATTCAATTAATTTTTGTATCCATACAGATTTCTGATCTATTTCTTCCCTGATCCCTGAATATAATTTTTGAAAAAATCGAGGCACTCCGGCGAAGAAATGAGGGTTTATTGATGGAATATATTTAAGAACATCTTGAGGATTTTCTACGAAATAAGTTGATGCACCAATGGCGATTGCGCAAAAATTGATCATTCGCTGGAAAAGATTTGAAAGTGGAAGCCAGCAGACAAGTTTATTTCCTTCTTCTACATCATCGAAAGTTTCAAGTATAGACTTACAAGCCAGGAAGATTTGGGCGTGTGTATACATAATACCCTTGGGAGTACCTGTCGTGCCTGAAGTAAAAATAATCGTTGCCGGATCATTGCTGTTTAGTCTATTGGAAAAGCAATATTCATTTTTCGTTTTTTGTAGATCACTTAACTTAAAGAAGTTTTCAAAATCATTATCCTTGGAAGAGCAATCTATCCCTATGATAAAGTTCAAGTTACTGCGTACATTAGATGATATTTTTTTTAGTAAACTCGGATTCTGTATGATAAGTCCGGCAAGTTCAGTTCGGTTGGCGATCTCGTTAATATTTTCATCAAGATCGTGCGGGTCAATTCCTATAATAATACCCCCTGCCATAAGGATAGCCATTTGCAAGTACTCCCAGGTTTGTGAGGTCGGGGCCATTAGACCGATCTTTTGCCCAGGGGATAGTCCTATATTTTGAAGGCCTGCCGCTAATATAGAAACAGTATGGTGGAATTCCCTCCACGTAGTAGGCTGCCATGTGCCGAAACCATCAATTGTCCAATGCGCAACAGTTTCGGGAGACTGTTGGGCACGGGCCTTCAATAGGCTCGGGATGGTTTCCGAGGCCATTAATATTTTCTTTTTCATTGTTTAGAACTTTAGTTAAGTAACTATGTTATAAATGTATCTATAGACAATTGCTCTGCCGATAAGTCAATTCCTGGCAACAATCCATGTTGAAAGAGGTTGTAACTTAAGGCCCCGGTAAAGGATCATATGCACCCCTGGCACGAGTAATCTTTAGATCGCTCGTGTTAAGCTCCAACCATTTGAGACTCTTAGTGATATTTTGTCCAAGAAAGGCTTTTCGCCTAATCATGAAATTGACCACAGGTGCCATGATTTTCCAATAGGTACGGTTGGCTTTACCTTCCCGAATTAATTTTGAAAATTCAGGATGATATGGATTATAGCCAAAATTTTTAAGATCTGAGTACATTAAAAGCCAGTTAATTGGATAATTGCTATAGATTGGATTTGCGTGTTTGCTGCTGTCCACCAATCCTAATTTAACAACTTTTTTCATGATATCATCTTGATTGTATGACCAAGCGTGAAAAGGAGCTAAATATCTTGGAAAGGTAGTATCAGATGGATAGCTAAGCGGGTTAAAGAAATATGAAAGTTCAGATTCCTTAAAAAATCCGCACGTTCTCAATTCTGGTGGAGTCCAGTCTGTTTTGGAAATCAAATATCGTGAAAATTCGTAGAACATTCTTTCAGGTTCAGGCTGACCCGGCGAGTATCCGGCTAAAACAAGTGGAATGTTCTTTTCTATAGCAATCTTAAGCGCATCGCCTTCAAAAAGTGGTGCATATACATAAGATACAGTATATACTGCACCCCGCTCTTCTTGATTTTTTAGCAAATATCGAAATAGTTTTTTATAAAAACGCTTAGACGGGCTGTAAGATATATGATCAATATCAAGTTTTTTAACTGTCCGCTTTATGTTTTTCCAAGCTATTTCAGGAATATTTATGTTTGTTGTAAAAGCTAAAATTTTCAAATCGTACTTTATTTTTAGCTTGTATAATAGATAGATGCTGTCCTTACCGCCACTTACCGGGACAAGGCAGTCGTAAACACCATTTCCTTTGCAGTTATTTAGTGCTTTTTCCAGATCCGCTTCTTTTTCCTTTCGAACCGATTCCATATTAGAAAAATCGGCATTATCGTAATTGCGACAGAAGTTGCAAATCCCTTGTTTATCAATAATTACGCCAGGAACAATTGCAGGCAGAAGACATATTTTGCATTTAATCATCTTTTTTTCACACATTATTTCAATTGAACTATTTTTTTTAAAATGCGTAAGAAATTAATCGACTATCATTTGAAACTCATTGAAAGATTTAGAAATCAAAACTCAATTCTAAATAAATCCTGTCCTTGTCGTCGAACTGACCAAAATAGCCATCCGATACCCCTTCAAAAATATCTATACCCATTGTAAGCTTACAATTATCTGCGAATGTATAACTTAGCTTGGGCCTAATCATTAGATCTTTCTTATTTAGGCTTGACACAAAAAAGATTTCGGGTTCTAAGGTATTATTTAAGAAACTAGTTTTTAGCCAGATTGAAAAAGAAACCGTAACATCATCTTCAAGAATTTTTTTGTCGTAATTAAAGATAATTCTTTGCATAAGCTGAAAATTGGAATCTATTCGATCAAAGAATGTGTAATTCATACCCAATATATAATCCAGGTAATCTTTTTTTACAACTCCATCGGTATCTAATGGATCTGACACTTCAAAATATTTATTATTATTGAAGATAAACTCGCCTTTTAAAATAACATTATTGAAGTCACTTGAGAATGTCATGCCGGATATATTTATTTTTTTATATTCCGGGCTTACCATAATTACCGTATTTGGATTTGATGAGTTGCTAAAGTAGCCCCTAAAATTAACAGGGAAATAATCGTAGCCATAGAAGTAGAACATACTTAAATCCCAATTTCCAATTAGGCGGGATATGCGGAAGCCAAACTCACTGTTTTTAAGATTGGATGACGGTTCCTTTTTATCAAGATATATCACACTTATATTTTCTTGAATAGATTGTAACCTTTCAAAATCGAATTCAGAGCCGAATGTGCCGAATTTGTTAAATTTCGGCACTGGTATCCAAACAAATTCAAAGTAATTATCATCAAAATAATATTCTATATCAGTTGCCCATGTCGGAATTCGAATTTCCCCTAATTCGGGTAAAATAAATTCTCTAAGGTCCTTGGGATTAATGATATCCGCAAAAAAAAGACCAACCGCTTCTCCCCAAACGATTTGCTGTTTTCCGATTCTCAAATCAACATCTCCGAGATTGAAATCCAGAAAGGCTGTTCTTAATTTAGCTTCTTTTTCCTGATTATTTTCCACTTCTTTGTTATAATTTCCGGAAAGATCAAAAACAGCATCATAATAAAAACGGCTGGATAAATTGTAGGAAACAGTGGTTGTTATGTCTCCTAATAAGTTTATATTTAAAATATTTTTTAATTTTGTAATTTGATTAGGATGAGAAGTTCTATAGGCAGTTTCGTTTTTAATCTGTCCCGAAAACAAAAAGGTATCTGAAGATAAGCCATTGAAAAAATCTTCCGACATGTTAGAGGAAAAGGAAACAGTAGGATTTGTAAGGGCTAATAAGACCAAAGATAAAATAGTTATAAAAATTACAGGTATGTATATACGCATGGTTTTTTTGAAAAAATATTGTAAAGCATGATGAGATTATTATTAGCTAAAAATACGGATCAATATTTAAGTTTTTTTAAATAGTTTTTATTAAAAAATTTGTCGGCAAAATTTTCCTGAGTCATATTGCTATATTCTATAATTGATGTTTGACCGAGTTTCAGAGCATTGTCAAGGACAAGTCGAGTAGGCCTGAGACGACCCAATATTACCTTATAATTTTCATAAGAACAGGTTTTTAAAAGTTTACCGGAGATAGCATAGAATTCCGCTTTGAAAGGATGGAAATTATCCTTTTGGACCCAAAGAATCACTTTTTGATAGGTGACTCGTTCATCCTTTGCGGTAAGGTCGAGAACATAGTAGCTTTTTTTATCTATTTTTTCAGTTAGTAGTAGTTTGGGATTATAGTCACCAGAGAAATTAGCCCTAGCAATGTCACCGTTTGCAGCTTCTCCAAATAGTCTTTGCTGAAATGAAATCCTGAGAGGTTTTGATATACTCTGCAAAAATACCCATAAGTCATAATGGATCATAAGCAGAGATGTTCCTCTATCAACACTTGGATAAAGCGTTTTTATAATAGTTTTTTCTTTGCCTTTTACTAAAACTTCATATTTTGCTGATTTGTCCTTTTCTCCTACTTTTTTGCTGATAATATCAACAATTACTTTATAATCCTGTTGAGGGTTTCGGATTTCATCTGCTTGTTTCAATATTTGTTCGGCGGATGGATCAGCATGACAGGGAATAGGGAGAAACAAAATTATTATTAAAAAATAAATCCTTTTTAGTGAAGATTTGATCATTCTTATGCCTCTCTTATATGTGTCGAAGAGCATCCGCAATTACCATCCGAGAAGCTTTGAATGCTGGATAAAATGATGATATCAATGATGATAAAGTAGATATAATGAATGCAGAAATAAGAATTTCAGGCACTATTTTTATCATTGCTATCCAGTTGACTGTCGCACCAGGTGGAGGAGGCATAGGTATTCCAATAATTGAAATAAGATAGGCCATGATGATGCCACCTATTATTCCAATAATGCCTCCAATTGTGCCTAAAATAAATCCTTCTAATAGGAATGTCTTTAAAATATCAAATCTATTAAAACCCAACGCCATTATTGTACCTATCTCTCTAGTCCTTTCCCAGATAGCCATGTTTATGGTATTAAAAATACTTAAAACTACAATGATAGAAATAATAAGTTTGAGAAAGAAAAATTGTCGACCATAAAGTTCAACGGTTTTATTATAAAAATCGGCCATTTCATCCCATGTTCTAACTTCTAATCCGATTTTGTTATCCTTTAAGAGTCTGAGAAGATTATTTTTTACTTGGGTAGTATATTTTGTCTTATCTAAAACGACGACAAGTGTTTGAACTTTATCGGTCCGAAGAAGCTTTTGAGCGGTTGAAATCGGCACTCGAATTGTCCTGTCGTCAAATTCTTTGGATGCCGTAAAAAATATTCCTTTTACATTTAAATCAAAAGCATTAAGCGCCCCGTCAACTGTGTTGGATAGTAGAACCAAGGAATTATCGATACTACTTTCCACAGCTTTTGATAAACCCTTCCCCAAAATTAAATCAAATTCATCTTTTTCTGAAAGATTCTCTCCAGCTTGTATGCCTAAACCTCTGTTTTCGTTCTTGGTTTCATCGATTATATTTAAAGCTTTTTCACCTTTAGGCGCTATTCCCTGGCAAAGAACGGAAATTGTGTTTTCTCCGTCACTTAAAAGTCCTGAAAAAGAAATGCGAGGTGTAGCAATTTTTACATGATCAAGGGATGAAATTAGTGTTATAATTTTATTGGGTTCATCAATCAGATATTCAAAAGGTTTTGCAGACCCTTTATCGCTAAAACCCTTTTTATGTACTTGGATGTGCCCAAGATAACTATGAATATAAGCCTCCCGCATCTGCATGAAAGAATCTTCAAAAAAACCACCTGCAATTATTAAAGAAATGGCTCCAAAAGCTATTGCTGATAGCGTAATAAATGATCTGATTCGGTTTCGGAAAACATTTCTAATAGAAAGGCGTAGACTTATAGGCAGTTCCATAATCTATACTTCCCGGGAAATGATCGCTCCATCTCTTATTCGGATTATTCTGTTTGCCATCGACATGATCTTTGAATCATGGGTTGAAAATATAAAAACGGTTTTGTGCTCTTCGTTTATTTTTTTCATTATATCCAAAATCGTTGCTCCGGTTTTTTGATCAAGATTGGCAGTTGGTTCGTCTGCCAGTATGATTTTAGGATTAGTAACAAGAGCCCTAGCAATGGCAACTCGTTGTCGCTGACCACCACTTAGCTCATCAGGTTTATGCTTCGCAAATTTTTCAATTCCAACATCCTCTAAGGCCTTCATTACGATTTCTTTTCTCTCTTTTTTATTTTTTTTCTTTTTAAAAAGAGGATATTCAACATTTTCAAGTGCAGAGAAGACCGGGATTAAATTGAACGATTGGAATATAAATCCTATTTTTGAGGCTCTAAGATTTGCCAATTCATTTGAGGATAGTCTGTTGGTATCGATTGAGTCGATTCTGATAATTCCGGAAGTAGGCAAATCAATGCAACCGATTAAATTGAGTAAGGTAGTTTTACCACTCCCCGATGGTCCCGCTATAGCAAGAAATTCACCTTTTTCAACGGAAATATTTATATCTATTAGTGCTCGAATTTTAGTTTTACCCAAAAAAAAATCTTTGTTGAGATTTTTTGTTTTTACCACGTCCATATTTTGATTTTTTGTAATAATTATAACTTATAATTTTTCTTCATATATAATAAAAACTTTTATGATAAAATCGAAAATCGCTAATATTATGAATATCGGTAAGAAGATGTGATTTGTAAATAAAAAAATAGTAACAGTGTAGCCCTTTGAAAGTTAAGCTGCATTTTTGAAGGAGATTTGGGCATTTTGATTTTTGTTAGAATTACGGCAGGGACTGACATAATTAAATTCCATAAAGGTGAAAAATTGATTTTTGTGACGAATCAAGCACTGTTGACATCCATGTCTTCATTTTTTCATCTTCTAATCATATGTATTTTCCAAAATCAATTCTTTAGAGCTTAATCATAAACTGCCATTTAATTAATCACTTCATAAAAAACCTCAAAGTGCATGTTTTATAGAAATTTGCGATGAAATGGAATTTCATGACATTTAAAAATAATTAATAATACCATAAAAATTAAATTTAAATCAATATCACTTTTTGTTCTTTAAGTTAACAAATATTGTCATATTTTTAATAAATTTTCAAAATGGTTAATCAAAAAAATTATAACTATCTGAATATATATGATTTTTAATTTTAAACTTAAATGGTATGTTTATTGCGATAATTTTTTAATATTTTTAAAGACTTTGAACGTTTTTGATAAATTCTATTATCTCTTCTTCAGATTGCAAATTTCTAACTTATGTAAAATCAGGAGAAAGTATGCCCATTTGTTTAAAAATTGCTAAGACCTCCGAAGAAAAAAATCATGTTTATCAATTAAGACACAAAGTTTTTGTTGAGGAAGAAAAACGTTTTTGCCATCATTCAGACCATATTATTGATCGTTATGATAGTTTTGAAGAAACTGTCAACATATTAGCTTTTAAAAACGATATTCCTATAGCTACTATCAGGCTAACTACTGAAAATCCAATTGGTTTACCCGCATTTGAACATTATGATTTTACTGATTTAATTGGTCGGATAGAGGAAAAATGCGCATGCTTGGGTTGGTTTTGTTCGTTGAAAAAGTATAGAAAACATCGTGGCTTAATCCATGGTTTATTAAAAATGTGCGTTAGAGAAATGAGGAAGGTTAACGCCAGGCATATTCTCGCTACCTTACATCCGCCTCTTTTTAATATGCTTGCGAAATCATTTAGTGCAAAACCCGTTGGTGAAGAATTTTTATCAGAAAGATTGAATACTCCTATGCTCCCTATTCATATCGATATTGAACTCTTACCTCCGGGTACGCGTGAAGCATCACAAGATCCTTTGCAAATGATTTTTAGCGAGTCTGATGAAAGGCGTATATATCAAAAAGATGAAATTATAATTAAACAGGGAGAGTCAGGGAATGAAGTTTTTTTAATTATGCGGGGATCTGTAAGATTACTGCCATTTTCAAAAATAAATAACAAATTTTTGCCAAACTTCGATGATAAAGGGCCTTTATCTGATGAAGATGTTTTATTGGGCCCGGGACAGATATTTGGTGAAATTTCTTTGATAGACGGAGGGAAGCGTACAAAAACCGTAATTCCAAATTCCAGGGAGGTGGATGTGATGGTATGGCCTCCCCTGGATTTTATAAAACAATTGCAATATGATAGAAATAAGGGTTTCGAGGTTTGTAAGATTCTAGCTAATCGATTACGACAACAAATCGAAGGGTCTTCAGCAAGTCAATATGAATCTCTAATTAAAAGAATTCTAATAGATGCATCACGGAATGGAAAAGTTCCCGTCGAGATAGGCTGGTTGGCTAAGCAATCTGGAATTTGGCTCAATGAGCTTGAACATTTGGTTGCATTGTGGTCAAAGAAAAAATGGATTGATCTTGACCGAAATATGAATATCCATGTCCTTGACGTAGGAGCTATTGAAGACACAATCGCTGTTGTTTGAAGAATTTAGGGCTTGGAAATAAAGGTTAGCATAATCCGCTTCCTGTCTTTTGGAATGAATCAACCGAATGATTGCGATAGATAGACATATTTTTTTGGTTTTGGTTATAAATGTATTTTTTCTGATTTGTTGATAAACTGTTTAAAATATATTTATTTTTTGCAAGAAAATAGTTAATTATATGGTTATCTAGACTTTGCCGCTTTTTTGAAGATAGCCTTAATCTAAGGCTTTTGGGTGATCTTTTTGTACTTTCAGAGACGAAACTGTATAAATTGTATTCGGGTTTTAATTCCCCATAAGTTTTTTTCAAATTTTCTTCCCAGGTGTTCAGATTAATTCTTAATGCAACTGCGGGGACGCCTAAACGGGAATAAATTTTTTCTTTTCCTAAATCCTCAAAAAGGAGAATTGATTTATAAAAAGGGACGTGTTTTGGGTTTACCATGATACATATATCATTTATATTATTTTCCATAGCATACCAATACATCTCACGAAATATATAGGCAAATAGATTGCGCCAACGAAAATCCTGCGAAGTTGCAAGCGCAGAAAATTCACAGATATTACGGCCTTTTTGTCTCAATTCATCAATTTCATCCGGATAAGTGCTATCTATTGGTAGTTTAAAATATTTATTATCTATGATTATGCTCATAGTTGAAATGACTTCTTTTCCGTATTTGATTATTAGAGCTGCTGAAGTCGGCAGAAGGTTATGTATATTGAAAAATATTTTAGACGATTCCGGTTTTTCTATATACCCTGCTTTTAAATATTCCTTATACACAAGTGAGAATACGTGCTCCAGCTCTTCCTGAGTTTCCGCCCATTTTATATTTATGATCGGGTAAGTTAGATCGTTGACAATTTCTTTTAAATATAAAGAACGCTTCATCCAGAGAATTCGACGACTTGGTGTCATTGCCATCATAATTTAACCTTCTGAAGTAATATATTGAGAAATTTTAAAATACATAATTAAACTTTGCATTATTGTGGTAAAAAGAAGTTAAAATCTCCAAAAATAAATATGGCGACGTTTTTTTGCTATAAGCTATAAATACTCAGCAACAAATATGCCAAAATGCTGGAAGCTGATATTAATGACTTTGGTAAGATTATTTACAGAAATTCATATGATCAACGGTTACCATTTTTGCACACGATTTCAATTTTTACTCAAAATTTTGGAGGACTGCTTGAATTTTTTAATTCCTCTATCAAAAAAAACTAAATAAAATTAGGGGTTGATTAAAACCAATTAAATTTTATAATTTAATTTTAAATATTTATCAATAACATATTTATTTTAATCAGTTTTATAGAAGATCGGTTTCCGGGACGGCTCATATTGGGAAAAGATAAGATACATAAGGGTCGGCATCGAAAAGCCAGACTAAAAAGTCCACAAAAATCAGGCTGTATCAAAAACATAGTACACTTTTTATTTATAGATTTGTGGGAGTCCACTTACAGAAGAAAAAAACAAAGGGCGCTTCACCGTTATGAAGCTTTTGGAGTATATAAAAAAGAGCGGCGAAATCATTTTAAACGCTTTTATTGGCCTTGGGATAAAAAAAAACGATAGTGACTACGCCGCTTTCCACCTTAAATCAAATTCCGAATTCGATTCAAAAGAATTTTTTCCAAAACAGGCATGCCATGGTCCTTATAGTCATAACGAACTCGAATGGTCGGTTTATTGATGGAAAGAATTCGAGGCAGATGAATAGGGGTTGCAAAGAGGACCAGGTCGCATACCGTATTATTTATGGTTGTTTCCAGGTCATGAATCTGATTTTTGCTATAACCCATAGCCGGCAGCACAGAACCGATATGGGGATAGCGACGATAGGTTTCTTTAATCGTTCCGACCGAAAATAGCCGAGGGTCAATGATTTCAGAGGCTTCAAACACCTTGGCGGCGACGGTTCCGGCGCCGAAAGACATTTCGCCATGAGTCAATGTCGGTCCGTCTTCTACCACTAAAACACGTTTTCCTCGAATTTGCTCCGGCTGACTGACAACGACAGGGGATTCGGCGAGCACGATGTCAGCTTTCGGGGCGTATTTTTCGATGTTGTTGCGAACAAGTTCAATTTTTTCGGATGCAGCCGTATCAACTTTATTGATGACGGCAATATCGGTCATGCGCAGGTTGGTCTCACCGGGGTAATACAATAATTCGTGCCCTGCACGGTGAGGATCGAACATCACAATATGAACATCCGGGTAATAAAAAGGAGTATCGTTATTGCCTCCATCCCAGATGAGGATATCTGCCTCTTTTTCGGCCGCTTTCAAAATCCGGCCATAATCGATTCCTGCATAAACCACAATATTTTGCTCGACAAGCGGTTCGTATTCCTCTCTTTCTTCTATTGTACACTGGTGAATATTAAAATCTTCAGGCGTTGAAAATCGTTGTACAGCCTGACTACTCAAATCTCCATAGGGCATCGGATGCCGAATAACTACAACGTTTTTTCCCGCTTTTCTTATTATTTCGCATACTTTTCGAGTGGTTTGAGATTTTCCACATCCGGTTCTAACGGCACATACGGCGATGACTGTTTTACTGGATTTGAGCATAGTATAAGTGGCGCCGATTAAAATAAAATCCGCTCCTTCGGCCATGGCAATTGACGCCTTGTGCATAACTTCTATATGGGGAACATCGCTATAAGAAAAAGCCACCAGATCTATTTTGTGTTTCCGTATAAGATCAGCCAGACGCTCTTCAGGATAGATGGGGATTCCTCCCGGGTAAAAAGTTCCCGCCAATTCAGGTGGATAGAGCCGGCTCTCGATATCGGGAATCTGAGCAGCCGTGAAAGCAATGACGTTGTAGCGGTGGTTGTCCTTAAAATAGACATTAAAGTTGTGGAAATCACGACCGGCAGCTCCCATAATGATGACTTTTTCAGGCATAAGCTGACCCCTTATATATTTAAATGCGCCTTACGATAGATGCTATCAAGAAATTCATTTTTAAAAGCCATAGGGGTGGCTGCCTTTGATGCAGCGTCTTCACCTGCTGCTCCGTAAAAATTCATCGCGCAGACGGCTGAATCAAAAACATTGTCTGCAACGGATGCAAAGGCCCCTAAAACAGATGTTGACATGCACCCGGTTCCAACAACTTTAGCCATCAATGGGTGCCCTGCGCGGCAAAGATGAATTTCATCTCCATTGGTAATAATATCGGTTGGACCGGTGATGACGACGACCACATCTGCTGATTTGGAAAATGTTTTTGCAATTTCAGATAGGTCGCCACTAACGGATATGGATTCTACGCCTTTTACGACAGCCTTAACACCGGCAGCAGCGCCGATTTCTCCAGCATTGCCTTTAATGATTGCAAACTGCAAATGACCCATTAAATTTTTAACCGCTTCGGTTCTTGCAGGGGTCGCGCCGCAGCCGACAATATCGATCACAATAGGAATACTTTTGGCATTGGCAGCCCGGCCCGCCGTCAGCATACTGTCCAGCAGATCATGATTCAGGGTGCCGATATTGAGCACCAACGCATCGGCAAGGGCGACCATATCAGCAACTTCTTCCTTCATATGTGCCATGATCGGCAGGGCCCCGATTGAACGGGTGATTTGAGCACAGTCATAGATTGTCACCCAATTGGTAATATGATGGACAAGCGGTGCGTGATGCCTAATTTTTTTTAGTAACTCATCGCACAATTCAGCTTTATAAATTTTGTTATGTAAAATGATTGTAGCCTCCTTGGAGTTTGATTTTATTTTCAGACTCAGTGATCAGGTAACAACCTTCTTCGGTGTCCGTAATTTTTCCGACAATATAATATTTTAAGCCGGTTTGCTTCAGCTTGTTAAAATTTTCAGGAGCGATGGTGAAAAGCAGTTCATAGTCCTCTCCTCCGTTTAATGCAAAATCAATAGGTGCTTGGCCTAAAGTTTTTCCCGCCTCAATAACATCAGGGTGTAAGGGAATGCTTTCAGCAAAAATTTGTGCTCCGACCTTGCTTTGAAAACAGATATGATTGATTTCTGATGATAGGCCGTCACTGATATCAATCATGGCGTTTACAATAGGTGCCAAATGTTGGGCGGCATCGAGGCGACAATGAGGAGATAGGTGTTTTTCAAGCAGATAGGAAGATACCGGTAGATCACGGGACAACAGATTCAGTCCCGCCGATGATGCCCCCAGGGCTCCGGTAACGGCTATCCAATCTCCAGGTTGAGCCTGACTGCGCAAACAAAGATTCTTTGAGGAAACCGTTCCCAATAGGGTAATGCTGATGACTTCTACTTCCCCATGGGTCGTATCTCCTCCGGCTGTAATAATATTGTGTTTTTTACATGATAGAGCCATGCCGCTATATAATCTTTCAGTCCATTCAACCGTTGTTTTGGGTGTCAAAACCAGCGATATAAACATGTAGGTGGGTATGCCGCCCATGGCTGCAATGTCACTGACATTACATTCGATGGTTTTTATTCCGATTTGCTCCGGCTTTGCCCACACTGTTTTAAAGTGGTCATTTGCCACTAGCGTATCGGTTGTCACAAGCAGATATTGGTCGTCTTTAGGGTTTATTTTAATGACCGCTGCGTCATCACCAATACCGGCTACAATCGTATCATGGTTTGAAGGAATGATACGGCTGAGTCTTTGAATCAAAGCAAATTCGCCACCGGCATCTTTAATTAACATAAATATTTACCCGTCTTGTTGTTTTACTTGATAAGGTTTTCCCGTGCACGCTTGATGGCACACCATTCACCACACATCGAGCAAGGAATGTCTTGGTCGCCCTGCGGGGAGCCTGATTCGACTTTATCAAGATATTGACAAAATTTATTTGGATCAATAGCCAATTTATGCTGGATTTCCCAGTCGAAATTTTTCCTGGCAATGGATATATCCAAGTTTCTTTTGACCTCATTGGGTTTATTGCGTGTTAAATCAACTGCCGAAGCCGCAATTTTAGAAGCAATCACCCCTTCGCGGACATCCTCTTTCGTCGGCAGGCGCAAATGTTCGGCCGGTGTAACATAGCATAGAAAATCAGCACCGTAAAATGCAGCCAGAGCACCACCGATAGCTCCTGCAATGTGATCGTAGCCCGCGGCATGGTCAATAACTAAAGGACCTAAAACATAAAATGGAGCTCCGTTGCATACTTGCTTTTGTTTTCTAATATTTTCCTCGATCAAATGCAAGGGTACATGGCCGGGTCCTTCCACCATTACTTGTACATGGGCGTCTCGACAACGCTGTACAAGCTCTCCCAGCGTTTCCAACTCACCGAATTGAGCCCTGTCGTTTGCATCGGCCGTACAGCCCGGACGTAATCCATCTCCCAGCGACATGGTAATATCATATTGATGTGCGATTTTTAATATTTCATCAAAATATTCATATAAAAAACTTTCTTTTTGATGCCGCCGCATCCATTGAACCATAATGGATCCCCCGCGACTGACTGCTCCAAGCACACGTTGATCGACAAAGGGAATATGTTTTTGCTGCAAACCGCTGTGAATGGTCATAAAGTCTACACCTTCTTCGGCTTGTTTTTCGACGACTTCTAAAAAACGTTCAATCGTAAGATTTGCCGGACTTTTTAATCCGATCATGGCTTCATATATGGGGACGGTTCCTAATGTAATATCAAATTCTTCAACTATCTTTTTGCGAAAATCACTGATATTACCGGCAATTGATAAATCCATGAGTGTATCCGCACCGCTGTCGATAGAAATCTGTACTTTGTCCATTTCATCAGAAAAATCACAAAGGGTCGGTGAAGTGCCGATATTGGCGTTGACTTTGATACGGGTACCTTTACCGATAGCGATAGGATTCAATGTGCTATGCAGATTATTGCGACAGATGACTACATGGCCGCTAATCACATTTCGAATCAATTCCTGAAGGTCAATGCTTTCATCTGCAGCGATTGTTTTTACAAAATCCGGAATGTTTCCTTTTTTCAAGTCGTCAATGATTGTACTCATTTTATTTTCCTTTTACTAAAATATTAAAAAATTGATTAAATCGAGCCGAAATGTCCTCGGCATTATTTATTTCTGAAATAATACCGTAATATTGTGCACCTGTTTCCATCACTTGATGGATATTATCGATTGATATTCCACCCAGCGCAACAACCGGAATGCTGATAGCCTGCACGATACCATTAAGCTCTTCCAAGCTGATAAGATCCGCATCTGGCTTTGTTGATGTCGGGAAAACAGCGCCTGCACCGACATAGTCCGCACCGGCCTTTTGGGCCTCAAGCGCCTCATCCACGCAGTTGACGGACACTCCGACGATCATATCGGTGGGCATACGGCTGATAACCCTATGATAACTCTCGTCTTCCTGACCGATATGGATTCCGTCGGCACCGATTTCCAATGCAATATCGACCCGATCATTGATAATCAATATGGCATCATTACAGCTTTTGACCTGTGCCAGCATTGCTGTTGCCAAATCGAAAAATGCCGAATCATCCAGGTGTTTATTCCTGAGCTGAATGATTTTTGCTCCGGCATTGAGCAGTTCCTTGCAAAGAGGCAAGGTATCTGCAAAACAATAAATATTTCTTTTTTGGGTGCTAAAAAATGATTTTTTATTTTTCATAGGCTTTATTTTACTCCAAAAAAAAAGCAGATAACGGCATAAGGTAGCCGTATCTGCTTTTTTAGTCTTAAAGTTTTAATACGTGTTTCCTTACGCTGGTATTATCCAGGTCAAGTTTCAGGGTCTTTTCTCAGCCCTTTTTCCAAGGGCACCCCTAACACATTGAATTGTAATAATTTTTTTAGCCCATTAGTTGGACCAAAATCTTTTGAGAACTTTTAGGCGATTGAATTCGCCGCTGCATAACCACCTTAATTATATTATGATGATTATAACAGGAAAATCTTTCTAACATTTCGGATTTTATACGTCAATAGATTTTTGTTACAGCAAATGAACTGGAAAAAAAGAACCTTTAGAATCCTCATAAATCTCGAGGTTCAGTTAACCCCAACGTTGCAAAAGCCGGAGGGCTTCAGAGACAAGGCGCCAAGGGGGAAGCCGTAGTAATCTACTGCGACCCCTTGGCAACGCCGGATCTGGAGTCCTCCGGCTTTCCCGTAGGGTAAACATTGAAGTAAGTTAAGCCTTGATATTTATGGTGCCCTATCTTAATCTTAGTTAAAAGTAATTTATCCAATCGGATTTATCAATCTTTACCCGTTTGTGGAGATGATTTTGATTAAGCGTTCAACTCTGATCGATATCATTAAATATTTTTTAGTGATCAGCGTTATCATCTGGTTGATGGCCCGTGGCACCGAGCGGTTGGGATATAATTGGCAATGGTATCGGATCCCTCAATATATCTATTTTTTTGACGAGGGTAAATTTACAGCAGGCCCTCTAATTATGGGTTTGATCGTAACTTTTCGCATTACTGCAATCAGTCTGATTCTTGCAACCCTACTGGGGCTTATAACGGCGTTGCTTCGATTATCAAATTCATTGATGGGCAAAATTCTGGCCCGCGGATATTTAGAAATTATCCGTAATACACCACTGCTGGTACAGCTTTTTTTTATTTATTTTGTTTTGTCTCCGGTGCTTGGTATTAGTCGATTTTCCTCAGCGGTTCTTGCGCTCAGTCTTTTTGAAGGAGCCTATGCATCGGAAATATTTCGCTCCGGAATTGTTTCTATTGATAAAAGTCAGTGGGAAGCTGCATACAGTTCCGGATTAAACACTTTACAAACCTATTGTTATATTATTTTGCCGCAGGCCATTCGACGCATTCTTCCTCCCTTAACGAGTCAAGCCATATCACTGATCAAAGATTCAGCCCTGGTAAGTACGATCGCCATATACGATTTAACCATGCAGGGACAGGCGATTGCTGCAGAGACCTATTTGGTATTTGAAGTTTGGTTTGTCGTTGCCTTTATTTATCTCTTGATAAACATAGCACTTTCAATTGTCGTTAATTTTATGGAAAATAAAATTAGAATCGAATCTTAATATTTTAAGCCTTTTTCAAATCAGAAAATATTTACGATCCATGAAAGGAGATAAGCGATGAAGGTAAGATTACAATTTTTATTGTTTGCGGTAGCTGTAATTCTAATTGTTCGTTTAGGTGGTATTGCTTTTGCCGGTAATCTTCAACAGCAATTGATTACCGAGAGTACGATTGAAAAGGTGCTTAAACGCGGTGTTTTGCGCGTCGGTATGTCTACTTTCGTACCTTGGGCAATGAAAGACAAAACCGGCAAATTAATTGGTTTTGAGATTGATGTTGCCACCCGGCTTGCACAGGATATGGGCGTTAAAGTTGAATTTGTTCCTACCAAATGGGCCGGTATTATCCCGGCACTTATCACCGGTAAGTTTGACGTTATTATCGGCGGCATGGGAATTCGACCGGATCGCAATCTAAAAGTCAATTTCAGTATTCCCTATGATTATACCGGTATGTCGATGGTTGCACACAAACAAATCGCTTCAGGTTTTAAGAGTCTGGAAGATTTTAATCACCCCAATGTCGTCCTTGCAGCCAGACTTGGCTCGACTGCTGTTACCGCTGCCAAGCAGTTTATGCCAAAAGCTCAGTTAAGGCTTTTTGATGATGAATCACATGCCTATCAAGAGCTTTTAAACGGCAAAGTTCACGCGGTCGTCGGCTCCGCTCCGATGCCGGCATTCCAGGTGTTTAAATACCCGGATAGATTTTTCCTGCCGCTTAAAGAGATCTTCACCAAAGAGCCTATCGGCTTTGCAGTTCGAAAAGGGGATTTTGATACCCTTAATTATTTCAATAACTGGATTCGTGTGGTTGACGCTGAAGGCTGGTTAAAAGAACGTAAACACTATTGGTTTGACAGCAAAAGTTGGGAAGATATGCTGAAATAGTTTATAGAAAAGTTGGCTCGTTGCATTGGTTTGATCGGTTTTATTTAAAAGGCGGCCTTAATATGATTTGCAGTAAGGTTCTCATCCGGTGAAAAGATATAATAAATTCAGTATATCAATTGATATTATAATAGCACTGCTTATTTTGGCCGCTCTTTTTTATATTGCTTATCGAATAAAAATCAGGCTTCATTATCATTGGGAATGGGATGTCATACCCCAGTACCTTTTTTGTTATGATCCACAGAAAGGCAAGTGGGTAGCAAATCTACTGATACAAGGCCTTTTCACCACGATTCGGTTAAGCATTTGGAGCACATTGCTGGCCGTTATCATTGGAACGGCGATGGGTTTATGTCGAATTAGCTCCAGCCTTTTCAAACGGCTTCTGGCCCGAACCTATGTGGAATTAATTCGAAATTTACCCCCCCTGGTTTTGATTTTTATATTTTATTATTTTGTTGGCAATCAGATTTTACCGGTTATCGGCGTAGACACCTTTATCAGAAATCTGAGTGAAAATTCTCAGGCCTGTGTGACGTTTCTATTTGCTCCGCCGTCTTTATTTTCAGAATTTTTATCAGCGTTGATTACTTTGGCGATTTTTGAAGGAGCCTATATCGCAGAAATTGTCAGAGCAGGTATCCAATCCATTGAAAAAGGACAATGGGAGGCGGCAATCGCATGCGGCTTGTCAAGCCGGCAGCAGATTCGCTATATTATTATGCCCCAGGCAACCAAAAGAATTCTACCTCCTTTAGCCGGTCAATTTATTTCCACAATCAAAGACTCATCTATTGTTTCGGTTATCTCTATTCAGGAATTAACATTTCAGGCCATGGAATTGATGTCGGCTACCTATTTGACCTTTGAAGTTTGGATCACAGTTACAGCTCTTTACTTGGTCTTAACGCTTTCCTGCTCTTTGGCTGTGGAACGTATGGAGATTTACATGAGAAAAAACGAAGCGTGAAATGCAATCTTAAAAATAAACAAAAAAGAACAGCTTTTATTGACGGAAAAATAGGGTTCAATAAATGAAAATAGCCAGGGAACTAAAATCTAAAACTATTCGTTTTATTAAAATTGATATCTGGAGAATTCGTTTAAAAAGGCTTTCCCCAATAAAGGCATTTTCCATCAAGCAATTGAGAATTGTCCTTTTGACTTTACGTGGATTTAATAAAGATAAATGCGTGTTAAGAGCTTCCGCACTGACTTTCTATTCACTGTTGTCCATTGTACCGGTTCTGGCTATGGTTTTTGGTATTGCGAAGGGTTTTGGTTTTGAAAAACTTCTTGAAAAGGAGCTTTTAGAAAAATTTGTCGCACAACAAGATGTTGTGATCCGAATTGCCGATTTTGCCCATAATCTGCTTGAAAATACTAAAGGCGGATTAATCGCCGGTATCGGTGTCGTCGTTCTTTTTTGGACGGTGATAAAATTGTTAAGCCATATTGAAAGTTCTTTAAATGATATCTGGAAAATAAAGAAATCAAGAACATTGTTACGAAAATTCACTGATTATCTTTTTATTATCATGATTTGTCCTATCCTTGTCATCATGGCCGGCAGTGTGACAGTTTTTATTACAACTCAGGTTACATTGATAACTGCAAAGATCTCGTTATTGGGATTTATAAGCCCGCTCATATTTTTTCTTTTGAAATTTTTACCTTATGTTCTCATCTGGGGCCTTTTTACCCTTAATTTTATTTTTATGCCGAACACGAAGGTTAATTTCACTTCCAGCCTGATCGCCGGTATACTTTCCGGGACCATATTTCAGATTGCGCAATTGGGGTATATTACCTTTCAAGTAGGTGTAACCAAGTATAATGCAATTTACGGCAGTTTCGCCGCGTTGCCTTTATTTTTAATTTGGTTGCAGTTGAGTTGGCTGATCGTACTTTTTGGAGCTGAATTCTGTTTTGCCCATCAGAACGTTTATCTGTATGAATATGAACTGGATTGCCGCCGGATCAGCCTTTCATTCAGAAAATTGATTTCGCTTCAAATTGCCCGTTTAATAATTATCAATTTTTCCAAGGGAAAAGATCCCTTAAGTGCGACTGAGATTTCAGGTATTTTAGAAATGCCGATTCTATTGGTTCATGAAGTGTTACAGGAATTGGCTGAAAGCAGGATTTTGACGGGTACAATGACGGAAGAGTATATTGAACCGGCTTTTCAACCCGCCCTTGATATTAACATTTTAACAATACAATATATCATTGAAGCTTTGGATCGTAGAGGTATTGATACGATACCGACAGCACAGACGAACGAATTTAAAGCTTTATCCGAAACGCTGCAAAAATTTAGAGATGCAATTGAAAAATTGCCGGAAAACAAATTGTTGAAAGATATATAAAATTATACTTACAATATGCCCAAGAGATGGAGGTGAACCTATGATAGATATTTCTAAAATCGATTATTCAACTCTTGATCAACCGGAGGTTCTAAGCTCTTTATTTCACCCCAGGGTGGAATGGAAGGGTGCGGACACTAATATTCATGCCCGCAACATGCTTATTTCAGTTGAGGCGGATGTCGTCATCGGTGCGCGGTTTCATATGACCCAAAAAACAGCCCCTAATATGCTTTACTTTCACGGCAATGGTGAAATTGTAGCTGATTATGATGAACTGGGTCCCATATATAACCGGATGGGAATTAATTTTATACCGGTCGATTACCGGGGTTATGGACGTTCAACGGGTCGACCGACCATAACCGCCATGATGCGGGACTGTCATGTGATTTTTGAATTTGTTCGCAAATGGTTAAAAGAAAATGAATATACAAGCTCATTTATCGCTATGGGTAGATCATTGGGAAGTGCATCAGTGCTTGAACTTGCAGCTAATTACAAAAACGAAATTGACGCTCTGATTGTCGAAAGCGGATTTGCCTATGCCGGTCCCTTGCTGCAGCTTATGGGCGTCGACTTGCAAGCCGTTGAATTTAAAGAAGAGGTCGGTTTTCGAAATCTTGATAAAATACGATTATTCGAAAAACCCACTTTAATTATTCATGCCGAGCGCGATCATATTATACCGTTTGCAGATGGTCAGGCCCTTTTTGATGCTTGCCGAGCCGAGGACAAAACTTTATTGAAAATTCCAGGTGCCAATCACAATGATATTTTTCAGCGCGGTTTTTCAGAATATATGGAGGCTGTTAAAATTTTGGTGGGCAAAACGGCCAAATAATCATGCATAAATCTTTCTTTACAATGAAGATTGATGAATAAAAAGGAGAAGCTTGTGATGTCTGTTCAGCGTTGGGAGCACTTTCACCATCAGGCGGATATTGGAGTCCGGGGAATTGGTCGGACAATATCGGAAGCTTTTGAACAAGTTGCTTTAGCCCTAACGGCCGTAATTACCGTTCCAAAAAAAGTAAAGCCTTTAGATGCGATTTCGATTCAATGTGAAGCACCGGATCATGAGCTTTTGCTGTTTGATTGGTTGAATGCGCTCATTTATGAAATGATGACCCGTAGAATGCTTTTTAGTCGATTTGAAGTAACGATAGAAAAGATATGTTTGCAGGCAACACTTTGGGGTGAAAGTATTTCAAACAAAAGGCATCAACCCGCGGTGGAAGTCAAGGGAGCCACCTTTACCGAGCTGCGGATCGTTAAAACAACAGAGGGTTTGTGGTTGGCCCAGTGTATTGTAGATGTATAAAAGGAGGGGCGCGATGGATCTTTCAGGTTTAAAAAAGCAATCCGACTTCGAATGGCACATTTTGCCTTTTGGTCAAATGCGGGTACCGGCGATCATTTACGCCGGTAAAGATCAGCTTCTTGAAATGGATCAAAAAGTATATGAACAAATAACCAATGTGGCCACATTGCCCGGTATTGTCAAAGCGGCATATGCAATGCCCGATGCGCATTGGGGGTATGGATTCCCAATTGGTGGAGTGGCGGCTTTTGACCCCGAGCAGGGAGGGGTGATATCGGCCGGAGGCGTTGGATTTGATATTTCCTGTGGGGTACGGACAATGCTCACCGGTCTACATGCAGATGAAGTCTTTGCCGTTCAAAAAAAACTTGCCGATCTTCTTTACCACAATATTCCGGCCGGCGTGGGTAGTACCGGATTGTTGCACCTCAATCTAAAAGAAATGGATAAAATGCTCAGCGGAGGCGCTCAATGGGCCGTTGCCCAAGGTTATGGAACGAAATCGGACCTAGAACGGATTGAAGAACATGGTCGAATGGCTGAAGCTAAGCCGGAATATGTTTCTGCGCGCGCCAAGAAACGTCAGGAAGATGAAGTCGGGACGTTGGGATCAGGTAATCATTACCTTGAGATCCAGGTCATTGAAGAAATCTACAATCCCGGCTCCGCAACCGTTTTCGGGCTCAATCAGGGCGAAGTCGTCGTGAGCCTTCATTGCGGCTCTCGTGGACTGGGTCATCAGATCGGCACGGAGTTTCTCAAACTCATGGTAACCTCCGCTCCCAAATACGGTATTCATTTGCCTGATCGCGAGTTGGCCTGTGCCCCGCTTGATTCACCGGTGGGCGTGCAGTATCTTGGGGCCATGCGGGCGGCGATTAACTGTGCTTTAGCCAATCGTCAAGTTATCATGCATTTGATTCGCGATGTTTTTGCCGAAATTTTTCCGAATACTTCTCTTCCATTGCTTTACGATGTCTCTCATAATACATGCAAAATGGAGAAACATCAGATTGAGGGGAAAGAAAAAAACGTTTATGTTCATCGGAAAGGCGCTACTCGAGCATTTGGTCCCGGGCATCCAAACTTGCCGCCGGCATTTAGAAATATTGGGCAACCGGTTTTGATTGGTGGTAGCATGGGTACGGCTTCCTATATCTTAACGGGAACTAAAGATGGACTGCAGAAAGCCTTTGGTTCCGCCTGTCATGGAGCCGGTCGTTGCATGAGTCGTAAGAAAGCGACCAAACACTGGAGAGGCAGCCAGGTTATAGGAGAATTGGAAGAAAAGGGAATTCTGATTCGCAGTCGGTCTATGAGGGGGATCGCCGAAGAAGCCCCCGGGGCTTACAAAGATATCGATACCGTCATTGAGGCTGCCGAAAAAGCCGGTCTTACGAGTAAAGTCGCTAAGGTAAAACCAATCATTTGCATCAAGGGCTAAATGCCGATTAATCTTCCTTATTACTTAAAATAACTATTTTATCAATGAATGCGCACTGTCTATAAAATTTCAATTATCTTGACTTAAAATTATATTTTTGTCATATTCATTAACTGAATCTAATTGCAATATGATGAAGCCGACTATTGATTTTTTTGTCACAATGTTATGAATTCGGCTTTAGAAAACCGGCAGAGGTAAATATTGATCAAAATAGAAAATATTCATAAATGGTATGGTGATTTTCATGTGCTTCAAGGAATCAGCGAGCATATCAACTCGGGTGAAGTCGTTGTTATTTGCGGACCTAGTGGTTCAGGTAAGAGCACTTTTATTCGATGTATTAATCGCCTTGAAGATATTCAACAGGGCAAAATTATCGTCGAAGGCAAAGACATCAATAGTCCGGAAACCGATATTAATCAGTTGAGAGCTGAGGTGGGGATGGTGTTTCAGCAATTTAATCTGTATCCTCACATTACCGTACTAAAAAATATTACCCTTGCCCCGATGAAGGCAAAAAAAATTCCCAAGAAAGAAGCTGAAAAAATTGCTTATGAATTATTAGAGCGCGTTGGAATTCATGAGCAGGCTCATAAATACCCGGCCGAACTTTCCGGCGGCCAGCAGCAACGCGTAGCCATCGCCCGTGGATTGGCCATGCGCCCCAAAGTGATGCTTTTTGATGAGCCGACCTCTGCGCTTGATCCTGAGATGATCAATGAAGTGCTTAACGTTATGAAAGATCTTGCACGCGAGGGCATAACCATGATTGTCGTCACCCATGAAATGGGCTTTGCCCGAGAAGTGGCCGATCGAATATTTTTCATGGATTACGGCAAGATACTGGAAGGTGGAACTCCGGAGCACTTTTTCAAGAATCCCCAGCATGAAAGAACAAAATTGTTCCTAAAGGAGATACTCTAATTTTATTAATAAATTTTTAAAAGGAGAGATAAGTATGAAAAGGATGAACTTGGTTTTTGCGTTACTTTTAGCAGGAGTTCTTACAATGTCTTCAATCACATCTCTTAACGCCGGCACTTTAGAGGATGTAAAGCAAAAGGGTGTATTAACGGCCGGTGTTAAAGATGCTGTCGTACCATTTGGTTTTGTAGATGAAAAGACAAAGAAACTTGTTGGTTTTGATGTGGATATATGCCGGTATATTGCCGATAAAATGGGTGTCGAACTGGAACTCAAACCCGTGACATCGGCCACTAGAATTCCCACACTGACGCAGGGTATGATCGATCTTGCCGCTGCAACCATGACCCATAAATTGTCACGAGATGAAGTCATTGATTTCACTATCACTTATTTTATGGATGGCCAGAAGCTTTTAGTCAAAAAGGAAAGCGGAATTAAAAGCTATCACGATTTGGCTGGAAAGAGAGTGGGTACGGCAAAAGGTTCCACAAGTGAAAAAAATGTTAAACAGGTTCAACCCGAATGTACGGTCATATCTTTTGAGGGCTATCCCCAAGCATTCTTAGCGTTGAAGCAAGGAAAAGTTTCGGCTGTAACAACTGATTCGGGGATTCTAGTCGGCCTGAAAGCCAGCGATGACAATCCGGATGCTTGGGAAATCGTCGGTGACTTTTTCGCCAATGAGCCTTATGGTATCGGTGTTAGAGAAAATGATTCCAACTTTCTTGATTTTGTCAACAGAGCGCTCATCGAAATGTGGAATGATGGTACCTATAAAAAACTTTATGATAAATGGTTTGGGCCCCAAACAAAATATTATATGCCTTTAACCTGGAAAATGGAGACTTTCCCTGAATAAAGGGGGTTGATCAAAAGGTGCTTCCTATCCGAAGCACCTTTTTTATTGGAGATTTTTTGTGAACTACGAATTTAATTGGATGCTGGTCCTTACCGGAGAATATCGGGATTGGATAATAAAGGGTTTAATTATTACGCTTAAAATCTCCGGACTTTCGATTGTGCTGTCAATGCTGCTCGGTACAATCATCACCACCCTTCGAATGACCAGAATCAAAATTTTAGAGTGGATAACGATTTCCTATATTGAATTTTTCAGAAATACTCCTTTACTCATCCAGTTATTTTTTTGGTATTTTGGTTCTTATGTTGTTTTGCCGGAAGTTATCAATCAATGGCTTTATGCCCATAATTATGAATTTGCCGTCGGCGTTGTTTCATTGACCATCTACACGTCGGCATTTATCGCCGAAGAGATTAGGGCCGGTATTCTTTCGATTCCGAAAGAACAAATGGAAGCATCGCGGGCCACGGGCCTTTCATTCATCCAAGCCATGTCCTATGTCGTTTTACCGCAGGCTTTTAGAATTGTTATTCCGACATTGATATCCCAGTTTTTAAATCTTTTGAAAAACTCATCGCTTGCAATGACCATCGGCGTTATGGAGCTTACTTACATGGCGCGGCAGATTGAATCATACAGCTTTAGAGGGTTTGAAGCATTTACGGTCGTGACGCTGCTTTACATTGCTATATCTTTAATTATTTCTTTAGGGATAAACATTTACAATAAGAAATTCTTGAGGATGATCAAATACTAGGAGGAAATTTTTGCACTGGGAAGTTGTTCAGAAAAATATGGTATATTTCCTTTTAGGAAGCTATCCTCATGGACCTCTGGGGGGGCTTGGCTTAAGTGTTTTGCTTGCCTTAGGGGGGATATTTCTTGCATTCTGGATCGGCATTCTTTTCGGCCTGATGCGTCTTTCCAAACGATGGTATGTAAGATTTCCTTCAATCATCTATATTGAGATTATAAGGGGCACCCCCCTGCTCTTGCTTATTTTCTGGTTTTATTTTCTCGTACCTGTTATTTTTAAAAAACCAATGCCGGAAATCAGGACGACATTGATTGCATTTTCAGTATTTACGGGTGCCTATGTTGCTGAAATTGTCAGGGCCGGAATTCAGTCGATACCTAAAGGTCAGATGGAGGCGGCAAGGGGCACGGGGCTTAATTATCGTCAGGCGATGGCATATGTTATTATGCCACAGGCACTGAGAAATATGATTCCTTCATTTGTCAATCAGTTTGTATCACTTACCAAAGATACATCTTTGGCCTATATTATAGGCGTCCAGGAACTCACACGAACAGCTACCCAGGTCAATAACCGGACAATGAATGCTCCGGCCGAGATTTTCTTTACAATCGCCGTCATATATTTTATCATTTGTTTTGGTTTAACACAGACTAGCCGCTATCTTGAAAAAAGGCTAAGTTACAAGACATCCGGACGAATGCGCCAACGGGATATTGTCGAATTAAAAGATAACTCGGAGGCGTCTTAAGTAGATTAAAACAATCCCACAATCCCTGGTCTCATACTATGGCCTCATATTATGTTTCAAACATTGAAGAAGCAAAGCAGCCGAAACGGCTGGAAAATATATTTTTGGTTTGTAGCGGCTTTGCTGGCGCTGAAATATGTTTCTCTTTTTTTCATCGATGAGTCGTTTTATAAATATTTTACCCGTCCGATTCCAATCATCCCGTTAGCCGGTCTTTACGGTTATGCCTATCGGAAGACAATAATCGGGGCTGTTTTTTGGAAAATATGGCTTTTCCTAATTTTAATCCTGGAAGTTGTTTATCACATTATTGTTGGAAGGACAATTCTGTCACAACAGGATATCGTTTTTGCCATAATACTTAGATCCATATTGTTTGTAATTATGCTGCCGGAATACATCGCTTTGTATTTTTACGCTTTTAAATCTCAAGAACTCTGGGAATCAGAGACTTCGAAGGAGGTGTGATTATGCAAGAAGCCCGATTTTATGAAAAACTTGCAAATGAAAAGGTTCAGTGTCATCTTTGTGCCCATGAATGCGTCATTGATCCAGGTAAACGGGGTATATGTATGGTCAGGGAAAACCAGGATGGTGTTCTGTATTCTTTGGTATATGGTAAAATTGTCACGAAGAATGTTGACCCGATTGAAAAAAAACCTTTATTTCACTTTCTTCCGGGAACGCGTTCTTTTTCAATAGCGACCGTGGGTTGTAATTTTCAATGCTTACATTGCCAGAACTATGAAATTTCCCAATACCCCCGTTTTTATGAGAAAAGGATCATCGGGCAAGATTTAACCCCGGCAGATATTGTTAAGGAGGTTGGCGACAGCGATTCCCTCAGTATTGCTTATACCTATACTGAACCTACGATTTTTGCTGAATTTGCCTACGATACTGCAATCTTGGCCAAGAAAAAGGGGATTCGAAATGTATTTGTTTCAAATGGTTTTATGACTGAAACTTCTTCAACCGCTATGGCCGAGGTCTTAGATGGCAATAATATTGATTTGAAAGCTTTTTCCGACCATTTTTATAAAAAGATCTGCAAGGCCAAACTTCAGCCGGTACTAGATACCATTATTCGTATGAAGGAATGCGGTGTTTGGGTTGAAGTGACGACCCTTGTAATCCCGGACTTAAACGATTCCGATAGTGAACTCAAAGACATTGCCGATTTTATCAAAGGCGTGGGTGAAGAAATACCCTGGCATGTTTCTGCCTTTTATCCGACTTACAAGATGACGGATCGAGGCCGTACACCGGTGGAAACTTTAAGTCGTGCACGCAGGATTGGATTAGAGGCGGGGCTGCGTTATGTATATACCGGTAACATTCGGGGGGATGGCGGCGAAAATACCTATTGCTATGCTTGTAACCAACTGCTCATTGAGCGGATTGGATACACCATTCGACAAAATCATTTAGATAGCGGTTGCTGCCACAAATGCGGAGCTAAGATCGATGGAGTATGGAAATAAAATATTATCTTAAAACCAGTAGATTAAGCTGATCACAGAGAATTTTTTTTGGTAATTTGTCCAGTTTTTTTCTCATGGGCTTGTCGCTTGCCGGGCAAATGACAAGGCCATAGTCGGATCCGATTTGACGGACAAGATCGATCGGTTCACCGGTTAGGACTTTATGTCTTACCTTCAAGGAGGCTGCCGACCATGTATCCACCATGGCGGATACATGTCCCGGGAACTGAGGGGTGGATTTATATTTACGCCCTACGGTTAATAGATCAATATTGCTTTTCATTTTGCTTGCAATCCTATGAATGATACGAGAAGCGGATTCCGGGAGGGGCCGGGCTCCGACAACTACTAGTAGCGGTTGACCTTCTTCAAATTCCTTGCTGGCGACTATAGCGGAACAGGAGATTTTTTCAGCGACCGTTAAAGGAATATGTTCCACATCATACCATCGGCATTCCCCACTACGACGTGCTCCCAGCACAACGAGCTCATAACTACCTTCTGTGACTTCTCGAATTATTTCTTCGGGCGGTGAGCCTTCTCTAATCTTAATACGGATGCTGCTTTCCGAGCGTAGGCGCACTTTACCTTCCTCGAAAACGCCTTTGCCGAGATGAACAAGGGTTCTATGGTTTTCTCCCATTTCCGTCTCGATGGTTTTGCATTGACGTGATTTTTTAAATACTGTTTCGGCGTCATGGAGATGTTTGATTTCAGGTAAATTTTCATCCCATTCGGCAAATATTTCTGTTGCTTTACTGCGAAGATCGTACCCGCGAGTGCGCTTTCGATATCTTCGTACAAATAGAAAAACGGCTTCGCTATTTTTATCGCATGCAAACTTTGCCGCTAGTTTAGTGGCTTTCAGAGCATTGGGATTTCCATCGATACAGATTAGAGTTTTCATAGTATATGGGTTACATAAGGACGATGGAGATAATTATAAATGAACTTAGACCTTAACTATAAGGGAGGAATTAAAGCTTGAAAAATTAAAAAAAAAGATAAATTAATAGGTTCCACTTGATGTTGAGAGAGACGGTGCAAATTTGCCATCCTTAAGCTGAAAGGCTCTTTGATAGTGGTGATGTTGCAGCAACATTACCTCTATTAAGAGCCTTAAAGCCTTATTTGATTTGTTTTCGATGAGTCATTTGCTGATATGGTATGGATTGGCGGTGGATTGGTTTCCAACCGGGTCGTCCTTGTTCCTCCAGTATTTGTTACCAGTTTACATTGCACTCCGGACCCACGATATCGAGAAGCTCACCGAAAATATTCATGAGGTTTATCACCCCTACGATTTTGCCGTCACGGACGACAAGAGGCTCGCGTTCATTGACTCTAAACATGGAATAGATAGCCCAATTCAGGGTATCTTCTTCTTTTAATATAGCTTGCACGGGGCTCATACAGTCTTTAATTTTGGTGTTTACCTCTTGTTTAACCAGATCAAAAAAGGTGTTATCGAGCCATTTAAAGCGTTTTTGAATTTCGCCGACCTCATCGGCTACAGCTTCTGCTCGTGAAGACAGAATCGCGCGATAGGCTCTAAGCGCCGGCTTCTTTGCAGATTCGGGTACCAATCCACGAATAAGATCATACATCGACAACTTGCCTATAATGTTTTTAGATGCATCCGTTACAAAAATCGTTTTGTGAAAGGTACCAACAGCACATGATTTAATGTTCTCGTGATTTTTTTTCAATATACTTAAAGCTTCACACAGGTGGGCCTCAACATCAACAGTACTATACTCCTCAATAGGATTCATAATGTCCTTGACCCTTTTTTCGTTTTCCATTCTATATCCTCCTTCAATAAAAATTCATGAGAACTATGACTTGAATAAGACACCTTCAAGCAGCATAGCAAAATTTTGATATATCATTTTGTTTAGAATTTCAAGGTATTTTTATTCGATTTACCCAATCCTATGAAGCAACTATTCTTTAGGTTAAGTAAGATAGCCCAAAGAGTATGTCAAGTTGTTTTTCAGTAGTTGCTTTCTATGGTGATGCTATAATATTTAGACTTCGTTGTTTCGTAAGGGTAGGGGAAATAAAGATCGGCACAAATTAAAAGACAGCGTTATAATAACGCTGTCTTTTATGATTTTTAATTTAACAACCAAACGTGCATTGTGTTTCGGGGTGTTTATCGGATCCTTCACCAGGGTTTCCAGCGATTTGAATATTTTTCGATCCTTCAAAAAAAATGATATCTAATTCACCGCCTCTTTCAAGGCTTTCCCGGGTACAAACTTGGGGACGTTTCTTGATTCAATTTGAATTGCTTCGCCAGTTTGAGGATTTCTGCCCATTCTAGCTTCTCTTTTAACCGTTTTAAAAGTTCCAAAGCCAATCAGCGTGACATCTTCATTTTTTTTCAATGCCTCGGTGATAGCGGAAAGAACACAGTCAACTGCTGTTTGGGCCTCTTTTTTTGTTTTAAAGACTTTAGAGACTTCATTGATTAAATCTGCTTTGTTCATATTTTCACCCCCTCTCTAGTTTAAAAGATTATTTAAAAATCATTCATTAAATTTTCCTAAGAATAAAAAATATAAATAAGATAAATTTATCTGTCAAAGAAAAATGTGTTTTAGGGAAATAAAATTAATCAGAGCGATATTAATAGCGTATATCTATGAAAGCGTCCGTAGCTCAAAAGTGTGGACGCGTTTGCATCACAACCTGTAAACAAGACTGAAGCCAACCATGTGAAAATCGGTATGATATTCGCCGTTTGCCGTACCTTCCAACTCTCCAATCGTGTTGTTTTTATGTCTTGTTTCCTGCAGTTGATATGCGTAACTGAGAACAATTTTAAAATTATTATATTTAATATTTGTACCCACGCAGAAAAGATGGGTGTTGGAATCGGGGATCGACGGTTCCAATGAATGATTTGGGATTGGGTCTTCTCCGTATAGATAACCGGCCAAGAGCGATATGCCTTTGTTTAAGTGGTATTGCATCCCCAGATTCAGAGCATAGGTATCGTGCCAGTCTTTTATGTCAACAGTGGAAGTATTCCCGCCAATCGCTTGATCAAGATCTATTTTCAATTGTTTGAAGGATGACCAGTCTTCCCAACGTAGACCTGCTTCAATTAATAATTTTTCAAATGGCTGGTATGCGATCGCAGCAAAAAATTGTTGCGGCAGTCTGAGCGTGGTGTGGCCACCGGCATTGGGCAGTAAGGTGGCGAAAAGAGGCAAGGGTAAATTAAAAGTCACATTTCCATCAATATCGACATCAATTTCACTTCGATAAGAGGCTCCTAAAGATATGGTGTCACTCATATTGAAATGAACCCCTATATTATATCCAGTACCATTGCCGTCTCCGGAGAATTTTTGATTGATATCAGCCACTCCTGAAAGTCCGGAACTCAATTTTTTTTCAAGGGTGGCCTCAAGCCAAAGAAAATCCAGACCGGCTCCAAAGGAAATCCGGGGTGTTATCTGAAAAGTTACGACGGGATTAATATTATACGTTTCAATTTCCGAATTGGTTGTAAGGTATCTTCCTTCCCACTTGTCGTCCCATGTTGTTCCCAGGCCGAAAGAATTGAAAACGCCGAGACCTGTGCTGATTTTTTTTGTTAATGCATGTGTCAGATAAAAGGTGCTGGGGTAATATACTTTATCTTCAGTTGTATAAACATGACCGGTCAAATCGCTTTTAAATTCACGTGAGGGCATTATTATTGTCGTTCCGACCTCGATCTGGGTACCGGGAAGATTAGTGATAAGGGCGGGATTAAAAAAAACAGCAGAGGGGTCATCACTATGAGCAACAACTGCATCTGCCTGACCCAAGGCTGAGGCACCCTGAGTAAAAATGCCGAATCCTGATCCATAACAACTCGAAACTGAAAATAAAACAAAGAATGTATATAATAAGATCGACTTTGGAGTATAGGCTATCAATCTTCCGAACATCATTATCTCCCTACGTATATTTTAATATTTTTCGGTATAAATCAAGAATCACCGATATTGTCAAATTATAAATTTTTGAAGAAGTACCACCGGGGTGTAATTTCACGTATTCGCCTTCTGCTTAGCTTGATATCGACATTCTTACGCAAAATATTAACATATGTACTGTGTCAAGATTAGCATGCATTTCTGCAAGAGCAAGTCATTTATTTCACAGGGTAACCGCATTTGAGAATTAGCCTTTTAAGACCTTTAATAGATAATTGTTATCCCATCCTGCCCTGAGCCGTTTGGATTTAAT
>JAFGES010000125.1 GCA_016931455.1 Desulfobacterales bacterium | reverse complement strand
TTACCCGAGGTAGGAGCCGTATGAGGTAGTTCCTCACGTACGGATCTGTACGGGGGGTGCCGGGTAACCGGCATTCCTACCGTGACACAGTAATAGTAATAGATTTAGTCGCTTTCAATGTTTCCAACCGATACAATATAGTCAAAGTTACCTTCTCCACATTTACGCAAGAGATTATTCACGATCATTTTGTCTTGCTGTTCAGTCTCATTAGGTCCTGAAATATAAAAAGGTTTCCCATCTTTCCCAAAGGTATATTGGTTTGGACACACAGTGGAATCAATGTCCAATAATAGCTTTCGTGAAATCTTGTAATCCTTATGCGGACTAAATCCTAATTCGACGGAAAATTCTACACAGTCATCAATAAGTTTTCGGAGACAGGAAGGGTGTATATTTTCCAGTTCTTCATGGATCTCTATATTTCTAATTCTATCTGCATATTCGTCTTCTGTCAGGACGGTAAAGTATGAATTTTTTACTCCCAAGCACCAAACATCCAAAAGATATACGCCTGCCCCTATGCGGCCACTCGGCATTTTTCGAGCTAATATGGCAGTACCTATACCCTCAGAAAAGATGTCTTTTCGAATAAGAGTATCTGTGATTGGAGAATCTTTTGCAATCATAATAGCTTTGGCTTGGGAAAGTTTCTCACCAAAAGAAAGTTTTTTCTTTTTACCTGAAACAACCATCTTCCGTTTTGACTTTTTCTTGGCAAGTTTTTTCTGACGTTTTCTCGGATCTATCGCCATTTGTCCTTTAACCCCATTCAATTAGTGCGATTCATGATAAAACAATTTTTCGAGGTAAGCTGCAATTCCCAGACAAAGAATTGATACTTAAGTAATACGCTTACCACATACGCAAAAAAAATCACCCAAAAAATCTTCTGTGAAGCCAAGTCCTACCTCAGATTTACCCTCAAAAAAAACGAGATAATCGCCATCATCAGGGGATACCTTGATGAAGGTATACTTTTAACCCCACCGCCGAAGAGCAGCCGGTGGAAAGAACATAGAGGAGGATTTCGGAAATGCATAATCTGAATGATAAAACCTGCCCCCTTGTCGGGAAAATCTGATTTTTCTTTACTGATATTATTCGAGTTACGTACCTCAGCGCTTTAATTTTCGGTTAACTTTCTATCTAACCACCTGATTCCCGACTGATTACCTGATTACTGATTATATTGGGCAGTTGGAGCTGCCATTCCGTTCAATCTCTATGGGTTAAGCGTTTAGATAATAAGTAACCTCCTGTTTTAAAATCGGTAAATGATTTTTAACAGCGGCCCATACAACTTCGCATTCGATTATAACGTAACCATGTGCGATAATATTTCTGAAACTGATTATTCTTCTGTAATCAGTGATATTTTCAACAAACTCGGAATCAATGGATTTGATACGATTCAAAGCCTCACCGATTATTTCAAATTTTCTTTCGACAGCGGCCTGAAGCAGTCTACTGCTCTTAAATGCACGGAAATCCGTATCCTGTATAAAATTTTCAATATCTTCGGCAGCTTCTCTGATGTCAAAAAGATGTTTTTTTTATTTCATGCTTCATAGATCAGTCTTTTGGTTTTATTGACCGTTTCACGGAAATACGGATTATCAAATTCTTTTTCAAAGACAAGTTCAACCGGTCTTCCGAAAAGAGCTTCCAACTGCTCTCTGAGCCCGAAATACCGGTCAAAAGGATCGGCAAAATCCGACTTGTCAAATTTTACCAATAAATCAATATCACTTTCCGGACCGAACCTGTCGGTATTTACCGAACCAAAACTCAACAGACGTCTGACACCGAAAGATTCACATATTTTCTTTAAATCCGTTTCGATATATTTAAAATTTGGAATTTTGCCGTCATATGATAGATGAGTGTTCATATTTTTCTTCCCCTGCTTCCGGGATATTTCTTATTCTAAAAAACCGACAAAGCAATAATCCTGATAGACAGTATAGATACAAAGTACTATGATCAGATATCAAAGAAAGACGTTCTTAAAAACAGATTCTATATCTGCCTACAATTTCTGTATATACAGGTTATCATCAGCAGATTCAACTCATATTGGAATAACTCCATATTGCAATCGGTTATTCGTAAGTCCTAAAAAAATATGATTGAAGCCAATAACCACCCTTAAAAGGGGTGGCTTGATGGTGACCCTAAATGGGTCAATTCATTATTGCCACAATTTACCTTGTTCCATGGTTTTATCTTTATGCAATTGATATTTTACATACTTATGAATATGTTCTTTATCCAGACCACCCAAATCTTAAGGAGGTATTCTTTTTATGTAAATCTCTACACTAACCGCAAAGCATAGATTGGCCATCAGCTTAGCTGATGGTTTAAGGTATTAATTAAAATCATGAAGCAAGAAAATCGATTAAGGAGGTATCACCATACTAAACTTTGATTTTTATAATCCGACACGTATTTTATTTGGTAAGGACAGACTTGAGGGCATTGATATGTATGTTCCGGCCGATGCTACCGTCTTAATAACCTATGGAGGCGGTAGCGCTAAAAAAAGCGGCCTTATCGACAAGGTTAAAACCGTACTTGGGAACAGGAAAGTATATGAATTCGGCGGTATAGATCCGAATCCCCGTTACGAAACATTGGTAAAAGCCGTAGAAATCGTACGGAATGAGAATATTGATTTTTTGCTTGCTGTCGGCGGAGGGTCGGTTATCGACGGAACAAAATTCATAACACTTGCTTCTTGTTACAAAGGAGATCCGCGTAATTTATTGAAATTTGGTTTTATGCCAATTCCTTTTGATGTAGTAAATAAAGTGGTCCCGTTCGGTACGGTGTTAACGTTACCGGCTACCGGGTCTGAGATGAATAGCGGAGCTGTAATCAGTTATGAACATGGGAAATTTCCTGTTATGTGCGAGTTGGCATTTCCGAAATTTTCAATATTAGACCCTATAATTACTTTTACACTTCCAAAGATTCAGGTTGCCAATGGTATCATCGATACCTTTGTTCACACTACCGAACAATATATCACCTTCCCGGTTGATGCCAGAGTACAGGATCGTATAGCCGAAGGAATATTACAAACATTGATTGAAATAGGTAAAACAACAATTGCTGAAACCGAAAATTACGATGCACGTGCAAATCTGGTCTGGAGTGCAACCATGGCGCTGAATGGGATAGGCGGCGCAGGGGTGCCTCAGGATTGGGCAACTCACATGATCGGGCACGAACTAACGGCATTATTCGGTATAGACCATGGTCAGACTTTAGCAATTGTATATCCCTCTTTACTTGAGGTAAGACGTGAACAAAAACGCGTGAAACTTCTGCAATATGCAAAACGTGTATGGCATATAGAAAGTGGTAGTGAAGAGGAAAAAATAGACTTGGCAATCCGGAAAACGAGAGAATTTTTTGAAAGCCTTGGTGTAAAAACTCGTTTGTCCCAATACGGCATCGGAACTGATAAGATACCGGTTATTATTGAACAGTTGAAGGCTCATGGGATGACAGCGCTGTCTGAAACACAGGATCTTACATTGGATATAATCCAAAAAATTCTTGAAAGAGCAGTTTGATTTCCCATTCAAAGTGTGCTGACATGGAAACAGACCGCATAATTCGCCGTTGAAGCGGGTGGGCTTTTTGCCCACCGATTAACTCAGTGTTGGAACTTATGAAGTTCAAGGGATAGATATGACTAAAGCAAAAAAGAGACAGTTATTTTCAATCGGTTATGAACAGGGAAATGACCTAAATAGAAAATTCCGGTTAAAATGAATATTTTCGTACTCGATTTGGATATTCGAAAATGCGCTCAGTTTCATGCTGATCAACACGTCATTAAAATGATATTGGAAAGCGCTCAGATGCTCTGTACGGTTCTAAGCACGTTCGGCATCCAAGCGCCCTATAAGCCTACCCATCATCACCATCCCTGCACATTATGGACGGCAGCATCTCTGGCCAACTGGAAATGGCTGAAAACGCTGGCATTGAGTCTGAATGAAGAGTATAAATATCGTTTTGAAAAATCACATGATCATCAATCCGCTCTGATCATCTGTGAATTACCGCTACCGCCGATAACGGATAAAGGACTTACGGAATTTGCACAGGCTATGCCGGAAAAATACAGAGTTCCGGGCAATGCAGTACAGGCCTATCGAAATTTTTATATTGGAGAAAAAGTTCGTTTTGCCACGTGGAAGAAAAGAGGCGCTCCAAAGTGGTTTAAAAAAGATTTCAAGTAGACCGTTTGCTATAGTTCATGATAAAAGAAAATATGTCGAAACCTATAAAAAACGAAAATAACCGAAAATATGATGTCATCATCGTCGGCGGAGGCCCCGCCGGTTTGTTTGCGGCTTACTATCTCTGTGAACACACGGATTATAAGGTGCTTTTGATCGAAAAAGGTAAAAACCCTTTGGAGCGGAAATGCCCGGTTAAAAACGACCAGGAATGCATCAAATGTAAAACCTGTGACATTCTATGCGGTATCGGCGGTGCAGGACTTTTTTCAGATGGAAAGCTCAACTATATTCATAAGCTGGGAAAAACAGATCTTACACAGTTTCTGCCGCCTACCGAGGCCCGGCTGTTGATTGATGAGACGGAGGCGATATTCAACCGGTTCGGTATGGATGGTCCTATCTATCCGACGGATATGGAAGCGGCTAAAAATTTCCGTAAAAAAGCCAAGCGGTATGGTGTTGATCTGCTGATTATTAAGCAAAAGCATTTGGGAAGCGACTGCCTGCCGGACCACATTGCCGCTTTAAGCGATTATATTCGGTTAAAAGGGGTTGTGCTTCATACCTCTGAAGCGGTAGAAGATATTATCGTCGAAGACGACCGGGTTATGGGTATAGTGAGTCACCGAGGAAAATATTTTTCCGACCATGTCATTTTGGCGCCGGGTCGTGTTGGAGCGGATTGGATAAAAAATCTGGCATTGAAATACGGTATCGGATTCAAGCAGCGCGGCATCGAAGTGGGCGTTAGAGTCGAAGTGCATAATGAAATCATGCAAGATCTCTGCGAAGTCATTTACGACCCCACGTTTTTTATTCAGACTCAAAAATACGACGATCAGACACGCACTTTTTGTACCAACCATGGCGGTTATGTATCGATTGAAAAATATAGCGATTTTGTTTGCGTAAACGGTCATGCCTACCGGCATAAAAAATCGGAAAACACCAATTTTGCTTTCCTTTCCAAAGTGATTCTGACCGAACCGGTCACAGATAATCAGGCGTATGGCGATTCGATCGGACGACTGGCCTCTTTGATCGGCGGGGGCAAACCCATCCTGCAACGCTTCGGGGATCTGAAACGCGGCCGCCGAAGTACTTGGCACAGAGTCAACAAAAGCTATATCATACCGACACTGACCAACGTGGTCTGCGGTGATATCGCCATGACATTACCAGAAAGAATTTTGACCAATATCATTGAGGGATTGAATAAATTGAATTGGGTGGTACCCGGGGTTTCCAATGATGAGACGTTGCTTTATGCGCCGGAGATAAAATTCTTTTCTACCCAAATCGAAACCTCCAACGAATTGGAAACCAGGATCAAAGGACTGTATGTCGCCGGAGACGGACCCGGCGTAGCCGGCAACATCGTTTCGGCCGGCGCAACCGGATTGATACCTGCTAAAGCTATTGTCGCTAACTCACGAAAATAAATAAGTATCAATATTTTCTTCCAAGTAGTTCACAAATTTATCTTCGGAGCAGAGATAGATGTATATCCTCTATGGGGCATTGATTATTTTTGATATCTTGCTGGCAGGCGCAGCTTCGGGACATGCTTTGCTCTATAAACGCGACCCGCGGGCTGCCTTGGGATGGATTGCCGTCAGCCTGATTTTCCCTTTTATCGGACCGCTTCTTTATTTTCTGTTCGGCATCAACCGGGTCAAAATGCGGGCCCGCAAATTAGATCCACGTTCAACACTTCGCATTGAGACGGATTCCGATGCATTTGAAAAAAAAGCCGCCGTCGCGAATCTTTTGATTCCCCCTCAATTCAGAGATATCGTCCGACTATCAGATAAGGTCACACGACGAATATTGGTCGGTGGCAACCGAATCGAAATGCTCAATAACGGTGAACAGGTTTATCCGGCTATGATCGAAACCATTGATCGCACGAAACACTCCCTCTTCCTGACAACCTATATCTTTGAAACCAATCGGACCGGAAAGCAATTTATCAATTCCTTGGCTCATGCAGCCGAACGCGGTGTGGACGTCAGGGTGATGCTGGATGGAATCGGCGAGTTATATTCTATCCCCCGCGCCGGAAAAATTCTACAAAAACTCGGGGTTCGGGTTACACGATTTCTTCCGCCAAAACTCATCCCTCCGACGTTAAACATCAACCTGCGCAATCATAGAAAGATTTTAATCTCCGATGGTCAAATCGGTTTCACCGGGGGTATGAATATCGGCGATCGTCATTTAGCTGAAAACTACAATAATCTTTCACGGGTGATCGATACCCATTTTCTGCTGACGGGACCGGTGGTCAAGCAAATCGAACAGACCTTCATTGAGGATTGGTTTTTCAGCACTGGAGAACAACTCTCACCATCCGAAACTCCTTCTTTATATAGCGGCCATTCAATTTGTCGCGCCATTGCCGAAGGTCCGAATGAGGATCCGGAAAAACTAGCCACCATTCTATCCGGTGCTGTATCTTCCGCTCGCTGGAGAGTGTTTATCATGACGCCTTATTTTCTGCCCTCACGAGAGCTGATTGCCGCCATCAAGATCGCCGCGTTAAGAGGTGTGGGAGTATCGGTCGTACTGCCTTCCAAAAGCAACCTTCCGTTTGTCCAATGGGCGACTGAAAATTTATTATGGGAATTGCTGCAACGGGGGGTCGAGGTTTATTATCAACTGCCCCCATTTGTTCATACGAAGTTATTCATCGTAGACGACTATTATGCTCACATCGGCTCCGCTAACATCGATCCCAGAAGTCTACGCCTAAATTTCGAGCTTAATATCGAAATTTACGACAAACCATTTACTAAAATCCTTGCAGACTATATGCAAAAAAGTATTCAGAGATCACGCCGGATATCACTCGAAATGGTGGATAAAAGGTCTCTGGCCGTCCGAACACGCGATGCCGTCGCCTGGCTCTTCTCACCCTATCTCTGAATATAAGAAAAACTAACCCGCTTTCCTTTTTTGCTTTTTATTGATTCTTTCATGAATGCTACGGATAACATTCTCCCGTAGCAGCTTTGATTTTGAATTAATGACGATACAGCTGTATTTAATATTCTTTTCAACGAGATCCGGATAATTTCTTAAATTATTTCTAAGTTTAAAACCATTGGAGGTAACCTTGCGCAGGATATCAATTTCTTTTCCAATGACTCGATTTTGCTTCTTTTTGACGGCATCCAGAAAAGCTTTTCGATTCGGTTTGCAATCAGCATAGCTTACTGTTTTTCCTATATGAGCCAATCGATGGCCATCACTGCCTCCGGTTATCGCTTTATTCAGATTAAAGCCCAATAAAGCACTTTTTAAATTCCATTTATGGATGTTTTCCGAATTAATCACCTCAATGCCATCCACCCTATCGAATAATCGATTCAGTCCGGCTTTTGAAAAATGAAGGTTGCAGATGCCTGTATAAGCGGTTGAATAAGGATGCGGGAATATGGAAAGGGTCTTAAATGCTTTTGTTCGCTGAATAATTTCCTCCATCTCCAAAGAGATGGAACTCATTACATCATTACCCATAAATGGCTTTACATCATTTTCATAGAATTGCTTCAGACTCTCAATTTCATAAAAATAAATCAGAAAATGAGTCCCTTCTTTCGACGTGATTTCAATTCCGGGAATGCTGAGTACGCGCTTATCGCAATCAATCTCAACCGCACCTTTAATTTCATTATGGTCTGTAACGGCAATCCCAATACCTAATTCATAGGCATAATCCGCAACATCTTTTACCCCATCCTTCCCATCAGAATATCGGGTATGAAAGTGCATATCAACAACAGTATATTTTTGTGTTAATTCAGCAAGATTGGGTTTTTCAAATTGAATTCTGTTTATATTATCCATATTTATTTTTAGATTTATTTAATGACTCCATGAATTAAATCATTTTTTTCTATAACTATTGTATTCGAACGGATAGGCCAAAACCTTTAGACAAATGATAGGCATAAATCTGAGACTTAAAATAGGTTTTTTTCTATACTAATGTGGTATGGGAAGTAGGCCGTACCTATCGATTTTATTTTAGGCAATCTGCTACAATCTTCAATTGTTGATCACTATTTTAATTTAGCTTCCATTGACTCCACAAACTTTTGATAGGTAGTATTTTTCGGACTGAGTTCTAAAGCTTTTCTTCCATCAGTCAAGGCCTTTTTAAAATCTCCTTTACTGCTCCATGCTTTTCCTCGATTGCTATATGCCCAAGCATGCCTTGGCTCAATTTCCAGTGCCTTGGTAAAATCATCGATAGCGCGGTCATAGTCACCTTTAATCGACCAGCCGTTTCCACGATTATTGTAAGCCAAAGCATTTGAAGGATCTATGGCTAAGGTTTCCGTATAGTCGTCAATGGCCCGATCATAATCACCTTGGTAATAATAGGCGTTTGCCCGATGGTAATAGGCGCTTGCATCGCGAGGATTTTCTTTCAAAGCGTCGGTAAAAGCCTTAATCGCCTTATCGTAATGCTGAGAGCGCAAAAAGGAAATCCCCTCTTCTATTCGGTTTCCCATTAAATATCACCTCATAATTGTTAAAATCACGCTGATAAACCTATAGTCAGGTGCCGAATGAAAACATTTAGACCTAAGGAAGGGAGTGTGACAGGGTTTGTATAAAAAATTGCCGGCATCAATTTAATTGCTGATCGCAGCGCCTATGCTAAAGGATCAGCATAGGCGCTATGGTTTGAATGAATCATACATCTTTTTTTTGCAAAATACGTTGCTCCGGCGAAGGATCTGATTAAATAGACAACGCATTCAATTAAATCCGAATATAGAAAATTTTTATTTTTCAATAGCAGTACATATTGTATCAACCGCCTTGTCAATACTGATGGTACCTGTATTTATCACTAGATCGTAATTAATGGGGTCGGTGATATCCGCATTGAAATATTTTCTTATAGAAGCTTTTCGTCCTGATTCAGTCTTGATGGCACGTCGCTCAGCCTCTTGAATCGAAATACTATACGTACGGGCAATATGTTTTGCTCTAACGTCAAGAGGCGCTATAATTCGAACCCTGAATCGGATCTCCTCCGGGAGAATAAAATTTGATCCACGCCCTACGATGACAGCCTTACCATGTTTACCGATGGTTCCCACGACTTTCATAAGATGCTGCATGTACTGATCCGGCCATAAATGCCGGCTGTCTACTAGAGAAGTTATCCATTCATCTAATACGTTAAGTCCCTTTTCATCAAGCGTTTCTACCAGTGTTGCACTCACTTGAGCATTTTCAGCCATTTCATGGATAACTTCCTGGTAATATAGATCCAAGCCAAGTCTTTCGGCAACCTTCTTGGCTATAATACGGCCTCCACTGCCAGGTTCTCTGGAAATGGTTATTACGGGGATTTCAGGTTCCTTTTCTTTTTCTTTACTCTCAAACTGCCACTTTTGCACCTGCTGCTCAATCATCTGCTGAATCGATGGGCCCCTTGTCTTCATAATCCCTCCTTAATTCTCAAAAATGCATTGGGTCTGTATATACCTTTTTGGAAAGTAGTCAGTGTCTACCTATGGATATAGAGCACTCTAAAAATAATTCTTTTTTTCGGACTAAAATTTTTTTATGCTCTAAAATAAAACATCTAAAATGTCAAGTGAGCTGCAATTAAAAAAATTACCCCCTCAGTCATATCATCCTTTTCCCATTGCAGTACAGATTATTTTTACAGCCCTATCAAGACTAATAGTCTCCGTATTGATCACCAGATCATAGTTAACCGGATCTATGATATCAACATTGAAATACTTTTCGATAAAAGCCTTGCGGCTCGATTCCGTCTTAATCGCACGGCGTTGCGCTTCTCCGCGCGGTATACTGAACTGACGGGCTATTTGTTTTGATCTCAAATCCAGAGGGGCAACGATTCTAACCCTGAACGTATTTTCAGACGGTAGGATGAGATTGGCTCCACTGCCTACGATGACCGCCCGACCATGCTTGCCGATGGTCACAATAATTTTGATTAGATCCTGAAGGTATCGCTCCGGCCATAGATGTCGATCATAAATAAACGATGTAACCCAATCATCCAAATCCAATAGTTCTTCTTCACCCAAAGTTTCGATGACGGTGGTACTGAGATGAGGATTTTGAGCCATCTCAAGGATAATTTCTCGATAAAATAAATCAAGTCCAAATTTTTCCGAAATTTTTTGAGCGATGATTCGGCCGCCACTTCCCGGTTCTCTGGACAGAGTTATCACCGGCATATCGGTTTCCGGATCTTTTTGCTTTAACCGGTTATTGTGCCACTTCTGCACCTGATGCTCAACAATCTGCTGAATTGAATGGCCCTTTGTCTTCATGATCCCTCCTTAATTATGAGAAATTCAGAAAATGCGTTGGGTCTGCATATGGCAATTTTGATACCTTATCTATGAAACACGTTTTCACTTAGCTTTTAAATTAAATATTTAGGATAAAGCCGGGGCAGTGTCAAGCTTATAAACCCCGGAAGGTCGCCCATCCGGACTCTATGCTGAAATATTTGACCAACCCGATCAGAGGTGATTCGATAATATCGACTTTAGATTTTCAAGACATCCTTCATAAAAATGGTTCGCGCCCTCAATCACTTCGACAAGAGCTTGCCGGTTCCACTGGGGCAGTGATTTTCTTATCATTGCCGGCGATGCAATTTCATCGCGACCACCGGTCACAACGAGTTTTAGAAAATCAATGCACCCGATATTCTGAAAATCCATAAATGCAACAGGTGGCGATACCATGAGCATCTTTTGTAAGGGAACGTCTTTAATGGATATATGTGCATTGACCCATGCACCAAAAGAATAGCCGACCAAATCAAGTGTGCCAATCCCCATTTCGAAAAGGAACCTCAAGGCGGAAAGGACATCCTTTTGTTCACCGACGCCATTATCATAGCATCCTTGACTTTTTCCCACCCCCCTGAAGTTAGGCCTCAAGGTGGTATATCCTTTACGATGATAGGCATCGGAAATTGTCTCCACCACAATATTATACATATCACCGCCATAGAGCGGATGCGGGTGTGTGATCACGACACCTTTTTCCTCATCATAGCCTTCTTCATGCAAACCTTCTAATTCATAGCCCTCGGAATGAAAGATAATTTTTTTCATTTGCATTTCCTCAAAACTTGTAAGATTTCCTTGCCGAATGTGTCCCGTTGCCAGTTTTTCATATTTTCAATTGTCTTCAGATCCTGCGGATGCTCCGGATTGCGAATCGCAATATCACTGATCAGCGCATTATTGCAAAGCAGTCCAGCCTCTATTTCAAGCGCCTCAGCTCTATCATCGCGCCAGCATTTCAACGCTTTTATTCTCTCGCGAACGGCAGACTCCGGAATAGGCATCTTTTTGTGTGGGTAAATCGGCAGATCTTCACAGGGTGTCTTTAAAGCATTTCTGACAGCATTAACCATTGCATTACCATACATGTGAACCTGTATCTGACTGAGGGCATCTATACGCTCCAAATGTTTTAAGGAAACCGGCATGGATGCCGCAATTTTCAATAAAGAAGCATTGCTGCATACTTTAAATAAGGGCTTATCTTTTTTTTGGGCGAATTGCCGTCGCTGTTGAAGCAAAGCTTCAAGTACGGCAAGGGCTCTCGGATTTAGCCGACCCGCACCTCTGAACTTAAGATATAGAGGATTCGAATTGGATGGAACCGGTCTCACTTTACTCAGATATCGACACTCTTCAGTAACCCATGCAAGCCGCTGCTTTATTTTGAGTTCTTCGATGAGAATCTCTGATAGCGGCAAGAGATAGACCACGTCCATAGCTGCATAAGCCAGCATTTCATCGGTAAACGGCCGCTTGGACCAATCTTTCATTTGATATTTTTTATAAAGAGAAATATTGAATCTTTTCTGCAGTACCGCCTCCAGGCTGGTTTCCCTGACACCTAAAAATCGACAGGCCAGCTGTGTGTCAAAGAGGTTATTGAGTTCCAGTTTAAAATCTCTAAAAAGGGAACGGACATCGTAGTCCGCTCCGTGAAATATTTTTTTTATCGCAGGATTTAAAAAAAGAGTGTGTAATGACGATAAGTCTCCCACTTGTAAAGGGTCAATCAGAGTACATGTTTTATGCGAGGCCATCTGAAGTAGACAAACCTTTTCTTGAAAATGATACATGGAATCGGCTTCAAGATCAATGGCAAGCGCCTCTTCTTGGGCAAAAATGGTTGCAATTTTTTCAAGTCCTGATAAGGTTTCAACCAGTGGATACTTATTTGGAATCGGATTTTTCATTATATTATTTTTTATTATACCTGAAATTCAGGTTAGTGGGCAACCCTGCTTTCATTTTTTTCTTGACCCACAACATCGTTTTGCCTAAATATTTGATTTTTTAACTGATGGATCATAATGATCAAAATTAAAACCGTTATTATTTGGTGATTGTGAAATGGTTAACATAACACTTCCTGATGGAAGCATAAAGAGTTTTGAAAATATTCCGACGGGACTAGACGTCGCCAAAAGCCTCTCGGAATCACTGGCCGGCAATTGCGTTGCCTTGGAACTAGATAGCAAAATTGTTGATTTAAATACCCCCATTACTCAGGACAGCCGTATCAGGCTGATTACGACCAAGGACGATGAAGCTCTAAAAATTCTACGTCACAGTGCAGCGCATGTCATGGCTGAGGCAATTTTACATCTTTATAAGGACGCAAAACTGACCATCGGACCGGTGGTGGAAGACGGTTTCTATTATGACATCGATATGCCGCCGATTTCAGAAGATGATTTCCCCCAAATAGAGGCCGAGATAAAAAAAATCATTCAGGCAAAAACTCCTTTTGAACGTAGGATAGTTTCAAAAGCCGAAGCAATGGAATTTTACCGAAATGAGCCCTATAAGCTGGAATTAATTTCAGAATTGGAAGACGGGACCATCTCACTTTACCAACAGGGAGATTTTACGGATTTATGCCGCGGGCCGCATCTGCCTCATACCGGCTTTATCAAGGCCGTCAAGCTGATGAAAGTCTCCGGCGCCTATTGGCGTGCAGATCAGACCAAAGCCCAACTCCAGAGGATCTATGGAACCGCTTTTTTTAATAAGAAAGAACTTAAGCAATATCTTCACTTTCTTGAAGAAGCCAAAAAAAGAAATCATCGAAAAATCGGCACCGAGCTCGACCTTTTCAGCTTCCACGATGAAGCCCCTGGAATGCCTTTTTTTCATGCCAAAGGAATCAATATCTGGAATGCTTTAATCGATTACTGGCGGGTTGAACACCGAGCCGCAGGTTATGTCGAGACCAAAACCCCCATTATGCTCAATCGCAGTCTCTGGGAAAGAAGCGGCCATTGGGAGAACTATCGTGAAAATATGTATACATCCGTAATTGATGAAACGGAATATGCGATCAAACCCATGAACTGCCCAGGTGGAATGCTTCTGTATGATATAAAACCGCATTCATATAAAGATCTGCCGATTCGCGCCGCAGAAATAGGCCTCGTCCACCGACATGAATTGAGCGGTGTCTTATCCGGCCTATTTAGGGTCCGGGCTTTCCATCAGGATGATGCCCACATTTTCATGACCCCTGAACAAATAGAAGATGAAATTCTAGGCGTACTGCAACTTGTTGATCGAGTCTACAGCACGTTTGGGCTTGGTTTTCATCTGGAGCTTTCAACCCGTCCCGAGAAATCCATTGGAACTACAAAGCAGTGGGAAATGGCCACGGACGGTTTAAAATCGGCCCTAAACAAATATGGCCAAGACTATCGCATTAACGAAGGTGACGGTGCCTTCTACGGGCCCAAAATCGATATCCATATCAAGGATGCCCTGGGGCGAACCTGGCAGTGCGGAACGGTCCAACTGGATATGGCACTGCCGGAAAGATTTAATCTTACTTATGTCGGCAAAGACAATGAAAAACACCGGCCGATCATGATTCATCGCGTAGTTTACGGTTCAATCGAGCGCTTTCTCGGTATTCTTATCGAACACTTTGCAGGAAAATTTCCCTTATGGCTGGCCCCGATTCAGACTGCTATCTTGCCGATCAACGATGATTTACTACCCTATGCAAATGATGTCAAAATGAAACTCGAAAACCTATCGATACGAGCGGAAGTCGACCACCGAACCGAGAGCCTGAATAAAAAAATTCGAGACGCCCAGATCAATAAGATTCCCCTAATCCTCACAATCGGGGCAAAGGAAAAAGAATCCGAAACGCTTTCCGTCAGAACGTTGGACGGTAAGGTGAAATTCGGCCTTGCCTATGAGGAGTTTTTAAATCGTGTTCTGACTCATATTCGAGAAAGAAAGCTGGAACCGCTTGAATTCTAAATGTGCAAAGTCGGAAAAATCCATTTAAATCCGGATCGACAATCGATGACAAAAAAATATAAGGTTTTCTTATTTTACTGGCTGCCTCTGCTTGTATTCTGCTTTTTGATTTATTTTCAATCTTCCCATCCAGCGCCCGGAAGTATTCCTCACATTCCCCACATCGACAAGCTGCTTCATTTTGCAGCTTATTTCATTTTGGGAATTTTATTCTTTAGAGCCTTCATAACACTTCCGATTAGAAATCGTATCCATCTGCTGATTTTATTTGGTATTCTTTCTTCTTCGCTATATGGACTCAGTGATGAAATTCACCAATATTATGTTCCATCCAGGGATGCGGATCTATTGGATCTTTCGGCCGATATTCTCGGAAGCATTTGCGGTGTCTATTTTTATTATCTGACCGTGCTGAAAAAAAGACAAACGGAATTTAAAATTCCTGAATCAAAAAAAATCGAAAACCTTATCGAGGCTAATAAATCATCCGGCGCTATTCCCCAATAATCTTCACCAACACTCTTTTACGCCTTCTGCCGTCAAATTCTCCGTAAAATATCTGTTCCCAGGTTCCAAAATCAAGTTTTCCATCCGTCACGGCAACGACCACTTCTCGTCCCATGATCTGTCGCTTCATGTGGGCATCGGCATTATCCTCGCCCACATTGTGACGATAGTTCGATACCGGTTCATGCGGGGCCAGCTTTTCAAGCCATAGATCAAAATCCTGATGCAATCCCGATTCATCATCATTGATAAAAACAGAGGCCGTGATATGCATCGCATTTACCAGCACCAATCCCTCCTGAATACCACTTTTCTGTAAACAATCCTCAATTTGAGGTGTAATATTGACAAACGCACGCCGCGAAGGCACTTGAAACCACAATTCTTTACGATAGCTTTTCATTCCGCTCCCCTTTTTGCAATATTACTCTTGATTTTTATGTTTAAGTGCCTATATATAAACTGTTGTTTTTAATTTTGGTTTAAAACAGGATACCTTGTTCCTTACATGAACTATTTTCCATCTGCAAATGTTTTTCCCTCATATGTGTATCGGAATATGCGAATACCTCGATAAAGCCCCGTTGCCGAGCCCTGTGTATCAAAAAAAATATTTATTGAACCCAACGTGATTGTCCCTGATAAAAATTTGATTCGATCTAAAAATATCATCAATACTATCAATAAAGCATCATTACGGCAAAGAAATAAGCCTACATGGGCGGATAACCCGGACCTACCCATCACCGCTAAAAAAGATGAAATTATTACGGCCATCAAAAACAATCCGGTGGTAATCATCTCCGGTGAAACCGGTTCCGGAAAAACCACCCAAATCCCAAAATTTTCTCTGGCGGCCGGTCGGGGAATTGACGGCCTCATCGGCTGCACCCAACCAAGAAGAATTGCCGCCGTAACCGTAGCCAACCGTATCGCCGAAGAACTTGGAGAAGAACCCGGCAAATCGGTCGGTTACAAGATCCGGTTTAAAGAAAAGACGCACCCGGACGCATTTATTAAAATCATGACCGACGGCATTCTGCTGGCCGAAACCCAAAGTGATCCGTATCTGAACCAATACGATACCCTGATCGTGGATGAAGCCCATGAAAGAAGCCTGAATATTGATTTTATACTGGGAATTTTAAAAACCCTTATCAAAAAAAGAAAAGATCTCAAACTCATCATCACTTCCGCAACCATTGACACGAAAAAATTCTCAAAGGCTTTTGACCATGCGCCCATCATTGAAGTTTCCGGCCGCATGTATCCGGTAAACGTTCGGTATCTTCCCGTCGAAACCGTACCGGATGAAAAAGGTGAACAAAGCTATATTGAAATGACGATCCGTGCGATTGACGATCTGTTGCGCAAAAGACTGTCCGGCGATATTCTGGTTTTTATGCCCACCGAGCAAGATATCCGTGAGACCTGTGAACTCATCGAGAGTCGAGATTATGCCGGTGTTACGGTTCTGCCTCTATTTGCACGGCTTTCCGCTTCTCAACAGTCAAAGGTCTTTGCCCGCAGCATTGCAAAAAAAATCATCGTTGCCACCAACATTGCCGAAACGTCAATCACCATCCCGGGCATTAAATACGTCATCGATACCGGCTTGGCAAGAATCTCGCAGTACAACCCCAGATCTCGGACAACCGCCTTGCCGATTTTGCCTATCTCAAGGAGCAGTGCCGATCAAAGAAAAGGTCGCTGCGGACGCGTCGAAAATGGTGTTTGTATCCGCTTATTTTCTGAAGAGGATTTTTTTTCCCGCCCGCTTTTTACCCAGCCGGAAATATTGAGGGCCAATTTATCGGAAGTTATTCTAAGAATGATCTCTCTGAAGCTCGGCGATATATCCGATTTTCCTTTTATCGACAGACCGGCGCAAAAAAATACAAAGGATGCTTTCGATCTTCTCATCGAACTCGAAGCAATCATTCCTGCGGAGAACAAACAGGCCTCAAAGAACCCTAATCGTTTCCGTCTCACGCAAAAGGGAAAACTGATGGCAAAAATACCGATGGATCCCAGGCTCTCTCGCATGCTTATCGAAGCCCAAACAGAAGACTGCATTAAAGAAATTGCCGTGATCGCATCAGTTTTAAGTCTTCAAGACCCGCGAGAGCGGCCGGTTGAAAAAAGCGAAGAAGCCGACCGTATGCATGCCGTCTTTGCCGACCCTTCATCTGATTTTATTACGCTGCTCAATATCTGGAATAGATATCACAACAGCCGGCATGAAAAAAAAAGCAGCGGCAAAATGAAAAAATTCTGTAAGCAACATTATCTTTCATTTAGGCGGATGAGAGAGTGGCGTGACATTCATGCACAAGTTATCGATATATTAAAAGAATACGGTTTAAAGAATCAAAAGAAAAGCCTGGATACCAGCGAGCCTAAAACCACAAAATTAGAAGTATTCAGCCCCCTTTATACCGCTATTCATAAATCAATCCTTAGTGGGTTCATCTCCAATATTGCCGTAAAAAAAGAAAATAATATTTTTAAAGCCGCCAAAGACAAAGAGGTCATGATTTTTCCGGGCTCCAATCTGTTCAACCAGGCAAAAACCTGGATCGTAGCCGCTGAAATGGTAGAGACATCAAGACTTTTTGCTCGTACCGCGGCCAATATCGACAACAGCTGGCTGGAAGCGCTGGGAAAATCCCAATGCCGCTACAGCTACCTACATCCGCACTGGGAAAAAAATCAAGGGCAAGTCATTGCCGACGAACAGGTCAGCTTATATGGTTTAATCATCGTGCCGCAGAGAAAGGTGTCGTATGGCCGGATTAATCCGGAAGAAGCCTCTGATATTTTTATTCGATCAGCCCTGATTGAAGAAGATATCAAAAAACCTTTTCCATTTATGCATTACAATCAAAATATTATCAATGAAGTCAAGCAAATAGAGGATAAAATCAGGCGCCGAGATCTTCTAATCGCCGAGCAGGACATGTTTCAGTTCTACAAGAAACAGCTGCCTGGAATCTACGACATCCGATCCCTGCAGAATTTGTTGAAAAAAAAGGGCAATGACACGTTTTTAAAAATGAAAAAAGCGGATCTCCTTCTGTACCGTCCGGATGAAAAAGAGCTGATGCTTTATCCCAACGAGATTACACTGGGAAACAAAAGTTTTCCCTGTACCTACAGTTTTAATCCCGGCCAAAAAGAAGACGGCGTGACGATTCAGGTACCTTCGACGCTAGGTGCAATGGTTCCGATAGAATCTACCGATTGGATCGTACCCGGACTTTTAAGGGAAAAAATCACCGGCCTTCTAAAAGGTTTACCCAAAACATACCGTAAAAAACTCGTTCCTATCTCGGTTACCGTCGATATCATCCTCAATGAAATGCCACGAGAGGAAAGATCGCTGATCAGTCAGCTCGGCAAATTCATCTATAAACGGTTTGGGATCGATATTCCGGCTCCGGCCTGGTCATCTGACGACCTGCCGGAACACCTTAAAATCCGGATTTCCATTACTGATCCCAAGGGGGAAGAAATTTGTTCCAGCAGAGATCCCAATGTCCTTCGCCGTGATTTATTCAAACAAAAATCAACAGATGAATTTGAAGCGATCAGAAAAAATTGGGAGAAGACCGATATTACCACTTGGAATTTTGGTGATCTGCCCGACACAATTCGTTTAGCCGGTAAAAACGGTGCCCAATGGATGGTCTATCCGGGTTTGGAAATCGATAAAAAATGTGTTGCCCTGCGCCTTTTTCAAAACCGTAATGAATCGCTAAAATCTCATCAACAAGGGGTTGCCTTTCTTTTTAGCCTTTATTTTACAAAAGACTTAAAGTTCTTGCGCAAAAATCTCGTACTTCCCAAAGAAATGGAAAATCGAGCTGATTATTTTGGCGGCAAAAATGTGTTTGAAAAAAATCTATATGAAAGTGTAGTTAAAAACCTTTTCTATCAAAACATACGAACAGAAAAAGCATTTTACGCTTATGCCGCATCTGTAACCCCTAATATTCTTAAACAGGGGCAAGAAAAATTAGACCGAGTGATGCCGATTCTTGAAATGTATCATGAATCAAGATCAACCCTCTACCACCTGGAAACGATCAACCGAAACAATCCTTATATGGTGGATTTTTTGAAGGAGTTGCGAATGGAACTTTCCAAACTTGTCCCCCAAACATTCATGTATCTATATGATGCGGATCGACTCACTCATCTTGAACGCTATATCAAAGCTATATCCATTCGAGGCTGTAGAGGTTTTGAAAATTTTGAAAAAGATCGAGCCAAGTCAAACGGTTTGAAAGTTTATACGGAAAACCTAAAACGGCTTTTAAATGAACTTTCGGAGTCAATGTCCGCAGAAAAGAAAAACGCAATCGAGGAATACTTCTGGTTAATCGAAGAATATAAAGTTTCGCTGTTTGCGCAGGAGCTTAAAACCTCTATACCGATTTCCAAAAAACGGCTGGATCACAAACTCAACGAAATCGAACGGATGGTATAGAATTTTATTTAAAAGGGATAAGTTTAGATTGAGTTTTAATTCATAAGAAGAATAGATGACTAATTTTTGGGGAATGTAGCAGATAGATAATGTTCGTAAAGGCGATCGTAATCGCAGGCTTCAGTCTCCCGCCCCCGTTTCCGGCATCCAGCCGCATAGATCGTGCATTTGATCTTGAGCATGTTCAACGCCTGCTTCAATTGTGTTTTTGATAGCCGCCGGCTCTCTATGATCTTGACTAACGCACGAATTCGATACTCGTCCAACGCCGGCGACCGGGAAAGCTGATCCGCATGCCCCCCCCGCTTGATGATTAGAGGAGTATCAATCAAATATACCGGATACCGGCAGCTTATCCGAAGCCACAAATCATAATCTTCGCAAGCCGGCAGATTTTCATCAAACCCACCGACGCTTTCAAAAAGGCTGCGGGCAATCATAACCGCCGAAGGACTCACCAGGCATAAAGCCAGAGATCGCTCAAAAATATTACCGGATGGTTTTTGATGCCGCTTTTTGGGATTCACCCGCAAGCCGTTTCGAATCCATAGCTCTTCCGTCTGACAAATCAAGGCCTTTAGATCTTGATTGAAGAACTCAACTTGGGCTAAAAGCTTTTTCGGGAGCCAAAGATCGTCCGAATCCAGAAAAGCCAGAAATCGACCTGAAGCCGCAGCAACACCTTTGTTTCGGGCGGCACTGACCCCTTGATTATTTTGGCGTATCACGCAGATGGAGTTTGCGTAGCTTTCGAGTATTTCCGGGGTATTGTCGTCTGAACCGTCATCTACCACAATCAGCTCAAAATCCCTAAAATCTTGGGTCAGTACCGAATCAACGGCCTCCTTGAGAGTCCAGCCTCGATTATAGGTCGGGATAATGACGCTGACCAGTGGTTTAGAATTTTTGACCATTTTCAAAATTAATTCTATCTAAAATTTAGTCTATTATTACATATTTCTAATGGAAATCAAAAGGTTTTTAAAAAGGCTTTTTACGGGACGCACTTAAATGGAACTTGCAATCCCGCTTTACGGACAATAAAATAAATAAAATATATTATGCGCTACATCGAAATAGGCGAACACAAGCTTTCGTTTCTACTCAACTTTAAAAAAGGAATTTACCGCCATGCGGACTCAATTAAGATATGCCTTAATAATTTTCATCATATTACCACCATTGCTGTTGAACGGTTGCGCCGGACTCGGCAAACGATTGGAGCCGCCACGCATAACGCTGGCCAATATCCAGGTTCAGGAGCTGAAAGTTTTTGAATCGATTTTTCAAGTGGAAATAAGGATTTTCAACACCAATGATATGCCTTTTGAAATCAAGGGGATCGACTGCGATCTTGAACTCAATGACAGAAAATTTGCCTCCGGAGTTGCAAATACCAAAATAAAAATCCCCGCCTTCGGCACTACAACCGTGCCGCTGGTCTTATATTCATCGGTTCTGGATGTATTAAAGAGTTTGCAGGGATTTAAGCAGAAAGAGGACTTAAAATATAAATTTTCCGGAAAAATTCATATTGTCAGCGGATTTTTAGTCCCCGGTATCATTCCCTTCAGGTCGGATGGTCAAATATCGCTGGAGGGAATAACTGCAGAAAATAGATAAAATTAAGGGATAAATAATGAAAGTCCATCATATTCGAAGAACCGTCACCGGTACTTTGGCCCGGCTGTGATTAGCTTTCTGTTTTAAATCCAAGCTGCGCAGCTCAAAAAACAACCAGATACCGGTTAAGATAGAAGACCCTAAATCTGCCAGCGGCCCCGCAAACCATACACCATCCAGCCCCCAAAAATGCGGCAAAACGATCAGCGCCGGAATCAAAAGCAGAACCTGTCTGGAAAGGCTTAAAAACATGGATTGTCTGGCCTTGCCGACCGCCTGAAAATAATTGGCGCTTACGATCTGGAAACCGACAATCGGCAACATCATCAAAAAAATTCCCATGGCATGCGTACCCATTGCAAGCAGAGCCGGATCATTTTTGCTGAAAAGACGGATTAACTGTTCCGGGAAAAGCCGGGTGATGATAAAACCCATAATCGTAATCAGGGTTGCGGCCAAGCTTGCCAGCTGAAGCGCGCTTTTAACCCGATCAAACTTTTCGGCGCCATAGTTATATCCAATTATCGGTTGAGCTCCCTGGGTGATGCCGAAGATCGGCATTAAAATGATCATCATCAGGCTAAAGACAATTCCCATCACCGAAATAGCCAAATCGCCACCATAATTCAAAAGTTGGTTATTTAAAACCGCATTGAGTACACTGGCCGCGATCTGCATAGCAAAGGGCGGCGAACCGATAACTATAATCTTGGCGGCAATGCTCCAGCGAACTTTTAAGTTTTTAAGTTTTAGTTTCAAGGTGCTGCCACCGCTCAAAAAGTAGTGCAGCACCCAAGCAGCCGAGATAGCCTGTGCCGTTACCGTGGCAAAAGCAGCGCCCTGGATTCCTAAACCGAAAACAAAAATAAAAATCGCATCAAAAAGAACATTCAAAGCGGCGCCAATCAGCATGGTCAACATGGCCATGCGTGGGTTGCCTTCGCCGCGAATGAAATTGTTCATCCCAAATCCAATGGCCTGAAATACCGTACCCATTAAAATGATAATCAGGTAAGAACGAGCATAGGGCAGAATCTGTTCACTAGCGCCGAAAATATTTAAAAAGCGGTTGATAAACATCACCCCCGCTACCGATAGTAAAATTGATTTCAGAATCAGTAAAAACAGCGCATTTCCCAGGACTAATTCCGCTTCGTCTTTTCTTCCGGCCCCTAGCTGCATACTGATCAATGCATTAGCACCCATCCCGACCAACATGCCAAAGGCCATCAAAATGAGCATGGCCGGAAAAGAAACCGTCAGTGCGGCAATTCCTTCGGAGCCGGAGACTCTTCCGACAAAAATCCGGTCAACCACGTTATAGAGCGCATTGGCCACCATACCAACAATGCCGGGGATCGAAAATTTTAATAAAAGCTGCGAGATGCCTCCTTCTCCCAGCTGCTTCGAATGATCCATATGTTGAACTTTCCTATAGGCGCTTCATGATTCCGACAAGACCCCCTAGGTTTTTTTCAAACGTTTCAACTACTTCAATGGGTGTAGTCTCAAAGGTTGCATGCAAATGTCTTTCCAATTCCTTAAGCAGAAGTTTTACGTAAGCTTCACCGGCATCAGTCAACGACAAAAGCGTTTTCCGGCGGTCTCTCGGATCGGTTTCGCGGTGGACCAGACGCATCGATTCGAGTGAGTCAATCAAAGAAGTGAGGCTGCCTTTTTGCATATCCAGGCACCGCCCCAGGTCCGTATGTGTAATCTTGCTGTTTTTTTTGATGATCATGATGGTTCTATTCTGGTTCTTACTGCAGGGGTAGCGGTGATCCGGGCTTTTATGAAATACGTCGGCAAACTTCTGATGTAAAAGCGGTAGAAATTCAAGTATCAGCTTCTGAATGTTTTCTAGTTTCTCATGTTTCATCTATCACTCCAGCTGCGGTTGCGATTGAAAAAGAAGCACAAATATGAAAAAAAATTTGTTCGATTTCAAAAGGTTCAATTTCTAACAAACACTTTGGATAATGACAAGCTATTTTTTGAGGATTCAAATGCTTTGACTCCATATTAATCCGTATCGCCTTGATTTTAAAAAACTTATTAAAAAAAAAATCAAATAAGTGTTGAAGAACTTTAAGTTCCGAAATCCAATTAAGCGGAAATTTTAATTCCTATTGCATTTCTTTTTTTAATTTCAAAGGGCTGTCTTATTAAGATGCAATTCTCTAGTACCAAATAGTACCCGTCTTAAAAAATACAGATTATAAAGTTCCGATAAATCCAATCAATATATTAATATAGGTAAATAAATCAGCAAGATATAAGATTGGCATAATTTTTGATGAGTTCTGGATACAATAGTTTTTTAAAAATATTTTTGAGGAAAATATAGGTTGCCAGCAAATCCCATCCCCATTACCCTACCGCATCCAAGTGCAATTAACCCGCCGAAACAACGAATTGACGGTTATGATTTTGCTCGTGCGATAGCTATTTTCGGCATGGTCATAGTCAATTTTAAATATTTGTTGGAAGCCTATAGTAGTGGGCCGGAATGGCTTAGCTGGATAGTCGAACTGTTAGACGGACGCTCGGCAGCTACATTTGTCGTCCTGGCTGGAATCGGCTTTTCTTTGTTGAGCAGCCGGGCTCGCATTACTCAAGACCCAGCCGGCATGTCTAAAAATCGAAAAATATGTATCAGACGCGCTTTTTTTCTGTTTGCCGTCGGCCTACTTTTTGCCCGAGTATGGGAGGCGGATATCTTGCATTTCTATGGTATTTATATGATTTTCGGAGCCCTTCTGTTATCCGCACCGAGCTATATACTCCTAACACTGACCAACATGGCGCTGACAATCTCTATATTGCTGCTTTCCCTATTTTTATATCATACCGGTTTAGATTGGGAAGTACTACTCGAATCCGACATCTGGACACTGGAGGGGATGATTCGCAATATTTTTATTAACGGCTATTATCCGGTTTTCCCTTGGATTGCTTATTTTCTGACCGGCATGTGGTTTGGTCGGCAAAATTTGATGAATACTGTATTTAGAAAAAAACTCCTTATTTTCAGCATCCTGAGCATTATTATCGGAGAATCTGCCATTAGATTGCTTTCTCCTTTGGTTTCCGACAACGCGGATTTAATCAGTGTCATCATGAGCACTTATTTATTGGATAAATATTCATTTCCAGTTAATTTTTTCTATTTGATTTCAGCCGGCGGAAGCGCGTTGGTAACCATTATTTTAAGTATTAATATTGCAGAGAAAGCCGCCCAATCCAAATGGATACGTCCTTTTCTGGATACCGGTCGGTTGGCTTTGACACTTTATATTGCCCATATCTTGATATGCCTGCTTGTTCTTGCAATAACCGGACGTATGGAGGTCAAACATTCCTTATGGACGGCCTGCACTAGTGCCTTTATTTTCTGCATTTTTGCCGTTACATTTGCCTATTTCTGGACAAAACGTTTCAAACACGGCCCTTTGGAAGCAATTATGCGCTGGGTGACCAATTAATCTAAATATTCAAATACGAAAATTTTTCCTTTCATTTTTTTCATACCAGGACATTAAACATCCCCTTTGTTTTTACCCCCCTTCCTGTGGATGATGGATAAAATCGATTAAGATTTTTAACTAGAAAAAGCCGCTTAACACATTGAAAACGTTTCAAGGCTTGACTGCCAAGTCGGATATGATTAGATTTAAATTAATAACAATGATAATTAAATATAGATCAATTGAAAAAATATAAGGAGATAAAAAACCATGCCCGATAAAACCAAACACAGACAAAAAACGATCCTGGATCTTGAATTGATGAACACATTAAATGAGAAAGGGTGCGCTGCCTGCGGCAAAAAGTTTTCACTGGGTGAGACAGTCGTTGTCGCCCATGGCAACTGGGGAGCCGAAACAAAGTTTATCCATGAAAACGAAACTATCTATGATGAAAAAACGAGTAAATATTACGAAAAAAATTACTACAGAAGTCTTAAATAAAATGTCAAACCGACCCTCACAATGGCCGCCAGAATTCAAACAATATCTAAAACTGTAATCGGATATTGTCGTCAGGCGAGGATAACTGCTGAAAGTGCGAAGGGAAGTACAAATACCGCATGACTGAACTTAATTATAAGGCGTTTTCTATCCTACCATTGCCCCGCTGGTATGCTTGGCTTTATAAGTCAATGGAAGGGGCCGAGTTCTGAAGCGTGGCACAAGAACGACCATCATACCGACATAAGCGCCGAACGGACATTTTTGGACCAAATAAAACCGTTCAATGCAGTGAGCAATCTTGCCGGTTGCCGGAAGATGGCCGACACTTCTGCAGGAGATAGGGACATCACCGAGGAAAGATCGGATGATTTTTTTTAATTCACCGATACTAAAAAAATGGGCATGTTTGAAAACCGACTCTACAAAAAGACATTTGAGACGCATCTGAATGCCTTTAACGGCATATCGATTCAGCATACCGATAAAAATTCTGTCCTTTGTGACCCGACATACTTCTTTAAGGGCTTTTTTGGGATCTTCGACAAATTCCAGTGTGGTATTGATGCAGGCATAATTAAAGGAATTATCATCAAAGGGAAGTTCTTCAGCATAACCGCGATGCAAGTCCACGCGATGACCTAATTTATTAGAAGCAATATCCAGCATATATGGGGAAGGATCTATCCCGGTTACCTGTATTCCCAAATCAATTAACGGAAGCAGTCCGGCCCCGGCTCCACAACCGATATCAAGCAGCGTCTCGCCTCGCATCGGCTGGAGCATATCGAGCATCAACCGGTTTCCGAGTTCGGCGAAAAATTGGTTTTGTGGTTTTTTTAACCACTGTTCGTAGGCCAAGGCATCGTTGAAATCAAAGACATAACCCATAAATTTTACTTTAAAAAAAAAAAGCTGTTTTTTCAAGAGGAAAACCTTAGTGCCTTGATAATCTTCCGTTATCGATGATGCATGCACTCGGCCGACGGTATGCGCTAAGCATTTTATCCGATATAGGTTTCGAACTTGACTATTAACCTTTAAATCTATATCAGATGAAATAATTCTTAAGGAGCGAGGCATGCATACTGACAATGAATTGATAATAAAAGAAATCGTCGGCGCTATCCGACGACTGGTTCGAGCGGTTTATCTTGATTCATCAAAGATGAGCAGAGGTTTCGGTCTTACAGGACCCCAAAGCGGCATCTTGCATAATATTGCCATCTATGGTCCGCTTTCATCGGCCGACTTGAGCCGCAAATTATACGTCACCCCCTCTAACATTACCGGTATCATTGATCGTCTGGAAAAAAAAGGACTGGTCGAAAGGATTCGAAAAGAGGAGGATCGCCGAATCGTCCTGATCACCTTAACGCAAAAGGGTAAAGATTTGAGCCGATCTTTACCCGATCCTATCGAAAAAAGGCTCATTTCGGGTTTGGTTGATTTGGAACCGATACAGGTTCGCGAGCTTAGCAAAGCGATGAAGCTAATCCTCAATTTAATCGATGCAAGGGAAATTGAAGATTCTCCACTCAGATTCAGTCATCCGGCAAATTCGGTTGTTAACGGGGACGATCACTTTTGAATAATCGCCGTTCTTACTCTCAATGGTTTGAAATGTTTTCGGTTTTATGATAAAAAATAACAAATCTTGACTCAACTCTGTATTATGATATCAACTTGTTGTATAAATTTCAGGATCCAATCAAATGCATTCCTTTTTCAATGTAACAGATCCGAAAGAGGTGCTCGGATACCGAACTGAATTTCCTCCCGTCGCAGCAGAAAAAGTTTCTTTATTCGATGCGGCAGGGAGAATCCTTGCGGTGGATATTGTCTCCGACCTCGACCTTCCCGATTTTGTCAGATCCACTATGGACGGCTATGCCGTCTGTGGCGCATCTACTTTTGGGGCTTCAGAGGCAAACCCTGCCTATTTGACGGTTAAGGGTTCCGTCACCATGGGGAAAAAGCCGGATATTTTAATTAGAGCCGGAGAGGCAGTTAGAATTCCAACCGGCGGCATGCTGCCCGCTGGTGCCGATAGTGTTGTCATGATTGAACACAGCGCCGCAATTGACGATACAACCATAGAAGTTTATCGCAGCGTTGCACCGGGGACACATATTGTGGCGATCGGCGAAGATATCGGCAAAGGTGAAATTCTCCTTTCTCGCGGTCAAAAAATTAGGCCTCAAGAAACAGGACTTTTAGCAGCCCTGGGCAAAAAGAAAGTTTGTGTTTACAGAAAGCCGCGGATTGGGATTATCTCGACAGGCGATGAAATTATTCCGATTAATGAAACTCCCAATATGAGTCAGATTCGCGATATTAATACCTATACTTTATCCGGTCTGGTAAAAGAGACCGGTGGCATTCCCTTGATTTTCGGAATTGTGCGGGATGAGTTTGAGACGCTTTTAGCCAAATGCCTATCGGCCATAGAGCAATCCGACATGGTGCTGATTTCAGGGGGAAGTTCGGTCGGCTTACACGATTTCACCATTAAAGTGCTGTCCTGTTTGCCCGCTACAACTATCCTTGTTCATGGAATCGCAATCAGTCCCGGCAAACCCACAATTTTGGCAAAAACCCAGAAAAAGGCTTTTTGGGGCCTGCCCGGGCATGCAGCATCAGCCATGGTCGTATTTACCAGTATTGTCAAACCTTTTATTGAACAAATCAGTGGGCTCAAAAAACGGTATAAAAAAGAATTTAGACCCACCGCTTTACTTATGAGAAACTTATCTTCCGCCCAGGGAAGAATTGATTATATCCGCGTCAGACTTATTCAAAAGGACGGGGTTTACTGGGCGGAACCAATTTTGGGCAAGTCCGGTCTCATCCGTACCATGGTAGAAGCTGATGGTCTGATAAAAATCGACATTCACACCGAGGGCCTTGAAAAAGGAACCGAAGTTGAGATTATTCCCTTGTAGTTCCAGTATCGGAAGCTAAAAATGAATACACATCGGAATATATATTTGAAAATGAAATCGCTCAATGACGCGCGGAATATCGTTTTTAAACGGTTTCAACCGTCTGACGATCCTCCTACCGAAACAATTTCGGTTCCAGAGGCTGTCGGTCGGGTTCTCGCCGAGCCGGTGTCGGCAAAAATTTCTTCACCTCATTTTCATGCTGCCGCAATGGACGGTATTGCGGTTCGAGCAGAATCCACCTTCGGCGCAAGCACCGCAAGTCCCAAAGAACTCATTGTCGGCAAAGACGCTTTTTATGTCAATACCGGCCATGTCATCCCTGAAAATACCGATGCGGTTATCATGATAGAACATATCCATGTTTTGGATGAAAACCGCATCGAAATTGAAGCACCGGTCTATCCTTGGCAACATGTCCGCAGAATTGGGGAAGATATTGTCGCTACCGAACTGCTGTTCCCCCGTAGTCATTTCATCACACCGTATTGTGTGGGAGCTCTTCTGACAGCGGGGATATTTTCGGTTACCGTTCGTAAGAAACCGAAAATTCTTATTATCCCCACCGGATCGGAACTTGTAGACTGGCGCAATATCGAATTAAAGAATCTTAAACCCGGTCAGGTTATTGAAATCAATTCTCTTGTTCTCGGGAAGCTGGTTGAAGCTTGCGGCGGTACTTATCACCGACATGCGATCATAGCCGATGACCTGGAAAAGATCGAACAAGCGGTGGCTGAAGCCGTAAGTAATGATTTTCAAATTATAATGACCATCGGCGGCTCCTCGGCGGGATCTGAGGATTATGTCAAAGCGGTCGTTTCCAATCTAGGCCAAGTTCTCGTCCATGGGGTCACCATCATGCCCGGAAAACCGGTCCTTATTGGCGCAGTTAAAAATACACCGGTTTTCGGTATTCCGGGATACCCTGTCTCGGCAATCATTGCTTTTGAGCAATTTGTCCGGCCGTTGATATACATGCTAACCGGGCTGCCGGATCACCAACAGGATAAAATTGAGGTCGAACCTACTCGCAAAATTGCATCAAAACTTGGTGTCGAAGAGTTTCTACGGGTAAAACTTGGAAAAGTGGAAGATCGAGTCGTAGCAACACCTCTACCCCGCGGAGCCGGCTGTATAACCAGCATCACGGAAGCCGACGGAATTATCCGGATTCCGAGTCAAACTGAAGGATTAAACGCCCATGATCCGGTTTCGGCGGAACTGCTGCGACCGTTGCCCTGGATCGACAATACTATTGTTGTCGTCGGCAGTCATGACAATACACTAGATATTTTAGCCGATCAAGTCAGAGCAAAATATAACCGAATGACACTGTCATCCAGTCATGTGGGCAGCATGGGAGCATTGATGGCGATTAAAAAGGGAGTATGCCATTTAGGTGGATGCCATCTGCTGGATCCAAGCGACGGCTCTTATAATATAACCTATATAAAAAAATATTTGCCCAATGTACGGTTAAAAGTCGTCAATCTTGTTTTCCGGCAACAAGGCCTGATTATACCACCGGGAAATCCAAAGCAAATTAAGGGTTTCAAGGACTTGTTGCGCAACGATATCTCCTTTATCAACCGACAAATCGGATCCGGAACCCGGATTCTGCTGGACTATCATCTGCAAAAGCTGCATCTGGACCCGGTTCATATCAATGGTTACCGAAACGAGGAGTTCACCCATATGGCCATTGCCGTGGCAGTGTTAAGCGGTTCCGTGGATACCGGATTGGCAATTTGCGCAGCGGCTAAAGCCCTTAACTTAGAATTTATTCCGGTTGCCACCGAACAATATGACCTGATCATTCCGGAAAAGCATTTTGAATCTGAAAATATCCAACTACTGCTGAAAATAATCAACAGTACGGAATTTAAAAACCATGTAAAAAACCTGGGCGGCTATGATACTCAAAAAACCGGTGAGATGGTCTGGGCTCAAGTTTAGATGGCCTCTGTGAAAAAAAACAATCCAACAGTAAAGTTAAAGTTTGATCGGTATTATCCCGATTATTTGTTATATCTATATAAAAGCTTGCTTGCCTTTATTCGTTGATTGTTTCAATGCATTCAAGTATAATTTTAATGGCTCATCACCTCAAACAGGAATTGGTCTAAATGGAATCTTTACAAGCAGTTGCACTGGGAGTTATTCAAGGCATTACGGAATTTTTACCAGTCAGCAGCTCAGGACACCTGGTTATTTTTCAGCATCTTTTCGGGCTGAAAGAACCGGCACTTTTTTTTGATATCAGCTTGCATTTAGGTACTCTAGGAGCGGTTATAATTTTCTTTTGGGCGGAAATACGGTCAATATTAGGTTCCATTTCCCGTTTCATCGTATCAGCACTCAAAAAAGAAGTTCCTTTTGCTTATATTCATGAAGATTCGGACCTAAAAATGGCCCTGCTGATTGTAGTCGGGTCTATTCCAACGGCTTTGTTAGGGATCTTGTTTCATAAAATATCGGATCGGATTTTTTCATCGACCGTTTTAGTGGGCTTTATGCTTCTGATAACGGGCTTACTTTTATGGGGCACCCGCCGCATTAAAAAGGACGGCGTAAGCATCATCCATTTTTCAATCAAAAAGGCTATGCTTATCGGACTGATGCAGGGAGCAGCCATATTGCCCGGGATATCGCGATCCGGTTCAACCATTGCCATCGGTCTTTTTTTGGGTTTAAACCGCGAAACAGCCGCCAGATATTCGTTTCTTCTGTTCCTGCCTGCCATTATAGGCGCCGAGATTCTGAGTTTGAAGGATCTATCATCCCTCACGATTACTCCAAATATAATGATGACGGTTTTAGGAACACTGATATCGTTTGCCGTCGGTTATGTGGCGCTCAAATGGCTGCTTCATCTGGTCAAGAAAGGCCGGTTTTATTTTTTTGCTCCCTATTGCTGGATAGCAGGAATTACGACTTTAATTTTAGGATGGTAAAAAGGGAAATACGTATGAATCCGGAAATTTTTAGAGAGTATGATATCAGAGGCATTACCGGTAAGGATATGACCCCGGATGATGTGTTGCAGATTGGAAAAGGTATCGGAAGCTATCTTCGACAACGCGGATGCTCAAAGCTTCCTGTAGGGCGGGATTGTAGACTGACCTCCAAGCAGTATGCTCAAAAAGTTATTGAGGGGTTAAAATCAACCGGATGCGACATCATCGATATCGGAGTGTGCCCCACCCCTGTATTATATTTTGCGATCAGGCACTTTAAGCAGGAAGGCGGCGTCATGGTTACCGCAAGCCATAATCCGCCTCAATACAATGGTTTTAAACTTTGTATCGGCATGGATTCTATTTATGGTCAAGAGATCCAAAAAATAGCCGATATTATTTTTAAAAAATCGTTCACCACAGGAAAAGGCTCGGCAACCTCCGCCGATGCAGTTACCCCATACAAAGAGTTTGTCCGGCAAAACATTAAAATACCCAAACCTATTAAAGTCGGTTTAGATGCCGGTAACGGCACTGCAGGAGTCATTGCCGTACCCCTACTCAAATCTTTGAATTGCATGGTTTATGACCTGTATTGCGATATGGACGGCAACTTTCCCAATCATGAAGCCGATCCGACAGTTATAGCCAATATGCAAGATCTTATCACAATGGTAAAAGAAAAAGAGTTGGACGTGGGAATCGGTTATGATGGTGATGGAGATCGCATCGGCGTTGTGGATGAAAAAGGAAACATTGTATATGGGGACAGGCTTATGATCATATTTGCCCGCGAAATCCTTTCACGCAAACCCGGTGCTACATTTATATCCGAGGTAAAATGCTCAAAAACAATGTATGATGACATCGAACAACATGGCGGTAGGGCTATTATGTGGAAAACCGGGCATTCCATTATCAAACAAAAGATAAAAGCTGAAAAAGCTGAACTGGGTGCTGAGATGAGCGGACACATGTTTTTTGCCGACCGTTATCTGGGGTATGATGATGCCGTCTATGCCTCTTGCAGGCTCCTTGAAATCCTTTCCAATACAGGCAAACGAATATCGGAGCTGCTATCTGATGTTCCCAAAACCTATAGCACGCCTGAAATACGTGTTGCATGCCCGGATAACAAAAAGTTTGCCTTGATTCAAAAAGTAACCGAGTATTTTCGGACACGTTACGATGTGATCGATATCGATGGCGTTCGAGTCCTGTTTGAAGATGGATGGGGGCTTGTGCGTGCATCCAATACTCAGCCCGCTCTCGTATTGCGTTTTGAAGCCATGTCGGAAAAAAGACTTCAAGAAATCAGAAATCTGATAGAGTCTACCTTGACTCATTTTCAAAAATAAAAACGTCTGAGCATCTAATGTATCTATCACATTATAATTTAAAAGAAAAACCATTTCAGATCAGCACCGACCCGAGATTTCTTTGGTTGGGGGAAAAACACAAAGAAGCCCTTTCTGTATTGAAGTACGGCCTCCAAGACAATAAGGGTTTTCTTCTTCTTACCGGCGACGTGGGTACGGGGAAAACTACGTTAATTAACGCGTTGCTTAACAGCCTCGGTGAAGATATTACAATTGCAAAAGTTTCCGATCCAGGTCTTGAAAAGATTGACTTTTTCAATTTCATTGCCAATTCTTTTAAAATTAATCTAAATTTCAACAACAAAGCAACTTTTTTGATTATTTTCACTAACTTTCTTTATAAAAATTACGCTTCCAATAAACAAGTCTTACTGATCATTGACGAGGCTCAACGCCTCAATCATGAGTTGCTTGAAGAAATACGCCTGCTTTCCAACATTGAGAAACAGAAAAAAAAACTAATAAATATTTTCTTTGTCGGACAAAATGAATTTAACGAAATATTAGTTAAACCCGAAAATAAAGCACTCAGGCAGCGAATATCCATAAATTACAATATCGATCCTTTAACTGAAGAGGAAACAGAAGCTTATATCCGCTATCGTCTAAAAGTAGCGGGATCTGAAAGTAAAATTTTCAGCTCCAAAGCTGTTCGTGAAATCTTTTGCTTTTCCCAAGGATATCCTCGCCTAATTAATATCATTTGTGATCTATCCTTGCTGACCGGTTATGTAAAAGATTGCAAAGTGATAGGAGAAAAAATTATCAAAGAATGCACACAAGAATTACAAATACCGTCTCAAAGCTCTAAAACCGAAAATAAGCCTCAATACAGTGTCAAACAAAATTTTCTAAAAACATATCGGAAAAAATTGCAACTGCCCAACACCTTAAGGTGGATATGCCAAAAGAAAAAGCAGTTATAAAAACCGAACCTATGAAGAACTAAATAGCTCCAACTTTAAGCAAATAAAATACGCCTACATTATTTTGATCCCTTCAAAGCCAACCGCACCCTTTATTCTGAATCGGTCAGCAAAACAGCAAAGTCGATTTTATTGATTTTCTGTTTAAAATTCAAATAATTATGATCAGATTCTGAAAAGCTTCTTGTACAACCGGAACCACAATGCTATGAAAGTACGTTTTGAAGGAAACAGTGAATATGAAAAAATTAGATAAAAAAGTCTTTGCTACTCTGTTCTTTTCTATATTCGCCTCAATTACCGGTGTAGGAATCGTTGTCCCCTTGCTTCCCGTCTATGCTCATAATTTGGGTGCCGGTGGGTTATATATCGGGTTAATATTCGGTGCATTTTCTCTCTCGAGAACTTTTTTAATGCCTTTCTTTGGAAGGCTTTCTGATCAAAAAGGACGTAAGCCGCTTATTGTTGCAGGTCTTTTGGCCTATGCGTTCGTTTCATTGGCTTTCATGCTTTCTGAGGATATTGAAACACTGATTCTGATACGATTTATGCAAGGGATCGGATCTGCGATGATGATGCCTGTCATCCAAGCTTATGTGGGCGATATAACTCCCGAAGGCAGTGAAGGCCTAACAATGGGAATGTTTAATATATCCGTATTTGGAGGGTTGAGCATCGGCCCCCTTATCGGCGGATTTATTAATGACCGTTTCAGCCTCAACACATCCTTTGCCTGCATGGGTTTTCTATCGCTTGTTGGTTTTTTTTTAAGCGTTTTTTTCCTTCCGCCGACTCATTGCGAACAAATAGTATACCGTGAAAAATATCCGATTACGTGGAAACAGCTATTAAATGATGGAGTTATTTCCGGCCTTTTCCTATTCAGGTTCGCTTATACGGCCTGTATCAGTATCATCTGGAGTTTTATGCCCCTTTTTGCAGACTCGAAATTTTCACTTTCCAGTTCCTCCATCGGCGTTTTGGTGATGCTCGGCGTCTTAATCAGTGGATTGATTCACGCTCCAATGGGCTTTCTATCAGATCGTTGGAACAGGAAAATGATGATTATCGCCGGCGGTATTATAGCGGGAGGTGCGATTCTTTCACTCGGATGGGCAAAAGATTTCTGGGACCTGTTTTGGGGTAATATTTTTTTTGGTCTTGGAGGCGGCACGGCAATGCCGGCGCTTATGGCCCTTGCAGTATTAAAAGGCAATCAAGTCAAGGCCATGGGATCCGTTATGGGCCTGATGTTCATGGCTCACAGCTTTGGAATGCTCACCGGTGCTTTGCTTGGGGGATTAATGGTAGATATGTTTGATATCCAGCAGGTTTTCCCTTTAGGAGCCGCTATTATGGCGGTTGGAATTTTTGTCTTTTTTGCCCGCGCCTATGAAAAACAAGAGACGTTGAAGCCAAGTGGTTTTGAAAAATAAACTTGAGTATGCATGCTAAAGGGTAAAGTCATTGTCTATAATTCCTCCGGCCCAAAAGCAACCACCTCATCAATATGAATTGAATCCGCAAAAAGCATCACCAGTCGATCAATGCCAAGCGCATTCCCGGAGGTTTCAGGCATATGCTTCAAGGCCTTCAGAAACTTTTCCGGATTAGGATACAGGTGCTTACCCGCCAAACTGCGTTCGTGGTTTTCCGCTTCAAAGCGCTTGCTTTGTTCATCCGTATCGATAAGTTCGGTAAAGGCGTTGCAAAGTTCAAGACCGCTTATATAGAGCTCGAATCGCTCCGCAAGGGATTTATCAGTGGGTTTCAGTCTGGCAAGAGCCCCTTTGGAAGCTGGATAATCATAAAGAAAAAGAGGGGCTTGCCGCCCGAGATGAGGCTCTATTTCACAAGCCATCACTTCATCAAAGGTGTTGGATAAAAGCGCATCACTAATGGACACGGATGCAAACGCATCAAATGCTTCCGCCACCGACATTCTCTGCCAGGGACTTGAGAGCTCAATTCTTTCACCCTGATATATAATAGCATCTTTAAAACCATTATCACAGGCAACCCGTTGGATCAAATCTTCACATTGATCCATTAGATCCCGATAGTCACAGTGGGTACAATACCATTCAAGAAGGGTAAATTCAGGCAGATGCCGACTGCCGCGTTCATTTTGTCGAAAACATCTACAAATCTGAAATACTTTAGGATATCCGGCAGCAATGAGACGTTTCATACATAATTCCGGAGAAGTATGCAAAAACCAACTGCCTGATACTTCTGCATCTATGTATGCTTCCGGTGCAGGTGCAGGAATTCGACATGGAGTCTCGACTTCCAAATAACCATAATCCTGAAAATAAATTCGAATCGCTTGGATTATTCGGGATCTTAACTCGAGATTTTTTTTTATCAATGATTGCCGATAAATCTTCACAAATCTTTTCGACTGCATTTTATGGAAAAAAACAATTGCCGAATGGGCATTATTTCAGCTTCTTTACCCTGTACTGATCTTCGGTGCGATCTTGTAGAAAAACGAAATCATAGCGATCCGACTTTTCCGATTCATACCATCGATAGCCGATTTCCTTGCAATCTTTACAAGCTTTTCTAGGGATATGAACGGCAAGAATGCGAAAGCCACGGTCTGAAGATGAATCAATCTTTAGTACACCACTGCAGTCGGAGCAAACACGCAGTGTCTCAATTTGGGTTTCAATCAGATTGTCCGTATCATAATAGATATTACGTTTTCGTTCATCAAATTCTTTTGCATTCAAAATTTCGGACTTGATCTTTTCCTTTTGCTGCCAGTTATTCAGCACGACTTCTCCAGTCTGCTTGATCCACTCAGTCACTTTTGTTTTCTGGCGAATACTAGCCGGGTCATAATTCGGTTCTTTTACTCGGCTGTAATCTAATCCGGCCATGGCTAAAATGATACCTAAATTTACATAGGGCAGTGCCCCTTCAATCGAATATCCGCCTTCAAGCACGGCGATATCCGGTTTTAGGAGTCTAGTCAGATGGGCGTATCCTTGAGCTGAAAAGTTCATATTGGTGATCGGATCTGAAAAGTGATTGTCCTGTCCAGCCGAGTTGATAATAATTTCCGGTTTAAAATCATTAATGATCGGCAATACGATATTTTCAATGGTATATAAAAATCCTTCTTCAGATGTCTGCGGCGGCAAAGGAATGTTAAGTGTCGTACCTATTGCAGTCGGCCCACCCATCTCATTTGTGAATCCGGATCCGGGATAAAGCGTCCGGCCATCTTGATGCAGAGATATAAAGAGCGTATTCGGATCATGCCAATAAATATCCTGGGTTCCATCGCCGTGATGACAGTCCGTATCAACGATGGCAACCTTTTTTATATTATAGGTCTGTCGTAAAAATTCGATCATGATGGCTTCAATATTGATATTACAGAAACCTCTGGCTCCATGGACCACACGCATGGCATGGTGACCCGGAGGCCGCACGAGTGCAAACCCTCTTTCAATCTTCCGGTCAAGTAAAGCCATTCCGATCGTCTTTGCACCACCGGCGCTGATAAAATGGGATTCGGTCATCACATTACAGACGTCCGGGACACAAAAATGAACACGCTGAACGTCTTCAATCGTTACCAGGTCTGGTTTAAATTCTATTATACCGTCGATATCAAAGAGCCCCTCTTCAAAGACCTGGTCCTGAGTATAAAGGAGGCGTTCTTCCCTTTCAGGATGGGTAGGGCTTATTGCCCAGTCAAAAGCGGGAAAAAATACCAGTCCGGTTTTATATTTAGCATGCAGCATTCATTTCTCCGGATTTGAATAAAATAATAATAATCAGAAGATCCAGCTGAGATGAAAATGACTTCAATTCTTTTACAGCGAGTTGCACAGTCTCCCCGAATCTGATGAAATCCAATCGGCGACGGAATTGAATTTATGAATAAGCCCTGGTTTTACTTGCGCTTTTACCCGGATGTTCCGCCCCGTTGTATAAAAACCACGCACCATATTGAATTGCAGTTCTTCCAATACTTCCATTTCAAGATCATCTAGATTTGCACCCCTTTGCAAGGCTTTTTGTTTTAAAAGTTCATAAGCCTTGTCGACAGCATCTTTTTTGGAAAAATCTTTGTTTACCCTTTCGGTGAATTTTTCTTCAGGGGCGGTCACGAATCCCCGTTCGGTATCGGCGAACAGCGTAACTTCGCAAGTTGTTCTGGCAAGCGCCGCTCCTATTGCATTTGCCACCCCCCACCCCGGAACTACACTGACATCAAAATCAGATAGTTTCTCTAAGTGTTTTGCAAAATAGGGAGCCGGCCCCCCCAATACCAGCATTTTCTTAGGGCAGACCGTATATCCTTCCTGAAGCTCATGAACGGTATAAACTGGCTTACTGTTGATCCGATTGATCATGCCCTGAGCTTCAGCCAAAATTTTTCGGCAAGCAAGATTAAAAATTTTAGCGGAAACATCTCGAAGGCCGATTCCTAGTTCGGCAGCAATAGAATTGAGGCCTTTAACTGATCTTTCCCGATCACCTTCTTGCATAATTCCCATAGCAAAAAGCGCATCAGTAGGTGTAGGAACCGGTCCGCCATAGGCCATCGCATGTCCCTTACGTTCAGGCCCGATTTTAAGTTTCCCATTTTCAACCCGCACCGCACTATCTCCGCCAATACCGATGGAGTGAGTCTCCAAAGATCGAATTAAGGTTTTATAAGGGCCTAATTGAATGCCCATTGGATTGAGGAGGGGAACACGATTGATAAGGATCGCCATATCGGTTGTCGTACCACCGATATCCAGTACAAGACTCTCTTCCTCATCCGACGCAAAAGCAATCGAACCCATAACACTGGCGGCTGGCCCGGAAAGTATCGTCTGCCCTGGAAAATCTATTGACGACTCAAAAGTCATCGTACCACCATCGGCTTTAAGAATATGAATCGGTACCTTAAGTCCTTTTTTTTCTAGGGATTTTCTAACTGCTTCGAAAAATTTTCTATGTATTGGGTATACTGCCGCGTTAAAGTAAGTTGTGGCAATACGGCGGGGAAAATTAAGATTTCCTGAAATCTGATGTCCTAAAAAAACTTTTTCAAAGGATTTATTTAATATTTCACTGATTTGCAATTCCTGATCAGGATTTCTAACCGAAAACTTACAAACAACTCCAACATGTTGTATTCCGGCTTCTTTTAAATGTTCGGCAATCGCTTTTATCTGATTTTGATCAATCGGTTCTATTTCTCGCCCCCTGTGGTCAATAGAGCCGGAAGCAGGATAGTAATGACTATTGGTGCAAAAAACTTCCGGATCGATACCCGGCCCGCTGGAAACAATCATACCAACCGGAGAATATTTTTTTTGAACGATAGCGTTGGTAGTAAGCGTTGTGCTGAGGACAATGCGGCTTATCCTTTCAGGTTTTACCCCTTCAGTAATTTTTTCTAGGCCCGAAAGTACCGTGGTAAAAAGATCGGTGGGGTCGGTGGGTACCTTGATGTATTTTATAAGACCTTCATTTCCCAAGAGGACCACATCTGCGTGTGTGCCGCCAACATCGAGTCCAATAATCATTGCATTTTCCTAGTCTTTTCAATTTTAAAAACCTTTTTAAAGTTTAGCCATCTAATTTACCCGAATTGACATTCATTAACGAAAAAGATCTTTATTGTCAATATTTCTGGTAAATAAGTCTAAATTACAATGAAATTCGGTGCTACTACAAGGATTCAAGCCCAGCTGCAACTGTGAATTTTATTTCTGTTATTTTATAAAAAATTTTAGCTAAAATTAAGTAAATTATTTCACAATTTGTGGCGAATCAGCCGGTTTGAGTTTCCATCCATTTTAAGTTAAGCGTTTGAATTATATTTATATTTCACATAACTATCCGATTTCGCATGATTTTTGCATTTAAACCTAAAAATAATAAATCAAGACTCTCAAATTCTAAATCTGTCATATTTCAACGCTCTCAAAAATATGAATTAAAAAAAGAATTCAACAAAATTGTGCCGGCAGAATCGTTTATCATATTTTCGCTGTTATCTGGGCAGCGACATCGTAATGCACTATAAAGCTGTCCCCCATTGAAGGAAGGAGTTATGGAAAAATCAAAAAAACTCAATGAAATCCTTGTGAAAATCTTTCAAAATCGTGACACGTGGTCCATTGACGCCGTGAAGCTGGCAGAAAAAATTCCGATCAATGAAAAATATCCTTCCCATATCGTTCGCAAAATTGAGTCCAAAGTCAATAAAATTAATAAAAATTATGCCTTGAAAATTGATTTATCAGTTCGACGTCCACGTCGAGGCAAGGCAATTTTGACCTTTAAAAAAATTTAAAGCGATCGAATCATTATTTTGATTTTTATATAAAAAAATGCTATTTTTAGATATTATCTAATCAATTTTAAGTCATATCATCATTCACAAACTGTTAAGCTGGAAGGAGAGTAAAATGGCGGTTGAGGTTATGATCACACGTAAGTTCAAACAGCATCAGGCTCGGGATCTGATCCGTTTAATCATCCAACTAAGATGCCTTGCTACCTGCCAGCCGGGATATATTTCCGGCGAGACTTTGAGAAACATCAATGATCCGGGAGAATGTCTGGTCATCAGTACATGGCAATCCTTTGAAGACTGGGATCGATGGTTTCACAGCAAGGACAGACATGACGTTGAAGATAAGATTTATGACTTGCTTGGAGAAAAGACCGAATATCAAATCTACTCGCCATTGGTTGGACGGGTCATTCAGGAACACTTTATACCGGAGGAATACTATACTAAAAAAATGAAGAAAAATGAAGAAATATAAGCAGTAACTCGTATACTAAAAATATATTTTTCATTCAATCAATTCTTGCAGCGCTCCAAGGATCTGTTCGGTACTTTATAGGTGCATGACTCAATGCTTTTTATGGCGGCCGATACTAATTTTCTATCCTGAAATATCTAATTAGGAAAATATTTACATAGAATCATAACTGCTTTACATAGAATCACAATTGTACCTACCATTTAACTCGCTTATTTATTCTCGTCTTAATATACTTAAATAATTGAATTAATACCATTTAATTTTATCAATCTTCATTCGGCATCTTTTTTGCTTTAACTCAATATCAAAGCGCTTTGTTATTAAATTATAAAAATTGAATTAAAAATCGATGTCCGAAACATGTTGTAAGTAGTACTTTTTAATTTCTTGAGATGCGGGAAATAATTTGCGGTTGACCTCCAATATTAAAGTGGGTTGCCGTTATACGCTTTAAATCAAATCCTTACACAATGGAGAAATTGAATGAAAAAATACATTATCTTATTATGTTCATTTTTTACGATCTTTTTAATAGCTGAAAACACAAAGGCCGTCCAAATTTTAGAGAACCCTGATGAGACTCCATTACAAACAATTCTAGATAATATAACCGTCGGCCCCGTCGACCCCGACGGCAATACCTATAGCTCCATCGATGTCAACAGCGACCAACTATCTGATCTTGTCGATTCTTTTTGGAGTATTGCTGCAACCGGTGGCAGTATCTCAACCTTTATTATCGAAATCGCCGGTTATGCTAACCTAAATAGTTTAGGGTTATACGACCCCTATAATCCTTCTTCCCATGTCGAACTTTTTGGTGGAAATAATGGAGAAGGGGATTTAGTTCTTATCTCCATTTTTGCAGATGGAAGTGTCTACAAAAACTTTTCTGACCAGGGAATTGATTTTACACAAAACGAATTCGGATATTATTTCATCAATGGGGCTGGAGATACGTTCTATTCGGATACCAATAGAAACAGCGATGGATTTGATCACATGGTGGCTTTTCAGGGCAATAATATTGATATAATATCCTTGCCGCCATTCTCGCCGGGAACTTTTACTCCCAATGAATTCATTTTTGCCTGGGAAGACTCACTGGGTGGTGACGACCAGGATTTTAATGATATGATCTTAATGGTCGAATCAGTTAGTCCTGTTCCCAATCCTGAACCAGCGACCTTACTGCTTTTCGGTTCCGGATTAATCGGTGTGGCAACAATCGGACGAAAAAAATACAATAAAAAAATACAACGATAGAGTCTTTTCAACGAAAAAGGCGTTCAGAGATTTCACTCCGAACGCCTTTTACCAATCAAAATCCATAAAATTTAGGATTCTTTTTTCTTCTTCTAAATTTCATCAATCGTTGTTTTCATATTATCAATTCGGTGGTCCGGCAATAAAAACGGATAGGTATTTCCTGATGAAACGGCGGGATAGCTTTTAGCATCCTTATCGGTTTTAGGGAATATGGAAAGAAAATATTCTTGTGTTCCTTTTAAGTTGAATGTGAGGAGGGGATTCTTGAAATCTTCTTTTTTGCTATTGTTGATATACGTTTCACACGTCAACGACGATAATGTCGTCAGCAGCTGCCTGACTTTGGTCTCATCCACACTTTTTTCTTCAGCATCTTGCCAGATAATCTTTGATTCGGTTGAAGCTGGAGGTGTACCTTCGGCATCCTTTTCCTTGGCCTTTACAATCGGTATTTCTTTACGCTCAAGCACTAATAAAATTTCATTATCTTTTTTAAATTCTATCTTTCGAATTTCATTTTGTTCAAAAGATAAAACGGTCTTATCCCGCAAGTTAGCAATGGTCTGATCAAATTTTCGTCTGAAATCCCCTCGGGCGTGATATACATTAGAATCACCGGCCAGCATAATATGCGTATGTTGATAGGTCTGAGCGGCTTTTCCAATATCAAACTCTCGACTTAATGTACTGCCGGACCATGCTTTCACTGCAATTTTTTTTTCATCGTTTAAATCATAACGGATATAATTTTTTGATTCTGAAACCAATGCGGTTACCGTCAAGCTTTCAATCACATCCAGCATATTTTTTATTTTCTCCGTATCAGCCGGGTATTGCTCCGGCCCTATATACCAAGTGTTATCTTTTTTGTCTAGGGTAAAGAATTCACCCGCATTGCCAATCTCGATCTTTGAAATATATTTCCCATCAATTTCAGCAAGATTCGGCATTCGGTAATGAGTACGATTCGCGTTGTGTAACCCCAAATATAGGCTCACACCAATAATAACCGCACCAAGTATGATGTATTCTTTCTTTAATTTCATGACATCCTCGCTTCATCTCTGTTTTTTAAAAATCATCTGAATCTGTTTTTTTCTCGAACGTCTGCGCAGCCATACGAAAAAGCCAAAAAATACAACCAGCACTGGAAGCCCGGCAATATTAAAGGTCTTAGTAAAAGTCTTGGTTAATCCACCTGTATCATCTAATGGATTGAAACGCTGTTCCTTACTGCGCATTGCTGCAATGTCTTCACGATTATTGAGAGCATCCAGAATATTCATTATAAACATATCATTCGGACTCTCACCGGCCGGGTCCAGAACATTGTCTTTGAGCATCTCAGATGATGCCATGAGAAAAATTTTACTCGGTCTACCTTTGGATAAAAACCCACCTTTTTCCTCAATTTTTGACAAATCAATATCCGGCTTTTGTTTTGGTTTTACCTCTGCTTTTTCTTTTTCATCTTCAATTTGAGAATCGGTATCTTCCGACGTTTTCTCAGGCATAGGTTTTCCTGCAAAATAACTCGAAAATTCTCCTGTCAGCATGTATGCCAACGGCAGACTTCCTTTTTCGGCATCTGATACAGGCGGATTGATAAACATGGGATTGAGATTAATACGCCCAGTCATTTCCCAGGATTTTTCAGATGAAGCAAATAATTTTATCGCTTTGAGCTTATTTTCAGCAATCCGTTTTTCGTCCAGCTCTAAAGGTGACATTTTAATTGCAACCAATCCTTTTATATTTTTCATAAAATCAAAATCGTTAGTGATATTTTTATTTTTAATGATCGGCGCAAAATAAATAGCCCTTTCTCCACCGCCCAACTGTCTTTGCAGACGCTGCTTAAAACAGTTTTCATCCAAAACAAACGATTTCTTTATACGGATACCGTAATGATCGAGTAATTTTTCAAGTCCGGTATCCAAAGGTACAAAAGAGGGCCCCTGGTTATATCCGAACGGCTGCTGATTGCTCGGCATGATTTCTTCGAATGCGTCTATAAAAAGAGCTAAATTTGTTCCACGCATCAAGGCCTGGTCAATCTGGTACAATTCGTAATCGGAAAATTTTTCGGTCGGACGGGCAATCACTAGACATTGAAGACTATCGGGGATTGAACCGTCTTTCAGGTTGATATGTTTGATGGAATAATTTTGTGAAGCAAGTGTTGAAAAGCTTGACAATGAATCCTCGTCCTGCATCCCCATCGGTGAAAAGTCCGCCATCTTAAGAGTACCGTGATCGGATAGATAACCTAAGTCTTCATTGATATCCACCAGAGCTTCCAGATTGTCGTTGATGGTTTCCTCCATTTGATTGATATCAACCAAATCGTATTGTGTTCCAATAATCGGAATCCGGAGAACCTTTAAAAGCGGCAATTCCATAACCTTGTCCGCGTACTCCATCACTAGGCCGATCACCCCGCTACCCGATTGAACCTTCCCATCGCCGAGAGCCGGCCATTTCAAACTCATGATATTATATTTTTTTAATTCGCTTTCAGAAATCTGTTCCACAGTTGGGTCAATATAGGTATATTCAAGTTTACCGTAAGTTTTATCGTTGAGCTTGGCTATAATCTCTTTAAGTTGATCAGGATAATCCGAAAGTTCGTTTAGTCCCATATAAGGAGCAACCTGCTTTAAAGAAGAAGAGAGAAAGAGTTTGATTTTTATTTTTCCGGGCAAGCTCAGCAGCGCACTAATCTTATTACTGAGCTTTTGAATGGCAGTGGTTAGTTTATATTCTAATGCATAGGTAGATGTAATTGTAGGAATACGTTCAATTATATCACCGTGGATTAGAACAAGCCCCATGTAAGCCTTTTTAAATTTAACCTCATCTTGTTCTACAGCCTGAATTTGAACCGGGTGAATTCCGTAATTATCCGCCAACTTCTGATTTTCAATAGCCCCCGGTTTTTGTCCTTCCCCTTCGGGGCTGACATCATAAAATCGGTAATTGAAATATTTATTGGCATGAATGGCATATTCTTCCAGAAGATCATGAAGATAACGTTCCGTATTATTATGGGGGGCAGGAAGGTTTTTGGTAAAAAAAACGTTGATGGTGAGCGGCTCCGAAAGTGAGGACGCTACATTCTTACTGGCATTGGATATGGAATAGATTTTGTTTTTCGTAAGATCGATTCTAAAAAACAGTGTCATACCCGCTAAATTAATCAATACGATGGCCGTCAGATAGATAAAAAGTTTCATGTATTTTTCAGATCTGTTTTTAATACCCATTTCTCTCTCCTTATTTCTTTTCCTGCACGGCTATGTGAGTACAATAGAGACCAATAAAAATAATACTTAAGAAATAGAGAATATCTCTCGAATCAATGATGCCTTTAGAAATGTTTTGAAAGTGAAAATCCGCTCCTATATAGCCGATAACTCCCAATAGCCTCTCGGGAAAGAAAAATAGCATTTTATCAATTACAGTCAGAGAAAAACAAATGACTAAACCCACGATAAAAGCGATAATCTGGTTACGGGTTAACGCTGATGCAAAAAGTCCGATGGCGGAAAAAGCCGCTCCTAGCAATAACGCACCGGCATAACCGCCGATAACCGGTCCCCAGTCAAGTTGGCCCAGAAAAGCGATAAAAATCGGATAGGAAAGTGTCGGTATAAGTATGGCGGCAATAAAAACGACACCGGCTAAAAATTTTCCGATAATAATGTCTCTGAATGTGACCGGTAAAGTCAGCAGAATCTCATATGAACCCACGTTGAATTCCTCAGAGAAAAGCCTCATGGTAACCGCCGGAATAACAAACGCAAAAGTGATCGGTAGTAGATTAAAAAAGTTTCTCAGGTCAGCCTGATTATAAAGAAAGAAGGTTGTAAAAAAAAGCCATCCCGTTACCAGAAGAAAAACAGAGATTACAATATAAGCAATGGGCGATATAAAATAATCCTTTAGTTCTTTACTAAAAATATGGACAACCTGTTGCATTTCAGTTCTCCTTGGTTAATTCTCGGAATATGGTTTCAAGGTTTTTGGTTTCCCGGTACAATTGTATCAAATTCCAATCTGTTTGTTTGATGGCCTGATAAATGGTTTTTCTAAGATCAACAGCAGTCTTGCACGCAAGTCGAATATTAAGTATACCGTCTTGGGTTTCATCCATCTGTTGAACTTTGATAATGCCTTCAATAGAACTCAATGCGTCTTTAACTGCAGAGAATTCGGCATCAAGCAGTGAAATTTGGATAAAATTTTCCTGACCACCGGATTGTTTAAGGTTTTCCATGCGGTCATCGGCAATAATTTTTCCCTGGTTGATAATCACTACTCGGTCGCATGTCGCCTCAGCTTCGCTGAGGATATGGGTTGAAAGAATGATCGTCTTTTCCTTTCCAATCTGCCGGATAATCTGTCGTATCTCGGCAATCTGGTTTGGATCCAATCCCGAAGTAGGCTCGTCCAGCACTAAAATTTCAGGATCACTCATCATTGCATGGGCTAGCCCCACTCTCTGCTTCAGACCTTTGGAAAGTTCATCAATGCTGTTGTGCATAATGTCGTTCAAGCCGCATAAATCGGCCAATTCCCGGATTCTGGATATTTTTTCATCCTGTTTCAGACCCCGAATCACAGCAACATAATTGAGATAATCAAACACCAACATATTATGATACAGAGGAGCGGACTCAGGCAGATATCCCATCAGTTTTTTTATTTCCAGCAAGCTCTCATCGATACTATAATCTTTTACTCGAATAGTTCCGGATGTCGGCAAAAAATAGCCGGTCAACATCCGAAGCGTAGTAGTTTTACCCGCGCCGTTGGGGCCCAACAATCCAAGAATTTCACCTTTTTCAATGTCAAGGTTAATTCGATCCACCGCACAGAAATCATTGTAATATTTCGTCAGATTTTCGACATGGATCATATCCTTTTCTCCTTTGCATGGTCTTTGGAGCCGTTTAAGTATTTTCTGAATTCATATATTTTCCGATTGCCTAAAAAATTTCAGGATGCCGATTTTTACTTTCTTTTGTTAACCCGGCATCCCAATTAAGATTGCAAAAAAATGCAGCCTCGAAGGTGCTGATTAAACGGATTATAAATTTGCATCCGTAGCGTAAAAGATATTCTTCTATAAATGGTTTAATATATTATTGTAGTACAGGATAATCCGGCTTGTAAATTTTAATCTGAAAATACATGATGCAATTAGAAAAAAATAACACCCTATAAGATATCTAAGGATATCAAGGCAACTTTTCCCTACTAAGAATTTTCTAAAACTCTAACCACAAATATCAGCTTGTCAAGAAATAATTTCAAAAATGCTTATCCTTGTATTCTTCAATTGTCTATATCTTTAAAGCAACAAAAGAATCTTAGGATGGCCCGGAAGATTTTCTATTCAGAACAGCCGCAATATTGACATATGATATTACCCAAACGGTTTTTACCGAATTTTTCAGCTCACAGGTTTTCAGTATCGGTCTTGAAAAAAATCTTTCAAACTTTAAGCGCTTACTGTTCATCAACCCACCGGCGAGCCCGAACATTGCAATGCCCAACAAATTCGGCCAAGGCATATAAACATTGTCACTTCCCGCCAGCAGAAGGCCAAGCGCCCACATCAAACCCACGGCATAGGTTTTAACAATCCGTCCTTTCATGATTCAAATTCCTTTCGGCTTTGATTCGTTATGTTGATATTTAAATCCGTTAAAGTTTATATGCTTGCATTTTATGTTTATATATATAAACATAAAATGCAAAAAAATCGCCTTTGCAGGTAGATTTGAGCCCAACTACTTTAATTCTCTACAAAGCCAAATCACTTTCCCGATAATCCGAATATGATCAACCTCTTCTTTTTGCAGATAAATCGGAGCATAATCCTTATTATCGCTGAGCAGAACAAGCTTATTCGGATGTTTCTCCAATCTTTTTACCATGATAACATCCTCAATACCCACTGCATATAAAACGCCGGCTAAAATATTTTTTTGGGATACATCGATCATGACGGTATCTCCATCTTTTAATGCGGGCTCCATGCTGTTGCCGAAGACATCCATTAAAATCATCGTACCCAAATTCCCTTTTTTCCTGAGCCATTTCTCTTGAAACGAGTAATAACCCTGAATTTCAGATCCGACTTCAAAAGATCCACCCCCGGCACAAAGTCTTGCTTTTACTTTCGGCACTGTTTTAAATTCAGTTTCACCAGCCTTTAACTTTTTCAGGAAAACCGGCTCTATACCCGTCTCAATCCAATCGGGATTTAATCCGTATAAACGATACAATTTCAAAATCCACTTGTCCGGAATTGAACCCTTTTTCCTGGCTTGTGTGATTGCGGAACGGTTCACTCCGATGGCGGCAGCCAATTCATTTTGAGATGAAAATCCAGTCGCCTCAAATACCCTTTGTAGAAAAGATTCGAATTTCGATATAGTCATCGTTCGGCACCCGTTGATAAAGTGTTGACAAAATATGTTTATTTTTATAAACAAAATAGGCGCATTTGACAACTATTTTTATTTTCAATTAAATCAAACAGTTCAAAAACGATGCCCATTACTTGGCTTAAATGATGATGAAATTTATTCCTTATGATAAAGATGATCCATTATCTATCAATGTTTCATTTTGGTGCTGTAAGCTTCAATGTTACACGGCATTTATGTCTTGCCCGACATGCCATTATTATCCCTGTAACCGTTTAACGTCACAGGACTTGAACATGCTCAGCATATCCCCGTTGATGGATATCAATTTCCTAACGTTAATTTCCAGGAGAATAAAAAAAATGTATATTGCCAAAAAATTCGATGGAACTCTTGAAGTGCTTGAAAATTTAGACGAGAAGCAACCCGATCCGGAACAATTAAGAAATGTGGAAGAAATTTATTTAATCAGCAAAACGTTAGTGCCCGTAATGACCTTAAAGCCCAAACCCAAAGAGGAACGTGACAAAATATTGAATACCGACAGAGACAATCAAACCAATAAAAAAACAGATTCAAATTCGAAACAAAAAAAAGCGAGCCGTAGCGAATCATAGGCCGTCTTGCCTATTGCATTCATAAATATACTGCAGTCACAAGCCTTTACCCTGCGACTGCAGTATATTTCATTGCATGATTCGCGTATGCCCTATTTTTTATTCAATAAATCTCCTATGCTTTTTGTAAAATCTTTGACTCCTTCCGTCGCCTTTTCCTGCACACTTTTTAAATCACCTTTTTCAAGTGCCTCCTTACCCTTTTCAATAACTTGCCTTCCTTTTTCAAGCGTTTCCTTGCCTTGTTGCAGCATTTCTATACCCTTTAACTGTAATTCCGCGGCCTTTTGCTGTAGCATTTGACTATTCAGGGTTACGGCACGACCGAGACTTTCAATAATCTGCTGATACGTTTGCTGCAAAGCCTCCTTTATCGTCTGCCCGCCTTGCTTGCGACCGATATCGGTCAAGTGCAAAGTTGGAAATTCAAGCTCTGCGATTTGCTTACCGCTGATTACAAAAGCAATGGAACTGTTCTGAAATTGGAAATTTTCAATAATAACCTTTTTTTGCGGCCCGGACGGTTCTTTCTTTTCCAGCTCGGTTTCTTTTTTTGAAGGACCGCCGGTATATTTTTCTATGTTTTCCATAATTTTTCTGTGATTATCACCGGCCCAGCCATCCCAGGTAATTTTGGCACCATCGATGAGAATATTCTTAACAATGATGACATCGTCAAGCACAGTAAAGAGGTCAACGCCGACCGCCACCTTTCCAAGTTCGAATGCGTTTTTGGAAATGAATCCCTCCGGGTTCCCGATCACAAAACCACCCAACGCCGCCTGACCCGAGAAGAGACTCAGATCCACATCGGCTAAGGTCACATCGGCTCCGGTAGCCTCCGGGCCAATGGTTTCAACACCGGTGCGAATGATGTTTCCGAGCAGGTAATAAATCACTGCTAATGCCACTAAAACCAATAAAAAAAGTACCAAAACAAACTTAAATATTTTCTTCATCATCAACGCCCCTCCCGTTTTAAATTTATACTATGAAAAATATCTATCTCGGACCGAGCCGCAGTTAAAAACATTTTAAATTTAGTATCAGGCAGATGAATTCTGCGGGCCCGATGGATCAAGATGGATCAAAAAAATTTGGTAAGCGATTAAATTTATGAAAGATTACTCTGAAAATCATTATAATAATAATGGTAAATTTTCGAAAAAGTGTCAAATAAATTCATGAATTATAGAAGATTGTTGTTTTTTGGATCTATCATCATATTTGAATATCTTTATAATTTTTTCGGATTTATCAAGCTAAACCATATCTGCGCCGATGATTTAAAATACTTGAACTTTTTACTTTGCCGTCTCAATTTTGACTTTTTACGAATTCATCAAATTTAAAAATGGATTGAAATGAATTTTAAAAAACTTGCAAGTACTCCTATCGGCTTGGTTTTAACACCGGCAATCATTGCGCTTATTTTGGGTACCTTATTTTTGAAACCTATAGATCCAGACCAAAATTCCGACATGAATAATTTGGGGCATTCGAAAAAAATCGTCATTTTCACCACTGCACAGTGCCGTTACTGCGACATGGCCAAGGCATTTTTTAAAAAAAACCATATCGATTATTTAGAAATTGATTTGAATAGATCTGAAAAGGTAAGGCGTGTTTTTCAAAAAGTCGGCGGGAGAGGTGTTCCGTTAATTTTTATTGACGATATTAAAATTGATGGTTTTATCGAACCGACCATCCGTGCTGTTTTAAAACAAAAAGGATTAATCTGAAATCCGCCTCAGTTCTTCAACAACCAGATAAAGTGAAGGGAACCAGCACCAGTAATATTAATTTGATTGTTACCTTGATACCCTCTTCATTTTGTAATCTAAAAGCTGTATTTTGTTTGTCGTTGATTCCGCTAAATATTGGGCCGGCAAATTCCAATTCAATCCAATATAAAAATCTAAATCGGACCTATTGCCATCGACTAAAATGGACATAGGTTGATCTATGGTTATAAAGGCGCCTAATGCCTCCCCCGCATCGCCGATATAACCATCATTGTTGATATCGGTTCCTGCAAAGATTTGATAACTACCTGGATTGACATTCTGAAAATAATATTCAGCTTCCCCATTGCTTATTTGAGATTCCACTTGCATTTCAGCCCCGCCGGTATCGGACTTTACTAATAAAATATATTGATAACCTAAATCGCCTGTTAGGGTTAAAATACGCACCTCCATAATTACGGCAATCTCTACCATATTTACTGAGGACATAAACGAGATGGTCGCCGTATAAGTGCCCGGCGCCATTTCACCGCGGTCGACTTCAACACTATATTTTCCAAGACCGTTGTCATCTACTGTCACCGTTTCGACACTGAGCCATTGGGCATCTGTCACCACATCAGTGATTGTTAGTGTTTCGCCGCCGCCATTTTGGACGGAAAGTAAGGCCCTATTCAGCGTTGCACCGAAATTAAGTGCCATCGGATTAATGATAAGTATTGCCGGAATTGTTAAATTATCTCCGATTAAATTACGAGCGGCAACAACCGCACGATAAGCATCAATCAGTCCAAAGCCAAAGGTATTATCCCAACCGATCTCACCGATATCCAACGAAATATTCCCACTTTTCAGCAAAAGATCGAATTGCTCGGGAGTTAGATTCGGATTTACTGATTGCATCAAGGCTGCAATGCCTGCCACATGGGGCGATGCCATTGAAGTTCCTTGAAGAAATTTATATACAAACTCGGTTACACCGGCTGAATTATCTCCGGCTGCACTCAGTATACCATCACCATAACCGTCTCCATTGACGTCTTGGGATATATCTCCGCCGGGTGCTGCCACATCAATGCTTGAGCCGTAATTTGAATACGGTGTAAGATCCGCATTCATGTCTACCGCATTAACCGATACGATGCCGTCATAGGCTGCCGGATATAATGGAACCTCTGTAGATTCGTTACCTGCAGCAGCAATGATGATAACCCCCTCATTACGGGCGGCTGTATAAACGTCTTGTTCGATTTGAGAAAAAGAAGGTCCTCCTAGACTCAGATTGATAATGTCGGCCCGCTTGGAGGGGGTTTTGCCGCTGTCATTTGCGAGACCGGCTGCATAACGCACGGCCTGCTGGATATCATAGGAGGTAGCACCGTTTTTGCCGATAACACGCAGAGGCATGATCCTGCTTAATCCGGCTACACCACAGCCCCCTATTTCATTGTTCATGGTTGCCGCCACAATGCCGGCAACGTGTGTTCCATGAAAGGAACTGCTGTTAAGTCCTTGATCGCCGGGATCATTCGGGTCGGTATCGATGCCGTCACCGTCAAGGGCGTTGGCAGGATCACGGATGAAGTCATAGCCTGCGACCAGTTGACCCTGCAAATCCGGATGATCTAAAAGAACACCGGTATCAATAACGGCGATGATCACATTGCCGTCACCCGTGGTCAGATCCCAGGCTTGAGGTAATTGAATTAAGGGATAATGCCACTGAAACCGATAGTAATCATCATTGGGAACGGAAAAACATCGCCGAATATAATTCGGTTCCGCATACAATACATCCGAGCGATTGCGAAGCGCCTTAATTATGCGTAAGGTATCTATCTTGTCTTGAATCCGGGAATCCGCACTCGTGGAAAGACCCCTGCTGGAGCTTTCTTTGTTGATTCCCAGAATATGGAAAGTTTGCTGTTTGTTTTCATTCTCAGTAAAATCTAATAATAAAGCGCGTCCGGAAGCACCACCTTTGGCCAGCCGTTTCAATGATTCGGTTTGCTCTGTAAAATTGTCGTCGGTTTTAATAGATAAAATATCATCTCTAAAACGTACAATCGCTTCACCATTTACAAATTCACTGCTAATTTTCAGTATCGATTCCCTGTCGATTTTTAGTGTTTGACCAATAACCAAAGTGTAATTTGATGCTGAATTGACTGTACCGTCATCGAAAAAACTGCATGCATACACCGTAACAAGATACGTACCGGCTTTTGTCACTTGCAAATATTCAGTTGATTCTGTTCCAACTGAGAAATCAAGCAGATTATTCCCGGTTTCATCATAAAGATAAAGATCCAAATCCGCTTGATCGGGATCGGCCGTATAAAGCGTTAGGGCCTGATTCAACGCCATTTTGACCTTAAAAATGTCCATTCGATCACCGGCAACTTTTGATCGACCGCTTGGACCGGCTCCGGCAACATTGACATAGCCGCACAAGGTGACGGGATTGGGAATTTCTTGGGCGTCCCGGAATGTATCATTGGCCGTATAGAGGGCGAAAGGATCGTTCACATCACTATCCATTGCATTATTTTCATTGGCCCGAATCGTTCCGCTTATCGTAAACGTTGATGCGGCCTTATTTTCATCCCCTGAGCCGCCGCTGCAACTGAAGAGAAAAATTAGATAGAATAACATGAAGACGTGGATTAACCGGCCAAAATATAACTTAAGCATAGGATCACTCCTTACGAAATAGAGGTTAAAGGGGTTCGATTCAGCATTAAAACTTTCTGGCATTTTTTTTATGAATCTGTTAAAAATTATTATGGAGAAAAAAAGAATGCAAATTCCTTCGAGAAAAAAATGTTATCAACTCATACATGAAATGAAAATGTTGGACCATATCGTTGCCCATTCTCTGCAGGTTTGCCAAGTCGCCATATTTTTGACTCACCAGTTCAAAATTCAGGGTATCCAGTTAAACCATGACCTGGTTCAAGCCTCTGCACTGCTGCATGATATCACCAAAACAAGAAGTTTCAAAACAAAAGAGAACCATGCTTTAACGGGCGAAGAGCTTTTGAGTCACTTGGGTTACTTGGAAGTGGGAAAGATTGTCGGCCAGCACGTGCAGCTGAATGCGTACTTTAACTCAGAGATACCCGCGGAGGCGGAAATTGTCAACTATGCCGACAAGCGTGTTCTCCATAACGAAGTTGTCCTTCTTTACGACCGGATGAATTATATCTTGCAGCGCTATGGTACTAAACCTGAATATCGGCAGCGTATTCATTGGCTTTGGAAGAAAACGGAGCAGCTCGAGGAGAGACTTTTCAATTGCTTACCATTTTCTCCCAATGAACTCGATCAATTGCTTGAACCTGAAGAATGCGTCTCAGAGCTATGCGTTTATCACCGACTCTGTGAAGAGTACGCCCCAGTCGAAGAAATTGATTAAACACAATATATTTGACCTGGTCAATCAACGAGATATCCGGGACGGTATTTTTTTATGGTATCTTTTCGTTTGATCGAATCAATTCGAGCATTTTCCGGACATCGTTAGTCGGTTGGCTGCAGCTCAAATCGGCGCATACATAAGCTGTGGCTTTTCCTTTCACCGGTTGTAAGTTGACCGTAAATTCGGCAACCTCGGCCAACTCATTTTTATTTTTATCCGACTTAAAAAGTACGACCTGATTAGGAGCAAATCTGCCGTTCAGACTCGATAGCATTTCCCGAGTATCGGCCGCATCCTCTTTGCCGGTGATAACTACTTCCCCTTCCCGCCCAAGGGCGAAATACAGACTCGAAAGAAAGTGGGTGTAGGCTGCGGGATAAATTTTAACCGTCCCGGCAAAGCTGCGAACCAAGTCTTTAGCCTTATTCTCCCATTTTACCTCACCGCTTAGTCGCGATAGGCACATTAGGTTGAAAAGGGATACTGAGTTCGCCGATGGGGTTGCACCGTCATATAACTCTTTGGGACGAATCGGCAGCTCCGTATCTGTTTTTGCTGAAAGGAAGAAACCACCATTTTCCGTGTCCCAATAATCATCGAGCATGCGATTTTGAAGCCTGATTGCATGATGCAAATAGGTCGGGTTAAATGCGGCTTGGTATAAATGTAAAAGTCCCCAGATAAAAAAAGCGTAGTCGTTTGCGTGCGGTTTGACTGCAGCTTCATTATCTCTAAAACGATGCCATAGCCCCCCGGAATCATCCTGCATTTTTGTCAGAATAAAATTAGCTGTCTTCTCAGCAACCTTTATGTACGCGGGGATATCCAATACACGAGAAGCCAGGGCCAAGGAAGCGATCATTAACCCATTCCAGTCGGTCAATATTTTGTCATCTTTAAACGGATGAATTCGATGCTGTCTTTGTTGATACAGCTTTTTTCTAGCTGTTTTCCATTTCAATAAAAACTGCTTTTCTTCTATTTCTAATTCATTTGCCCACTGAACCAAGGGCTTGGTTAAATGAAGAATATTGGTTCCGGTCTTTTGGCCGGTTGCCTCTTCAAAAAAGTTGCCGTCGGGGCTGAGATTAAAAATTTTTTTCCAAAACTTTGCTTCTTCTTCTCCAAGAACCTGTCGAAATTTTTCGGTTGTCCAGGTAAAAAATTTGCCTTCCTCACCTTCGCTGTCAGCATCTTGAGCCGCAAAAAAAGCCCCTTGCTCTGAAGTCATTTCCCCTATCACATAAGTAAAAATTTCCTTAGCGGTTTGAGAAAAAAAGGAATCCCGTGTAATTTGAAAGATCTCAAGGTAAGCCATAGATATTAAAGCCTGATCGTAAAGCATTTTTTCAAAATGAGGCAGTAACCATTTTTTATCGGTGGCGTATCGATGAAAACCAAAACCCACATGATCCCATATCCCTCCCAAACGCATCGTGATCAGTGTTTTTTTAACCATTTCAAGCGCCTTTTCATTGCCGCTTTGATGATAATAGCGCATCAGAAAAAGCAATCGATGCGGCATTGGGAATTTAGGTGCCGGACTGAAACCCCCAAATCGAGAATCAAAGGTTGGCCGGATTTCATTGTAGGCCTGATCCAATAAAGATGCATCCGTCTGTTCGGCTGGAGAAAATATAAAAGTATCTGCTAATTTAGTAGAAATAGTTTCGGCTGCCTCCATGACTTTTTGCCTTTCCGACCGCCAAGTTTCTTTAATTTTTTTACAAAGTTCAATCAATCCGGTTCGGCCGAATCGATTGCGTTTAGGCAGGTAAGTGGAGGCAAAAAAGGGTTTTTTATTCGGTGTCATAAAAATCGTCAGAGGCCAGCCGCCGCTTCCAATGAGCATTTGGCATAGGTTCATGTACACTGCGTCTATGTCGGGGCGCTCTTCCCGATCGACCTTGATGCAAATAAAGGTTTCGTTGAGATATCGAGCTGTCTCTTCATCTTCAAAAGACTCCTTTTCCATGACGTGACACCAATGGCAGGTAGCGTAACCAATCGAGAGAAAAACAGGTCTGTTCTCTGCTTTCGCACGTGCAAAAGCGGCATCCGACCAAGGGTACCAGTCGACCGGATTATGCGCGTGCTGGAGGAGATAGGGGCTTTTTTCATTGATCAGTCGATTTGACATCTTCTCCCCTGGTTGCCGGTAAAATAGAAGTTTGTGAAACATTAATTTCTTTTTCAGCTTGATCAAGATTTTTTTGCACTGAGGTTGATTGAAGGTGAATATCTCGCTGTGGAAATGGAATTTGAATGTTTCGTTTTCTGAAGAGTCGATCGATTTCCAAACGGATTTCCGTATCGGTTGATAACGCATAATCCACGAGAGTCCAGATACGCAATGTAAAGACAAGGGCGCTGTCACCAAAATCTTCAAAGAGAATATCAGGCTGTGGTTCGGTCAATACCCTGGGATGATTTTCAGCGACTTCCATTAATGTTTGACGGACAAGACTCAAATCAGAGCCATAAGCAACCCCGACAGTGATTTTACGGCGTATTCGTGAATCTTTGAAACTCCAATTGGTCAGTTGGCTGCTGATAAATTCGGAGTTGGGGATGATAAGCGAAGCATTGTCATAAGTCTGCACCAATGTGGATCTCACGTTGATTTTATTTACTTTGCCCCAAATACCGTTGACTTCGACCACATCGCCGACCTGGATCGGCCTTTCAAAAAGAAGGATAAGGCCACTTACAAAATTATTGAAAATGTTTTGAAGACCAAACCCCAGACCAATACCTAAGGCGCCGAATAAGACCGCCAGCGAAGTGGGGTTGATTCCAAAAGCGTAAAGTGCCCCTAATATTCCAAAAGTCCATAGGATATAAGCGGTGATCGTGGTGACGGACTCTTGAAGGCCTAACTCCAAGCCGCTATCGGCTATGATTTTGTTCTTAAAGACACGCCGCCACAGACGCGTGGCCGCATGCGTGACCAATAAAATTACAAAAGCATATACAAACCCCAGCAGGCTGAAGCGCATTCCGCCGATGGAAATCTGATGATTTAAGGCGCTTAAAAAGGCAATGATGGCAGTTTGTTTTGTACCCCATGCGAAAAAGAGACACATAATAATAAGGCCGGTAGCAGCGAGCCAAGAAACTCGAATGAAAAGCCATCGAAACGGATAAACCGGTTTTACGGAACCTTTTTTCTCCGATAGGAGGCTTTTGCGGATCTCTTGATCCCATTCATGCAGAACTAAAATAATTAAAGTGCCCCATAAAAAGACAACAATACTTCGGCCCCATGAAACATACCAATACAATGCGAGTTGACCGTATCCGATGAATTCAAGAAACAAACCACCACCGGCAACCAAGTCAACTATGCCTATAATCAGCGGCTTTAAGATCAGATTTAACTTTGGTTTGGCTTGAAAGCTTTGTTCCAGTGTTTTTTTGAAAATTTTTAAAGAGAGCAAACACCAGATAAACAAGCTGATTTCAGCAAGGATACGGCCAAAAAGTAAAATAACGCTGGAATTGCCCAAAGCCCATTCGAAGATCACGTAAGCAAACGCATAATATCGAATCGAAATGATAAGAATCCGCAGACGAGTTATCAAATGGCCGGATATTTTAAGCGCTTTTTCACGATTCAATAGCTTTAAAAAATCCAATATCCATTGTGTAAACAGACGGATCAACAACACAAAAACGATGACTCGTATAAAGGGAACCGAAGGATAGAAAAGTTGCAAACGGCTATAAATGTAAACAAAAAGGGTTGTGACGAGCAGCGGCAATGAACTTTGAAAAACTTGTAAAGTAAGGCAGCACCACACCTGTTGACTGTAAAAGGGTTTTTGTTCCAGACGGTTGAGAAAAATACGAAAACGAAACAGCAAGGTCTGAATAACGCCGAAAAGCAGAATAAAGCTGAAAAATAAAAAACCGTTCGATTTCCAAAAAGTTTGAAACTGTTCCTTCCAAAAATTGCTTGATATGAGCAAGCGCCCTTGATCCGTTAATTGTTTAAGTTCAAGTTCGATCAGATCCCAGGATAACAACGCCAGTTGGTTGGCTTTACGCTGGAAAAGTTCCTGCTTTTTCCTCTCTTTAATCCGTTTGTCGAATTTTTCCGCAAAAACGGTGAAGTCCTGCTGGATTATATTGAGCTTGCTTATTTGTTTAATATGTATTTTATTAATTTTTTCAAGCACTTCATTCTTATTTGAAAGGATTTGCGTTAAAATTTGGAGCTTTTTCAAAGAACTTTCCGTAATAGAATCTTTGGCCTTGATTTCCGATAATTTGTTTTGATTCAGGGTATATTGTTCATCGGTTTGAATCTGCAATTGCTCAATTGCGCTACGCTTTTGATTCAACTCTTTAAGCGTGGCGGTGATTGCGGCCAAGGTGTCTCGATTATTCAGCCAAGCCTTTTGCAGGTCGTCAATGTCGGTCGTTGCAGTATGCAGCAAGGTGTTATAAGCTGGAATTTGTATCATGTAGGCATTGAGCTCTACATCCATGGTTTTTTCTAAACGTTGAACATTTTTTAACGTTTCATTGAGTTCCTTTATATTTTCTTTTTCGATCTGAATAGTTTTATCGAGTGAGTCACTGAGATCGGAATGATTGATCTGATTTTTAGGCATTTGATTTTCTGTTTTCTGAGCCGATACAGAATCTATCAGTAGAAATATAAGAATAAAAATAATGCAAGTAATTTCAAAATAAAATGACTTAAAATTTGGATGTGAGGTATGTTTCAAAAATTTTATGTGTTTCATAAATAACTAGATACCAAAAATATTTTTTTAGGTAAGAGCCTCGGGAAATTATAAATCCGCATTAAATTGCACTGGATATAATTTTCTGCAGGTTAAAAGCTTCAACTTTTGACTATGTCGCTGATGGCTGCCTGAATACCTGAATACTGAAAATTAAAACCATGCTTTAAAAGTTTTTCCGGAACCGCTTTCTGGCTAGTTAAAATCGTATTTCCAAATTCTCCCATCACGAGGCGAATTATAAAAGCCGGGGCAGGCATTAGTGCCGGTCTATTGAGTATATGTCCGAGCGTTTTTGCAAGGTCACGGTTTCTGACCGGGTTGGGGGAACAGAAGTTAACCGGACCATTCATTTTCTCATTTTCCATAATAAAGAGCATTGCAGACACGAGATCCTCCATGTGAATCCAGGGAAACCACTGCATACCGTTTCCCAGTGGACCACCTAAATAAAAACGGAAAGCTGCAATCATTTTTTTCAGTGCGCCTCCGTTTTTGCCCAAGACAATACCAAACCTTGTGGTTGCAACTCGAATCCCCTTTTCTTCCGCCCGTCGAGCTTCTTTTTCCCAGTCTGCGCAGACCTGGGCAAGAAAACCATCCCCATTCGGTTCTTCTTCAGTGAGCGTATCATTACCGCGATCACCATAATATCCGACTGCTGAAGTGCTACAAAGGACAACTTTTTTATCTTTGGGCAAAGATCCAACTAAGTTGCGTGTTGTTAAAATTCGACTGTCATAAATCAGTTGCTTATAGCTTTTGTTCCAGCGCTTGAATATAGAGGCTCCTGCTAGGTTGACGACGGCATCAATATTTTTTAATTCTTCCTGCCAGCGACCTTCTTTAGATGTGTCGCCCGAAATGTAATGAAAATTTTCGTGGTTAATCCGATTCTGACTCGGACGAATGCCGACGGCGGTAACTTCATGCCCTCTGCTCAGAAGGAAATTTGACAAATGGGTACCTACAAAACCTGTTCCACCTGTAATAAAAATTTTCATATGACACCTCCTATTGTTGATAAAATCGCATTTATTGGGTCATCGTGGGTTTAACCGAAGTAAAGGCATTCCCGCAGGATTTTTTCGTTGAATATTTATTTTTTTATTTTAGCGGGGACGACTTTCAAAGGCAATATATATTATGCAAGAGGAGATGGTAAAAAAAACAAAGTGTTGTGGGAAGATACGAACTTTAAGATATTTATAAATTTTAAGGTTTAGTTGAATCTTTTCCAACGAACATATACGAAGACCCGGGTCAAAATAAAACAAAAAAGGCAACATCAACACGATGTTGCCTTGTGCTTTGCAGCTTCCAAACTTATTGGGTACTGCAGGATGCTCCTGACCCGCAACTGCTGCCGCATCCTCCTCCCAAATTTATGCCACAGGTTATCTTGAATCGCTGATCCAAGAAATCTACCTTAATTGGTTTTAATCTTTTCAATAAATCTTTTTCTATGAGATATTTGAAATTATCAATCTCATAAACATCATCCGTGTCTTTTGGCGCATCCAGGGCCAATGCAAGTGAAGGCCCGGCTCATCCGCCCTGGTTCAGAAAAATCCGAATCGGGGAAATCTTTTTCCCTTTAAAATATTCAGATATTTTTTCTGAGGCTGACTTTGTTACTTCAAACATGCTTTTCTCCCAATAAACTTTAGTTTATTCCTTCGGTTAATTTGCGAAGCAATTTTTGTGCTCCTTTTAAATAAAAATTAGGTTCGTTAAATGAACAAGCCCAATTTTTAGAAATATAAATTTTTTAAATGATTTTAATCATAAGGATCAAAATTGTCAATGCACAACATCATATAAAAATTATTCAGGAGATAAAGCTGTAAAAATTTGCCTCAATTTTATTGGTTCGATAATTTTTTGAGATAATCTGTATAGATTTGATAATCTGCGGATGAAAAAAGAGTAAATATAACTTTTTTAATGGACTTATTTTTATTAAGAAAATTGCAGGTTGTATCCAACGCAATTTTGCATGCCTCTTCGATCGGGTAGCCGTAAATTCCACAACTTATGGCCGGAAAAGCAATTGAGATAACATCATGATCCACGGCAAGTTGAAGGCTATTTTGATAACATTGCGATAAAAGTTTACTATCTTCGCTTTTACCGCTGTAAACAGGACCTACCGTATGAATCACATATTGCGCAAGGAGATTATGGCCCATGGTAATCTTGGCTTCGCCGGTCCGGCATCCACCTCGTGTACGGCATTCCGCCAATAATCCGGGACCTGCTGCTCGGTGAATGGCTCCATCCACACCGCCACCGCCCAGTAAGGTTTTATTGGCTGCATTTACAATGGCGTCAACTTCCAGTTGGGTTATATCGGCCTGCATGACTTCTATTCTATCGAGAATATCCTTGTTCATGTTTCCTCCCATACTTTGTCAAAGTTGGATTTGAAAGTGTATTTTCAAAACCGTAAATATAATTTCGGCTTATGCAATATAGACATGGCCATCAAAGATCATACAAGGTTTCATCCTTGATAGGAGCTTTGTATTTTACCTTGAATGCTTTACCCTTTTTATCCGGAAGTAAAAAAGGTTCTTCTTTCTCAAGAAGATCACCCATCTCAGCTTCAATTTGCTCGGGATCTTCACCTTTTTCCATTCGTTTTAAGGCTTCATTCATACCCGCGCCGAGCTCTAGGCCGGTCATATCCGAAAGCCTGCGCATCAGATCGGCAGCTTGCCGGGGATCATCTTCATTTATTTTTTCCGCCTCACCGGCCACCATCTGTATGGCTTGTTCCATCTTGTTCTCATCAAAGGGTAGATCGTCACCACCTGTTTCTTCTTTGGCCTTTCCGGTTACGGCAAAGATAGAAACCTGCCTTGAAAGCGTTTGATGTTTACATTTCGGGCAGTTGGGATTTTTGGTGGTATTGACGGTTTTGGAAAAGAAATTAAAAATTGTATGACAGTCCTTGCAATAAAATTCGTATATCGGCATATTTATCCATTCCTTTTTTCATATCGAATCCGTCATCTACGAATAAACTTTACTCAAAATCATAAAATTTGATTATATCTTTGTCAACAGCCTTAAACCCAAATTCCAGCCGGTAATTGATTGATGACTAAATGATGACCAAAAAGTTGACTAAAATCTATCCTTTTGATATCACAACGAGACTCTAACATTCGAATGAAAGGAATAAAGAATTATGGAAAAAACATTATCAATTATTAAGCCCGATGGCGTCAGTCGTGGATTGATCGGTGAAGTTATAAAACGTTTGGAAAAAAACGATATCACTATAACGGGTATGAAAATGCTGCATATGACTCGGACGCAGGCAGAAGGTTTTTATGCGGTCCATAAAGAGCGGCCTTTTTTTAAAAGCCTCACGGATTTTATGATATCCGGACCGATTGTGGTGATGGTTCTTGAAGGTGAAAATGTGATTGCACGCTACCGCAAGCTGATGGGCGCCACTAATTACAAGGAAGCGGAAGAAGGCACGATTCGAAGAGATTTTGCTACGGATATCGAAAAAAATGTCGTTCACGGTTCGGATTCGCCTGAATCCGCAGCATTTGAAATCAGTTATTTTTTCAATAGCTTTGAAATAGTCAATTGATGTCCACCAAAGTTATTTTTGAAAATGTTTCAATTGTGCTGCATCGACCCAGGTTTCCTGAAAATATTGGTGCTGCGGCACGTGCCATGCGAAATATGGGAATCGATCAACTTGTCGTGGTCGATCCCCTGAATTTCGATCTTGACAAAGTTTTAAAGATGGCAACGCATGAAGCCTCGAATATCGTTGAGCAAATAAAAATTTTTGGAGATCTTCAAGATGCGCTTTCTTCATATAATTATGTCGTCGGAACGACCGCTCGTTTGGGACGTCAGCGAACGATGGTCGATTCGCCTGCAGAAGTGGCCGAAAGACTCATTTCAATTTCGAGAGAAAACCATATCGCCGTTGTCTTCGGGCCCGAAGATCGGGGACTTTCCAACGATGATCTTCGGTACTGTCATGGACTTGTGAATATTCCGACCGCTGAATTTTCTTCATTGAACTTGGCCCAGGCCGTCATGATTATGTGCTATGAAATTTTTGTTGCCCGACAGGTGGAATATAATAAATTTATTCCGCGGCTTGCCGATCGATATGAGCTTGAGGGTATGTATGCGCAATTGAAAGATATTTTAGTCAGGATCAGCTTTATCAATGCAGATAACCCCGACTACTGGCTAAACAACCTGAGACGTTTTTTCAATCGGCTTCCGCTTAGGTCGAGAGAGGTTAATATCATTCGAGGGATTTGCAGGCAAATAAACTGGTATGGAGAAAAACGTTACCAAGACGGCAAACAGGCGGAAAGGCGATAAATATATGCAACTTATTCGATTCGGAGAAAAAGGAAAAGAAAGGCCGGGGCTTTGGAAAGACGGTAGAATCGTTGATTTAAAAGCAATCATTCCGGAGATTCCGGATATTGGCGAAAAATTTTTCAGAAACGATTGGATCAATAAGGTTCGCCGAATAGAAGATTCCGGCCGAAAAATGAATGTTCGTATAGGTAGTCCGATCGATCGCCCGTCAAAAATAATTTGCCTGGGAAAAAATTATAGTGAGCATGTCAACGAGGGCGGCTTTGAAAATCCACCTCGGCCGCTTCTTTTTTGCAAAACGCTCAATACCATTAACGGTCCCTATGACCCTATTATTTTACCGGTCAGCGGCAGTCAGGTAGATTGGGAGGTGGAATTGGCCGTTATCATCAGCAGGGAAGGTAAAAGGATAAAGAAGAAAAACGCATTTAGTTATATTGCAGGTTACACAGTCATGAATGATGTTTCCGAACGCGAAGCCCAATTTAATGATTCACAGTGGTTTCGCGGGAAATCCTTTGATACCTTTGCGCCTATAGGTCCGGTTATAGTCACGCCGGATGAGTTGGAAGATGTGAGAAATCTCAGACTGACTGCGCTTGTCGACGACGTCGTCATGCAGGATGGAAATACCCGCGATATGATTTTTGATATCCCAACCATAATCGAGGATATCAGTGAAGATATCACCCTTCTACCCGGCGATATTATTTCGACGGGCACACCTTCCGGGGTGGGGATATTTAGAGATCCACCCATTGTTCTCAAGCCGGGTAATGTGGTGGAATGCCGTATCGAGAAGATCGGCTCAATTATTAATCCATGTGTTTGATCCATATAGACTTTCAGATCATTAATTTCACTGCGTTATCAGTCGTCGACGTATAAAACTAATACGCCTTCCTCCTTCTATCCTTGTGAAATTAATGATCTGAAAGTCTATAGAAAATCTCTTTAAAGTGGACAAATTTTTAATACTTCGAATCCGCGTATTCAACCCAACCACCGGACTTCAAAAGTGAAAGATCAAAATCGGAAAGAACAAAATTTACTTTTTCAATCAGGTCATCGGCTTTGATAATAAATTCTTTTTTTTCAAGGATGGTTTCAATAAATGTTTCTTTTCCCGAAAACGTATTGAAAATATAATTAATGGTTTTATCGGGAAGTTCGGCGGCCAGCATACCGCAGTTAAACATATTTTGCCTGAAAATTCTCGCAAAGCTTTGGGCTATCACCAAAAAAAATCCATTGACTTCAAGAGCCCAAGGGGCATGTTCACGGGAAGATCCGCACCCAAAATTCGCACGTGTGATGATAACGCTTTTACATCGTGTATCAATCTGCGGGTTAAACCCTTCGAGGTTGAGATCCTCAAGCAGATAGGGTTTTAGTGCTTTTTTGGATACTTCCGTCAAATATTTTGCCGGAATGATTTCGTCTGTATTGATATCGGATCTATCGAGAAAAAGTACCTTGCCGTTGAATTTTTTCATCTCTATTTTTTAACCCTTAAAAAGCTTAGAATTGGTAATATGCCCTGCTATGGCAGTGGCCGCTGCAGTGGCCGGGCTCATAAGATGCACCATGCCGCCTTTGCCCATTCGGCCGTTGAAGTTTCGGTTGGTTGTGGAAGCGCAGACTTCTCCTTCCGCCAGTACCCCATTGCTCATGCCCAGGCAGGCTCCACAGGTCGGATTGGTCACGCAGAATCCTGCATCCATAAAAATCTGAATCAGTCCTTCCTCAAGTGCCCGGAGGTAAACGGTCGGCGTTGCCGGCGAAACAATACCGCGTACGGATTCATGGACAGCGTTATTTTTGAGTACTTGCGCTGCAACCCGAAGGTCTTCGATTCTGCCGTTGGTACATGATCCGATGTATACTTGATCGATTTTTACTCCTTCCATATCTTTAACCGGCCTGACATGATCGGGTTTATACCCGAAGGTGATCTGGGGTGAAAGATTGCCGACATCATGTTCGATGAGATCGTCGTATTGTGCATCCGGATCGGATACATATATCTCATAGGCTTTTAAGGCTGTCTCTTGAGAAGTGTATTCATTTTTAATAAACTCCCAGAGATATTCCACGGTTGTCATATCCGGATAACATATGCCGCAGGTGGCACCGGCTTCTATGGCCATGTTGCAAAGGGTCATTCGCGCCTCCATGCTCATCTTTTCCACAACCGGACCGGTAAATTCGATAATTTTATTGGTTGCCCCATTTACGCCCAAACGCCCGATGATCGATAAAATAATATCTTTTGAAAAAACTCCATCCGGCACACGACCGGTGATTTGGATCTGAATTGTTTTTGGATAGCGGAATGCGCACACTCCTTTTAAAATACCCACCTCTAGTGCGGTTGTTCCCACGCCGGCGGCAAATGCTCCGAATGCACCGTATGTGCAGGTATGTGAATCTCCCATGATGATCGTATAGCCGGGTCTTGCAAATCCTTTTTCGGGAAAGATCGCATGGCAAACACCATTTCGTCCGATATCAAAAAAATTACGAATATCATGGCGCCGAGCCCAATCTCTGAGTATCTTACCCTGCATAGCCGTTTTTGAATCCTTGGCAGGTGTTACATGATCAATCACCGCTTTGATCTTCGAAGAATCAAATACCCGATCCTTACCGCGGCCGATCAGATCATTGATTGCGATCGGTGTTGTAATTTCATGGCAGAAAACCGCATCTAATCTGATAACATGGATATCTTCCGATGGGTTATCAATTTGATGAGAGTCAAATATTTTTTCAGCAATGGTTTTGCCCATGTAACCTCACTATAATTTTCATGAAAAAATAGTTTTTCCATGTTGGAAAGTGTTCGCGACGGTCGGTGGTTTTTTATAAATTAGTCCGTATCCGTTTTTAAAACCGAAAGAAATGCGGCCTGAGGAATCATGACCTTGCCTACCATCTTCATCCTTTTTTTGCCTTTTTTCTGCTTTTCGAGAAGTTTGCGTTTACGGGTGATATCCCCGCCGTAACATTTGGCGGTAACATCTTTTCTAAATGGTGAGACTGTTTTACGGGCGATTATTTTTGCACCGATAGCCCCTTGGATAGCGATTTTGAACATTTGTCGTGGAATTTCATCTCGAAGCTTTTCACAGGCAACTCTGGCACGTTGATCCGCTCGGTCTCTGTGAACCAATTGGGAAAGCGCATCCACCCGTTCCCCGTTGATAAGAATGTCCACTTTGACAAGATCCGTTTCGCGATAATCGATGAGTTCATAATCGAATGAGCCATAACCCTGTGTAACGGATTTGAGCTTATCATAAAAATCAAAAACAACCTCCGACAACGGAAGTTCAAATATCATTTCTAAACGATTGTTTGTAAGATATTGATAATTTTTATTAATGCCACGACGATCAAGGCAAAGCTTCATAACGACGCCCATGTAACGATCCGGAATTATGATAGAGGCGCGAATGAAAGGTTCCATTGTTTTTTCAATTATTGTCGGGTCCGGATATAGCGCCGGATTGTCAATCCTTAACATTGAACCGTCATTCATAAAAAGCTGGTATCGAACCGATGGCGCAGTTAATATAAGCGAGAGATCATATTCACGCTCCAAACGTTCCTGGACCACCTCTAGATGCAAAAGGCCGAGAAAGCCGCAACGAAAACCAAATCCCAAAGCAACTGAAGCATCTTTTTCATAAACTAAAGAGGCATCATTCAATTTAAGTTTTTCCAAGGCGGAAGCCAATTCTTCATATCCATCCGAAGCGACAGGATAAATCGATGAAAAAACTACGGGTTTTACTTCCCGGAATCCCGGCAGGGGGGTGTTGCAGGGTCTGTTTTTTAAGGTTATGGTATCGCCGCAGCGTGTGTCGCTAACGGTCTTTATTCCTGCGATGATATAGCCCACTTGACCGGCTGAAATTTTTCTTTGAGGCACCCGTTCAATCTGGAAGATTCCAACCTCTTCAACACGATATGTCGCCTTATTGGACATAAACAAAATCGTATCGCCGGCTTCGATAGACCCCTGATTGATACGGCAGTGAATAATAGTTCCTCGGAAAGGATCATAATGCGAATCAAAAATCAATGCCTGCAACGGAGCTTCGGAATCTCCCGTCGGTGCGGGTAAAGATTTGATGATGCCTTCTAATACATCTTCAATTCCGATTCCTTCTTTAGCCGATACAAGAATTGCTGCTGCAGGATCGAGTCCAAGATCTTCCTTTATTTGGTTCTTTACCCGGTCAACATCCGCTGACGGCAGGTCGATCTTATTGATCACAGGGATAATTTCAAGATCATGTTCCAAGGCCAGATAGAGGTTGGCCAGCGTCTGAGCTTCCACCCCCTGGCTGGCGTCGATTAGAAGAATAGCACCTTCACAAGATGCCAGAGCTCGGGAGACTTCATAGGTAAAATCGACATGGCCGGGGGTGTCGATTAAATTCAAAAAATAAGTTTGTCCGTCTTTGGCGGTATATGGTAGACAGACCGTTTGACTTTTTATGGTAATACCGCGTTCACGTTCGATATCCATGTTGTCGAGAATCTGATCTTTAAAATTCCGATCCGACACAATATGAGTTGCTTGAATCAGGCGATCCGACAAGGTCGATTTGCCGTGATCAATATGAGCAATAATGCTAAAGTTACGTATATTTTGCATTCTTGTGATGGAGACACCAGTATTTTTAGATGTTAAAAGCATTGTTTAAGGGATTGTGACATAAAAGTCGGTTGACACATTGAAATTTTCGAGTTATTTTTAAAAATTAATTTAAAATGAATATAATATAAATTAATTTATGTTCTGTCAACAATAGTCAGCAATGGGTCAGACCTACAAAAAATTCGGATCGGTAATCAGGAATGGATACAAAAATTTTAATCGTTGATGACGACGAAGCCGTCCGAGATACCATGAATGAGATAATCATGCTGGCCGGCTATAAATCTTATACTGCCGCTAGTGCAGAAGAGGCACTTGAGTTTCTCAAAAAAAAATCGGTGCAGGTTGTCATCGCGGATATTATGTTACCTGGGTTAGACGGTCTTGAACTTACCGACCGAATTAAGGCGAAGTATGATACGGATATTATCGTGATGACGGGTTACAGCGGTGATTATTCCTATGAAGAGGCAATCAGCAAAGGTGCCAGTGATTTTGTTTTCAAACCGGTACGTTTCGAAGAACTGCTGCTGCGGCTGAAAAGAGTCTTGAAAGAGCGACAGCTTGCCAAAGAGCGTGCTCAAATGCTGGAAACCTTACAAAAACTGGCGATTACCGATGGACTGACTAAACTTTACAATTCAAGGCACTTTTATTCCCAGCTCGAAATGGAAGTAGACAGATCCAGCCGGTACCATCATCCGCTGGCATTGTTATTGTTGGATATTGATCACTTCAAAATCTATAATGATACCTATGGTCATATAGAAGGTGATAAAGTACTCGTTAGACTCGGTGAAATAATAAAGTCCTGCCTTAGAACTATGGATTCCGCCTACCGGTACGGTGGGGAGGAATTCACCATTATTTTGCCGGAAACAAGCGGCAATGAAGCTTTAGCGGTTGCTCAACGGATCAGGGTAGCTGTGGAATCTGAAAAATTTATTGCAGAAAGCGACAAAAGAAAGGCAACCCGGATTACCATTAGTGTCGGCGTGACAGAATATTGTTCCAAAGAAGATTTATCGACATTTGTCAAAAGAGCCGATAAAGCAATGTACACCTCCAAGCAAAAAGGACGCAATACGGTATCCGGCATTTTTGTTGAAAAACCCGCTTCAGCACAGTCCTAATTAAGATTGAATAATCACTTTCAGAAACAAATCTCCGCTTCGACCACCTCCCGTTTGCCTGCCTAATCCTCTAAGACGTAAAATGGTGCCTTCTTTTATTCCCGGTGGAATTACGACTCTAAAAGGCCGCTTATAGAATCCCCAGGGGATATTGACCAGTTTTTGACTGCCTTCATGAGCTTCGTAAGGAGTGATATGGATTGTGCCGTAAAGGTTGGAATCATCTCCAGTACCGATTGGATGAATGACTTGGAGGTGCTCGGTCTTTTTTTTAACGGTCAGTTGACGTATCCGGTCGCTGACTCCGCTGCCGGGCAGAGCTAGAAAAATTTTCAAAAATATGATGCCGAATATAAATCCACCGATATGAGCCCACCAGGCAATACCGCTGATATCCCCATGGCTTCCGGCGGCGTTGATAAATTGCAGCAAAAACCAAATACCAAGGAAGAAAAAGGCCGGTATCTCGATGAAATAGGGTATAATAAAAATCGGAATCAGGGTTAATATTTTTGATTTTGGATGGAGTATAAAATAGGCGCCCATGACCCCTGCGATCGCTCCGCTTGCACCAATGGTCGGGATATTTGAGTTTATATTTAAAAATAGATAGGACAATCCGGAAGCCAGGCCGCAGAGCAGGTAAAATAAAAGATAACGCAAAGGACCCAGACTGTCTTCGACATTATCGCCGAATATATACAGCGACCACATATTGCCGAGAAGGTGCCAGAAGCTGCCGTGCAGAAACATGAAAGAGATTAGTGAAAACAGTTGTTGACCTGTAGAAAAGTAGGCTGCAAGCTGGGGTATGGAAAAACGTGCGGGAACAAGGCCGTAGGTATAAATAAAGTGTTCCAAAAAGGGCCCTTGTGCCAGCTGCACCAAATAAATGATCCCATTGATACCAATAAGACAGTTATTGACGATCGGATAATTTTTGGATGAAATGGTATCGCGAATGGGTATCATAGGTAAAGGGGGGGTAAACGGCTAAAATCAAATTATCCGCATACTTATATCCATACATCTGGCAGAATGGGTCAATGCTCCTACCGATATGATGTCTACCCCCACGTCGGCCAAAGCCGCAAGATCTTTTTTTGTGACGCCACCTGAGACTTCAACAATCGCTCTTTTATCGATGTAAGCAACAGCTTCTTTTATTTGGTCGATGGACATATTGTCGAGCATGATCACATCGGCACCGGCAGCAATTGCCTCCTTGACACCGTTTAGGTCGGTAACTTCCACTTCGATTTTGATAAGATGGGATACATATTTTTTGGCACGCTCAATGGACCGGCGAATACCACCGCAAACCGCAATGTGATTGTCTTTAATCAAGACCCCGTCATATAAACCCATACGATGGTTGTAGGCTCCGCCGACGCGCACTGCATATTTCTCCAGTACGCGCCATCCAGGTGTTGTTTTACGGGTATCGACCAAGCGGACACCTGTATTTTCGATTTCGTTTAAATATGAACGTACATTTGTGGCAATGCCTGAAAGGCGTTGCAGAAAATTCAAAGCCGTCCGTTCGCCCAATAGTAAGGCTCGCAACCTACCATCGATTTCCAAAAAAATTTCACCGGCTTCGATGAGGCTGCCTTCTGCATATAATGGCTGATACCGAATTGTTGGATCAAAATATTCAAAAACCTGCCTTGCAATGTCAAGACCGGCAATTACAAAGGACTCTTTAGCGACAATGATCGCTTTGCCGTCGAGATCCGGATGAACCAGATTGTCGGTCGTGATATCTCCGGGACCGATATCTTCCGCTAAAGCAATTTCAATTAGATGCTTGACTGAATGCATGGCCGGACCCTCCCCCCTCTTAAGCTTCTATCTCTTTTATTTTTTCCAGGTTTAATTCGAGTTTTTGTTGCTTTTCAACCAGTGACTCATATTTTTCTCTTACCTTTAAAACAACTTCTTCGGGAGCCTTATTCAAAAAATCATCATTGTTGAGCTTTTTTAAAACTCCGGAAATTTCAGAGGTCAGTTTTTTTATTTCTCTATCGAGGCGTTCGGTTTCTTTAGTAAAATCAATAATTCCTTCAAGAGATGCAAAGATGGTGGCACCATTGATAACCGCAGTAGCCACTGCTTTCGGCCTTTCCCCCGGTTGCTCGACGGAAAAGGCCTTCAGCCCGGCCAGGGTTGTTATCAGATCGGAATTCTGTTGAATCGTTGCCCTTGTTTTTTCATCCTGCGATTGGACCGATGCTGCCAATGCTAAAGAAGGCGCAATATTCATCTCCCCTCTTATATTGCGGAACCCGGTAATGATTTCCATAATCAGTTCCATTTCAGACTCAGCTTTCGGATCAAGGACGATTTTCGGATCACAAAAATCATCCGAAGGAAATGCCGCAACCATAATCGATCCTTCGGTACCCGGCATTTTATGCCAAATCTCCTCAGTTACAAAGGGCATGAATGGGTGCAGTAGAATGATTGTATTTCGCAGAACATGCCATAGCACACTTTGGGTTGCCTTTCGGCTCTCTTCCCCTTTTTTACCATATAATATCGGTTTGACGGCCTCAAGGTACCAGTCACAGAACTCATGCCATACAAACTTATAAAGAGCTGCGGCAGTGTCATTGAACCGATAGCTGTCAAGGGTCTCGGATACATTGTCGGTGAGGCGCTTGAGTCTGGATAAAATCCAGCGATCCGGAAGCGAGAGATTATCGGATGCAATCTTTGCATAGCCTTCGTCCAGATGCATCAGTGAAAAGCGGGCGGCGTTCCAAAGTTTGTTTACGAAATGGCGGTAACCTTCCACGCGTTTTTCAGACATCTTAATGTCGCGTCCCTGGGCGGCAAATGCTGCCAAGGTGAAACGAAAGGCATCGGTCCCGTATTTTTCGATGATATTTAAAGGATCGATCACATTTCCTTTGGATTTGCTCATTTTTTTGCCTTCTTCATCACGAACCAAGGCATGCACATAAACATCTCGAAAAGGAACATTTCCCATAAAATGGATTCCCATCATCATCATGCGGGCGACCCAAAAAAATAATATGTCAAAACCGGTGACGAGAACCGACGTGGGATAAAATAGGTTTAAAAGTTTTGTATCATCCGGCCAACCCATGGTCGAAAACGGCCAGAGCGCAGAACTGAACCAGGTGTCCAATACATCGGTTTCCTGAACCAGTTCATTTTCTCCGCAATGAGGGCATTTTTCCGGTGTTTCCATGGCGGCAGTCACCGTCTGACATGCTGTGCAGGTCCAGGCGGGAATCTGATGCCCCCACCATATCTGACGAGAAATACACCAGTCTTTGATATTATTCATCCAATCAAAATAGGTGTTGTTCCACATTTCCGGAATAATTCGTGTCTTTCCGTTCTTGACTGCGACAATCGCCTTTTCCGCTAAGGGTTTGACTTTCACAAACCACTGGCGTGATAAGTTCGGCTCAACAATTGTTTTGCAGCGATAACAATGCCCTACACTATGTCGATAGGGGTCTATCTTTTCGAGAAAGCCTTCTTTTTTTAGTGCGGCAACGACCGCCTTGCGGCACTCAAACCGGTCGAGCCCCTCAAATTCCCCGGCCTCGGAAGTCATTTTGCCGTCATTTCCGATCACTTTTACACTGGGAAGATTATGACGTTCGGCAATTTCAAAGTCATTGGGGTCGTGAGCCGGAGTAACCTTCAAAGCGCCCGTTCCAAAAGCTGCGTCCACATATTTATCTTTAATAATAGGAATAAATTTGTTCACAAGGGGCAAAAGTACCTGATCGGTTCCGATATTCTGATATCTTTCATCATCAGGGTTCACAGCCACCGCTGTATCACCTAACATAGTTTCCGGCCGCGTCGTTGCAACCACGATTCCACCGGAACCATCAGGAAACGGATAGCGAATGTGGTACAGGTTCCCATCCAGCTCTTCATGCTCAACCTCTAGATCCGCCAGCGCCGTATGGCAACGAGGGCACCAATTAATAATATAACTACCACGATAAATAAGGCCTTCTTCATAGAGCTGCACAAAAACCTTTCGTACCGCTTCTGAAAGGCCCTCGTCCATTGTAAAGCGTTCGCGGGACCAGTCACATGAAGCGCCCAACCTT
>JAFGES010000124.1 GCA_016931455.1 Desulfobacterales bacterium | reverse complement strand
TTCTAGAACAACCGCACACATTATTTTTTGCTGATCAATATATTCTACAACATTTCCTGATTCCATAATATGTTACAATACCAATCGGCCTTTTGAAAGTCAACTTATGTACTAAACTTATCAAGCCTAACCGGGATTATTTGACCAACGGCCCATTCTGTTATAATAAAAATATGTTCCATTTTTATTTTCAAGTTTTTATGCCTAGGTATTGAACCTTTGTCTACAACAGTTGGCCAAGTATGAAATCTATTAATTTAATTAAACCCTACTTCGTAGAAAGTCGACTTGTCCTCTTTTTGGGTCTTATGTGCTTAATTGCGGTTGATTTTTTACAACTTTTCATTCCACGTATCATCAAATGGGTTATTGACGATCTGACTGCATTACGGATCGATTTAATCAGACTTTTATTCTATGCACTATACATCGTGGGCCTGGCCATAATGATCGGCGTATTCAGATACGGGTGGCGACGCTGTCTGATTGGTACGTCCCGGAGAGTTGAAGAAGGACTGCGAAACAGTCTAGTGGCTCATATCCAAACTCTTTCAGCCTCATATTTTGATAAAGCCAAAACCGGCGACTTGATGGCGCATGCAACCAATGATATTCAACATGTGCGAATGGCAGTCGGCATGGGAATTGTTGCCTTCACGGATGCTGTTGTACTGGGCGCGGCGGCAATCGGTTTTATGATATATATCAATTTGCAGCTGACAATAATTGCATTGATCCCCATGCCCATGATTATCTTTTTCGCTCGCTTTTTCAGTAAGAAAATGCATGGGTTGTATCAGCAAGTGCAAGGAGCATTTTCGGATCTTACCGAAAACGTAAGAGAGGGATTCGCCGGTATTCGCATTATAAAGGCGTATAACAGACAAAAAGAGACTAATGAAAAATTTGAAAATATATCAAAGCATTATATCGGCAAAAATTTAAAATTGGTGAGAATTACCGGTTCTTTTTTTCCGATAATGATTTTGTTCTCAAATTTGAGCCTTGCAATTGTACTTTTTTTAGGGGGGCGGAAAACTATTCTTGCTACGATTACAGCGGGAGATTTTGTTGCATTCATAAGCTATATCGGACTCATGACCTGGCCTATGATGGCCATGGGGTGGGTTACAAGCCTTATTCAGCGCGGGGTCGCATCTTTGGATCGGATCAATAAAATTTTACAAACCCCTCCGATGATCAGCGATATTCCGGGCGCAAAATCCATTCAGCGAGTGAAGGGAAGTATTATTTTTGAGGGGGTTACATTTTTTTATCAATCCAAGGCCTTGCCGGCTCTTTCCGATGTCCATATTGAACTTGAGCCGGGTAAAATTTTAGGTATCGTAGGCCCCCCCGGAAGCGGTAAAACAACTCTATTAAATTTAATCCCTAGACTATTTGATGTGTCACAAGGCCGCATTTTGATAGACGGCACGGATATTCGTAAACTTAAAGTCAATGATCTGAGAGCCCAAATTGCTTTCATGCCCCAAGAACCGTTTTTATTTGACGGTACCATTTGCAAAAATATTATCTTCAACAATAAAATCACACATCCTGAACTTATCCGCATTACCAAAAAAGTTGCCTTGTATGATACAATTCAATCTTTTTCAAAGGGTTTTGAAACCATTGTGGGTGAAAAGGGGATTATTCTGTCCGGAGGCCAGAAACAACGGATTGTTCTCGCCCGTGCTCTGCTGCAAAAAGTACCGATATTGATACTGGATGATCCGATCAGTCAGGTCGATGCAGAAACAGGATCTGAAATTATAAAACATCTTCGACACAGGGCAAGACATCAGACCATCATTATTGTATCCCATCGTCTTTCCGCCGTTCGTTTTGCTGATCAGATTATCGTGTTGGACAGTGGACGTATTTTGGGATCCGGAATACACGCGCAATTAATGGAATCTAATCAATATTATGCAAAAACATTTCGTCTGCAGGAAATAGAAGAGGAATTGAATGCATCATGATTTTGGATACTTCGAAGAAGAATCGCTTGGAAAGCCTTATGATTTTAAACTGTTGAAGCGACTCTATCCTTTTTTCAGACCCTACAAGTTGCTGCTTTCCTGTTCGGTTCTACTTGTTGTTTTTATTACATTGCTTGATCTGTCGATACCCTACATCACTAGAATCGCCATCGACCGTTATATTGTCCCCAAAATGAATTCTGCGGATAATATATCGCCTGAAAGTAAAAGCAGATATCTAAGAGTGGATATTTCGGAGGCCGAAATCAGGAAAATTGTATCGAAGTATCCGGATTTGTTTAAAACCGGTCGCAATTTTGCCGAGATACCCCTAAATAAACTTGCAACACTTGAAAAAAAAGAGCTGGCCGTACTGCGTATAGAAGACCTATCCGGCGTCAGTCTGATTACAACTGTTTTCATTTTTATTATTATCGCTCATTTTGGTTTTAATTTTTTGCAGGTGATGCTGATGGAATACACGGGACAAATGATCATGCATGAGTTACGGTTAAGACTGTTCAGTCATATTCAGAGCCTGTCGGTCCCATTTTTTTCTCGTAATCCTGTGGGGCGGCTTGTTACGCGGGTTACCAATGATGTTCAAAATATGCATGAACTCTTTACTTCCGTTATCACTTTCGTATTCAAGGACTTGTTTTTGCTGATAGGCATTGCAGGTGTTCTCCTGGGTTTCAATTGGAAACTGGCGCTTATCTCTTTTGCTATACTCCCGTTTGTTTTATACACTTCGATTTATTTTTCAGGTCAAGCCCGGGAGGCCTTTAGGGACCTTCGAATAAAAATTGCCGAGATCAATACGAATCTTTCGGAAACGATTGGTGGGATAAAAATTATCCAGCTTTTTAGACTAGAGAAAGAAAACTATAATAATTTTAAAAAACTAAATCATGAAAATTATCTGGCAGGTATGCGGCAAATTCATGTCTTCGCAGTTTTTATGCCGGTCATTGAAATATTTGGAGTAGTTGCGATTGCAATTGTTATTTTTTACGGAGGCGGGAGTGTCATTGCAGGGACCATAAGCTTAGGTACCTTGGTCGCTTTTATCTCTTATATGAAAATGTTTTTTCGACCCATAAGGGACATTGCCGAGAAATACAATATTATGCAAAATGCCATGGCCTCGGCTGAAAGAATATTTTTAATTTTAGATAATAGTGAAAAACTGCCGAAGTCTATACCTCTTATGGAATCAAAGCTGAAATTCGGATTGCCGATCAAAGATAAAATTCGAGAGGTCGCGTTTGAGGATGTTTCATTTAGCTACGTGGATGGTGAAAATGTACTTAAAAATATTCATTTCAAAATAGCTATGGGTGAGAGTGTTGCAATCGTCGGTCCAACGGGCTCAGGTAAAACAACACTGGTTAACTTGATAATGCGTTTTTACAAGCCGACCTCCGGACGGGTTTTATTCAATGGGGTGCCCATTGACGAAATCGAAATATTGTCTCTCCGATCAAAGATTGCCTTGGTTGCACAGGAACCTTTTCTGTTTACCACCTCGATACGTGATAATATCGCGCAGGGAAACCGAAAAATTTCTGAAAAAAGAATGGAACAGATTCTGGCGGATTCCAATTGTAAAACCTTCATAGATAAATTACCTAATGGTCTCGAAACGACGCTTTCCGAAGGCGGGGGGGCTCTTTCCAGCGGAGAGCGACAATTAATATCCATTGCAAGAGCTTTTGCCCGTGATCCGGATCTTATTTTACTAGATGAAGCAACATCTTACATTGATTCGGAAACGGAACGAAAGATTCAGGAAGCGCTTTCCAACTTGACGAAAAACAGAACGGCCATTATTGTTGCCCATCGTCTTTCAACCGCGCGAAGTGCGGATCGGATCATCTGCCTTCACAGAGGAAGAATTATTGAAACCGGAACCCACGATGAGTTGATGCAATGCAGAGGCTTTTATTATAGGCTCAATCAGCTACAAAATCTATAGCGAATGGCCGATGCCATATATTTCTTGCCAAAGTGGAATCTATCGTATAAGTAGAAAAATTTTATTTTCGATAAACAACAAAGTGAAGAACTGAATAAATGGCTTATAATCCATTAGAAATGGCGGATTGGCAAATTTCCGAGGCAGCCGAGGAAAAGATGCCTACTCCGGATGAATGGCAGAACAAGATGGGGCTTAAAAATGGTGAAGTCCTTCCAATGGGTAGGCTTGCCAAACTTGATTTCATGAAGATTTTTGAGCGCCTGAGAGATAAACCCGATGGAAAGTACATTGAAGTTACTGCAATTACGCCAACGCCTTTAGGTGAAGGGAAGAGCACGACTTCAATCGGCTTAATGGAAGGTTTAGGAAAGCGTGGGGTCAGAGTGGGCGGTGCCCTCCGGCAGGCCTCAGGTGGTCCGACCATGAATGTCAAGGGAACTGCTGCGGGCGGAGGAAATTCTCTTCTTATTCCCATGACCGAATTCTCTTTGGGCCTGACCGGTGATATTAACGCTATCATGAATGCTCATAATCTGGCTATGGTGGCGATGACGGCCAGGATGCAGCATGAGCGCAATTACAATGACGAACAACTGAAACGATTGACCGGTATGCGGCGGCTTGATATTGATCCCACAAGGATTGAAATGGGTTGGGCCATTGATTTTTGTGCTCAGGCGTTGCGTAATATTATTATCGGTATCGGTGGTCGATTTGACGGTTTTACGATGCAGTCCAAATTTGGTATTGCCGTCGGCTCCGAATGTATGGCCATTTTATCGATTGCTAAAGATTTGGCTGACTTGAGAAAACGTCTGGATGAGATTACGGTTGCCTTTGATAAGAGCGGCAATCCCGTTACCACCGGTGATTTGGAGGTCGGAGGAGCGATGATGGCCTGGATGCGTAATACGATTAATCCGACCCTGATGAGCACAGCCGAATATCAACCCTGCATGGTACATGCAGGACCGTTTGCCAATATAGCCATCGGCCAGTCTTCGATAATTGCCGATCTGATCGGCCTGAAAATGTTTGACTACCATGTCACGGAAAGCGGATTTGCGGCAGACATCGGATTTGAAAAGTTCTGGAACGTCAAATGTCGTCACAGTGGTCTCAAGCCGAATGTGTCCGTGCTGACAACTACGATTCGTGCCCTGAAGATGCACGGCGGCGGTCCTAAGGTCGTTTCCGGGTTGGCATTGCCGGAAGAATACACCAAGGAGGATATGCGTCTGGTGGAAAAGGGTTTGGAGAATATGGTTCATCATATTCAAACCATTCGTAAATCAGGCATCAATCCGGTGGTCTGCATCAATTGTTTTCATACCGATACGGATGCAGAGATTGAATTAGTCAGAAAGACTGCGGAATATGCCGGTGCCCGTTGCGCCAAATCTTACCATTGGGCGTATGGAGGCGATGGCGCACTTGAGCTTGCCGATGCGGTTCTTGATGCGTGTAACGATGAAAACGATTTTCATTTTTTATATTCCATGGAAACGAAACTGAGAGATCGAGTGGAACTTATTGCCAAGGAAGTTTACGGTGCCGACGGTGCGGCCTGGTATCCTGAAGCTGAAACCAAAGCGAGGATGCTTGAAAACGACCCCAAGTATGATGATTATGCTACAATGATGGTTAAGACTCACTTAAGTTTGACACACGAGCCGTCATTAAAAGGTGTGCCTAAAGGTTGGACGCTGCCGATTCGTGATATATTGATTTATTCCGGGGCCAAGTTTCTTTGCCCGTGTGCCGGTTCCATCAGTCTCATGCCGGGAACCGGTTCCAACCCTGCTTTTCGAAGAATAGACGTTGATCTTGAAACCGGACGGGTCATCGGCCTGTTTTGATGTGATGAAATGGTATATTCTGAAAAAGATCAGCTAAGATCTCGATTGATAGCCATTAGTCTGTCATTTTTGGTTGGCATGACATTGATGGGAGTAAAATTTTATGCTTATCGGATCACCGGTTCTTCCGCTATTCTTTCTGATGCACTCGAATCTATAATCAATGTGGTGGCTAGCGCCTTTGCTTTGGGTAGTATTTTGTTGGCCGCCAAGCCTCCGGATGAAAGCCATCCCTACGGACATGGTAAAATTGAATACTTTTCGGCCGGCTTCGAAGGCGCAATGATTGTTTTTGCTGCTTTGGGAATTTTCAAAGCCGGTTTCTCACACTTGCTCAATCCCCGTCCATTGCCCAATCTCCAAGAGGGATTGTTTATTTTGATGGGTACCGGCATAATCAATCTGGCTTTGGGGCTTGGACTTGTTCGAGTTGGCAAACGAACAAATTCATTGATTCTCACTGCCGACGGCAAACATATATTAACCGATGTGTATACTTCCGGAGGCGTATTGCTTGGATTATTTCTTGTCCAACTGACCGATTGGTACTGGCTGGACGGAACGATTGCTTGTCTGATTGGGTTGAATATTCTGGTAACGGGAGGAAATTTGGTCCGCCAATCTTTCGCCAGGCTTATGGATGCCTCGGAACCGGTACTTTTAAACGCGCTTTCGCAATTGTTCACTGAACATCGTAAGGATATCTGGATTGATATCCATCAACTGAGAGCCTGGCGTTCAGGAAATTTTGTTCATATCGATTTGCACTTAATTTTGCCGCGCGATCTGACATTGGAAGAATCGCATCACGAAGCCAAAGAACTGGAAAAGATTATAAAGGACTCTTTTAACGGACAAGCAGGTGTTCTGATTCACATGGATCCGTGTGTGGATAAGGATTGTCCGGTTTGCAGCCGCCACCTATGCGAACTGCGTAAAAGGGAATCGCAATGTCAAATGCTCTGGAATGTCGATACCTTGATCATGAACGGAGGGGTTGGAGAGCGTTTACAAGAATTACCGAAGAAACCGGGCACTACCGGCTATAAAGTGAAAAATCTTAAAAAAACTTAAGCCGTATGCAACCTAACTATCTGCTTATTTTTAGCCTTAACTAATTTTTAAAACCTTTGATCCTCGTACGTTTTTATCTTTCAGCTCAACTAAGGCCTTATTCGCTTCTTCCAAACTATATTCCTGAATCTCCGGCATGATTGGGATTTCGGCTGCCAGCTGCAGAAAATCGCTCACATCCCTCCGGCATACATTGGCTACGCTCTTGATTTCCTTTTCAAGCCATAGGTGGGTGGGATAATCTAATTTTAAAAGTTCATTTTTGTCGATTTCTTCTTTACGAATGGCATTGATCACTAGTCTTCCCCCGCTTTTTAAATTCTTCAAAGCTTCAACGATCGGCTTCCACACGGGAGTGGTGTCAATGATGGAATCCAATTTCTCAGGAGATGCCTCTTCGGACGTACCTGCCCAAACAGCACCCAACTGCATGGCAAAATCTCTTTCTTTTTTGTTCCTGGCGAAAACAAAAACCTTACAGTTTGGATACTTATGCTTTGTCATCATTAAAACAAGATGAGCCGAGCCGCCGAATCCGGTGAGTCCGAGATTTTGTCCATCTTCAAGATTCGTTAATCGCAAAGAACGGTACCCAATGGCGCCGGCACATAAAAGAGGGGCAGCCTGAGAATCGGAATAGACATCGGGAATTTTATATGCGAATTTTTCCGGAACCTTCATGTATTCGGCATATCCCCCATCAGCATCGCGACCGGTAGCCTTAAATTCTTCACATAAATTTTCGTTGCCTTGCAAGCAAAACGAACATTTACCGCAAGACGAATAAATCCAGGCAACTCCCACCCGGTTACCGATATCGAATCGAACGGCGTCAGGACCGGCTTTTTGGATTTTGCCAACCACCTGATGCCCCAAAACGACCGGAAATTGAGGTGGTGGTGTCCGTCCTTCAATCTCATCGAGTTCCGTATGACAGACACCGCAGGCACTAACTTTTATTAAAATTTCGTCATTTATAGGCACAGGGGTAGGTAAATCCGCTGGTTTCAACGGTTCTTTATTCTCCCTGAGATCACAAATTTTATGCAATATCATAGCCTTCATTTTAGATTCACTCCTTTTTTAGTTTAAAACGCCAAGCACAGTACCATTGTTCCGGATGCGGATCCGGTGGGCAACCGATGCACTCCGTAACGATTCTTGGGTCTATGGACCTTGCAAAATAGGTATATTCTACCATACCGCCGGATTTGCAGGGATAGTCTTCCAGGCCTTTGCGTTTTCTTGCGGATTGAACCCGGCAAGCGTTCATCTGAAATACAAAACTTTCCGGTCCCTCGTCGACAAAAGATTGGGTGTTGATGCGTGCATAAAGTCGGAAATTAAGCGCCTTTTTTAAACCGTCTAAACCTGGATGGTCGGATAGCTGTAGAAAATTTTTAATAGACCATGCTTCAAATGGTGAGAAATGAGCCCAGCAGGAATCATTACAACGCTTGGCATCCGTCATGCCGTTTGTAAATTCAACAGCTTGAAACCAGACGCCGTCGTTTGCCAACCAATTGACCGCCGTTGCATTGATAAGCTCTATAAGATCTTCTTTTGATAATTTGAGCAAAGGTTCCGGTATGTTGTCTTGCATTTTAAACCCGAGGATTTTTGAAAGTCTTTTCATTTGAATCGTGTAGCTTTTTTCCGAGGCGCTTTTAAGGGCCTCGAGCGCCTTTTTCATCCCCATCTGGTGCCTTACTTCATTAAACCATAAGGCATAATGGATAATGATGCGATGAAAAAAATCCAAAGCCAAATGCGCCGTTTCTTTTGAGTTTAAATCCTCCACGGAACCATTATTCATACACATCTGAAAATTTCCTTTCTAAATCTTTTTTGGAGGAGAAGACGAACGATTTTGACGGCTTCAAAAAATTTAACGAATTTTTTCAACAATGCTGCGGATATAATCGGGGGTTGTCCCACAGCAACCGCCAACTATTTCGACGCCTAACTCCTTTATTCTTTTGATATTGTCGGAAAAATAGTCTTTTGTTTCCGGGTAAACGACCTCGATGCCTTTTGTTTCGGGACGACCTGCATTGGGTTGAATAATGACCGGTTCAGTGATACTTTGACGAATTTGATCCGCCAGTATTAACATGGTATCACTTCCGATGGAGCAATTCGCTCCAACAGCCACCGCTCCCGCATCAATAAGCGCTTGCATGCTTGTTTCAACCCGATTGCCCATCATCGTAGCAAAACCTGTTTTCATTTGTTTGAACGTCAGTGTGGCAAAAATAGGAAGCTTTGAAACCGATTGGATACCCTCAATAGCGGCCAAGGCTTCGTTGAGATCAAACATCGTCTCAATGATAAACAAATCAACGCCTGCCTTATCAAGATATTCAGCCTGCTCGGCATAAGACGCTATGGCCTGCGTTAAACTCAAGTTTCCATATGGTTTCAGCATTTCACCAGTTGGACCGATATCCCCGGCAACGTATTTTTCTGCGCAAGCTGCTGCTTTTGCCTGTTGGACGGCAATTTTATTTATCGCTTCGATTTTGTCGCCCAGTCCCGCTTTTTGCAATTTAGGCAATGTCGCGCCAAATGTGTTCGTAACGACAATATCCGCACCTGCATCAAAATAGCTTTTATGGATATTTCGGATTACTTTCGGTTTTTCAAGATTCCAAAATTCAGATGCCTTTCCGCCTTTAAGCCCCTCGCGTATCAGCATGGTTCCCATAGCGCCGTCAAGAATTAATCCTTCAGTCTTTGCTTTTGCGATAATATTCATTTCAAATCTCTCCATCCGATGTGTTACTTACAAAAATTTCAGTTAACATAGCACGATGATTGGATTTATTAAAGGCTTAAAGTACATTAAGGGAAAAACGGCAACCTTTTTTAGGTAGTTGTCGTTTAAGCCTCTTTTTGTCGACCCAGTTCGCGAGTCGCACGTTCCCTTAGTTTGTATTTTTGAATCTTACCGCTGGCTGTGGTGGGAAATTCATCTATAAAAAACAAAAAAGCGGGGATTTTATGGTATGCAATTTTATCTTTACAGAAATTTTTTATTTCTGCTTCCGTAGATGCTTGACCGGGCTTAAGTTGTACATAGGCCACAACCTCTTCACCGTATTTACGGCTAGCAACGCCGACAACCTGAACATCTTTGATTTTGGGGTGGGTATACAAAAACTCCTCGATTTCACGTGGATAGATGTTCTCACCCCCCCGAATGATCATATCATTGATTCTTCCGGTGATCTTACAATAGCCGTTTTTATCCATGATCGCCAGATCTCCGGTATGCAACCAGTTATCACTATCGATGGCTTTTTCAGTGGCTTCAGGCATCTTATAATAACCCTTCATGACATGATATCCGCGTGTACACAATTCTCCTTGTGTTTCAAACGGAACCTCTTTATTGGTGACCGGGTCGACGATTTTAACTTCTACATTCGGCAAGGCTCGTCCGACCGTACTGACGCGCAGTTCAATGGAATCCGTAGGCCGAGTTTGAGTAATTCCCGGAGAGGCTTCGGTTAATCCATAGACGATTGTCATTTCCTTGGCACCCATCCGGTTCATAACCGCCTTCATCACTTCTTTCGGGCACGGAGAACCAGCCATGACGCCGGTACGCAGATGTGAAGTATCATATATCTTCTTTGCCATCTCTTCAAGTTCGGCAATAAACATCGTCGGGACCCCATGAACAGCTGTACAGTGGGAAGCTTGAATCGTTTCCAAAACATCTTGGGCATTAAATTTTAGAACCGGTGCCATGGAGGCGCCCGATACCAGACAACATAACGTTCCGATGACACATCCGAAACAGTGGAAGAAAGGGACGGGGATACATATACAATCGCTCGGAGAAAGTTTCATGCATTCAGCCATACTGCGAGCATTGCCGATCAAGTTGGTGTGGGTCAGCATGACGCCTTTAGGAAAACCGGTTGTTCCGGAAGTATATTGCATATTGATGACATCGTCCGGGTTTAACTTGGCTATTCGTGCTTGTAATTGTTCATCGGAAATCTTTTGACCAAGTTCTATGACCTCCTCCCATGTATACATACCTGGAATTTTTTCTCTGCCGATATAAATAATATTTTTCAACTGCGGCAATTTCTCACAATTTAATTTGCCGGGTTCACCTGCTTTGATTTCGGGACACAGCTCATTGATAATCTTAAGATACTCGTCGGATTCTCTGACCCCACCGACTAATATCAGAGTGGTTGCATCAGACTGTTTCATCAAATATTCAAGTTCAAAGGCCCGATAATTGGTGTTGACTGTAACCAGCACGGCTCCCATACGGGCGCTTCCGAATTGGGTATAGACCCACTCCGGGACATTATAAGCCCAGATCGCAATATGCTCCCCTTTTTGGATGCCTAATGCCATCAGGCCTTTTGCTACGCGATTACATATTTCTTTGAATTGGTTGAAATTGTATTTTATACTGAGTTGGTAGTATTCGATCGCTATATTGTTACCGAGTCGATCGGCCTGAATGTCTATCAGGTCACTAATCGTTGTTTTTCCGATTTCGATTTCAGATGCTTTCATATAGTCCCTGCGATCCTAATTTCCATAAACCGGCCTCCGGTCCAAAAAAGGCGCTTGAACCGAAGGCATAATGACTATTTTTCTTTCCATATGGGCTTGCGTTTTTCCAAAAATGCCTGAAGCCCTTCCTGGGCATCTTCGGTCGAACAGAGGGATGCAAACAGTTCGCCCAAATAGTCGATGGCTTGGTGATAGGGAATATCTTCCATACCATATATGCCCAACTTACCGATTTGTAATGCCAATGGGCTTTTTGCGGCAAGTTTTGCGGCAAGTTTCATCGTAGCTTCTTCAAGTTGCTCCGGAGGTACGATTTTGTTTACCAGGCCCAGCTTCTGTGCTTCAGCCGCAGAAATCATATCACCCGTCAATACCATTTCGAGGGCTTTTTTTCGTCCGACCTGACGAATTAAAGGAGCTGCAGGCCCCAAACAGATAAGTCCGACATTAATGGCGGTTGTACCGAATTTCGCGTCCTCGGCAGCCACTGCTAAATCACAAGCAAACACCAGTCCGGAGCCGTTTGCTATTGCCAAACCTTTCACCGAAGCTATGACGGGTTTTTTCATGCGAGCAATCGTGTGATTATGCTCATCCATAATTTTTAGAAAATTGCGGTAGTCTTTATGGCATTTATCCTTAAATTCGTCCAAGGATATACCGGTGGAGAAATTTTTTCCCTCTGCACGGATCACTACGACCCGGACATTTTCATCCTGATCAAAACTTCTCAAGGCTTGGTTTAATCCTTCGGCAAAAGGAACATTGAAGGTATTGAGCTCTTCAGGTCGATTTAAAGTGATGATGCCGATCATATCTTTTTTTTCCACCAAAATTGGCTTATTTTCCATATTAACCCCTCCTTTTGCTATTTATAAATAAAGTAATCGTTAAGTATTGACGACGTCGTAAAAAGTCCGATTTTGATTTTTTATGAGTTCATCAATACGATCAAAAAAAAGAGCTTGCTGTATTGCCGGGATGATATCCTCGTTATAACAGCAAGCCTCTTTTGAATAATCCCAATTTTTTCAGCCTTCAAAGAAGTCAACCGATCGAACCGCTCAAGGGTCCCTTTCGGTATTTCGTCCAATGTAGAGGAGTTATCTACCCCATTCTCGATTTCTAAGTTCGACTCGGCGTATCTTACCGCTTACAGTTTTTGGTAGTGAATCAACAAACTCTATTTTTCTTGGGTACTTATACGGAGCGGTGACTTTCTTTACATGTTCCTGAAGTTCTATCTTCAGATCCTCACTCGGAGTATACCCTGGAGATAGCGTAATAAATGCTTTGACCACTTCCCCACGGGTTTCATCCGGGCTGGAAACCACAGCGGATTCAGTCACCGCCGGGTGCTCGATCAGAGCGCTTTCCACCTCAAACGGGCCGATCCGGTAGCCGGATGTTAAAATGACATCATCGGATCGTCCCACGAACCAAAAATAGCCGTCTTCATCCCGATAGGCTCTGTCACCTGTCAGATACCAGTCTTTAAGATATGTTGAAGCCGTTCTTTCCGGATCCCGCCAATACTCTTTATATAGTCCTAAAGGCCTTTTCGGCTTAACCCGGAGCGCAATATCGCCTTCCGTATTGGGAGGTAACATGTTTCCTTCTTTATCAATCAGTTGAAGATCAAAACCCGGCGTTGGTTTTCCCATTGAACCGAAACGTTGCTCAAAGCATGGGAAATTGCCGCAGATCAATACGGTTTCCGTCTGACCATAGCCGTCCCGAATAATAGTACCGGTTGCTCTCTGCCAGACTTCGATTATCTCCGGATTCAAAGGTTCACCCGCACCAACACAATGACGCAGTGTTGGAAACTTGTACTTAGTCAAATCCTGCAGCACAAGCATTCGATATATCGTCGGTGCTCCGCACATGGTGGTCACCGGATACTTTTGCAGAAGATCCAGCGTTTTCTTGGGATCAAAACGATCAGTGTGATGAACGAATATGGCTGCTCCACAATACCAGGGCCCGAAGTAGCTGCTCCATGCCGCCTTTGCCCAGCCGTTATCGCTGACATTCCAGTGTAGATCGTCCGGCTGAAGATCCAGCCAAAATTTGCCGGTCACCTGATGTGCCAGCGGGTAAGAGGTATGGGTGTGAATAGTCATTTTCGGGTAGCCGACGGTTCCTGATGTGAAATATAAAATTGCTTCTTCATCGCTTCTTGTATCAGCGGTTTCAAAGTCTTCCGAAGCATTTTCCATCGCCTTGCTGTAAGTGATCCAACCGTCTCTGGGTTCGCCGATAATCATTTTAGTCTTCAGGGTCGGACAATTATCTTCAATTGCTTCAAGTTTGGGGGCGTTTGCATGATCAGTGATAAAACAGACCGCTTCGGCAGTGTTGAGCCGGTATTGCAAATCCTTGGGCGTCAGCTGAGTGGTACCGGGGGCAATCATTGCACCCATTCGAATACATGCCGTAAATATTTCCCACCATTGGAGGTCACGGCCTAACATCACCACAACGACCTGTCCTCTTTTGACTCCCTGCGAAGTCAAAAAATTTGCCAGTTTTTTTGAAGCCGTACAAAGCTCTTTAAATGTTTTACGGATCTCATTACCGGCATCGTCAACCCATAACATGGCCGTTTTGTTCGGATCCTCAGCCCATTTGTCTAAAATATCCCTTGTAAAATTAAAGCGATCGGGGACTTCCCATTTGAATTCAGCATATGTTTTGTCATAATCGGTCATGTTATGTATTCGGCTCATTTTCGCTCCTTACTAACCTTTTGGCTACTTCCGGTATTTTTAGTTTGTTTCACTTAAAATAAAAAATATGAATGAATGATTTTACAATCAATTATTGAGCTTAACTTTATATCTTTAAATTAAAATTTGTCAAATTCTTTTTTTGATGAATAATTATCTGGGGATAAATCTTTTTGAAATTGATTTGAAAAAATAAAAAAACGAGTTTATTCTTGGAATATTTACCGGAAAACGCTATAGAAAAGAGGATTTTTAAAATTCATTTAACCACATCTCTAATGTTAAGCAAATTAATAGGGGATTGATTTATGAAAGAGGCAGTGATTGTTAGTGCGGTAAGAACGCCGCTGGGCAGCTTTACCGGTTCGATCAGTCAGATAGGTGCTACCAAATTGGGCGCAATCGTGATTGAAGAGGCTGTGAGACGGGCTGGAATCAAAAAGGACGCGGTTAACGAAGTGATCATGGGGATGGTCCTTCCATGCGGGTACGGTCAGAACCCTGCCAAACAGGCCGCGTGCATGGCGCAAATGCCTTGGGGAGTTGAAAGCATTACCGTTAACAAGGTATGCGGATCGAGTTTAAAAGCCGTCATGCTCGCTGCCCAGGCCATCAAAACGGAAGATGCGGATATTGTTGTTGCCGGCGGCATGGAAAGTATGAGCATGGCACCGTATTATCTTCAAAAAGCTCGTTTCGGGTATCGGATGGGCCAGGCAAAAATCGAAGACCATATGGTTCATGATGGGCTTTGGGATATCGTCAATGATTTTCATATGGGGATATCGAATGAGCTTTGTTCGGAAAAGTACAACATCAGCCGCGAAGATCAGGACCGATACGCGGCTGAATCGTATCGTCGGGCTCAGGCGGCCATTGCTTCCGGCCGATTTAAAGACGAAATCGTGCCGGTTGAAGTTTCCAATCGTAAAGGTGGCTCCGTCTTATTCAATCAGGATGAATGTCCCATTGAAACCGGTTATGAAGCTCTGAGTAAAATGAAACCTGCATTTAAAAAAGATGGCTTTGGAACTGCAGGCAATTCATCTATCATCAGCAATGGGGCTGCCGCCGTGGTGGTGATGTCAAGGGAAAAGGCCGAAGAGTTGGGTTGTAAGGTACTTGCTGTCATCGGGGCTCAGGCTTCCTACGGTATTGATATGAAATATGTGCTGGTCGCTCCAATCTGGGCCATTCCAAAGTGTTTGGAAAAAGAAGGAATTTCAAAAGAAGAGGTGGATCTTTACGAAATCAATGAAGCTTTCAGCGGATCGACGGTTGCCGTGCTGCGAGAACTTGGGATCGACCCGGCGAAGGCCAACGTAAACGGCGGCAGTGTTGCCTTAGGCCATCCTATCGGTGCCAGCGGCTGTCGGGTGCTGGTTACCCTCTTATATGAAATGCTGAAACAGGATAAAAAATACGGCCTTGCCTCGTTATGCCTTGGGGGTGGGGAAGCCGTTGCATTGATTGTCAAACGCTAAAGCCCGAATTACAGACGGTAGTTACAAAATTTTGTCGAGTGATAATTTCATAAGGGAGATAAGCATGGAGATAAAAACTTTCGGCGTTATAGGTGCCGGTCAGATGGGAAATGGTATTGCTCAGGTTGCCGCAATGAGCGGGCTGAATGTGATTATGAACGATATTAATACGGAATTGGTCACAAAAGGCATTGCAAACATTACTAAAATATTGAAACGCAATGTTGACAAGGGAAAAATGACCGAAGAAGATAAAAATTCGGTTCTTGAACGAATTCAAACCAGCGTTGATTTAAAAGATATGGCGGCAGCCGATTTTGTCGTCGAAGCTGCGACGGAAAATGAACCGCTTAAATTTCAAATATTCAGAGATCTGGATACTGTCTGCCCCCCCCAAGTTATTCTGGCAACCAACACTTCTTCAATTCCCATTGGACGAATTGCGGCCCAGACAAAAAGACCGGAAAAAATTATCGGAATGCATTTCATGAATCCTGTCCCGGTCATGAAACTGGTTGAAATTATTAGAGGGCTTGTAACTTCAGATGAAACATTAAAGACGACATGGGATTTGACTTTAAAATTCGGCAAAACACCGGCAGAATCAAACGATTATCCCGGCTTTATCGCCAACCGGATTCTGATGCCGATGATCAATGAAGCCGTGTATGCCTTATATCATGGTGTCGGAACGCGGGAAGATATCGATATCGTTATGAAGCTGGGAATGAATCATCCCATGGGTCCTTTAACGCTAGCGGATTTGATCGGATTGGATACCTGCCTGGCCATCATGGAAACACTCTATGATGGTTTTAAAGATTCAAAATATCGTCCCTGTCCACTTCTTCGAAAATATGTGGAAGCCGGGTGGCTTGGCCTCAAGACCGGTCGTGGGTTTTATGAATACAAATAAAAAGTTACCGCAGAGTAATTGTAAACTTTACCGTAAAAAAATGTTTGCAGTTATCGAATAAGGAGATGTTATGCCGAGAAAAAAAGCGGATACGCTTGTTCCGGTAGGCAAGAAAATAAAAAATATAAGGATTGAAAAGGATATTTCATTAGAATGGATGGCCAATGAAACCGGCTACTCTATCGATTATCTTAAAAATATAGAATCAGGTAAGGAAATACCGCCTGTAGGAACCCTGCTTCAGATTGCAAGAGCTTTAAAGATCGATTCAGGCTTTTTCTTAAAAGAACAGGAAGACAAATTAAATGATCGCATTCAGGCTTATGCCAAACGAACGGATAATTATGCTTATACGACGTTGACGCCTGGAGCGGAAAATAAGCACTTGAAAGCCTTTCGTGTCACAATCGACCCCAAACAAGATCATAAGGGAGTCGGGTACCAACATGAAGGTGAGGAGTTTGTATACGTAATTGCCGGTCGGATTGAGGTCATTGTCGGCGAGCATGTCAACACCCTTGATGAGGGGCAATCCCTTCATTTTAACTCTGCGATCAGACATAAGCTCAGAAATATCGGTGAAGAAGAAGCCAAACTCTTAGTCGTTATTTACGGTCCATAGACTTCGATCCATCGTCGGTGCTGATTTGGCAGCTGAACGGTTACGTCTTGATTTTTTGCAAATGTTAGGGTCTCGGATAAAATTTAATATTGGGCACATGCGTATCGTGAAGGGAGAAGTGCACTATGTTTTTCAAGTTAAATGATGAGCAACTGATGATTCAGAGCATGGTCAGGGAATTTTCACGAAAAGTGATCGCTTTAACCGCGATGGAACGTGACCGGACCAAAGAGTTTCCGGCTGAAAACCTGGAAAAAATGGGAGAGCTGGGACTGATGGGAATGATGATTCCCCCTGAATACGAAGGAGAGGGTGCCGATACGGTAAGTTATGTACTCGCCCTTTCAGAGATAGCTTACTCATGTGCCGCAACTGCCGTCGTAATGTCCGTACAGAATTCCATCGTTTGTGAAAGTATTAATCGATATGGAAGTGAATCTCAGAAAGAAAAATTTTTAAAGCCGCTTGCCGCCGGTCGAGTCATTGGTGCTTTTGCTCTTACGGAACCCGAGGCCGGTTCGGATCCCGTCAGTCAGACAACCACTGCCGTTCGCGACGGGGAGGGCTATATTCTCAATGGTACCAAACGCTTTATTACTTCCGGAAAGAATTCAGGTATTGTCATTGTTACCGCCAAAACAGATGAAGAAAAACGCCATAAGGGAATTAGCGCTTTTCTAGTGGAAAAATATACGCCTGGATTAATTGTCGGCAATGTCGAGGATAAAATGGGCCTGCGAGCCTCGGATACAACCGATTTAATTTTTGAAAACTGCCGGGTACCGGTTGAAAATTTACTCGGTAAAGAAGGTGATGGTTTCAAAATTGCCATGACCGGTCTGGATGGCGGTCGAATTGGTATTGCGGCTCAATCTATCGGGGTTGCTCAGGCCGCTTTAGATGCCACCATAAAGTATATCAAAAAAAGGAAGCAGTTTGGTCAGCAGATTTCTAAGTTTCAAGGAATACGCTGGATGCTTGCCGATATGGCCACCGAAATTGAAGCAGCCCGACAATTGGTATTTTCGGCGGCTGCAATGAAAGACCGGGGTGAAAAATTTACGACCCAAGCTTCGATGGCCAAACTTTTCGCCTCCGAGATGGTCAATCGAGTTACCGCTAAAGCCCTACAGATGCATGGCGGATACGGATTTACCAAAGATTACGCGGTGGAGCGGTTTTATCGGGATGCGAGAGTTTTTACGATTTATGAAGGGACTTCTGAAATCCAGAGAGTGGTTATTGCCAACCAGCTCTTAAAGGATAAGCGTCTGCCTTAAAAAATGACAACTCTCTGGACGGCCTTCACAATTTGTTCGGGTTCATCGATGACTTGCAAGATATCAAGATCATCTACAGATATACGATTTTCTTTGAGCAAATGGGATTTGATCCATTCTAAGAGCCCGGACCAATAGTCGGAGCCAACCAGAATAACCGGCAGAGGTTTGATACGATGGGTTTGAATCAGGGTGACTGCTTCAAATAGCTCATCCAGTGTACCGAATCCCCCCGGCATGATAATATAGGCATAGGCATACTTGATGAACATGACTTTGCGGATGAAAAAATATTTAAATTCAAGAGTTATATTGGAATAGGGATTGGGTTTTTGTTCAAATGGAAGAACGATATTAAGCCCAACCGACTTGCCGAGTGCATTGGCGGCACCCTTATTGCCTGCTTCCATTATGCCCCCTCCGCCGCCGGTAATAACGGCAAATTTGGCTTTGACAAAAAGACCTGCGATTTCTTCGGCTTTCTTATAGATCGGGTCATCGGGGTCAACTCTTGCAGACCCGAAAATACTTACCGCCGGGCCTAGATCATCGAGCGTGTCGATTCCATCAACAAATTCACCCATGATTCTGAAGAGGCGCCAAGATTCGCCCCGTGTAACGGCATCAACAAGGAATTGCTTTTCCATGATATGGACCTTTTTTTAAACCCAAGACTATGATCATATAGTACAATTTATTGCCAAAGGATTATAATTTTCAAAAAACAAATTTAATATCAGCTATATCCTGCCTTGTCAATTACTTCAGATTGATATATATTACGAGTGCTGGCAAAAGTTTAATTATGTAGTATAAAAGAATTATTTTTCAATCAATGTCTATCCGGTTGATATCAACGGTTGCAGGTTTTTAGAGTCATTTAAAATATGGACAACACGCTTAGAGAAATTTCAAGAGATCTTAAAATAATAAACGACCTCGGTCTACACGCCAGAGCAGCTGCAATGATTGCAAAACTGGCTCAAAATGCAAAAGCAAAAGTTTGGATCATCAAGGATGGTGAAAAGGTTGATGCGTCAAGTGTGATCGATATCCTTACGCTTGCGTGTGTCAAAGACTCAAAGGTTCAATTAAGAATCGATGATCGATTAGATCTTGATGTGTTAAACGATATAGTAGAGTTAGTTGAAAGCGGTTTTGGAGAATAAATTGATATGACCGCTATCGAAACTGAAGATAAAGAAATGAGATTATACGGTATTGGCGCTTCGCCGGGTATCTGCATCGGGAAGGCTTATTTAGTCGGTAAAGAAGGTGTGGATGTGATCAAAAAGTATCACATCGCTGAAAGCCGTTTACAAAATGAAGTCAATCGATTTAAAATAGCCGTTGAGAAAGCTAAGAAAGAACTTCAAGGGATTATTGAAAATATACCCCAGGAGTTAAGGGAGCATGCCTATATCCTTGAGACCCATATGGTACTTTTCAAGGATAAGCTGCTGTATGAAAAAACTATTGAAACCATTGAAAATGAACACATCAATGCAGAATGGGCGTTGAAAAAAGTCGTTTCAAATTTAAAAGCGATGTTTCATAATATTCAGGATTCCTATTTAAAAGAACGTGTCGATGATATTGTCCATGTTTCTGAGCGAATCATGCTGAATCTTGTGGGGGCTGAAACGGTTAATATCGCCGATATCGACAAAAGGGTGATCTTGGTTGCGCACGATTTATCGCCTGCCGATACCAGCCAGATTCAGCTGGAGAAAATAATGGGGTTTATAACCGACCGCGGTGGTCGGGCATCTCATACCGGTATCATCGCCCGAAGTCTTGAGATACCGGCTGTGATGGGGCTTGATAATGTGACCGCAATAATTAAAAACGACGATATCATTATTGTGGACGGCACCTCCGGTATTGTCATTGTTCATCCGACTGAAGATACATTAAAAGATTATTTCCGGCGTAAAATCAATTACGAAGCCTATCAGGAGAGTATCAATCGGGATGGTCACCTTCTGGCTGAAACCGTAGATGGTTTCAGCGTTCAGGTTATGGCAAACATTGAGCTTTCAGAGGAGATCGCCTCCGTGATTGATCATGGCGGCGACGGTATCGGTCTGTATCGAACCGAGTTTCAATATTTAAGCAGTGCTTTTTTCCCCAGTGAGGATGAACTGTTTGAAAAATACAAGGCAGTGGTTGAGGCTATTGCACCCAAACCGGTAGTCATTCGAACGCTCGATATTAATGGTGATAAAGCCATTGCCGATACTTCGGAATTTGATGAGACAAACCCTGCACTCGGATTACGAGCGATTCGATACTGCCTAAAAAATCCCGATGTTTTCAAAACCCAGCTTCGGGCTATATTAAGGGCCACGGCCTTTGGTAATGTCAGGATTTTGTTTCCGATGATATCCACTTGCGAAGAGGTCCGAGAGGCGCGCAGAATACTAGACGAAGCTGCCGATTCTTTGGAAAAAGAAGGTGTCGTATTCAAACGCAATATTGAAGTCGGGATTATGATTGAGGTTCCTTCAGCCGTTATCATGGCGGATGTATTAGCGCAATATGTTGATTTTTTTAGTATCGGTACCAACGACTTGATCCAGTATTCCCTTGCTATTGATCGAGACAATAAGGATGTTGCCCATCTTTATCATCCTTTGAACCCAGCGATTTTACGCATGGTGAAACATGTGGCGGACGTTGCCAGGGAAAAAGGTATAAAGGTTTATATGTGTGGTGAGATGGCAGGTGATCCGATTCACATACCAATTCTTTTAGGCTTGGAGATGGTTGAATTGAGCATGAATCCGCAAGCCATACCGGCTGTAAAGAGCATGATCAGAGCCCTTAAAGTTGAAGATGCCCGCCGACTGATGAAAGATATCTTGAAACAAACGGACGTTAAAGATGTTCTCAAGCTGTTGCAGGATAATTACGGCACGATTATTTCTGAAAAAATGTACACGGAATAAATCTTTTCCTTATTTTTTTACCCTTATCCTTTCCTGAAGCATTAATTTTATTTTTCGAGGAGATGACTGCATTTGGAAAAAAAACACCTGAAAATTATAGCTGAGAATAAAAAAGCCAGATTCAACTATTTTATCGAAGATCAATATGAAGCGGGGATGGTTCTTGTTGGAACCGAAGTGAAATCGCTCAGGTTGGGACGTGCCAATTTGAAAGATTCCTATGCCAAAATCAAAAATGGAGAAGTCTTTATCTACCAGATGCATATTGGGCCTTATCCATTTGCCTATTATGATAATCATGACCCCATGCGAGTGAGAAAACTGCTTTTGCACAATGACGAGATCAAAAAATTGACGGGTAAGGTCGTTGAAAAAGGGTATTCTCTGGTTCCCTTAAGAATTTATTTTAAAGACGGAAAGGCCAAAATGACTTTGGCGCTTGCCAGAGGTAAGCAAAAGTATGATAAGCGGGATACGATCAGAAATCGCGATCAAAAAAGAGATATGGATAGGGAAAGAAAGGGTACAAATTGAGCGAAAAAAAATTTCCAAGGTATTGACTTATAAAATATTTGCTATAATATATAGAGAGATAAAAAATTTAAAGATTATTATTCCGTTCTTTTCTAATCTAATATTTTCTCATCTATGTGTGAGGGGGCGAAACGGCTTCGACGGGGATAAAGAAGCTCCGGCTGCATACCGAGTGCCTGTCAGCTCGTAAAACCGGCGGGATCTAAACATAATCGCAGACGATTATAACTACGCTTTAGCCGCTTAAGGCTAACGTCCTACCGGGCCATTCCTGCGGACCCGGCTAGGGCGTCGACTAGCAGGATAGCGGGTACCGAGTGTCTGTGGCAGTACTAGCAAAATTCTAACAGACTAGTCCTTCAAGTATCCGGTCTGAGGGAGACTTGATCCGGCGAATTTTAAAGTTCAGACTAAGTATGTAGATGCCTGTGTGGAATATTTTCGGACGCGGGTTCGACTCCCGCCGCCTCCACCATTTAAAAAAGATAACCCGTCCACTAACCGCGTCCGGTTACTGGGCGGGTTTTGTTTTTTTGCGCATTATCAGCGACTTACATCGCTTTCAGGGTGCCGGTGCTAACACCCCGATCACTCCCTTTTTGGGAAATCCGTCATACCCCGCTTCTCTTTCGCCTCAAAATTCTCCGCATTCTTGCCCCCATTCTCCGGACCTCGTCCGGACTCCTGCATTTTTTCCTGCAACCGCTGCTCGGCGATCTCGTCGGCAAACTGGTTAATACTCTTCATGATTCCGTCAAACAAATCGTTGATGTCCATGGTCGGTCGCTCCTCGTTGTAAATTTGATTGCTTCCCCGCTTACTTACCGGAGAGACGGAGAAAGTGTCGGGCGTCGGCTGATTTTTTTCGTGTCTGCTCTCATGGCCCTTACTTAACGGGTGTCGGGGGGAATTTGAAATTGCCGTGTCGCACGAGAATTTCCGTAAGGATTTCAAGGTCACGCTTGACATTTGCGGCCCCATGGATGATATATCAAGTGATAAATCGGGCGTTATGAATGGTACCCCCAGTACATCAGAAGATTCATCAAGGAGAAATCCATTGGACGAGCAATACAGTATGGCGAGGCTGGTCCGTGAGCTTCGGGAACTCACCGGGCTGACTCAGGAAAAGTTCGCGGCCAGGCTCGGGGTGACCTTCCCCACGATCAACCGTTGGGAGAACGGCCGCGCCAAGCCGTCGCCACTGGCGCTGGAGAAGATCGAAAGCCTGCTGCGCAGCTTGGGGGACAAGGACGAGGCCCTGCATAAAGTGTATTTTGGAAAGGAAGCGTAAGCATGGCCCAGCTTGAACACATCGAAGCCATTGAAAAGCGGCTCTGGAGCGCAGCGGATACTCTACGGGCCAACTCCAACTACGCCAGCAACGAATATTTCCTGCCGGTCATGGGCCTGGTTTTCCTGCGCCATGCCTACAGCCGCTTTCTTGGCGTCAAGGATGCCATCGAAGCGAGCCTACCAACCCGCGGCGGCAAGACCCGGCCGCTGACCAAAGAGGATTTTTCGCAGAAAAGCGCTATTTTCCTTCAGCCCAAGGCCCAGTTCGACACCCTGGTGGCCCTGCCTGACAGCGCGGACCGCGCCAAGGCGATCATTGACGCCATGGAGTCCATCGAGGCCGACTACGAAAACCTGCGCGGCGTACTGCCCAAGAGCGAGTATCAGGAACGCGACAATGCCGTGCTCGGCCAGCTGCTGCGCACCCTCAATCCCGAGGAGCTCAAGCGCGTCTCCGGGGATGTTTTCGGCCGCATCTACGAATACTTCCTGACCCAGTTCGCCGACCAGAAGGCCCACGACGGCGACGAGTTCTTCACCCCCATCTCGCTGGTCTCGCTGATCGCCAACGTCATCGAACCGATGAGCGGCACGGTGCTGGACCCGGCCTGCGGCTCGGGCGGCATGTTCGTGCAGAGCGCCCGTGTGGTCGAGCGGCGGCACGAGAACCCCACCGAGAAGCTCACCTTCTACGGCCTGGAAAAGAACGCCACCACCATCCGCCTGGCCAAGATGAAC
>JAFGES010000123.1 GCA_016931455.1 Desulfobacterales bacterium | reverse complement strand
CAAAAAAATCATAAAAATTAAAATTTTAGTTTAAAACCCTGTCAAGTCTTTTTTACTACTTTTTTCATTTTTCGCTGAATAGTTACATTAAATGTTTTTCGGCGCTGCCTTTATTTAATGTAATAACCGCTGACCCGCCAATTGCCGTCCTTTTGCAACATGGGAGTAACGGTTTCAATTGCGGATTTCTTGTTTTCAAATGAGCTTTCGAACTGTATAACAACATACTCACCGTCAGGAGCACCTGGAAGTGAGGTATTGTAACTCTTTATCTTAACTTTCCTTGTTATCAGCTTGCCGAGAGGATTTCGCACTGCGGCCAGAGTTTTCTCCCACTGCTCTTTGTTTACTGCACTACGAAAATATTTTGCCGCTTGTTCCCAACTTTCGGCAGATTTCCCTTCATCAATCAGTGTAAGCCATTTCTCTGCGGCAACGACGGCGGATTTCTCCTTGTCGGTTGTTTGCGCCATAACGGCACCAAATGACAGCAAAACCATTATGAAAAATGTTGCTATGATGATTCTATGCATATCCTTTCCCTTCTTTTTAATGATTTTATTATTTTTATTTTTTTCTTGTTTTTTTTAATTAAAATCACAATCCATGGTATTTTTCCCAAGAGTATATCTAAACAGCTTTAAATAAAAAATAATATAACATTTTTTAATAAAAAAAAGAAAAAATCAAATTATATCTGTATTCCGAGTAAGTTAAAAGTATTTTTCAGTATTGACTATTGCCTGCGTGCTGATAATTATAGTTTATCTATATTTAATATTTATAGGTCATCAACCGGAATACTATGAAAAAAATAACAGCTTGTACAATGGATTGCCCGGATGCGTGTTCCTTAATAGTATATACCGATAACGATGGTTCCCTTCATATCAAAGGGAATCCCGACCATCCGGTTACGTCCGCTTTTGTTTGCTCAAAAATAAAAAATCATATCAAACGATTGCAAAGTTCGGAGCGCATCGTCCATCCAATGGTTCGAAAAGGAACAAAATGGCAGCCTGTTAATTGGGATACGGCTCTAAATCTTTGCGCCGAAAAGATTCAGAAATTTCGAACCGAACCCGCCTCGATTTTACATCTACACGGAGAAGGTGCCAAAGGTGTATTGAAACAGGTAAACAAACTCTTCTTTAGAAAGCTAGGGACAAGTCAGGCCAAAGGCTCACTTTGTGATGCAGCCGGATATTTGGCCTATATAGCGGATTTCGGCTCCAGAGAAAATAATGATATCAAAAATTTGCTCAAGGCTGATAAAATTATTAACTGGGGCAAGGATCTTTCAAGAAGCTCTATCCATACAGCCGAAATTATCCGCAGGGCACGTCGCCAAGGAACAAAAATACTATCAATTTCACCGGGCGGTGATAACAATCCGTCATTTTCCGATGCTTTCATCCGAATTCGTCCGGGAACAGATCGGTTTCTCGCAGCAGCCGCTATTCGCCTTTTTATAGAACGAGATAAAATTCTCGAAAATATCTTGATACATACCCGAAACTACACCGACTTCCGAAAGTTAATTGTGCAACAGCCATTGAATCGATTGACAGTTGCCTGTGACATTTCCTTAAATGATGTTGAAAAAATTTATGAATTTTATGCGGCTGAGGGACCCTCGGCAACGTTAATCGGCGCGGGTGTGCAACGGTATTTATATGGCGGTGAAAATGTCCGATTTATCAATGCATTAGCTCTGATTTCCGGAAATATCGGGTGTTCAGGCGGTGGCAGCTATTTTCATCATCATTCATTGAAAAGTTTAAACCTGGAATGGACAAAGGATCCACGTAATATTCAGCGTCGAACTTTGCGGCTCCCGAGAATCGGAGACGATATTCTTGAAGCCAAAAATCCTTCGATTAAAATGATCTGGGTCAATGGATCTAACATTATAAACCAGGCACCGGATTCCCATAAAATTATCCAAGCTTTTGAATCCGTTGAATTTAAAGTGGTGGTAGATGCCTTCATGAACGATACGGCAGCAAGAGCTGACCTTTTTCTGCCTTGTGCGTTAATGTTGGAACAAGAAGATATTATATCTTCCTACCTGCATAATTATATTCATTATGCAGATGCCGTACTTGCTCCACTCGGGGAGGCCAAAAGTGATTTTTGGATTTTTCACCAACTTAGCAAACGTCTACAGCCGCCAGTGTCACTTCCGGATGCCGAAACCTGTTTAAACCAATCGCTCTATTCAAATGATCTGCGGATATCCCTTGAAGCGCTACGTGAACAAAAATTTGTAAAGGCTAAAAGGCCGGAAGTAGTCTATACGGGGATGCAATTTGATCATAGAGATAAGAAATACCATTTTCCGTTAAAACTACATCAGGAGCCGCTTCCTCCGCCCGAATATCCTCTGCGCTTACTGACCTTGATTCGTAGAAATGCAATTCATTCACAAATTCAATTTCAAGATCAAACACAATCACCAGTCCTATTTATTGCACCGAATAGTGCCGGTTTGATGAATTTGGATTTAAGAAAAGACGTATATCTTGTTTCTGATTTAGCCAGGCTTAAGGTAAAGGTTCAAATTTTACATGGACTGCACCCGGATGCGGTCATCTATCGCAGAGGTGACTGGATCAAGTATGGCGGCGGCGCCAATCAACTGATTGCACCCATGATTACCGATTTAGGTAAAGGTGCGGCTTTTTATAGCCAATATGTTCGTTTAGAAAATGCTTGAACCAAAAAATGATATGAAAGTTTTAACCAATGGAGGAAAATATGACTTTATCATCAAAGATTCCAGCGAAACTGCTTTCAAAATGCTTACGGTGGTCAAAGGCGCTGGGAGAATTTACGGATAATGAAACTCAAATTAGTTTCATCAGAAAAGAACTTCCGCTACTGCTCACAGACAAAGTATTTTTTGTTGGAATACTGGAAAACATCATCAAAGGGGACACTTACCCCGATATTCGTAAAGCCACCATGTTCGATAATGAAGTGTTGCTATACATAGATCCTGAGCATCGTTTTTCAATGCGTTTATTCCTTTGGGAACCGGGTGAGTTTACCCCGATTCATGACCATAATTCTTGGGGGGTCATCGGTCCTGTTACGGGAGAATTGGAAGTTGTTAAATACAAGCGAGAGAATAATGGAAGCAGCGAAGAGTATGCGAACCTGACGGAAATCGATAGATTCAAACTTCAGCCGGGTGAAACGGATTTTACAATGCCTTTAAATGACGGCATTCATAAAACCGGGAATGAAGGTCAATATGCCACCGTATCTGTCGGCATTTATGGTAGATCATTAAAAAGGCCTTATATAAATGGATTTAATATTCGAAATAATCAAGTTTATAAAATTTACTCGCCTAAGCTAAAGAAAAAAAACCTTGCTTCTCAGGCATTGGAAATTTTTTGAGTCAACGAAATCACCCCTCCAAAAAAAATCCAAAGGAGGGGTATCTCAAGAATTGAGACTAAGAAACATCACCATCTAGAATTTTCTCCGCCTCTTCAATGCTATCTTTATATTCCACATGATACTCAGGCTTTACAATTAAAACATCCAGCTGACGCTGAACAAAAGCATTTTCGTTGCTTAACACGCGTACTACTTTGCTTACACCATATCGGGTAACGATCTCTTGTGCCTCATAAATTAAATCGTCGTCTTGCTGTTTTACCCCTTGTTCTTTACGTAAAACCGTCAGGCAGGTAAAGCCGTGGATCAAGGTTTTACACGCTTCTTCTATTTCTTTCACCGCCTGTTGTACTTCTGCACGATCCATTTCGCCAAATATAAGATAAAGCCTGTTTTTTTTGAGATCGGTCTTGATTTCGTACATATTACCCCCGGTTACAATATATGCGGCGTTCGACTTTATGACTGCAGTCAACTTCTAAATCGGCTACTTCCTCGCAAGATTGAACCCGACTTGCTTTAGGATAGGCATTGGGACCTAAATACTATGAAAGTACCTATCCTTCCTTTGCGATTTATTAAGAAATTATAACCATTTGTGTTTGATTTGTCTATACTGATTAAAGTTCTTTCTTTCTCAGTCCTTCCAAAGATCTACATCAATCAACCCGAGTTTCACGGCATAACGCACTAATTCCATCGTGCTGTGAAGACTCAGTTTTTTCATAATATTAGCTCGATGATTTTCAACAGTTTTAGGACTGATAAAAAGTTTGTCTGCGATTTCTTTGCTCGGCAGACCTTCGGCCAACATACGCATAATCTCCTGCTCCCTAGGGGTCAGCGTTCCGTATTCAGCATCGGATATTTTCGCTTCCTTTACCGGTATTTTCATCAGATTCGCAATGACCTGAGGAGAGACTGAACTATCCAAGAAATATTCACCTTTTGCAACGGATTTAAGTCCCTGAAGAAGTCCTTCAGAGGCTGATTCCTTAACAACATAACCGGTTGCTCCAGCCTGAAAAGATTCGGCGATATAATCGATTTTGGAATGCATGCTGACAATTATAACCCGGCTGTGCGGCAAAAGCTTTCTTATTTCACCGGTCAGTTGAATACCGTTTATATCCGGCAAGGATATATCTACTACGACCAAATCCGGTTTCAGTTGCTTGACCAGCTTTAGTGCTTGTCGTCCGTTTTCTGCCTCTCCAACGACCTTGAAACTATTATCGCGTCTAATAATCGTCTTGAGCCCTTCTCTGAAAAGGGGATGATCATCAATAATTAAAATACTTTTTTTCTCAACCACGTTTCTTCTCCTTATTCAATGGGTACCGGATCCACTATCAGAGACCATAATAGATTTCATAGAAAAGCGGACAATTAAGCTTTATCTTAAATATTGATTAATTTTAAATTTTTATTTAGTGAATTAAATTCGTAAAATT
>JAFGES010000122.1 GCA_016931455.1 Desulfobacterales bacterium | reverse complement strand
TGGGAATGCCTTCTTTGAAATATGAAAAGAGATGGCAAACCTAAACACTACTGCTGTGTCTTGGGAGGTGTGAGTGTTACATATAAAAATCTTATCCAAAATTCTGCGAACTCTTCCCGCCATTTCTTAAATGCCTCTATTTTATCCGGTTTTATAAAATATAATGAGTATGATTGAATCGCAAAATAATATAAATATCAATATAATATCGAATGATATGAAAATGACTTATTTTTTAAGATATATCTTATTTATTCCGATGTAAGCAGTGTTAATTTCATTAAAATCAAAATTAAAAAATATTTAATAAGCATATATCGACGAATTTTTAGCGGTAACCACGGAAAAGAGTTGGATTAATTAAGAATCAGGAAATTTCTAAAATGCGAAAAGCTCATGAGATTGTGAGAAAATTTAGAAACGTTAAAACGATTCCCAATGTGGCGATCCGTTTATCCGGATTAATGTCATCTGAAACCTGTACCATACAGGACTTGGAAGATGTGATTCGGATGGATCCTACGTTGGTTGCCCGTCTTTTGCGTTTAATTAACTGCCCTTATTATGGACTGCGACAGAAGGTGGAAAGTCTTAAACGGGCAATCGTATTTCTCGGTATGAAAAATATTCGCAATTTAGTTGTTATTGAAGCGCTTAAAGATATTTTTAGAGAAAATACCTCAAATGAGATTTTTTCTAAAAGGAATCTTTGGCTTCATTGTGCAGCCGCCGGTATATGCAGTCAAATGATTGCGGAACGTATTTTTGAACAACAAAGTGAAGATGCGTTTCTATGCGGTATTCTCCACGATATTGGAATGATTGCCGAAAATCAAGTCGAACATGATCAGTTTATAGAGGTATGTAGACTCTATAAACCTGAGTTAAAACCCATAACTGCATATGAAAACGAAATTATCGGTACCGACCATTGTATGATAGGCTCTTTATTGGCGCAGGAATGGAAACTTCCGCTTGAAGTCCAAAAAGGAATCGAACATCATCATAAGGCAATAAATGACGTTTTGCCCGGTAGCATTGTCGGAATAGTACAAACTTCCGAATACATGGTTTCCAAACTCGAATACACGGCCATACCGGGGATGAAAGTAATGCTTTCCTCCTCCTTGTCCAATCACATTCAAGAAAATATTGAAGAATACAAAGCATTGGCAAGAGATCTACCTGGGGAAATATCAAAAGCCAATGATCTTTATGAATCCCATGAGGAATGAAAAAATGATTGGAGTTGTTAATATCTTTTCAGAACTTGATGATTCAGAAGAAGACCTAAATTTACTTCGGACCCTGATTAAAAAGTATCTTCCGGAAAAAGCTTTTCAGATCGTTTTAAATCGCAGACAAAAAATTTTTCTTGGACAAATAGAAGATCGTTTGAATTTGCCCGATGAAATCTTTGATCACCTAATGGATGAGGCTGGAAAAAATGACGATTTTGTCTGTCATGCTTTATCCGACGATCAATTCCTTTTTGCGGTAGCCATTAAAAATATAAATGCAGTATTGTTTTTTTTATTACCTCAGCAAGCTTCGGATCCGAATAGTCGCTTTGAGCCCCTAAAAATTTTTTCATTATGCATTGAACTCTTTCATTGCAAAAAAGCCCTTTTTGAAGAGCAATTGCTTATAGAAATCGAAAAAAAACAGTTTGATCGCAAATTGCGCGTCTTAGGAAAAAAGTATCAGGAAATCCTTGAAGATAATCATCGCGGGCACCAACTCATTGAGGAACAACAGTCAAATTATTCACAAATGCTTAAATCCGAAATTACACGCCGGACAAAAGAACTTCGCAAGGCAAATGCTCGGCTTCGAATGGAAAACAAGGAGCGTGCAAAAGTAGAAAAGGACTTGCTAAAAACCAAGACCGATATTGAAGCGAAAAACCGGCAGCTTGAAAATCTTAACAAGCAGCTTCAAAAAGCCATTGAAAGAGCAAATGAAATGGCATTGGCGGCTAAAACAGCTAATATCAGTAAAAGTGAGTTTCTGGCCGTTATGAGTCATGAAATTCGTACGCCGATGAACGGCGTCATTGGTTTTACGGAAATGTTACTGGAAACCGATCTGAATGAAGATCAGATTGAATATGCAAAAACCATTAAAAGAAGCGGAGAGTCTTTATTATCTTTAATAAACGATATTCTGGATTTTTCCAAAATTGAAGCGGGGAATCTGGAGTTTGAAGAGATTGATTTTGATCCGGAGCTTAATGCTTATGATGTTTGTGAACTTATTCGTCCTAAGGTCCAGAAAAAACCTATAGAAATTTTATTGCGTATCGGTGATAATATTCCTTCGCTTTTAAGAGGAGACCCATTTAGGTTTCGACAGGTTTTGACAAATCTTATGGGTAATGCTCCCAAGTTTACAGAAGCCGGAGAAATTGAGTTATCCCTTGATATTGAAGAAGAAAATAAAGACCGGCTTAAACTGCATGTGAAAGTAAGAGATACGGGAATTGGAATACCCAGAAATAAGGTCGATATTATCTTTCGTCCCTTTCAGCAAGCACATGAATCGACAACCAGAAATTATGGCGGAACAGGTCTAGGTCTTTCCATATGCAAACAGATTTCCAATCTTATGCAGGGTGATGTTTGGGTAGAAAGTCAAGAGGGCAGAGGCAGTACCTTTCATTTTACAGCATGGTTCAAAAAATCTGAAAATAGATCGATCAAACCTTTTTATCCGGTCTCGCTTAAGGGGAAAAAAGCCCTTATTGTTGATGACAATCAAACCAATTTAAAAATCTTAACCCATATTCTAGAGTCGTCCGGCATACGTTCAATTGGGATTGACAACGGAGAAAAAGTATTGCCGATTTTACAAAAAGCCGCTTGCTCCGGTGATTTGTTTGATGTTTGTATTACCGATATAAATATGCCGGGTCTGAGCGGATATGATATTGCAAAACAGATACGCAGCTGTGAATATTCATTTCAAAATCTTCCGATGATTGCCTCATCTTCCATGCCTAAAAGAGAAGCCAAAATTTGCGAAGAATTCGGATTTGATGGATTTATCAGTAAACCGATCCAAAGACGAAAAATTTATCAGATGCTGGAAAGAATCTTAGGGAAAAAAGAATACAATAAAGAGATTCACGATGGAAAACCTAAAACTCGAGATCCAATTGTCACCCAATATAATGCTCGAGAAGAAATGAAACAATCTGTACGTATTCTTCTTGCTGAAGATAATCCGGTCAACCGGAAATTGGCAACAATGATGTTGTCCAGGGCCGGATATCAAGTTGAAGCGGCTTCCAACGGTAGACAAGCAGTTGAGAAAATTGTAAACTCGCCGACTAGTTATGATCTGATTTTTATGGATATTCAGATGCCGGAAATGGATGGAATGGAAGCAACTAAAGCAATTCGAAAACAAGGACTTGAAAATATTCCCATTGTAGCTATGACGGCCCATGCACTGAAAGGTGATATGGAAATCTGCATTCAAGCCGGAATGAATGATTATATCACAAAGCCGATTAAAAGGGAGCTTGTCCTAAATGTACTTGAGAAATGGATTTTTAACCGGCCCTCTCTTTGATAAACCCCTTGCACTATTTCCGCAATCCGCTTCGTTCTGAAAAATACTGGCCCTATACAACGGCAAAACCCGTATCCATCGCTCCGCCCGAATGTCACTTTGACATGGAACCGCCTGCTTTTTGCTATGCATTTGCCTAAAATTATCAAGCCATAAAATTTTATCGTTTAGATCCTCCGGGAACGCCGTTGGCAACGACACTTCAAAGAGTTAAGGCGAATCTGGCGGGAAATATGCCCTCTATATTCTGATTTACGGTTTTCAACTCCATCAGTCAGGCAGGCTCAATAGGAAAAATTCCTTTTCAATTCTTATGCTCTTATTCTTTTATAATCGGCTGGACATTCCAAACTTTTTTTGCATACTCAAGAACTGCCCGGTCACTTGAAAATTTACCCATATTGGCCGTGTTTAGAATCGATCGTCGGGTCCATTGCTTTGTATTACGATAGACCCGATTGACTTCTTCCTGTATTAATAAAAACGATCGATAATCGGCAAGCACAAAGTAGGGATCACCTTTATCCAACAGATTCTTGCGAATAGGAGCAAAGAGTTCTGGGGTACTCGGCAAAAAGTACCCCAGACTGATCATATCCAGCGCTTTTTTTAATTCCGGATCAGTGTGGTAATAAGCATATGGGTCATATCCCTTGGCTTGAAGCATTGCCAGTTCTTCATTTTTTAACCCGAACATGAAGATATTTTCCGCTCCCACCGCTTCCATAATTTCAATATTGGCGCCATCCCAGGTGCCGACGATTTGGGCTCCGTTCAAAGCAAATTTCATATTCCCCGTACCTGATGCCTCCATGCCGGCAGTCGATATCTGTTCGGACAAATCCGCAGCCGGTACAATCTTCTCCGCTTGGGAAACACAATAATTGGGCAGGAAAATCACCATAAGACGTCTATCAATATCCGGATCATTATTGACGGTTTTTGCAACCGACATGATAAGTTTTATAATCAGTTTGGCTTGAAAATAACTCGGTGCTGCTTTACCGGCAAATATAAAGGTTCGAGGCAACGTCTCGGCTTTCGGGTTTTCTTTGATACGATTGTAAAGGGTGATAACGTGAAGGATGTTTAGTAGCTGGCGCTTGTATTCATGAATGCGTTTGACATGGACATCAAATAATGTATCCGGATCAACACCTAAACCGATTTTACGTAAAATATAGCGAGATAATAGTTTCTTGTTTTGGCGCTTGACCTTTTGCCAGGCGGAACCGAATTCAGGGTCATCGACATAAAGGGTCAAGTCTTTTAATTTGTTAAGATTGCGGGTCCAATCCGGACCAATAACCGAGGTAATCAAGTCAGCCAGCTTTGGGTTGGCTTGCAAAAGCCAGCGGCGGGGTGTAATTCCATTGGTAATATTTTTGAATTTGCCGGGGAAAAAATCGTCAAATTCTTTAAAGAGCCCATTTTTTAAAATTTGAGTGTGTAGACGAGATACACCGTTTACCGAATGACTGCCTACAATGGAAAGATGCGCCATTCGTACCCGCCGCTCCGGATTTTCTTGAATAATGGAAAGTTTTTCCAGGATTTTTTGGTTGCCGGGATAATGTTTTGCAACCTCTTTTAAAAAACGATGGTTGATTTCATAAATAATTTCCAAATGCCTGGGAAGAACTTTGGCGAAAAGATCAACCGACCAGGTTTCAAGGGCCTCGGGAAGCAATGTATGGTTGGTATAGGCAAACGTGTTGCGGCAAATATCCCAGGCTTCGTCCCATTCCAAATTTTCATCATCCAACAGTAGACGCATCAATTCCGGAATACCGATCGCCGGGTGGGTGTCATTGAGATGCACCGCTACTAGATCAGGTAACTGCTTAAAAGGATGTCCCTTTTTTTTAAATCTCCGCATAATGTCCTGAAAAGTTGCAGAAACGAAGAAATATTGTTGTTTCAGCCTCAGCTCTTTGCCCTGCCGAATGATATCGCTCGGATAGAGTACCTTGGAGATATTTTCGCTCATAACTTTGGCCTGAATCGCTCCGATGTAATCTCCTTTATTGAAATACTCCAGATTAAATTCACGGCTGGACATGGCTGCCCAAAGGCGCATGTTATTCACGTTATTATTTGCAAAACCGGGAATCAAAATATCGCAAGCCATGGCCATAACGTTTTCAGTGTCGACCCATCGATATCGAGTGTTGCCCCCGCTATCTGTGTAGGGCTCCGAACGGCCGTAAAATTTAACTTCATAAAGATAGGCACGGCGTCTAATTTCCCATGGGTTTCCATATCGAAGCCAATTGTCGCATTGTTCGACTTGATGCCCGTTAGCGATGGTTTGATAAAAGATACCGTAATCGTAACGAATACCATAGCCGTAACTCGCAATATTCAGTGTGGCCATTGAATCCATATAACAGGAAGCCAATCTCCCGAGTCCACCATTGCCCAAACCGGCATCCCATTCTTCTTCCTCCAGATCTTCCAAGCTGAATCCAAATTCCGATAAAGTTTTGCGACATTCGTCTTGCATCTGCATGTTTATAATATTATTCATTAAAAAACGCCCGGGTAAAAATTCCATGGAAAGGTAGTAGACCCGTTTGGAAACCTTGTCATAGTAAGAGCGTTGAGTTTTCAGCCAGCGTTCAATGAGTCTATCCCTTACACTGTAGGCAAGGCCTTTGTAATAGAGATATTTTCGAGGAGGATAAAAATCACTGCCCAAAGTCGACATGATATGCCGATGTATATTCTCCTGAAGTGATTCGGTCTGGATGGTTTTTTTCAACACTTTCCTGTCCGGATATTTTTGTTTTTCGCTCATGTTGGAATTCTACCTCGAAAAATATCGTTTTGAGTTGTTTAATGGAAAAATTATTAAAATATTTTTAATAATTTAAATATAAATAGCAAGAAGAAAGGAATTTTATCGAAAATTTTCAAGAATCGATATTACCTTGTTCTTTACAAATATAGACATCCGGAAGTCTATAGATAGGAATTAGGAAATTAAGTTATGAAACAAAAGTCCACACAACTTCGCGAATTTTTAAAGGAAGATAAAATTATTGTAGCGCCCGGTGCTTTTGATGCACTATCTGCAAGGTTGATCGAGCAGGCCGGCTTTCCCGTTGTATATGTTACCGGTGCCGGGGTTGCATCCAGCCGTTTGGGTGTACCGGATATCGGTTTAACAACGATGTCCGAACTTCTTGATACCGGAAAAAATATTACCAATACGATTAATATACCCGTCATTTGCGACATCGATACGGGTTTTGGAAATGCGTTGAACTTAATGCGAACGGTTCGTGAATTTGAGAACATCGGGGTTGCCGGATTGCAGATTGAAGATCAAATAACACCGAAAAGATGTGGTCATACAGCGGGAAAACAGTTGATCTCAAAAGATGAAATGGTAAAGAAAATCGAAGCGTTTCAAGCAGCAAAACAAACAAAAGATTTAGTTTTGATTGCACGAACCGATGCGATTGCAGTCAACACGTTTGAAGATGCGATAGACCGCGCCAAAGCCTATGCTGCCGCCGGTGCGGATGTCCTCTTTGTTGAAGCCCCCCAAACAGTCGACCAAATGAGGCAGATAACAGAGATTTTAAAAGGTACACCGGTATTAATTAATATGGTCGAAGGGGGCAAAACGCCTGTATTGCCCGTAAAAGAGCTGGGAAAAATGGGATTTCGGATTGCGATTTATCCTACTTCCGCCTGGATGGCGGCGATTAAGTCCATACAAAAGGTCCTTTATGAACTGAAAAGACAAGGTACGACCGATGGTCTCCGTGAAGACATGGTATCTTTCCATGAGATGTTTGAAATCGTCGGCTTATCAAAATATATTGCATTGGAAGAAAAATATCTTACCTTTTGATTAAACTAAAAAATATCAACAGGTTTATTATGACACTTCGGGTGAATGAAATATTTTACAGTATTCAAGGGGAATCTTTATATGCCGGTCGCCCTTGCGTATTCGTGCGTCTGACCGGCTGCAATTTAAGATGTACTTACTGTGACACGTGTTATGCGTATGAAGAAGGAACCATGATGACAATTGCCGATGTGGTCGATCGGGTTTCTTATTTCAAATGCCCTTTGATAGAAATTACCGGCGGCGAACCTCTGCTGCAGGAAGGGACTCCCTCTCTTATTTATAGACTCCTTGAAAACGGATATGAAGTTTTGCTGGAAACAAACGGAAGCTTGGATATCAGTGGAATTGATAAACGATGTATAAAAATAGTTGATATCAAATGCCCGACCAGCGGTGAGAGTAATAAAAATGATTTTGAAAACCTGAAAAGAGTTAATTTCGGTGATCAGATCAAGTTTGTCATCGGCAGCCGGAAAGATTACGACTATGCCAAAGGCATCAAAAAAAAACTCAGTCCCAAATTTCCGGGAAACCATATTCTTTTTTCTTCCGTATTTGGAAAAATCTCCTCCGCCACCCTTGCAGAATGGATTCTTGAAGACCATCTCAACGTCAGACTTCAGCTTCAACTACAAAAAATCATCTGGCCTCATCAAGATCGAGGCGTATAATAAAAGATATTGATAAAAAGGAAATATAATATGTCTCAAAGAGAAAAAGCGGTCATTCTTTCGAGCGGAGGAATCGATTCAACAACAGTACTGGCCATTGCAAAACATGCCGGGTTTGAAATCTATAGCTTAAGTTTTGATTATGGGCAGCGCCATGTGTTTGAATTGGAAGCAGCCCGTAAAGTCGCACACGTCTTTGGCGTGGTCAAACATCTCGTGATAAATGCCGACCTTAAAAAAATCGGTGGATCAGCATTAACCGATGACATTGCCGTCCCCAAATTAAGAAATGAAGCCAAGATGGCGAAAGAAATTCCCGTCACCTACGTGCCGGCCAGAAATACCATCTTTCTCTCTTATGCCCTTGCATGGGCTGAGGTTCTGCAATCATCCGATATATTTATCGGTGTCAATGCTCTGGATTACAGCGGTTATCCGGATTGCCGTCCGGAATATATCAAGGCATTTGAGCAGATGGCAAATCTGGCGACAAAGTCAGGTGTTGAAGGTCGAACGCAAATAAAGATACATGCCCCTTTAATTCATCTAACCAAGGCACAGATTATAAAAAAAGGAATTGCGCTAGGGGTGGATTACTCCCTGACTCATAGTTGCTATGATCCGTCACCGGAAGGCTTGGCTTGCGGTCAATGCGACAGTTGTATTTTACGAAGAAAAGGATTTGAAGCCGCCGGTCTAAAAGATCCCACAAAATATGTTCTTTAATTCTTGATGTTTTTCTTGACGATCCTCAATGGGCGGATTGGTCTGAATCTACATTAGAAAGATATTCTCAACGATCGACATTGTATATTAACCCTTTAGTTTATACAGAATTATCCATCGGCTTTGAGCGCATTGAGGATTTGGAATCCGCAATTATAAATGGGGTATTTAAAATGTTGCAGATTTCTTTGGAATTAATTACGAGGGATATAGGGAGGTATCAAACATATTTCCCGACTGTTAGACTGGTTCATCCTTAATTACCTATGGTTTTTTTAAAAGGCTATTTTTATTCTCCTGCCTGAAACAAAAGTTCAATGCTACGATATGGTCATTTTCATCGAATGACGCTCATCTTTTATTATGTCCTTCCAGACCTTTCCAATGCAACGTAGCGTCGTAAGTACTTATCTTTTTTTTTTTAGCTTCTTTTTTAATTTTTTTGTTTCCAACGTCAACTTTTCTTTAATTTCTTCGCGATATTTAGTGATCGCCGAATAGGAAACATAATAACCTAAAACCGCTAACGGCAATCCGATCACAATACCACCTAATGTCAATATCCATAATACTTCAGGAGCCTTATGTAATATTTTTAAAATCCCTGAAATGGTCATTTCTTCAGCTTGGTTGAAGCCTCCGGTATACACACACATCTTTGAGCCGACATAATACGTAAGGCTGTAAACAATTGGAGCGGTTAAAGGATTGGATATCCATACACCCAATGCGGCTGCAATTTTATTCCATTTAAATATAGCGGCCAAAAAAATCGCTATGGCAATATGAAAACCCATATAGGGTGTCAAACCTACAAAAAGCCCCAAAGCAAAACCAAGAGCAATTTCTCTTGGATTACCTCTGATTTTGAGAAATCTTGTATAAGCCTTTTTTACGGAACTTGTCAGCTTCCCTTCGTTGCCTTTTGGGCAGTAAGTCGGCTCTTCTTTTTTTATCATAAAATAATCAGTCGTTAGAATTCCAAAAAATCTTAAAAAGCCAAAATATCTCTGAAATTTTGATTTTATTGAGTAAGTTCCGTTTGAATATTATCTATTTTTAGGCGCTGCGAGATAATTTTTGTATCTGCGGTAACATTTAATCCGGCCGGTACCTGGGTTACATACACGGCATCCTTAATTTGAATCCGATTTCCATCGGTTTCATAAAGATAAATGATTTGGTTGAATTCTCTATACCTGCCTAAATCACAAATTACCACAAAATGTTTATCATCCAAGGCCATACCCTTTGGCTCGCCATCGGCATAAGCAAGCCCTGTAAAAAGGATTAAAGTTAAACTTATCATGATGAATAATTTGAGTTTTATATGCATACAATCATTTCCTTTATATATATATATTATAATACGTTATCTTTCATCGACTGTTCAAGCAAGCCGGTAGAGAGCTCTATGTTACTTAACCAACCCATGCGGATCTTCATGACATTCGAGACAATCCGGGTAACCGGCGTGAATATCGAAATCGTGCGGCTCCCCATGAC
>JAFGES010000014.1 GCA_016931455.1 Desulfobacterales bacterium | reverse complement strand
GTTACTTTTGTCACAAAACTTTCAAGGCTTCGTCTTATATACATAGCTATCCCCTTTTTCGTCCATTCTTTATCAATAATGCAAAATAGCCGATAAATCTGGGGTCGTCAAATATAAAATAAGAAACCGACTCGACGTTGCTCGTTTCAACCCCTATGCTGAGATGTTTCCTTCCGGATCTTCGATTCGTCCGTAATAGGGGTTCGTGCAGAACATTCACAGCTATAAGCGGGGTTTTGTTTTGCTTGCCTTTTTCCGAATCAGCGTTGCCATTTCCTCCAAAAGACGAAGCTGGTCTGATTTAATTATTACCTATTGAAATCACGATAAAATTATTCTATCTTGATATTGAATTCGATTCTGGACAAATAAGAAATAAATAACGACGCCAAATTGATAGCCGGCTTCGTGGTGAATATTTTCGTACTTTCTGCAATGCAATTAATCATGCATCGCACTGATATAAAATGGAAAAATCAACTCAAATTATAAGAGAATTAGAGATATACCTCAAAGAAATTATAAAGGATGTTTCTCCTATAGTCGCGGTATATCTATTTGGATCTTATGCCAAGGGGAAAGAAAAGGCGCATTCGGATATGGATTTGGCTTTCCTTTTTGATGAGAAGGCTTATAAGGCCGACCCATTTGAAGTTACCGGGCAGGCTTACGTGACTGCTCTACAAATCGGCACAAAGTTTGGAAAAGAGACAGATGCAGTCATCCTCAATTCCTCCTCCATTGAACTGGCCTATGAAGCGGTAACAAGCCGATGTTGCATATACGACGCAGACTCAGACAGCAGGTTTGAATACGAGGCAAGAGTTCGGGGTATGTATTACGATTTTATGCCGTTTCTGGTTAAATTACGATCAAATTTCATTTCGCGACTATAAGTAAAAGACGGTTTATGAAGTTAATAGAAAAAAAGATGAAAATTGTCGGAGAGCGCGTTGAGAGACTCAAACAACTTTCCCGACAAATCCGTTCTTTTCCAGAGTATCAGGCCTCCCAGGATGCCAAAGATATTTCTGAAAGAAATCTCCATGTGGCGATTGAGACCTGTCTAGACGCAGTAAGACGTTTTACAGATAATTAAACCAAAGCTGTTCAATCCGATCAAAATTTTCCCTCACTGCCTCCGCTCCGGAAATCATATCCCCATGCCCCGGCAGCATCCATTCTATTTCCAATTCCCTGAGCTTTTTAATGCTCTCTTTGAGTTGAGAACCATTGCCTCCGGCAAGGTCTGTGCGGCCGATACCCCCCTTGAAAATCAAATCACCGGTAAACAAAGCCTTTTTTTCCGGCCAGTAGACGGAAATCGAACCGGGTGAATGGCCGGGCGTGTGAATAATGGTAAGTTCAAGTCCTTTCAAAGTAAGAGTACCCTCTTTAAGAAAAAAATCAGGTTTAACTAAAGCCGCTCTTTTACCATAGGCGCTTTCAAGATATCTATTGATGGTTTCAACCAGCTCCCGTTCTTCTTCATGAATGGTAAACAGAGTCGGTGCATTTTTGAATAATTGGACGGCTTCAAGGTGATCCGGATGGCCATGGGTACAAATAATTAAACCGATATCTTTATTTTCCAGCCCTATTTCTCTGAGGCCTTGCGCAACCGGATCAAACGAATTGACATGACCGGGATCGATGAGCACACGCGGGGGTTTATCGATTAAATAAGAGTTGCAGTTGTTGCTTGACAAGGATCTCCAAATAAAGGCATGAAGCGAATCAAATACTTGCATAGGTCCCCCTGATCGTATGATATTAAATTTTTTAGGCTATATGATTTTTTTGTAATTAACATCTTCGTTAAAAATAATCAAAAGCACATTCACAATTCTTTCTGAACGATAATACCGGATACTTCATTGAAATATAAAGAAATCATTGACATAAAAGCAACATTATTTTAACAGAAATAAACAGTCACCAAATAATAATCCACTATGATCTTCTGAAGGGCTTCTAATATGTTGAACCCCCAAAAAAAAGTTGATGAACCAAGCATCATCGAACGGTTGCATGAAATCATCAGGAATATGAGTGAAAATCAACAAAAAATGTTATTGAGCATTTTGCAGGATATCGATTCGATCGATAGAAGAAAACATCCCAGAAAACAAGGGCAGTTAAACGTAAAATATGAAGATGAAACAGGCACCTATAACGGTCATATCCAAAATATCAGTATTGGTGGTGTCTGTATTGAAACTGAATGTCCGGTTTCGGTCGGGCATATATTTGAATTGACCATTTTGCCGCCCGATAAAATGAAACCTATGAAAATAACCGGTGAAGTCGTGTGGAGCCGTGCGGACGGATTCGGTATTCGTTTCAAGAAGAAACATGAGTCAAGAGAATATGTTGACAAATAATCCGTGATCGCATAAACAAGCAAAAATTAAGGTGCCATTGCGGCTTAATAGGGAATCCCGTGAAAATCGGGAGCGGTCCCGCCGCTGTAATCGGTGACGATCACTGCGATAGGCCACTGTCCGTTTCAGACGGGTGGGAAGGTGCAGACAGTAGGATGACCCGAGAGCCAGAAGACCTGCCTTGATGAAAAGCCATCTCTAGGGAATGGAGATTTTAGGCGAGGAAGCAGTAAAGGGTCAAGAAAGCTGGGTGCAGCCCTTCAAGCTAAATGAGCTTGAAGGGCTTTTTTTATATGTCAAATATACTTTTGGATTGGGCACGGATATGCATTTGATAAAAAAAGGTATTTTGCTGGTTGCTTTTGGCTCTAGAATACCGGCCGCGCAAAGCGCTTATCAAAATATCGATCAAAAAGTAAAAACAACTTTCCCCCAAATACCGGTTCGCTGGGCTTATACGTCAGCGATCATTCGCCGTAAACTCGCTGAAGGAGGTATACAAATCGACTCAGTGGAAATCGCCTTGGCCAAAATGATGGATGAAGGATTTACCCATTTAGCCGTTCAATCCCTTCAGACCGTCAGCGGCAAAGAATACCACGACCTTGTCCGGATTGTGCGGGCATTTGAATTGATGCCTCATGGTTTCCAGATTACCGTCGGTTATCCCCTGCTGTCGAGTTCGCTGGACATGACCCGAGTAGCAGCGGCACTGATAAGACATATCCCCCAAGAAAGAAAAAATGAAGAAGCCGTTGTCTTCATGGGACATGGCGGCTCCCATCCGAGCAATGCGGTTTACACGGCCTTGATGTATCACCTTCAGCAGAAAGATCCGAATATTTTTGTCGGATGCGTGGAAAGTTCACCAACCATCGAAAATATCAAACAAATACTTCTTGATAGAAAAATAAAAACCGCCTACCTGATTCCGTTTATGTCCGTGGCCGGTCATCATGCTTTAAAAGACCTTGCCGGTAATGACGAAAATTCCTGGAAATCCATCCTGACGGCTTGCGGGATAAAATCCGTGGCGGTACTGAAGGGTACCGCGGAATACGATGATATGGTGGACATATGGGTGGATCATTTAAAAGATGCAATCGCTTCTTTTTCATCATTTGAGGTGCAAGCTTAAGACATGACCGATAGGTTAAAAAAAAGCTCGACACAATCAACGCTCATTCAAATCATTTTTTTATTCATCGCCTTGTGTGGTGTGATTATCATTTCAACGGGTCTGGGATATATTCGTTTATCTTTTTTCGACGTCATTAAAATCATTTTTGCTGAAATTACCGGACAGGAAAGTTTTATCAAAGGCATGGACGATCTTTTCCCCGTCATCGTCATGGATATTCGCCTGCCCCGCATATTGACCGCGGGCATAGTGGGCGGGGGGCTCGCCATATCGGGAGTGGTTTTTCAGGGAATCCTGCTAAATCCCTTAGCCGATCCCTACACCCTGGGCGTATCCGCCGGTGCGGCTTTTGGGGCCGCTCTGGCCATCTTATTTAATATCGGTTTTTTAGGAACCTATTCCGTGCCGTTTTTTGCTTTTATCGGCGCAACATTGACTTTGGTCTTTGTGATTTATCTTTCTTCTTCCGGCAAAGGGCTTTCTTCAAATAATCTCATTCTTTCCGGAATTATCGTCGCTGCTATTTTATCAGCCGGCATCAGTTTTTTAAAATACCTGGCAGACGAACAGGTCTCAATCATTATTTTTTGGCTCATGGGAAGTTTTGGTTCAAAGACTTGGATGGATGTATTTCTGACATTTGCTTTTGTTTGTATTGCATTTTTAATTTTTACATTTTTTGCACGCGATCTCAATCTCATGTCGCTCGGCAACCGAACCGCAGCCTCCCTAGGTGTAGATACAACCAAAGTACCGCTTATTCTGCTGGTTACCGCTTCTCTGGTTGCAGCCGTCTGTGTTTCCGTGTCCGGCATCATTGGATTTGTCGGACTTTTGATTCCACATATGATACGCTCGATCAACGGACCGGATAACCGTAAACTCATTCCGCTCTCACTGCTGGCAGGTGCCGTACTGCTGCTGTGTGCAGATACGATCACTCGGGCCGTCCTGCCCACCGAAATACCAATCGGTGTGCTGACGGCCTTAATCGGCGGACCTTTTTTTTGTTATATTTTTCGCAAACGTCAGATGGCCGGGTAAGGGTTTACAGATGGCTTTTGAAGTCGATAACATCACTTTTTATTATGAGGATAAAAAAGTTATCGATGCCCTTTCGGTTGTTCTTGAATCCGGAAAATTTTATGGAATATTGGGACCGAACGGATGCGGTAAAACTACATTGATCGATCTTCTTTTAAAACATAGCCGGCCAAGCACAGGAAAAATCAATTATAAAGGAAAAGATCTATCGCATTATTCAAGAAAAGAACTTTCAAGGGAAATCGCTTTGGTGCCTCAAAATTTTTACATCAATTTTCCTTTCACCGCCAAAGAGGTCGTCATGATGGGCCGTTATCCTCACATGCCGAGATTTTCAGTCCCTACTGAGGTTGATTTGGAGCTTGTGCAGGATATCATGGAAAAAACGGACACGTATCAATTCGCTCATCGTTTCATCACGGAACTTAGCGGAGGCGAACGGCAGCGCGTTGTTTTTGCGCGCGCGCTTGCCCAGGACACGCCGGTATTAATCCTGGATGAAGCCACTTCAAACCTGGATATCCATCATACGATCCGTTTGCTCAATATCGCCTCTGAGCGGGTTGAAAAAGACAAAAAAACAATCATTGCCGTGCTGCAGGATATTAATCTGGCAGCCGCCTTTTGTGATGATCTGATTTTCATGAAACAGGGAAGTATTGCGGCATGCGGTAATTCAGATGAAGTTTTAAACCGAGAGATCATTCATTCAATCTTTAATGTGGAAACCAAAATATATTACGAACCCTATTCGAATGCAAAACAGGTCATTTTTAAGAGATAAAAGAGTTATTCAAAGATGTTCGGATATTCAGTTAAATGGAAAAACGCAAGATTGGCTCAGATAATCATATTTTTAACCGTATGGATACCTGCCCAGGCGATTGCAAATATACAAAATTTTCATATTGAAAAAGATGAGACTATCGTTGATCAGTCAGACCGGCAAATAAAGATTCAAAAGCCTTTTAAGCGAATTATATCGCTTTATGGAGCTCATACTGAAAATCTATTCTTGTTGGGACTTTCTAAAGAAATTATCGGAGTATCTCCCCATGAAATTTTCCCCGAAGAGGCAAAATCAAAAACTGCCTATTCCTATCATGATGATCCTGAAAAATTTTTAGCCGCTCATCCTGATCTGGTTCTTATTCGACCGATGATCGACCGTGGATACGCTCCGTTGGTCAAAAGACTGGAAACCGCCGGAATTACGATTATCTCACTGCAGCCGGCAAACTTGGATGAAATGTACTGCTATTGGCAGATGTTGGGTATCCTGAGCGGCAAACAGAAAAAGGCCACGGATATGATCAAGCATTTTAAAACCGCGGTTTCCGATTTTAAAGCCCTAACAAGTACTCTCAGCACAAGAAAGAGGGTTTATTTTGAAGCCATCCATACGAAAATGAAAACCTTTGCACCGGATGCCATGGCGATTTTCGCTCTTGAAATTGCCGGAGGCATCAATATCGCCGGTGACGCAAAACCGGTCGGAAATACGAATATTGCCTCTTATGGAAAAGAACGGATACTGTCTCATGCCGACCGGATCGATGTCTATTTAGCGCAAACCGGTTCCATGAACCGCCCTACCCTATCGATGATCAAACAAGAGACCGGCTTCAAAGTGATCAAAGCTGTACGGGAAAATCAGATTTTTATTATCGATGAAATGCTTGTATCCCGTCCGACTTTTAGATTGCTCAACGGCATCGATGCCATCGGTCAAACGCTTTACCCGGATTTGTTCAATTCGAATACGCTGAAAATTCTGAAAAAAGCCAAGAATTTTTAAAGGAAAGGACCAAGCTGAGATGAAACCCGAAGAGATTGAAAAATTAAGTTTTAAAATCATAGATGAAGAAGCCGGTCCGCATCATTTCTCACCTGAAGAATGGCAAATCGTCCGGCGAATGATTCATACATCAGCGGATTTCGAATATATGCACAGCGTCCGTTTCCATCCCGAAGCCATCGGTGCGGGGTTAAAAGCGATCAGCCGGGGAAAAACAATTGTGACGGACACTCAAATGGCTATGGCCGGTATCGGCAAAAAGAAACTGAAAAACCTGGGCGTCAATCTAAAATGCTTTATCAATGACCCAAAAGTCAGTGATATTGCCGAGCAAAGTGGAGAGACTCGTGCCAAAACAGCCGTTGATGCTGCCCTGACCATTCTGGAAGACGGTATTTATGTGGTGGGTAATGCTCCGACGGCGCTGCTTCGTCTCATTGAACTCGTTAAGATAAATAAAGCTCGACCGGCCCTTATCATCGGCCTTCCGGTCGGATTTGTGAATGCGGCTGAATCAAAAGCAGCCCTGATGGAAATGAATTATCCGTTTATTTCAAATGTAGGGCGCAAAGGCGGGTCAAATGTTGCGGCAAGTGTGGTTAATGCACTTGTCAAAATGGCTGTTTAGGGATTGAAAAATTTAGGGATTGAGGGATTGAGGGATTGTTTCATCCTCTATGAATTTTATTATAATAAGAAAATTTAGGTAGTTATGAACAAAAAAATAGGAATATTATACGGCATTGGAGTCGGGCCCGGTGATCCGGAATTGATCACGATCAAGTCCGCGAAGATATTAAATCGTGTCGATGTTGTTTTTGCAGCATCTTCCACTAAAAACGACTATAGTTTAGCCGTCAAGATTGCAAAGCCTTACATCCCGGAAACAGCTTCCGTCCGGATGCTTGCCTTTCCGATGACAACCGATCAAAGTGAGATGGAAACCGCATGGAAGGATCATGCAATGGCCATCGTCAAAGTGCTGGAAGAAGGCAAGGATGCCGCTTTTCTAACTTTGGGCGATTCGATGACGTATTCGACTTACAGTTACATCCTCAGGCATATTAAAACCTCCGCCCCCCATATCACGGTCAAAACCATACCGGGAATTACCTCCTATCAGGCCGCGGCAGCTTGTCTCAATACCCCGCTTGTAGAAGGTGAAGAATCCCTCTTAATTGTTTCCGGAGTCCGTGGAGGCGATCGTCTGAGACAACTTACCGGAAAACCGGAAAATGTCGTTTTTTTAAAAGCCTACCGCAATGTAAAAGATATCAACGCTGCCATCGATGAATCCAAAGTGTTTAACAACTGTGTCGGAATAAGCAAGTGCGGGCATCCGGATCAGGAAGTCATTGAAGATATTAAAAATTTCAACCAAAAAGCACCGGATTACTGGACGCTGATCATTGCCAAACAAAAAAATGAAAATGATATTTAAAAAGGCTTCATGGGCGCATCAGCCGTTTTTGATTTCATTTGCCGTCTCAGCCGCTCTGCTCGGTTTCGGCCTTTGCCGCATTGAAAATTTTAACACTACGGCTATGATCTCAAAACTATTGTGGCCCTTGGCTCGTCTGATGCTTTTTATCGGAATCGGTCTAGCTTTCGCCCAGATCATCGAGGCTTCGGGATGGACCCGGTTTCTGGGCGCAATCGCAGCGCCGTTTTTCAAATTCGGTCGTCTTGGAAATCTTTGCAGTGCAGCATTTACAACCGCTTTTGTCTCCGGTGTAGCTTCCAATGCAATGCTGCTTGAATTTTATAAGGAAGACAAAATAACTCGCAGGCAGCTTTATCTGACCAATCTTATCAATCAATTTCCAGCCTATTTTCTGCACCTGCCCACCACTGTTTTTATCGTTATACCCCTGACCGGCTGGGCCGGCGTTCTTTATTTCGTCATCACCTTCGCAGCGACGCTGCTTCGCACTGCCTTATTTTTAATTTACGGGCATTTTCAACCAACGAGCAGAAATGAAACTAGGGCAAACGAATTTCAAAAATCTTCAAACACCCGGGAAAAAAGCAAAAAAAATATCTGGGAAGGCATTAAAAAAAAGCTCCCCGGCCGTATTTCCGCCATTGCCAGGTACGTTGTACCGGTTTACATTTTTGTTTTTGTCATAAATTCAATGGGCTTTTTTTCTGCGGCCCGTCAATGGCTGGCCGAATATGTGGTTACGACCTTTATCCCCATGGAAAGTCTTTCTCTGATTATTTTAAGTTTTGCAGCCGAATTCACTTCCGGGTTCGCAGCCGCCGGCGCCTTGTTGGATGCAGGTGTCTTGACTACCCAACAAACGGTTGCGGCGCTTCTGATCGGAAATATCATCGCCTTTCCCTTGCGGGCATTAAGACACCAATTGCCGCGATACATCGGTATTTTTGCTCCCAAAATGGGAACCCAGTTACTTTTGATGGGCCAGGGGTTTCGGGTCTTAAGTATTATTTTTGTCGGGACCATTTACTATTATTTGAGCAGATGACAAAAGATAATAAACAAAAACTCAAAAGCGGTTTTACAACCGGCACGGCAGCTGCGGCGGCTGTAAAAGCCGCGCTGAATTATCTTCTGGAAGGAAAACCGTGTTCCCAGGTTGAAATTGTGCTTTTAAACGGAAGCTTGATCGATATTCCGATTCACAACAGCACACGTTTAAATGAAAACTCAGCTACATGTTCGGTTATCAAAGATGCCGGTGATGATCCGGATATCACTCACAAAGCACAAATCGGTGCCATTGTTCGTTTGGCCGAACCATTGGATAACGGTAATCGGGATCAGGTGGTCATAACCGGTGGAAAAGGAATCGGACGAGTAACAAAGCCCGGACTTGTTGTTGCGCCCGGTGAGCCTGCAATTAATCCGGGACCGCGCAAAATGATTATCCAGGCAGTCAAAGATGTTTTAAACCAATATGAGATGGATCGATCCGTTCAGGTGGAAATTTTTGCACCCGAAGGTGAAAACCTGGCAAAAAAAACCTTAAATGCCAGGCTTGGAATTTTAGGCGGCATTTCGATTCTAGGTACCACCGGGGTTGTCAAGCCCATGTCTCATGAAGCTTATATTGCAACCATCGAATCCTCCTTATCGGTCGCACATGCAGCCGGGTTGGATTGTGTCGTCCTGACCACCGGGCGAAGAAGTGAAAAATATGCGCAGGCTTACATGGACACACTGCCGGATGAGGCATTTATTCAAATTGGGGATTTTTTTAAACAGTCTCTGCAGGCCGCAACCGACCAGGGGTTTGGTTTCATCACGCTGGCGGTCTTTTTTGGAAAAGCGCTCAAAATGGCTCAAGGCATTCCCCATACCCATGCGGCCAATGCCCGCCTGACCCTGCAGGATCTGGCAAATTGGTCGCTGGAAATAACCAAGGATAATATTTTTGCGAAAAAGATAAAATCGGCCAATACCGCCCGTCATGCCTTTAATTCAATCTGTAAGCAATATCCGATGATTATTCCCTATGTCGGGCGACTTATCATCAACTCGGCCAAATGGTTTGCCGGAGAAAATACGAATATTCGAAGCATCATCTTTGATTATGACGGCAATGTTATATTTGATTCCGACACAAAATAAAGGATTAAAATGAAACCGGTCACAATCATCGGTATGGGGCTGACTCCTAATGATCTGACTACAGAGCATTTAAAAATAATCCATCAGGCGCAAATTCTGATCGGCGGCAAACGACTGCTTGATTTTTTCCAGGATTTTGTCGGGGTAAAAAAAGAAATTACCCGCGATCTCAAAGGTATCATACAACATATCAAAGACCGGATGGAAAAAAAATCAATTGTCGTACTGACATCCGGTGATCCGCTTTTTTTTGGAATCGGTTCGCTGCTGGTCAAATCGTTGGGTCCTAAAAATGTCGTCATCTATCCGAACATATCATCGGTTGCCGTTGCATTTTCCCGAATCAAGGAGCCATGGCAAGCGGCCGAGGTGATCAGTCTGCACGGCAGAGCGCATGAAAATAAGCTATTAGAAGCACTCACCAAAAAAAAATGGATTGTCGTACTGACGGATCCGTCTCGAAATCCAGCCTGGTTGGCAAATTTTCTTATCGAAAAAGGGATAGATAATCTTCAAATGTGTGTTCTAGAACAACTGGGCACATCTTCCGAACGGATCGATTGGTATGAACTTTCCCGTGCGGTGAAAGAACAGTTCCAGGAACCCAACCTGGTGATTCTTAAGCGATATGACTCTCAGCCGGTCGAAAAAACGGACCTTCATCTGGGCATGCCCGACATGTTATACACCCACGAAAACGGTTTGATTACCAAAGCGGAGGTCCGGGCGGTAACACTTTCAAAACTGCAGCTGATGCCGGAACATGTTTTATGGGATTTGGGGGCCGGCAGTGGTTCGATCGCCATCGAAGCGAGTTTATTTGTGACAAAGGGAAAAATATTTGCCGTTGAAAAAAAATCCGATCGAATTGCACAAATTCAGTGCAATCAAAACCGTTTTGGAGCCAAAAACCTGCAGATCATTCAGGCCGTGCTTCCGAAAGGTCTTGAAGATCTGCCGCGACCTGACCGTGTATTTATCGGTGGAGGCGGAAGGAATCTTGAAAAAATTATCCGCGCGGCTGATTCGTATTTGAAAAATAACGGCAAAATAGTGATCAATACGGTTTTGCTGCCTAATATCGACACAGCTCTTCAGACACTTAAAAGCTTGGGATTTAAAACCGATATCATCCAAATTCAAACCTGTCGCGGTCAAAGCATGCCGTGGGGAGAAAGACTTAAATCCGAAAATCCCGTATGGATAATTTCAGGGGAAAAACCTAACAAGGAGCTTTCATGACAAACTTTTATCCCGTGATATTTGCAGGCGCCGGACCGGGTGATCCGGAATTGATTACCGTCAAAGCTCAGCAAGCGCTCATGACGGCGGAACTGATAATTTACGCCGGCTCTCTGGTACCTGAAGCGGTATTGAAATGGGCGGCACCTGGAGCGGAAACTTTAAACAGTGCTTCCCTGCACCTGGAAGATATCATCAAAGCAATAGAGACCGCCTATAAAGCCGGTAAAAAGGTGGTTCGTCTGCATACCGGCGATCCGAGTCTTTATGGCGCTATCTACGAACAGATGGCGGAACTTCAAAAAAGGTCGATTGCCTATCAGGTTATCCCAGGGGTTACCGCTGCTTTTGCCGCGGCTGCCGCCATGGGTATCGAATACACCTTGCCGGAAATTTCCCAGACTCTGATTTTAACCCGCATGGCCGGCCGAACACCGGTACCTGAAGCCGAAGCCTTGGAAGCATTGGCCGCCCATCAAACCTCGATGGCCATTTACTTGAGCATCACACTGATCGAAACCGTATCGAAAATACTTCAAAAGGCATATGGCAAGGATGCTGTCTGCGTGATTGCATTTCGCGTCAGCCAACCGGAAGAACGTATCATTTATACAACCATCGGAGAGCTTGCAAAATCGGTCAGGGATGAAAATATCACCCATCAGGCCTTGATTATCGTCGGGAAAGTTCTAAGTGTCTGCCCTGATAACTTAAAACATAAATCCAAATTGTATGATAAAAATTTCTCGCATCAATATAGACCCTAGCGGTAATCTTTCGAAAAGGTCGGTTTGCATTTATTGCAATATCAAGATATGAAATAAATAGATTATGATTGAGGATTTAAAGCCGTATAAACTTGCCGTATGGGCAATTACACCCAAGGGGACGAAATTGGCCCAAAAGCTTGTGGATGAACTTCCCCAAGCCGATTTCTATCTATCCGCCAAATTAAAGTCAAATACTCAAAGCCTCCGTGTACAGCCGTTTCAAAGCCTGGCCGATACCGTTTCTTCAGCCTTCAATCAGTACAACGGGCATGTCTTTATTATGGCCGTCGGCATCGTGGTCCGGATACTGGCACCGTTAATACGGCACAAAGCGATCGATCCCGCAGTGGTGGTTATGGATGAAACCGGGCAACATGCGATCAGTTTGCTTTCCGGTCATATCGGAGGGGCAAACCATCTGACGAAAAAAATCGCGAACATCACCCATGCCGTTCCGGTCATCACCACGGCCACCGATTTGAATCAGGTTCCGGCCATTGACGTCATTGCACAAGAAAGAGGGCTATGGATTGAAAATCCGGATGCCGTCAAATACATCAATATGGCCCTGCTGACCGGCCAAAAAATCAATCTGCATGATCCTTACCGATTGATTAGTGATGCGATCCCCGAATCACATCTTTTAAAACACGCAAATCCGGGCGACACTGAGGTGCTAAACAGGCAAAAATTTTCATGGCAGGACCATCCGCTTGTCTTTGTTGACGATATTATCAAAAAACGTTCATCAAAGACACTCATCTTGCGGCCGGCATCTCTGGTGGCGGGAATGGGGTGCAATCGCAATACCGGTCGGGCTGAAATGCAGGATTTTCTGTTAAATATCCTGGCTCAGCATGGCCTGGCGTTGGGCAGCCTTTGCAAAATTGCAACTATTGATTTGAAAGCGGACGAACCCGGTCTATTGGCCCTTGCAAAGGATCTTAAAATACCGATCGAATTTTTTGATAAAAATGATTTAAAAACCGTTAAAAATATCAAGACACCATCAGCAATGGTGAAAAAACATATTGGAGTTCAAAGCGTATGCGAAGCAGCAGCGATTCTATCGGCGAAAACCGGCAAATTGATTGTTCCCAAGCACTCGACTCGCAATGTAACGGTGGCCGTAGCCAGAAAATTCTTTACATTGTAGGAATCGGGCCGGGCGGGCCCGACTATCTATGCAAACGCGCCATAGATGTTCTTAAAACCGTCGATACAGTGGCCGGCTATAACACTTATATCGACTTGATCCGCCCCATGATCGGCACTGAAAATATTATCAGCACCCCCATGCAAAAAGAAGTACAGCGGGTTGAAACAGCCATTGATACAGCCCTCAGCGGTAGATCCTGTGCAATTGTCTCCAGTGGAGATCCTGGAATTTATGCTATGGCCGGGCTTGTTTTTGAAATCAGCAGAAAACGAAATCTATTTCTAATGTCTCCTTTTTCAGCTCCTCAGGACCCGGGTGGAAAAGAAGCACTTGGGATTGAAATCGTACCGGGAATACCGGCACTGAGTTCCGGCGCTTCACTTTTGGGCGCACCCATTGCGCATGACTTTGCCGTTATCAGCCTCAGTGATCTCCTGACCCCGTGGGAGCTGATTGAAAGACGCATTGAAGCCGCGGCTCAAGCCGACTTTGTGATTGTTTTTTACAATCCGAAAAGTAAAAAAAGAGCCTGGCAGCTTGAACGGGCGCAGAAGATCATCCTTAGGTACCGGGACAAAAAGACCCCGGTGGGAATTGTAACCGGTGCCATGCGAAGCAATCAGAAAGTTCGAGTTGTCGCTCTTGAAGAACTTCACATATCGCCCGTAGACATGCAGACCACCGTATTTATCGGCTCCAGCACCTCGGCAAGATACCTGGATTTCATGGTAACACCTCGAGGTTACGCCCAAAAATATGATATAAGACATACATAATTAAGGAAACAGAGAAAAATTGGAAGCAAAAACCAAACATACTAAAAAAGCGCCGTGTCTAGCTGTGTTCGGTACCGGATCCGATGTCGGCAAGAGCATTATCGCCGCCGCGCTTTGTCGTTTTTTTCTAAAAAGGGGGATTCGAGTTGCACCCTATAAAGCTCAGAACATGTCCAATAATTCCGGGGTGACATCTGAAGGTTTGGAAATGGGGCGGGCTCAGATTGTGCAAGCGGAAGCTGCCGGAATTGCACCGCAGGTGGATATGAACCCCATCCTTTTGAAACCGACCAGTGAAGTCGGTTCTCAGGTGATTCTTCTGGGTGAAGCCTTATCCAACAGTACGGCCAAAGAATACCATACTCAAAAAACAGGACTGTTTCAAGCTGCCTGTGATGCCCTGGATCGGCTGAGAGACACCTATGATCTTGTCATTATCGAGGGTGCCGGCTCTTGCGCCGAGGTCAACCTGATGCCGCATGACATTGTTAACTTTAAGATGGCCGAATATGCCGATGCAAAAGTCATCCTGGTAGCCGATATCCATCGCGGCGGCGTATTTGCTCAGATTATCGGTACGCTCCAATGTTTGTCGGAAAAACAGTGCAACCAGGTGATCGGCTGTATCATTAATCGTTTCCGGGGAGATCTGTCGCTTTTTGACGAGGGCGTTCGCTGGATCGAACATAAAACCGGAAAAAAAGTGTTCGGTGTCCTTCCATGGTATCATCACATCAAGATCGAAGCCGAAGATTCAGTGGTGATCGAAAACCCGTCATCCGTTGTCGCTGTAAACAGCAATCTTCCGGTTATTGCAGTGATCCGCATTCCGCATATCTCCAATTTTACGGATTTTCAGCCGCTGGCAGACTTAGATGGGGTTACTTTACAGTACGTCGAAAAAGTGCAGGACCTGCGTCGGTTTGCAGCCGTCATCCTTCCCGGCTCCAAAAATACGCGCTTTGATCTCAACTGGCTGAAAACAACCGGCTGGGCCCGAAAAATTGCCGTTTACAGCAATCAAGGAGGCCATGTTCTGGGAATCTGCGGAGGTTATCAGATGATGGGCCGTTATGTGCATGATCCGCAAGGATTGGAAGGCAACCCCGGAACCACCGAAGGCCTTGGGTTGCTGCCGGTTGAAACCATTTTAAAAGCCCCCAAAACCACGACTCTCACCCGCTTCTCTTGGCAAGAGGTTCAAGGCACCGGCTATGAAATTCATATGGGGCAAACGACCCGAAAAGAAGGTAATCCGGTATTTTGCGTTCTCGAACGTAACGCAATCCCCAGTGAAGATGAAGACGGCTGTATTGCAAATCAGGGACGGGCAATGGGAACCTATATCCACGGCCTATTTGATACACCCGGAGTGACCAAGAAGTGGTTTAACGGCATTGGCCTCGGTCATATCCGGATATCGGACATCCATGGCCTGACGGCCCGAAATCGTGAATATGACTTGTTGGCCGAACATTTTGAAAAATATATCGATACCAAAGCCATTGTTGAAAACTTAGAATCAAGGTGATAACGATAAAAAGTCTTTTATTTTTTATAAATCTTGTTTTATCATTTATAAAATTGATAAAATTTTTTCCATTCATTAAAAGTCGGAATTTAACTCCCTAATAGCTTTTAGGACATCTCTGCATACCGTGAAAATCTTATTCGCCGCCTTAACTGTTTTTCTATTTGGCTCTCAGCCGCTGTTTGCCTTAACGGCCGAAGAAATTATCAAAAAATCGGAAGCGGCTATTCAGGGCAACTCTCAGGTTGCCGTTGTTGAAATGACAGTTAAAACCCGACGTTGGACGAGATCGATAGAGATGAAATCCTACACCATCCGCAAAGGAAAAAAATCATTTGTTGAAATCACTGCTCCTGTAAAAGACGCCGACAATCGCTTTTTGCTCATTGATCGGCAAATGTGGCATTATGTTCCCAAACTGCAACAAACCATCAAGATTTCTCCATCCATGATGCTCCAGTCCTGGATGGGATCTGATTTTTCAAACGATGATATTGTCAAAGAATCAAGTATCGTCAATGATTACACGCATCATCTAATCGGACGTGAAACCGTTGACGGGTATGAATGCTATAAGTTGGAATTGATTCCAAAGCCGGATGCAGCGGTTGTATGGGGTAAAATTTTATATTATGCCCGCACGAATGACTATCTTCCGGTTAGAGAGGAATTTTACAGTGAGCATAATGTTCTCAAAAAATATCTGACGACTAGCAACTTTAAACAAATGGATGATCGGGTCATACCGACCGAGTATAAAATGGAGACCGTAAAAAAGAAGGATCGCTACACATTGATGATTCTCAAAGCGGCAAAATTTGATATTGAAATTCCCGATCGCATTTTTACGCTGCAAAATCTGAAACGAAAATAGGACTTGAAAATGGAAAACATCATCGCTCAGTTGGCCTGGAGAAATGTATGGCGCAATAAGAGGCGTACGGTGTTGACGTTTCTGACCATTATGGTCGGTGGTGCGATGATCATTTTCATTAACTCAATCGCAAAAGGCGGCCATGATCAAATGATTGAAGATGCCGTCGCCTTAAATACCGGCCACATTCAAATTCATGAAAAGGGGTTTTGGGAAAATCAAACCATTGATTACGCCTTTCAGCTATCACCTGAACTCAATCAACGGCTTGAAGAAAACCCGCATGTTACCGGTCACAGCCGACGAATTCAGGCCGGAGGATTGCTGTCTTTCCGTGATAACACCCGGGGTATCTTTATTCAGGGAATCGATCCTGAAATGGAAAAACAGGTTAGCAATCTGCATGAAAAAATTATGCCCGGTGGAAGGTTTCTTCGGTCCGATGATACCACACAGGTCGTGATCGGCAGCACATTAGCAAAAAATATCGGCGCCCGGGTCAATGATACCTTCGCGATGATTTCACAGGGATTTGACGGTTCGATTGCCGCAGAAAGATTGACCATCGTGGGCTTGTTTAAAAGCGGCAACCCCGAATATGATCGCGAGGTGGTCTTAATGCCGCTTTCACAGGCTCGGTCCACCTTTACCATGATGAATTATATTCACACGCTGGCAATTCGGCTGGATGAGGCTGCCCATCTTAACATGGTTAAAGATGACATTGTTCGGTTTACATCTAAATCTGAAACACAGCTTGAAGTCATGGGCTGGGATGAATTGATGCCGGAGCTCGTCCAGTTTATTGTCATGGATGACATCAGCGGTTATATCTTTGATTTTATCCTTTTTTTAGTCGTTGCCTTCGGAATTCTCAACACCATTCAGATGTCGGTTTTTGAACGAACACGAGAATTCGGTGTCATGCTGTCCATCGGCACGCGACCGCAGCAGATTTCCGCGATGATTTTAATGGAGTCGGTTTACATTGCGCTGATCGGGATTATCCTTGCAATCGGTTTTGGCTATGCAATCAGCCTCTATTTCGAGATCAACCCGATCGATTACTCAAAATTTTCAGAGGAAATCGCCGTATGGGGGATATCAACAACTCTGTATCCTGCCAAAACGACCTTTATCAACATCGCCATGACATCGTTGTTTACTTTTTTACTTGCGGTTTTGTTTTCAATTTTTCCGGCACGCCGAGCAGCCAAACTTAATCCGATTCAGGCTATTAGAAAATTATAATAATACTTTTTGATCAGGCACTTAAATGTGGGCATCCATAAAAATCTTTGCAATGATCGGTTGGCGCAATCTCTGGCGAAATAAGCGCCGTTCTCTTGTCGTTATCACCTCCATGGCTCTGGGAATTTTTGCGATGCTGCTTTCCATGGGTATTATGAATGGAATGAATAACCAAATGGTCGAAAATACGATCAGTACATCCTTAGGCCATATTTCCATCCAACGAAAAGGGTTTCAAAATGACATGAAGCTTCAGAACAGTTTTGTACCTTCCAAGGAGCTAAAAAACATATTATCCGATATACACGATCTGAAAGCGTTCACGCCTCGGATTAAGATGGATGGTATGATCCGTTCCAGTGAGGCTTCCAGAGGGGTTCTAATCATGGGGATCGACCCGGTGCATGAAAAAACCGTTTCGAAAATACTCGAATACACGCTAGGTGAAGCCGCCGGCTCTTATTTGACCGACTCCGAAGCGTCTGATATTTTGATATCGAAGACACTGGCCGATAAGCTTGACCTTCTTGTCGGAGATAAAGTCGTTCTGATGTTTCAAAATCTCCAAAAAGAAATTGTTGGTACGGCATTAACCGTAAAGGGCCTTTATCAAAGCCCTATCGATAGCTTTGATAAATATGTCGTTTATACCGGCCTTCAAAACCTCCAAAAACTGACCGGCATGGGTACAAAAATCAGTGAAATTTCAATTCGGGTAACTCACCGAAAACAGGTGGATAAGGTGGTCGAAGAGCTTAGAAACTCCATCCATGAGCCGTTGTTTACCATTCTTTCATGGAAAGAAATGGCACCGAATTTGTTTCGGGCGGTTACGATTTTTGACACCATGATGTATATATTCTTTGCCATAATTTTCACAACGGTGGTCTTCTCCATTGCCAATACGCTTATTATGGCAATTATGGAACGTTTTCATGAAATCGGAGTGATGAAATCAATCGGCACTTCGCCTAACCGGATCGGTGCGATGGTGCTCTTTGAGGCAATGAACTTGGGTATTGTCGGACTGGTCGCCGGTATCGGTGTCAGCGTCTTAATTATCGCACTTCTTGCCTATACGGGTATTGATCTTTCTTTTTATATGGAATCAATGCGAACATTGGGAACCGGTCATATTATCTACCCGGCGTTAAAATCCAAAGACATTATCGCTTCTACTTTCATTGTTCTGACCACAACGTTGCTTGCCGCGCTTTATCCGGCGGTTAAAGCGGCACGCATCAAACCACTGGAGGCTTTGCATCATATTTAGATCCTTGGATCCGGAGATAAAAATGAACATTATTGAGCTTGAAAATGTTTACAAGAATTATGAAACCCATGGAAATATCATCCCTGCTCTGCGTGGTGTCAATCTGCAAATCGCAAAAGGGGAATTTGCCGCCCTGGCCGGACCCTCCGGATCAGGCAAAACCACACTTCTAAATATCATCGGGGGTCTTGATCAACCCACATCCGGATCGGTTACCGTTGGAAATACGCGACTGAACCAACTCTCGAAAAAGGCCATATCCGACCTTCGCCTACGAAAAATCGGTTTTGTTTTTCAGGCTTACAATCTTATTCCGGTTCTCACTGCAATTGAAAATGTTGAGTATGTTTTACTTTTGCAAGGTATCAATAAAAAGGATCGACTCACCCGTTCAAAAGATGTTCTCAGAGAGGTCGGCCTGGAAAAGGAAATGTACCGGCCGCCGCATGAGCTTTCAGGCGGCCAGCAACAGCGCGTGGCCGTTGCACGTGCAATTGTGTCGTCACCTGATATCGTACTGGCTGATGAACCCACAGCCAACTTGGATCAGAAAACCGGGGCCCATCTACTGGCGATGATGCGCGAGCTCAATCTTCGAGAACATATCACTTTTCTATTCTCCACCCACGATCCGATGGTCATGGAACATTCGAAACGACTTATCAATCTAATAGACGGCCGAATCGTGTCAGACGAAATTCACTCGAAGCCTTAATTTTATACCGAAATCTCAAGCATGAAAATTAGTAGAATATCTCTACCGGTCATAATGACTCAATTTATAATTCTTCTTTGGTTAGGAATAATTCTCCAATTACCGCCGACCGCCGAGGCAAAGGAGGTCCATGAGGCCGATATTTTATTAATCGATAAAGATGTTTCAGATTTCACGCTTCGGGGATCCTATAAAAACCTTTTCACCTATTTCACCACAGACAACTATTGGGATGAAAAAACCAATACCTACAAGCATAAACGCCTATTTGCCGACCTCAACCGAATTAGACTTTCGCCGGAAATTAAAATCAGTGAAAATGTTTTTCTGCATGCCGACATCGACAACGAGGTGATTGCAGCTAACTATACCAATAGCAGAACATTTGATGGGTATTGGTCCCCATCGACTTATAACGATCTTTATGATGCCGATATAGACCATTCCTTTCACGACCATTATGTCTACCGTTTTAATCTACACCGTCTTTTTGCAAAAATTGTAACCGGAAATTTCACAATTACATTAGGCCGACAACAGATACGCTTCGGAAGTGGACGACTTTGGAATCCGCTGGACATACTCAATCCGATTTCGCCGACTTTTATCGAAGGTGCCGAAGACCAAAAGGGAACCGATGCGGTTAGGCTTGAATACTATCCGGGAATTTCAACGGAAATCGCCATCGTTTATGCACCGAAAAGAACAGATGATAAATTGGACGGCAGCATCCTCGCCAATCAAAATACCAATGCCGTCTGCCGCATTAGAACCACGATGAAAGATACGGATATCGCTCTACTGGGCGGCAGAGTCACACAAAGAAACCTCGGTGGTATAGATATTGCGACAATCCTCTGGGACGGTATACTTCGCGGCAGCCTTCTGGTAGCAAATCCCGATCATGCCGGTGCCTACCTTTTAGGCAGCGCCGGCTACGAATATACCTTTAAAAACCGTATCTACTTTTTGGCGGAATATTTCTATAATCAAAATGCGATCAACCATAATTCCACACTATCCGCCGCTTTTTCAGAAAGCACCATCTATGGCCTAAACGAAGATCGCTATAGCTATCTTGCAAACCAATTTATTACATTTAACAGGCATTATTGCGCCATTGCACTTGGCTACGATATCTCGCCGTTATTGCATGGGGATATTTTTACTATCGCTGATATCGAAGGCAGGGGATTGTATTTTTCTCCGGTTTTAAGATACAATCTGCTTGAAAACCTCGATGTTTCGGTTACAGCAATGATGGGAATCGTTTTTGAAAATGCCCCTTATGCTTCCGATTTCAGTGAGTTTGAAGATTATCCGCTGATATCTGCTACACTGATCCGGTATTTTTGATTTGTTTGAATTTTGAATTTTTTTATGTTATGAAGGAATTGTCTTTCCAGGGTTTCTGATCGGTGTCTGATCTAATCCAAATTATTATGAACATCAAACAAATGGACTGTATATATCGACTTAAAACGGTCAAGCTGTAGATTCTTAAAAAATTTATTTTTATTTTCGGATATTTAACCCATGGCAGACAGGAATCCAGTAAGGTTTAACCACTTTATCCTCACATTGTTATTACTTTACTGCGCTCTCTCTTTTTTACCTGCCTGTTCTCCGTCGGCAACCACGCCAATGCCTATGAAACCGAAAATTTTTCAATCCGATGAATATATTATTTATCAGTTGCAAGATAAAGAAACTCCGGATCTGCTCGCGAAAAAATTTTTAAAAGATGAAACAAAATCCTGGATCATTCAAGAAGCCAATCAAAATGTTCTTTTTAAAAAAGGCGAAATGATTGTGATCCCGCTTATCGAAAGTAATAAAGGAGGCCTATGGCCTAATGGTTATCAAGAGATTCCCATCCTCTGCTACCACCATTTTGCTTCAGAATGCAATTCCGCACTTTGCATGCCGTCCCATATATTTGAACAGCAAATGAAGTATCTGCACGAAAATGGATATAAAACTGTAAAATTTCAAGAATTGTTCGAATTTATGCAATTTCGCCGGGCTCTTCCCAAAAAATCCGTTGCCATCACGATTGATGATGGTTATCGATCTACCTATCATATTGCCTATCCGATTCTTAAAAAGTATGGATTTAAAGCCACTCTGTTCATATATACCGATTTTGTAGGTGTCTCACAAAATGCGATAACTTGGAACCAACTCAGAGAATTGAAAGCAGACGGTTTCGAGATCGGCTCCCACACAATCTCCCACAGTGACCTTACCCGCCAAATGAATGGGGAAAGCACTCAGGCATATATTTCTAGAATTGAAATGGAACTGGGCCGATCAAAGCAAATTATCGATAAAAAACTGAACCAAAATACAATCTTCCTCGCCTTTCCGTATGGCCGCTATAACGAAAAGGTATTAAAAATTTGTGAACGTTTGGGCTATAAACTGGCAACCTCTGTTGAAAGAGGTAGCAACCCTTTTTTTGCCGATCCGCTGATATTAAAGCGAAACCAGATACTAAAGAGAGATTTAAAGACTTTCATTTCAAGACTTAAAACCTTTCATAGACTTTCATTAGAGCGATAACATTATGAAAAACAAATATTTTATCCAGGGTATCATTCTTTTTACTTTGGTTATCGGATGTGTACTGCCTGTTAGGAAGTCTTCGGAAAAACCGACAGCGCCTTGGGAAGAAAAGGAAAAATTGATTCAGTCTTACCTCCAAAAGGGGCAGGTATACGAAAACAAAGGAAATCTGGTTGAAGCCTCAAAACAATACAAACTGGCTCTGACGGTAGATGCCCGAAACCTATCGGCTGTTGAAAAAAACAGACGAATAGAGAATCAATTGCACGTTCTAGCCGAAAAATACTACCAGGAAGGATTAAATTTTCATAAAAATGGAAAATATGATCTGGCTCGTCGCAAGTTCTTAATGACATTGAGACATTGGCCGAATCATTCGGGTGCTTTGGAAATGATCAGACCCCGCAAGCAGATTCCGGCTCAAAACTACCTCGTTCATACGATCAAAGCCGGAGAAAGCATTTCACAACTAGCAATGCTTTATTATGGTGATTATCACAAGTTTCCGATTATAGCGGAGTATAATAACTTGAAAAATGCTACCAAGGTTTACGTCGGTCAAAAAATTAAGGTTCCTCAAGTTGAAGGGCTGCCGTTTTTAGTAAAAAAAAATGATATCAAAACTGAAGATGTTTATCCCACAGTTAAACCAAAGAAGAAAGAAACAGTAAAAGATGAAAAAAAAGAACCTCCTGTCGAAATTGAAGAGGAAACCCGTTATCGAGATCTTGGAATTGAACTCTTTAAAAAGAAAGAATATCTGGAATCTACATTAGAACTACTCAAGGCTCTAAATGCAAATCCTGATGATACGACGACACGAGAGTACCTTTACCAATCCAACTTTAACTGGGCTATGGAATTGTTTGAGAAAAAAGATTACCTCACGG
>JAFGES010000013.1 GCA_016931455.1 Desulfobacterales bacterium | reverse complement strand
ATGAAGATGATGACTGCTAGAACAATACTAATAATGCTTGAAATTAATGCAGCATTTTTCAATATGAATTCCTTCCTGCAAGCCTAATAATTTCAGCGGCGGTTTGATGGGTGACGGCATAGAGTAGTTTGTTCTGTGTCTCGGCAAAAAACATTTGCGTTGCTTTGTCCGTTTTGTCGTAATCGCTGCTCAGAGCAAACAAATCTCTGAGTTTTTGGTAAAATCGCTTTTCTGAAGCACGAATTTCCCGAATGCGCTCGAGCAATTCATCGAAATAATCGGGTCTGCCGTCAGGATTCTTAAGCCGCTCATCATCCATAACAAACCCTTTGATCATGTATTCCTTTAAATTTTGATTGGCCCAGATTCTGAATTGTGTGCCGCGTTTGCTGCGCACCCTGAAGCCGATTGCCAGAATCATATCGAGCGCATAAAATGTGACGTTATATTGTTTGTCGTCCGCAGCAGTTGTAAAGTAATTCTTTACAACTGAATTTTCGTCTAATTCCTTTTCTTTCAATATGTTGGCAATATGTTGTCCGATGTTTTGCTTCGAGGTGTCAAAAAGTTCAGCGATCTGGTTCTGGTTCATCCATACCATGCCGTCTTTCGCATAAAGTGAAACAGAAGCTTTGCCGTCGACTGTATTGTAGATAATAATGTTTTGATTTTCTTTATTCATGGTCGAATGATCCGAGTTTAATCAATGATTTCATTCATGCTTTCAAGTGTTTCTTCTTCCAAAGCCAGAATATCCTTGCGTATATCTTCCAGACTGCGGAGCGGTTTGTATTTGTAAAAATACTTGGTAAAGTTTATTTCGTAACCGGTTTTGGTTCTGCTGTGATCAATCCAGGCATCGGGCAAATGAGGCAATACTTCTCGTTTGAAATATTCTTCAACATCTTCTTTAAGCGGTATATTTTCATAATCTCTCAAATCCGAATCGGGGAGGGGTTCGCCCTTTTTGTTCGTCTCGACTTTACCATTATCATTTTTTTCAGGTCTTTCAACTGTAATGCGTGTATATCCAAAATTTTCGTTGTCAAATATTTTGCTATATTCGCCTTCCTCAAATGCTTCGTAAATTTCTGTGATGGTTTTTATCTGGTCAGGCCTGCCGTTTTTGGCATCGCCGATCTCTTTTCGTTTGTTACCAAGACTGCGCATCATTTTTACATAAAAGGGATTGTCTTTATCACCGTTTTCCCAATCATTGCCGCTTGCATTTATAAGCTGTACTTTCCCTTTTCGTTTGGCCTCTTTGCGGTTGGTAACAATCCAAATGTAAGTTGCTATACCCGTATTATAAAAAAGCTGGTCGGGCATGGCAATTATTGCTTCAAGCATATCATTTTCAATAATCCATTTGCGTATTTCACTGGGTCCGCTTCCGGCACCTCCACTGAAAAGTGGAGAACCGTTAAATACAATGGCTATTCGACTGCCTTCTTTCACGTTCTGCTTCATTTTGCTAATCATATGCTGCAGAAAAAGCAAAGAACCATCGCTGATTGAAGGCAGTCCGGCGCCAAACCTTCCGGCGTAACCCTTGTTTTCATACTCATCTTTGATAAACTTTTGCGCTTTTTTCCAATCCACACCAAACGGCGGATTGCTGAGCATATAATCAAATTTTTCATCTTCAAGACCATCCTGACTGAAACTGTTGCCGAATTTAATATTTGCCGGATTTTGACCTTTAATCAGCATATCAGATTTACAAATTGCGTAAGATTCGGGATTGAGTTCCTGTCCGAATAATTCTAATCTTGCGCTTGAATTTAATTCGTGCAAATATTCATCGGCCACAGATAGCATTCCGCCTGTTCCGCAAGCGGGATCGTAAAGCGTTTTTACAATGCCTTCTTTTCGCAAAATATCTTTATCGTTGGCAAACAGCAGGTTAACCATCAAGCGGATCACTTCACGCGGTGTAAAATGCTCTCCGGCAGTTTCATTGGAAATTTCTGCAAACTTTCGGATGAGTTCTTCAAAGATGTAACCCATTTCCATTGGTTCGGTAACTTCAAACTTGTCTTTTGCATCGGCAAAATGTTTTATCACAAGATAGAGCAAATCATATTCATCAAGTTTCTTGATCTGGTCTTCAAAACTGAAGTAATCAATTATTTCTCTCGCGCTGATTGAAAAACCATTTATGTAATTGCGAAGATTTGCAGCTACATTGTTGTGATCTTTGGATAATTCGTTGAAATCAAACCTACTTCTGTTGTGAAATTTAACTCTGGAAATACCGTTCAATATCGGCTCAAAAACTTCCGGTTTTTTATCTTTATGCTTTTGATATGCTTCGAGCACTTGTTTTTTAGTTGGCTCCAGAACCATATCCAATCGTCTTAATACTGTAAATGGTAGAATTACCTTACCATAGTCTGCTTGTTTATAATGTCCACGAAGTAAATCTGCAATCGACCAGATGAAATTGGCTTTTTCTCTAAAGTTGTTCATAATTCCTTCTCATTTATGTTTCATGTGCAAAGGTTATTTTTATTAAGGTATAACATATGTATTGAGCGGTCACTATGATTATTGGAGGATTTTGACTCTATAATTTATTGTAAAATATTAGCTTATGTTACTTGCCTGGTTACATCATACCCGGCATTAAAAAAATATGGAATTTTTTGAAATAAAGCAAAAATGTCTGATTTTTAATATTTTAGAGCATTTTTTTTGCATCATATCCCGCATTTTGGGTATCAAAATGCGGAATATTGCAATATCCGGCATTTTTTGTCACGCTTTCTGCTCTTCCGTCATGAATAAAATCGTCATGGGAGTAAAAAGCCCACCGGCTCGTCCCATTTAAATTCCCACACTGATGACTTTTTAATCCCTTTGAGAAATATTGGTCGATATTTTTGAGAATGTTTTGGATTTGTTACATTGTTATCAATATATAGGCAAAAAAATAGAATGTCAAGAATAAAAGTGAATACCTATATAGAAACAATCGCCTTTATTCATAATTTCGTATTTTTTAAAAAGGTTTTGCCGAGCAAGATCGTCCCGCTGCCATAAGCGCCTTCCAAGATGCCGATCCGTACCGGTCAAAAATGCGAGAACCATATTATCCGATACAGCACATGCGGGAAAGCTTGCGAGGCCGGCGGAGGATCATACCTTTGCAGCGGCTTGTTTGTCGTTCGTTTTAAAGGAAAAGGACCAGAAAGCCGCTGCAAAGGTATAGCCGGAGCCGTCCCGAAAAATAAAACCGTGGATCGCTTCACGGATAAAATTTTTCAGAATATTTCCCATCGGTATCGAGGTTTCACTATTTTTTTAACCCCGCTCTTGCCGCCACTGTAAAAATTTCGTATATTCCATTAAATTTAAAAAGCAGAAATTTTTCAATCACCGGAGAAAGCAAAATGGACGACCGAAAAACCATTCAATATTTTCAAGTTTTATCGCTGTTTCTTTTGGTTATTCTTTTTTCACCCCTTTCGGGTCAAATTCCCATGCACTCACCCGACCGTAATTTGGCTTTGTTGAATGAACCCATCGACATCAGTGGAGATTTTCGAAACTTCTCCAACACCTATTATGTCGCCGACCGCTTGTCTTCCTTCGATCCGAAAACCGGAAAAGGTGAAATTTCCTACAAGCGCTACGAGTATGTAACGCGGCAGGCCTTTAACAACATGCTGGCGGTATTGTCACCGGTCAATGCCAACGAGTTTCCCTCCGTTGAATACGAAGCGTCCCCGGCCTATCCGTTTACGATTGAATTTTCTTCTCCACGCACGGTCCGGCTGCGGACCTGCTCCCGGTATCAGATCGAGCCGGAGCAGGAATCAATCATGCTGGTGAACGGAAAAGCGCCTGTCGATAACAGTGCCTGGACATATGAAAAAATGGAAAACGGGCACCGCTACAACGGCCCGAATGGTTCGGTCACCATCATCGAATCCCCGTGGTGTGTTGAAATCCGCGATGTTTCCGGAAAACTGCTGACCCGCACGGTTAACATGTCCGATGATTCCGAGACATTTACCCCGCTGCTGCCGTTTTCTTTTGTGCGCCGCTCTGCCGATTACTCCACCAGCATGGCTGCCGTTTTCAGACTGTCGCCGGATGAAAAAATATTCGGCTGTGGCGAATCCTTTACGGAATTTAACAAACGCGGTCAAAAGGTCGTGCTGTGGACCGATGATGCCAACGGCACGCAAAATGAAACCATGTACAAGCCCATTCCGTTCTTTATGAGCAGCCGAGGTTACGGTGTTTTTCTGCACACCTCATCGCCGATCACCTGCGATTTCGGTAAATATTACAGTGCTTCCAATTGCATCATGATGGGCGATGATGTGGCCGATATTTTTATCTTTCTCGGTGAACCCCGCAATATTCTCGACGAGTATACCAACCTGACCGGCAAAGCGGCTATGCCGCCATTATGGTCATTCGGATTCTGGATGAGCCGGATCACCTATTTTTCCGAAGCAGAGGGCCGCGAGGTGGCGAAAAAACTTCGCGATAACCGTATCCCCTCGGATGTGATCCATTTCGACACCGGCTGGTTTGAAACCGACTGGCGATGCGATTACCAGTTCTCCAAATCGCGGTTTGAAAATGCCGCAAAAATGACGGCTGATTT
>JAFGES010000012.1 GCA_016931455.1 Desulfobacterales bacterium | reverse complement strand
TTTGCCACAATCGAGCAGTTGTTGTCATAAATTCCAGGTCCAACCATTTTTTTTAAAGCCGGCTCGAATCGTTTTGAAATTGGCTCAACCATATATAATTTTTTTTATAGACATTTGTCACCCCCTCTGATTATTAATCTCCCTTGCAAATGAGCAAAATAAAAATATCATAAGAACTATATTTTAAATTTTCAAGATCTATTTTAAACCGCTACAGTTACCATACAGGCTTTGTGCTTGTAATCTTTCATAAAAACGACTATAAATAGCAAAATGTCAATATTATATGAGTGAACTTTTAAGCCGGCTTCCGGATCAAAGGTGGTAAGTTGCCGGTATAAAAATGTATTCGGTAAACGGAGAAAATAAAAATGAAAACCCATAATTTTTCTACACACACGTCTCAGGCTGTGGACCCAATGCCCGCCGAGTTGCGGGAACTGCTGGAAATGCAACCCAAGACACCGCATTTGCTGAGGCTTTTAAGGCTTTCTCCCCAAAACATCACGAAATTAAAGGCATCCCAGCGTCCGATCAACTTCTGGATATTTGGTGGAGTTCAGGAGACTTACGATCCGAAGGACTACACGGAAGAAGATTATTTATGGGCTGAAAACGTGATGAATTTGGCTGTGAAAGCTAGAGAGATCGCAAAATCAGAACGTTATGCCGAAGCCATTCCAATTCAAATGGAGGCGATACGAATGGCCCCGGGGCATGATTTGCTCATGCTCAATCTTGCCGTAAGTTATGCCAAACTGAACCAAATTCCAATAACGATAAAAATTTTAGAAAAAGCCAAGCAATTGTATCCGGATAGCAAAAAGGTTTTACTGACGCTTGAAGCTTACAAAATTTCTGTGGGCAAATAAAATTGTTCCAACCTTATCCTCAATCCATAGATGCGGTTGGATTTTTATATGCTCATAGCGGTTTGAAAGCCGATCAAGGCAACCGTATCTACTCCATTGCTGCCGCTGTCTTGCGGGCGGACCAAACCCTTGCAAAATTTAATTCCCTGGTTCGCTATTCAGAACTTACCGGTAGGGAACGCTATTATTCGAATCTGTCCAAAGAGGCGCTGAGCCAAGCTCCGCCGCCTAAAGCGGTGATGGAAAACCTGAAAATATTTTTAGCGAATGTATCTATTTTTTTTGTTTACAATGATCATGATAATATGGAGGAACTCCTAAAATTTTGTGGTCCTATTCGTATAGTTGATCTGAGCTTTGCGGCTGAATTTTTTTTGCCTCAACTGGAATCATATTCCCCCAAACGACTTTGGGAATATCTTTCAGGCAAGGTAAGGAATCGGATTAGTTTTAAGGCCTCTGAACTTGTTCATTTGGAGGTTGATCTGGTTAAACATATTTGCAGTGTTCAACTTCACGACACCCTGAATCCGCAAGCTGCGGCGATTCGTTATTATATGAAACAAAGCGAAACGCTTTTTGGTGAAGTATTCTTGTATCTAACTCGGAACTGCAGAAAATACTTCGGTGGTCTTTTTAATGCCTACACGACGCCGGATACTGATAACTGGAAACGGTTTCTCGAAAAAGCGCCGGTGTCACCCCAGGAAGAAATAAAGGAAGAACCTTATCAAAAAATCGGATTGAAAGCGGTTGAAGATCTTTACCGTAGCTTATCGACTTCCGGCAACGAATATAAGTATAGAAACGAACAGGTCGAGTACGCTCAGCATATCGCGGGCGCGCTTAATGATCAAGCGTTTTTATGTTTGGAAGCGGGTACGGGAACCGGTAAAACCTTAGGGTATCTGTTGCCGGTTTTGGAATTTTTACATCGCAACAAAAATATGTGCGTTGCGATTTCTACTTATACTAAAAACCTTCAGGAGCAAATTTTTCAACGGGAAATGGCCTATACCCGATCGTATTTTAAACTTTACCGGGATATCCATGCGGCGTTGGTAAAAGGCAAGTCGAGTTATATCTGTTCCGTCAAACTTGACCATGTTTATGAAACGGAAATGAAGGGCGTCAACCTTTTGACCTGGCTCTATTTCCTTAACATTGTTTATCATTTTCATGATGCGGATATCGATTCCGTGGGTACGAAAATTAAATATTATCTCAACAATAAAGGTGAATTCAGTCGAATGCTCAATGAAATATCGGCCAAAAACGGATGTAACTCCCAACACCTATCCTGTCCGGCCCAGGTGATGACGATCACGGCGCGGCAGGCGCGGCTGATTATTACCAATCATCATAAACTCGCTTTGCTGGATCAGGATCCAATATTGTCGGGCCTGTTTCGGGTTTATATTATTGACGAAGCCAATCATTTTGAACACGCGGTTCGTAGTGCCTTCCGTATCGAAGTTGGAAGCGTGGAAATTACAGACACACTTAGATACTTGGTAAAAACAGCAAAAAAGATTTTACCGAAAGCCGCCGGAGAACAGGCTGAGGCTTTAAATGACTTCCTGGTGGATATGCAGGCGATGCGCAGAGAAATGATCCGTCTGCGCTCAGCGCTTATTATCATCCATCCAAAGGCTGAAACCGGGGAAATGAAAGAACTGCCCTTGAGTCATGTGGCTTTTAAAAACGGGCATATTCAATATCATCTCCATATCTTGGAGGATATTTTACAGAGAATCAGCGGCAGTTTAAAATTGTTCAATGATCCTGATATCTGTAGGATTCTCAAAATTCGGCGTCGCATCGCAGCGAGGATTAAAACCGCAGTAAATCAGCTAAATGAATACGCATCATCGCTAAAAATGATTAGCGAAAATATCCTATTGCAAAATACTGTCACGTCCTATCAGGTTTTTAACAAACATTGGACTTTGACAGCCCAGAACATGGAAGTGGCGGACCTTATCCGTAAATATATTTATACAGACAAGGACTGCATTATTTATACGGCTGCAACCCTTCGCCATAAAAACAGCTTTGAAAGTTTCAGCAGAATTATGGGTATGGATACTCCCCTTCCGTCTGATGCGGACAAAAAAATCTCCAGAGAATTTCGTTTTCAATCGATTCCATCGCCTTTTGCTCAGAATGCGATGGAAATTATTGTCCCTGAAAATGCGGTGAACGGACGCTTTAGCAATAAGAAGGAGTGGCTGGATTTTGTTGCCGCCATGGTTCCGGAATTGATAAAAAAAAATAAAGGGCGTAGCCTGGTGCTGTTTTCAAGTTACAGCGATTTGAATTTAATTGCCGAGCGGGTTTCCGAAACGATTACTGCCTCTATGTATCCGCTTCTGATTCAACAGAAAGGTGGTTCAACGGTGAATCTATGCGACGAGTTTAGAAATATAAAGGAAAGTGTGCTTTTCGGCGTGGATACATTCTGGTATGGCGTTGATTTCAAAGGTGATACTCTAACGCAAGTGATTATAACGCGCCTTCCCTATCCCTCGCCGCAGAATCCGATTCAGATGGCCAGAAGGCGTTTAATGCCCGTAAAGGACTATTGGAAAAGGTATCATTACGATGCCGGCATCAAAATGAAACAGGGGATTGGACGCCTGATTCGTTGTGATACGGATAGCGGTAAGGTGATTATTCTGGATTCCCGCTATCGACCACAATAATAGAATAAGGCCTACAAGATTGCTGAATTTTGTCATAATCAACCATAATTCTGAAAGAAAAATTGACAAATCATCAAATAAATGTGTATAAAAACATGCGAATCCATCCAAGGCAATACGTAATAGGTAAAAAAGAATATAGGAGAAAGCCTTTACTTTTTCCACCAATGAAGGGATTATCCGATGACCCCGTATAAGCCTTCATATGCAGCATTAGAGCAAAAGATTCAAAAATTAGAGCAAAAGTTATTGCAACAACAAGAACTAGAGAAGGAATTGCGGGAATCAGAAAAAAATTATCGCGCTATTTTCGAGGCTGTCAGTGATGCTATTTTTGTTCAAGATATTGAAACTGCACAAATTATTGATGTTAACAAGAAAGTATGCCAACTTTGGGGCTACTCCCGTGAACAGCTTCTAAAGCTGCAAGTGGAAGATCTTAGTGCAGGATTTCCACCATATAGCCAGACGGATGCTCAGAGATGGATAAGGCAAGCAGTGCAGGGCAAAACCCAGGTTTTTGAATGGCTGGCTAAAGACAAATCCGATCGGTTTTTTTGGATTGAGGCCCACCTTAAACATACCCGTATTGGAGGAATGGACCGTTTGCTCGTTGTGGTAAGGGACATTACCGAAAGCAAGCAAGCACAAAAAGCTCTGCAAAAAGCAAACGATCTGCTTGAGAAAAGGGTTAAAGCTCGTACGGCCGAAGTGATGATGGCAAATGAGCAATTGAGACAGGAAATAGAAGATCGAATGCGGATTGAGATGGCATTGAGGGCGAGTGAGAAAAAATATCGTGATCTTGTTCAAAATGCCAACAGCCTTATCATACAAACAGATATTGAAGGTCGCATCACTTTTTTCAATCGTTTTGCGCAAATTTTTTTCGGTTATACCGAAGAGGAGATTTTGGGCAAAAAGGAAATCGGTACTATTATACCGACGGTAGACAGTAGTGGACTGAAGTGGAACGTCCGGATGAAGGATTTATACCTGCATCCCGAAAAATATGAATATTATGAAAATGAAAATATTTGTCGAGATGGTCGGCGGGTTTGGGTCGCCTGGACGAACAAAGCGATTCGTGACGAGGAAGGAAACATTGCCGGATTTCTTGCCATCGGTAATGATATCAGCGAACGTCGACTGGTCCAGAAGGCATTGGTGGAATCTGAAAGAATGTATAGCACTTTGGTTGAAAATTCGCTCACCGGTATCTATATCAACCAGAGTGGCAGGATTGTATTTGCCAATAAACGATTTGCCGAAATCTATGGTTATTCAAGCGAAGAAATAATCGGCATCGAATCCTGGAAATTGGTGCATCCCGAAGATCGGGACTTTGTTTTTGAATTAAGAGAAAAAAGACTCCGAGGAGAGGGTGGGATTACAGGTTATGCTGCTCGAGGATTGAAAAAGAACGGCAGCATCATCTGGATTGAAAGAATCAACAGCCGCATCGATTATGAGGGAAAACCTGCGATATTAGGCAATATCCTGGATATTACGATTCGAAAAAAAATGCAGGAGGAGTGGCAGAAATCTCAGCAGGAACTACAGTTTTTGTCCTCACAACTGCTGACAGTCCAGGAAGACGAAAGAAAACGAATTGCATCTGATCTGCATGATACGATTGCTCAAAATCTGGCTACCATTAAAATTTTTTTGAATAATAAATTAAGTCAGATGGACGAACAGCGGGAAGGGCCGGAAATATCTCTGGAGAGCATCATTCTTATGGTGCAAAACAGTATTCAGGAATTGCGCAGAATAATGATGCATCTGCGGCCCTCCATCTTGGATGACTTGGGGATTCTGGCCGCCATCAATTGGCACTGTCGTGAGTTTCAAGAAAGGCATACCCAGATTCGGGTTGAAAAAAAAATCGATATTGACGAAAATAGCGTGCCAAACTCACTAAAAATTGTTATTTACCGGATTTTTCAAGAGGCACTGAACAACATTGCCAAACATAGCCACGCCGATTTAGTGCGTATTGTTTTTAGGAAAAAAAAAGACAAAATTAAAATGGTCATTCTAGATAACGGTACCGGCTTTGATTTAAATGCTGCCTTATCCGTGCCGAGTTACAAAAGAGGACTAGGATTGATCGGGATGAAAGAGCGTACTGAATTTTCAAAAGGTTCTTTTTTGATTCGGTCGCGTCGAGGAATTGGAACCTATATACGAGTTTCATGGCCCACCCCACCGCTGGTTGTTGAACCCTTCCCGGAATACCAAACATGCTAAGATCCGCATAGGTTGCTAACAGATCCAATCCATATATTTTCCAAGTGGTTGCAACGTGTCTATCGATTTGATATCATATAAAATTTAATTTCATGCAATAAGCTTTGATCCGGATGATTTGATAAAAACCGAAGGAACCCGGACTTGATGAACTTGGGATAGGCTTTAAAAAGGATTTACAATGCTATTGGGAGACAAAATACGAGAAAAACTCGTTGCTGTTTATAAAACCTTATCTCCGTTGGAACAGGCTCTGATACAGTTATGTTCGGTGATTTATGAACCGACGAACGAATCAACAATTTTAATGTGTTTTCAAAAGAGCGATATCGTTATATCGGAAAAGAATACCCTGGATACTAAAACAGTGACATCTTATTTGGGAAAATTGCAGGAACTGAATTTTTTAAACGGTAAGTTCCAATGTAATGAAACATTTGTGGAAGTTGCCAGCCGGGCAGCCTTAGACGCCGGGTACTACGAAGAGATGGTTCGAGCGGTTCATACGGATATGCCCTTGCGACAATATGCTTATATTGAGCCGAGTCGATTTGCTTTGCGCCTGATGCGTGATTTTCGTATTGCAATTTATACCGGCAATCAAGAAGATTTCACGAAATATTATTATGAAATGGTTTCCTGTTATCATAACGAGTCTGACTACTGTGATCCTTTTGTCCGTGTATGTAACAACCCCTTTGAAGGTGCTTGGTTCAAAACTTTGCCCTCTGATCTCCGGATCTATGTTCTTTCTTTAATTTTTCATCACACTGTTTTGAAATTGGTACCGGCTTCTGAAGCCCTGGCCTATGTCTTGAACAAAGATTTTTGGGATGCGATCACGAAGGAAGAGAAATTCAAAATATATAATTTTTTAATTCCGCGGCTTATTTTCGGCGGTCAGTTGAGTGTAGCCCGTCAAATGATACTGGAGATCGAGGAGTTTGTTGATGTTCGGGGGATGAAAGGGTGGCTTTGTTTTCTCGAGGGCGACAATGATAAAGCGATAGAAGTTTTTGAGGAGGGCTTAAAGGATCTGCGGAAAAAAACCGGGAAACGTAGAGCCTATTTTATGGGAATAGAAGGCGTGATATTTATACTTGCCCTGATAAAGCATCAGATACGATTTCATGATACAGCCCTTTTAAATAAGATTGATCAGTTGATCAAAGCCGGAGAGTTCAATTGTTATAAAAGCCGGAGTTTGTTTCCGGTTTATGTCACATTAAAAGCGATTGTACTTTCGCAGCAAGGAGAAGCGGAAAAGGCCAGAGAGATTTTATCGTCAACAGCCAATCATTTGGACAGTATTGGAATTTTTTTTTCCACCTTTGCCGCTTATTGGATTGATAATCGGCTGAGTCAGAAAAAAATCGACCAACTCAGCCAATTATTCATCAAGGCTAAGGAAGTTGATTTAAAATGGTTGGCATTAGAATGTGCTGAACTCTTGTGCCGCGCTGAACAAGGAACCCCTGTTCGTTTGGATTATGTCAATAAGACGCGGAGGGAAACCGATATACAATCGATGACCTCACTCATTCAAATTGAAGCTCCTTGGCAAAAAAGCCTGCGAGCATTGTTTCATACGATCAATACCAATCGGCAACCCGGAACCGGATCCGGTGAAAAGCGTTTGATTTGGTTGATCAACTATAGTGATGGCCGGATCACGCTGCAAGCCAAGGAACAAAAACTTACCGCTAAAGGAAACTGGAGTAAAGGACGTCCGGTAGCGATGAGCCGTTTGCATAGCGGTCGCAATCTGGATTACATCACAGCGCAGGATCATATGATTCGAGGTACCATCAATCAAGAATACGGCTATTATAATGGCATTGAATACGGTTTTTTTTGGGAAAAGACATTGCCGGCGTTGGTCGGTCACCCGCTGATTTTTTTGGAAGAATCACCATCCGTGTCCGTAGAAGTCGTTAAAGCTAGCCCTGAAATCGTTGCCGAAGAAATTTCCGACGGTATTACACTTCGATTTATACCTGAGATACCGAAAAATCGTGTAACAATTATCCGTGAGATGCCCACGCGTTTTAAAGTGGTAGAGCTTTCGGAGGAACAACAAAGGATAGCCGGAATATTGGGAGAGAAAGGTTTGACAGTGCCTTTGCCTGCAAAGAAAGAGGTGTTGTCGCTTATCGCCGGTATTTCTTCCGTTTTAACCGTACATTCGGACATTGGTGGAAAATCTAAAGATATCGAGGAGATAGAAGCCGAATCCAATATTTATCTCCACCTCCTGCCGGCTGGGTCCGGATTTAGATTGGAGATGTTTGTTAAACCCTTTGGAAATGGTGGACCTTATTTAAAACCCGGAAAAGGTACCGAAAATGTGATTGTCGCGATTAATGGTAAGCGTATGCAAACCCACCGCGATTTAGAGGTTGAAGAAAAAAAAGCCTGTATCATAGAGCAAGCGTGCCCGACGCTATCCCTGTTTTCGGAAACCGACCGGCAATGGCTTTTGAATCAACCCGAGGATTGCTTGCAGGTTTTGTTGGATTTAAAAACATTGCAGGATCAGTCGGCCGTCAAAGTTGAATGGCCTGAGGGAGGGAAGTTAAATCTTACCCATCGGGTATCATTTGAGCATTTGAATTTGAAGATCCAATGTAAAACCGACTGGTTTGAGGTCAGCGGCGAGCTGAAAGTCGATGAGAATTTGGTGTTGGATATGAGACGTCTATTGGATTTGGTTCAAAAAACGCAGAGTCGATTCATTCCCTTGGAAGATGGACAATTTATCGCGCTAACCGAGACATTTCGAAAAAAATTGGAAGAGATCAATGCCTACTCAAAGAAACACGGTAAAGGTATTCGCATGCATCCCCTTGCGGCATTGACTTTGGATGATTTCGCAGATCAACTCAGTAACTTAGATGTTGATAAAACCTGGAGGGATCGGGTTAAACGATTTAAAGACAGTCAGATATTGATCCCTCCCGTTCCTTCCACGTTGAAAGCCGAGCTTAGGGACTATCAAATCGACGGTTACCGGTGGTTGGCGCGTCTGGCCGATTGGGGTGTCGGCGGGTGCCTGGCCGATGATATGGGACTGGGTAAAACCCTTCAGGCCCTAAGCATTATTTTAGATCGAGCGTCAAAAGGTCCTTCCCTGGTCGTTGCTCCCATGTCTGTATGCATGAATTGGCTCTCCGAGGCGCAGCGTTTTTCACCGACTTTAAATTTTACATTGCTGGGAAATAAAGATCGATCATCGCTTGTAAAAAATCTCAAAGCTTTTGATGTGCTGGTAACCAGTTACGGTCTGTTGCAGCAGGAGACTGATTTGCTGACATCTATCCACTGGCACACCATTGTGTTGGACGAAGCTCAGGCGATTAAAAATGTGACGACCAAGCGCAGTCGGGCGGCCATGTCCTTGAAAGGCGAATTTAAACTTATTACCACGGGGACTCCCATCGAAAATCATTTAGAGGAATTTTTTACTTTGTTTGACTTTGTCAATCCTGGGTTGCTCGGTTCCCGAAAAAGTTTTAATGAACGCTTTGTGATTCCAATTGAAAAAAATAAAGACAAAGACACAAAACTGCGACTTAAGAAATTGATTCAACCATTTATTTTACGGCGGGTAAAGGCTCAGGTTTTAGAAGAACTTCCACCGCGCACGGATGTTATTCTTCAAGTGCAGATGAGTTCCGAGGAAACAGCCTTTTACGATGCGCTGAGACGAAAGGCGCTTGATCGCCTCGATAGATCTGAAAATTCCGTTGGTCCGAAGCATTTGCAAATTTTAACTGAAATCACAAAATTACGCCAAGCCTGCTGCAATTCACGCTTGATTTTGCCGGACAGCAATTTACCGAGTGCTAAACTTGAGCTATTTGGTAATATAGTTGAGGATCTGCTGGAAAATCATCACAAGGCACTGGTTTTCAGTCAGTTTGTCGGGCATTTGGCTATTATCCGTGAATTTCTCGATCAAAAGCATATCGATTATCGCTACCTCGACGGCAGTACAACGGCCCGTGAGCGAAAAAATCAGGTCGATGCATTTCAAGCCGGTCAGGGGGACCTCTTTTTAATCAGTTTAAGAGCCGGTGGCCTGGGTTTAAATTTGACGGCGGCCGGTTATGTGATTCATATGGACCCTTGGTGGAATCCGGCCGTCGAAGACCAGGCCTCGGACCGAGCCCATCGGATTGGACAACAACAGCCGGTTACCGTTTATCGGTTGGTGACTCAAAATACGATTGAAGAAAAAATTGTAAAGCTGCATCAGAAAAAACGAGATTTGGCTAATAGCCTTTTGGACGGTAGCGATATCAGCGGCAAAATATCAGCTAATGAGTTGCTGCGATTGATTCGTGAACAATAAGCTTCTGCTCCAATCGACCGTTAAATTATAGAATAGAGGAACCGTATGAAAAAATTTTATGTTCCAAGCATTGGAAACCTTTATAAACATTCTCTGGAATGGTTTGCTGAAAAACTTATCGATAAAAACGGATGTGAAATAGCTGCAGATGATATGCATCTTAATCAAGAAGCCACTCTTATTTTTCGGAGCGGTACCGGTACCACAAAAACAACCGTACGAAGAATCGAATAAGCGGTTGGCCGAGTTTCTAAGCCTTCACCACAGAGATTGCAGCATAAACATGATGCCTTCTCCGTGGTGAACATAAAAATTAAGTGCTTGTCGATGCATGAGGCTTAAAAGCTTTGAAAAGGGAAGCATCCATAACGGCTTCGCAGCCGGTAAGCCGGGCGACGACTTCATCCTGAGTGTCGAGGAATGTAAAATCTCCTTTCATTTTGTGTCGGGTTGCTTCTTTTACTTCAAGGACTACGGTAATATCCTCAGGGGGATAACTTTGGCGATACTGACGATAAGATGCACTGTAGCTTGGAAGTGAGACAACCCCCATCTCCTCGAAACACCACAATGTCGCCATCTGGAAGGCGCAATCTAAAACAAGGGGATCACTGATCCATTTGCTCCTCAAAGGTTCGATAATCCAATCATTTGGTGAGGGTGCCGTCGAAATCCGGGCTACCATTCCAGCTGACGAACAACTAATGACTGATTTTATTCCGCGCAGTTTGAAACCATGGAAAAGAATGTCTTCGTATACTTCGTCAATACTTCTGGAATATCGGTTTGAATCGAGTTGTTCTGATTTAGTAAACAGAGGTGGTTTAGAAGGGGATTCGGCTAAAATCGCTTTGGCTTTGGAATGAATCAAGTCGGTTCCATCTTTTATACCGTTTCTAACTTCAACTTCGACTTCATAAACAGAACCTTTTTTTCTGGCCTTACCTGCCAAAAGACGGATGAGTTTTTTCTCCTCTTCAAGCTTGATACCATTTAAAATGCGAATATCATCAAGTCCTAGTAGCACGAGTCCGGGGTTTTGGTGCAGAGCACCATGGCCGAGCCATTCGGTTATCAGGGCAAATGGAACTACCGGTTTGCCACCGATAATATGCGATTTGAGAATGGGATAACGATCAGTATCAATTTCACGTTTAAAGGTGAGTGAAAGTTTTTCTTTCGGCTTTAAGGTATTATCTTTTTTAGAAGACGACAATGATTCGTTTTTCTGAGGTTCGACAATTACCGGAGGTTGGATGTTTGCGCCGATGATCACTTCAACCGGTGCGGTTTTATCAGCCGCCATTTCAAAAAGCATGTATTCGGCACCGATATCCATCGGTATCAGATCAATATTGTTTCGCTGAAATTCGCGTTTCAGTGCCGGTGATACCATTCCACCATCCCATGGTCCCCAGTTGATGGAAACCACTCTGCAATTCGGACGGGAAATTGATTCCTGCTGTGCGATTTTGTTTAAGACCTCATTTGCCATGGCGTAATCCGCCTGGCCTTTATTGCCTGTTCGAGCGGCTACGGAAGAAAAAAAGACAAGGTATTTGAGGTGATCCGTCCGGGTTGCTTCAAAAAGGTTGCGCAGACCTTTGACTTTTGTATCGAAAACCTTTTCAAATTGCTCCGGTGTTTTATCAATTATCAATCGATCTTCCAATACTCCGGCACCGTGAATAATTCCTTTGATCGGGCCATGGGTTTGTCGTAGTTCATTTATAAGCGAGACCGTTGCAGCGGCATCACGGATATCGACCGAATAGTAATGAGCGGGAACACCGGCAGCTTGCAATTTTGTAAGGTTTTGAGAGATTTCGCGATTAGCTGTGTGAATTCTAAATGCTTGTTCCAGTTCTTGCGGTGATGTTCGTTGACCCTTGAATTGGTTTTCGAGAATTGTTTTTTTGATAGCTGCTTCACCTTCTATCGTTTGAAGCCATTCAGGCTCCGGGAAAGGTTGGGGGGAACGGCCGAGAAGAATGATAATGGGCTGCACTCGTTTTGCAAGCGCCTGGACGGCCGCAGCCGTAACCCCTCTTGCTCCTCCGGTGATTAGGACAACATCCTTCGACCTAAGATCAATTCGAATATCGTGTTTTTGTGCATAGGGAGCAGATTCAAGCGCCAATGTGCAGCGCAAGTCTGCGTTGAGACCAATTTCAACCGGGCTCATCGGATCCGGGTTTAAAAGCTCGTTGACAATGGCTTTGGCGATATCTTGAGTGATTTTCCAAATCGGTGCGATGTCAATGGCACGGCAGCGAACGTTTTTCCATTCAATAGCAGCTGTTTTGACAAGACCGGCCAATCCACCCTGCAAGGGATTATCAAAACCCTGACCTTTAAAACCAAAGGCACCATCTATACGTGTAAGGGTTGCAAAAAATGCGCCCCCTTGTGCTGCGGAATCGAGCAGCTCCGGCGCCATCTGTCGGCTCAGGTTAAAAGCGTCTTTTAGAAAGTTTTCATCGGGTGCTCCGACAGGCGGCAGAATAACCAAACCACCTGCGGGAAAACGGTCCTTTTCCAACTTAGCATCCAGTGTTATCAGTTCAGCGTTGATATTTTGCATGGATAACTCGGCAACGATCGCCTCCGACAGGCCGTTTTTATCCTGGGTAACATAAACTATTTTGCCCTTTGGAATCGACAGTTTTTCAAGGTTATTGAGCGGTGTTTCGACGATTGTGACGACTTTTTTCGCAACGTCTATTCTTATATGTTCAGAAGCGGTTTCCGATTCTTTGTGATGCATGTCTGCAACTTCTATTTCTGTTTTATCCATCGTAGTTTCGCTGCTATGGGTCACATCCGCGAAGTAGGCTGCGATTTGTCCGAGAGTTTTCAGGCTACCCATGACATCGGGGGCGATATTGGGCAGATTGGGCAATTTTTCTTCCAGTGTTGAAAGAATTTCGACTCGTTTAATGGAGTCGATGCCGAGATCGGCCTCGATATCCATATCCAGGGCGAGCATTTGGACGGGGTAACCGGTAAGCTCGCTGACGACGGCAAGCAGGGCATTTGTAATTTCTTTTTGATCCGTATGTGCCGACGGGAATTTTTTAGGTGATTCGGTTTTTGTGTCTGCTGGCTGAA
>JAFGES010000121.1 GCA_016931455.1 Desulfobacterales bacterium | reverse complement strand
TTATCCTGTTTTGCATACACAATAAGCCCCTCTCCGCCTTGCAAAACATATTGAGGATTTTCCGAAGATTCAGGAAATAGGGTGATATATTTTCCCGTTTGAGGATTGTACCCCATTACTTTTTCTATTTCACTGCTGTCTCCTATGATCGGCAGCCAGTCTTTGAGATCCGGCAGGTCTGACACATCTTCAGGAATAGAAATCAGGTTATAACCTTTTTTCAAGTGAATGGGATATGAGAACCTGTTCAAAGGATCAGTACCGGCCGCCACCTCATCTCCGTCACTATACGTATCCCCGTCAGAATCGGCCTTTGTGGGATCGGTCGCGTTTGGAAGCAGGTCATGTTCCTGTTTATTGGTGAGACCGTCATTGTCATAATCATCATCCGGTCCCTGGTCCAGATTTTTGAACCAATTCTGCTCCCAGCAATCACGCAAACCGTCCGGCTCGGTATCATAAAAAATATCTTCGTTGATAGTTGCTGTCGGCTGGCCTTTTACAACCGTAATGTCTCTGCTCGTCAGAGTTGTCCCGCTTGCATCTTTTACCACCCAAAGGTAATCACCGGCCTCAAGATCCGAAATAAAATAAGCTCCGGAGGCATTGACGATATCTTTTCCCTTGAGTTCTTGGTCTTGTCGAACTTCAACACTATATCCCTCGGATGAACAGAGTCCCCCCTGAGTAATCCGGCCGCCGATAGCCGGCACGAAGTGCGTGTTCACCTCCTGAATTAATGGATCCAATTGAATGCCGAGATAGCTTTTGTGGCTAAATGCCGCATTAAATTCAATATAAAACCCATCCCTGTTGGTGGTAAGGAGCCAGTATCCCTCGGCTTGACCTGCCGGCTGCAAATCTCCAAAATCGATGCCCAACACTGCATCCTGATAGCCGCTTTCATCAGCCGTGCAGGATGATCCGTTGATCACAAAGTCGATGGGAAGGTTATTGAAGTTTTCGACAATCCTCGGCTGTGCCGAAGAGATCAACAGTTTATTAGCAGGCCCGGCACCTGTATTGGTAATGTGTACTTTTATTTTGCCGGGTTTATCCGCCATAACGACAAAGGGAAGATAATAATCCACAATGAGTTTAGGCATGGGCTGGACCCTGACGGTTTCCGGTGCAACCTCATAGCTGAAAGATTCGCTGTCATATATATAGCCGATGGTTGCGGAAATTTCATAATCCAGACCTTCGGGCAAATCCCCTCCCGCCTCACTGCTTGGAATGATCTGCCAACAGATCTCGGCAGCATCGCTAAGACCGGCGGTTCCATCCAGTGTTGAAATTCCCGATTTGCGGGTGACGATCACAAAGAAAAGCGAACTGGCATCGGCTCCGCCGGTATCTTGAATATTAAGATTCACCGTAACGTTTTCTAATTCATCAACGTTTGGTGCCAAATTCAAGGTGGCGTTAAAGGCCTGCCGCTCCATCGTAATCTTCTGGTCTATCTCGATTTTCACTTCGCCATGTTCGTTTAGAGAAGGAGGTGGTGGGTAGCCGCCCCCCCTGCCTCCTCCAGGAGGCGGGAAATCACCATAATAGCCCGTATCTTTGATTGTGGTAATGGAAATGGGCACAAGATAAGCATCCTGATAGGCTCTGTCCGCCCACTGTCCGAAAAATCCAATATAATGGGAAGAACTGAGAAAAGCACTTCGATCACTTACCAGCTTGGCTTCCAAGGCCTCTTGGAGACCGATGATATCAAAGGTCGTTGAATCTCCTCTGAGCTTAAACGGTGTGGTGCTGTTAAAGTCCGCCGTCCAGAAGGCCTCATTCTGATTGATGATATGATGCGAATCCAAGCCACCTATAATGTGACTCACCGCTTTCAGATCCGTATTGGTTTCGGGGACTTTGTCAAATGTAAAGGTTTCGTTTCGATTGCTCTGCACGGTGAGTCTGTAGCTTGTCCCGCGGTACTCGAGGTCGTTCAGGTTGCCGTCTGTTTCATCGTTGACAAAAGACAGATAAGGCAGCTTCAGCTCCTGAGGTTTCCAGAAATAGACCGGGACAGGAGTTTTGGTGATGCTCTCATAGGCTTTACCTTCCAATGTAAAGGTATAATTACCGGACACCAGGATATTTCCCATATACCTGCTGTTAAGCCTGGCATTTGGCCCATCCGGAATGGAGGCATGAAAAGCTACCTGTACACTTTCTTTTGGGCCGATTTCAGCAACCGTGAAGGTTTTGGTTCCATTTTCAAATACCAACTCCACCTCCTGATCCACAAGGTCGAGTTGCGTCGCATCAAAGAGAATATCGCGTACCGGCGCGTGGTTACTGGTATTGGTGATCGTCAGTGTTCCTTCATAGATTTCATCCGGGTAAAATGACAGGTTTATCGATGAGGGTTCGGCGTAAAGGGTGGGTTTGATTAAATCCGTAGTGTAAGTGATTTGCAGCGTTACATTATATTCATCCTCTATAGTGGTTTCAACAACTGAAAAATCTATGCCGACCAGATTGGTCACCAGGATCACCTCAATAGACTGGTTGGTTCCAGGTTCCACGGTAAGCTCTCCTTTGCCGGGATCATGCTCTTGTGCATTAATGAGGTATCGATATTGGCCGGTGGGCACACTTTCAAAAAGAACATAGCCGTCGGCATCGGTTCTCGCGGTAATAATGTCATTATACTCCTTTTTGCCGTCAGGAGTCTGGTAGACATGAAACACTTTGCTGATCAGGTTGACCTCGGCATCCGCTACAGCTTTGGCTCTGTCATCGTACACCTGGAATGCTACACTTCCTTCAGTGGCTGAGGTTATGGCCACGGAAAGGATGATCGGTATTATTTCACCATTGTATTGCAGGTTCAATTGGATATCGTAAATGCCGTACTGAATATCATCGGGAGGATCAAGAAAGATCTGGAAATCTTTGCTTTCCGAAGGGTCAATAACACCTATCTGTCCGTTGATAATCGAGATCCAGTTATAAACGGCAGGGTTGGCGATGCTAACCACGGTATTTTCCATGGATGCAAACCCTTCGTTTTTTAGGGTTACTGTTTTAGTCATCTGATCCAGGGGGCTCAATCCGATCATCAGCGGATCCGGAGATATGGTCGGCGCGGCTTTTGCCTCATGTAGGTCCACGCGAATATTTGCGCTTTCAACGGACCCTTCGGCAGAGTTTGCGGTGAATGTGAGAATCGACGTGGTAGTGGGTGGATTTCCGGGGTCCGAATGAATCATAACCGGAATAATTACCGATGCACCGGGGTTAAGCCCGGCAAGCAGACAAGTGCCGATGATATTTCCGGTTAACGGATCCTGAGCATTTTGATCCACAATCTCCATCTGAATATCGGTCAGGTCTGTATTTCCTATATTCTTAAGTGTGAGGTCAATTGTCCTGGAGGAATTCATGGACATGGAAAGGTTAAAAGTCAAGGGCTGAACCATTAGACCCAAAATGTTAAAGCCGGTGGTTGCATTTTTTTCCAAGCCTTCATGTAACACATTGGCCCTAACCGTGTAGCTGCCGGCCTCATTGGAAAGGGGCTGAAAAATATAACTAAACTGCCCGCCGGCATTGGTGTAGGCTTGATAGGAACGGCGGTATCCATTTCTTTCAACATCAAGGACCACAAGGACATTTACGATTGGGCTGTCGGTTTGAGACTTGACCGTCCCGCTAATGGGGACATTTTGTCCTCGATCATAAGATGAGTACTCAACACTCACCGTCAGATTAAAACCGGTAACAGTAAACGTCACCACCACGTCGGTGTTCGGCTCTTCATTGCCGGCCTGGTCTACGGCCCGAATCCCGAACTTATAGGTTCCTTCCGAGTAAAAGCTTGCGTTAAAGCTGCTCTCCGGATAATATACCGTCGCGTAGGGTGAGCTGTAATTTATCACCCCGGACCCGTTGTCCCAGTAAATCCGATAGGCATCGATGTCCGGCGAAATCGAATGCGTCCAGTTCAGACGAACATCTGTAGACGTTGCTGTTGCCGAAAAGTTGGTGGGGGGTACAGGTGGGGTCACATCTATTAATATCGATACTTCCCGCGAAATCGATTGGGCGTACGGCTGTTCGTAGGATCCGTTTTCAACAAAGAGCGAAACCTCGCGAGAGACGACTTCCGGTGAAAACACGTAGCCGGCAGCGTAGGTAACGGCTGGATTAAAGTTTCCCAGCGCGTCGACGGCAACAACAGCGAAATAGTGATCGGTGAACTCAGGCAGGTTTCCGATGGTTGCCGAGGTACTTCCGCCAGGTACACTGATCATTTGCAAGCCTGCTGCTGGAACGGTGTCAAAGGGAGCTTCAGCGGTGTAGTAAATATCGAAACGGACAATGTCCATTTCGGCCCACTGGTTATAGGCGCTCCAATCCAGCGTAGCACGGTCTCCAGTCGGAGATAGACTCACCTGGAGTACGGTAATTTGATGCGGCGGAGGGATCGATGTGACAACGATACTTAGCTCCCGGGAAATTCCCTGAGTGAAAGCATCTACAGGGCCGTTGTTGATGAATATTGACGCTTCGCGGGAAAAGACTTCCTTGATGCCGGATGGTTGGATCCCGCCTACCTGAATCGACACTTCACGGGACATGACCTCTTTTATAAACACCGGTCCCATGTCCCCAAGTGCGGGCGTCAATAGCCCTAAGCAGATCAAAGAGGTGATATATGCAATGATTAGATACTGACGCATGGGTATGGCTCTCTCGTCTTAAAGATCATATTTTTGGATGCCTTATTGGTTCACGGCGTAATACAATAAGGCTGCCCCTTTCCACCCTTTTCAAATACACTATCTTCTACAGAGGCCGTATGGAGGGTATTAAGGGCGAACGACCTTTACCTGCACCGCAGAATAACCGATGGCAACGGGAATATCCGCGGTCCACCGTATGACAAGCGGGTTGGTGCTAATGGTGTCGACCGTAGCGTTTACGGTGGTATAGCTGGCGTTGAATCGGGGTGTCACCCTCACCTCGACAATTGATGCCTCTTCCACGTTGGTCGTTTCAATCACCACTTGGGTGGTGGAAACCTCGGGCTCGGGCAACACGATGTCCGCGCCAAATGTCCCGAATGAAGCCCGCGGATCATCAGGGCTGTTTTCACTACCAATGGAAACGATTTTTACCGACGGCGCATCAGCGGGGGGCCACAACACCGCGGTCGTTTCTGTCGCCAAATTCACGAGGCTGGGGTCCGGGATCACCACTAGTGTATTATCATTGGTGACCCGCTCTATTCGTATTCGACCTAATCCACCAGATCTACTACCACCGCCGGCTAGCGCATTGAGGGTTCCGCTACCCGTAAGGGTATCGGCGATCAACCGGATACCTCCGCCACTGCCGCCACCGTGAATTAGATTAGAAGCTCCTGAACCGCCATTGGAACGAAGTAGACCGTTCACTGCAAGCGTGTTTTGACATGCGATCAAGATCGCTCCGCCGCCGGCACCACCACCTGCAGAGTAAGTGGCATTCCCCCCACCCCCTGATCCCCCAACCAAAGGTATCAGAGATTGATTTCCATATCGTGACGGACCTCCGTCCCCTTCTGTTCCATAGCTTCCACCATATTGGCGTCCACCACCGCCAGGTCCAAATCCGGCTCCTCCGGTCACGTCTATGGTATAGGTGCCGCTGCCGCCTCTGAATCCGCCGGGACCGGGTTCCGAATTTGCCGGTGCAGACTGGTAACTCTGCCCATTCAGACTCACCGTACCGTTAATGGTTACATCGCCGCTGACTAGCCAGACCACCGGAGCTCTGGAGGGATGGTTGGAAAAGGATAGCATTGCCCCTTCATCCACGGTGACACTGGAGTACTTAAATACCACTGCCCATTTTTCCGGGTCATAAATACCTTTTCCTGCGTTTGCGGTATTGTCGGTATCCCAATCGCCGTCTGCAGCTTCAGACAGAGCAATGACGGTGTTTTCGGTGATGTGCAGCACACCGTCGGAACCATCGGCGCCGGGAACCGTTATGGCCGCATGCACCGGCAGCACCCCCAAAAGCAGGATCAGCAGGCTGAGCAGAAATAAAAATTGGGTTTGTTTTTGGCGTGGAAAACTCCTTATATTCATTTCAAATTCTCCTCTGCTTCTATGTTCTTTTGCGCGCGCACCTATCCTCTGCGTGCCGTATAATTTCATCTACAACTGATAATAGTTCGCATGTTGGGTTTCATTGCATTCAACCCAACCTACCAAGTGCCCACAATTAAAAATGTCCATAGCTTACACATCGTAGGTTGGGTTGAGCACAGCGAAACCCAACATAATATCAGCCTTTAAAAAAAAGTTGTTTTTTGTCCATCTACGGACAATCCGTACGCCCAAAATCGGCCGCAAATATCGTTAAATCTGATCCGTCTGCATCGTTATCGCCATCAAAGTTGCCTTCACAGATATCTCCGGTTTCACAATCCGTCCTGCCAAAATCCGCTGCAAAAACCGCAAGGTCCGAGTCGTCCACATCGCTGTCCCCGTCAAAATCTCCTTCACAGACGGACGGGCCGGCAGAAGGCTTGAACAATATTCGCCGAATCTGATCGTTCTTTGGCTCTCCGGTGGACGGTATAAAACCGTTGATCCCTAAAAAGAAACTCTTTATTCTTTTTAAATTTCCCGATGATTCCAAAACATAAACATCGATACCCAACCGTCTAAATAAATCATTCTCTCCGGAAGAAACGAAAAATTCATTATTCCCTGATGTTGTAAGATTATCAGCGAGAGGAACATTGATTTGTGAAACCTTTTGCATCTTTTCAATGTCTATAACGGTAATCCGACCGTTGGTGGCCGAAGCAGGATTACCAGCACTACCTACAACCGCCATTTTTCCATTTTTTGAAAAAACCATTTCACCCGCAAAGTCACCCAAACCGGACAGCGTTACTATCAACTTGTAGGTACCGGCATCATACATGTCGACCCTGCCATCGGCATCACTGTACTCTATAACAAGAATTTTTTTACCGTCCGGTGTGAGAGCAATATCACTCATAAAATACCCGCTGATACCTAAATTAACCGCTGTATTCTCGAGTGTATCGATCATCATGATGTTGTTTCGGCAGTATATTTTATTCCCGTTCTCAGAAATGAAGGGACCCCCCGGGATCGGTGCTCCGGAAAAGGAACTGCCTGTCAGAATATTTACCGGCAAATTTTCCAAAAGGGTATTTGACGATACATCAAGCCTCTGGTTTCGAGAATAGAGATAAGAGCCATCGGGAGAAACGATAACGCCGTTATAGGGAATATCCTGGGAAAAAGGCAAAGACCTCAGTTCTCGATGCGTAGCGGTGCTCATTGCCGTTTTGTCACTCATGTAGAGAGTGCTGCCATCCGGTGCAATATTAACGGCATATTGGTCTTTGATCAAACCAAGGAGGGTATTTCCATCCAAGTCAATGACAATCGTTCCGGGCAGGGAAGGCACGCCGTCACCCCCATAAACCGCATTCACGTATAAGAGCCTTTTATCACGTGTGGAGAGATCTTGGTTAAAGTAGACGATTTTACCAATGGTTTCTAAAAATTCTCCGTCCACCGATTCAATCTCCAAGTTTAAAAGATTATCACCTTCATCAAGCGGTACAGGGAGCGCAAAATTTCCTTTTTTGTCCATAGTCCCAGGTGGCAGTGGAATATTATTGAGTCTAACTTCGTTATTGGGATCTGTCCAACCGGCGACGATAAAGGTTGAGATATTCGTCGTTATTCGTTCAGGGAGGGCCCGAAAATCGATGACGGGAGTTTCAGGAATAGGATTACTCCAATTATCACCCATTGTCTTATTATCGAATACATCCTGCATACCCGGCTTCAAATTCCCATCTTTGTCCCAAATGCCCCAGCATGCGCCCTGGGGACCTTCGTGTTTTGTCTTCCATTTTTCATCTAAGGCCTCAAAATAGAAGTATTTCACCGAATTCGCACGCGCCCAGGATACAAAATTCAGAAAATAGAAGCCGGCATTCTCCGGGGAAGGCACTGCTTCACCGATCTGCTCTCCGCAGCTTGGCCAGCCTGTTTCTGAAACGATCACTTCTTTGCCGCCCACTGCATTTGTCATCTGATTATGCCATCTATGCAAATGAGCAATGGCTAAGTCTATTTTACAGCCCTCCCAATAAGGATAATAATTCACAAAGACAATATCCACTTCGGAAAATAATGCAGGGTGGGCGAGAAGAACTCCATATACATCGGCCGTTGTTACCGGGATGTCTACAGTGGGATCTTCAGCCAGTCTGTTTTTTACTTGTCTGATGTAAGATATGAGCTGTTCTTCAGTTAGATCACCCCTGAGCAAAACTTCACACCCGATAACAGCCAGATCCACATGACCGGCTTTCGCAGCTTCAACAAGACAGTCAATCTGATTCTGATTCTCTGTTAAATCAGTGCTCAGCCAGGCTCCAACAGCCGCCGAGAGACCTTTGGCGTGGGAAAATTGACCTGCTTCTTTCAGATCATCATTGCACCCATATGTCCGAATCCATTTTGTAAAAGGAACAACAATATTCAGCCTTTCTTCCAGCTCCTGATCAGTAATTTGCGTACCTCCTTTCTCGGGATCTTCACCAGCATCGATGTAAGGACTAAAATTCATTCCGTGAGTTTTATAGAGTACATCCTCACCCTCAACTATGTTAACCGACAGGAAGAGCATTGTAAAAACTACGCCAAGTAGAATTCTAATTTGTTTCATTTTTTCCTCTACTATTAAAGGCTATGTTCTAAAGGCTATTTGATAACCATTTCAAGCTAAAATGGTTGTCAAAAGTTTAAAGTTCCATCCTGAGCCATGAAGATGAAATATCCTTCACCAGGAGTCACTGGGAAGTCTATACCTGTGACATTTCCATCCTGATCGAATCCGGCGGATTCAAATAAACCCGTTTCGGAAACATATCGCTGAATGCTTTTGATCTTCTCACTTCCCAAAGCGCTCAAGAGGTCGTAAGCGCTGTATCCTTGCGGGATATTTGTTCCCGTGGTTCCTACCAAGTTAAAGCCGCTATGCAGGTTTAGGCTTGTACAAGTCATTTGGCTGAGGTACAGCAAAACCTTGTGGGTTTTTGAAAGCACGATTTGGCCATCTCCTTTGATAAAATCGGGATTGGGGTTTACCGCTTCCGGAATCAAAATAGTAAAAAGATCGGCTTCATCATCGCAGACCATGACACGCTCTATTTCTTCGGAGGTTCCGAACTCCTTAAGAAAGGCTTCGGCAGTTGTATTCGAGAGGTCCTTGGGAATACAAACTATATTGAATCCTTTCCCAAGCTCAATAAATGCGGCCGGATGGTTCGACTGGTCTGTGGGATCTGTTTCCCCCGCATCTACTATACCGTTCTGGTTGGCGTCTTCAATGCCGTCTTCAAAGCCGTCGCCGTCCGTATCTTTTTTGCGGGGATCGGTTTCACCGGCATCGAATCCGCCGTTGTGATTGGTATCTTCCAAGCCGTCGGGAATACGGTCGCTATCGGTGTCTGCAAGGTTGGGATCGGTGCCTCCGAGAATTTCCACTGAATCAGGCAGGCCATCTCCATCACTATCGATCTCCGGGGACAGATTGATCTCGCCGAAGGCAACTCCTGATTCCGGCTGGGTGATATCATCTAGAATGCTGCCGTCTGTCGCCACGAAATTTTTGTAGTTTCCCCCTTTTCCGAAACCGAGGGCCAGTGATGGTTCCGTAGTATTGCTACTATCGAAAGTGATGCTTCCTAGAAGAATTTTTGATCCCCTGACTCCCTCGATAGGATTGCCGGTGTCCAGTTTTCCCCCAAGAATGATAATTTCACCATTTGTTTTTTGGATGCAATTGGGACAGGGGTGTTTGAGAGTTGTATTACCGAAATACCAGATGGCATCATTTAGTTGGGTTTGCGTTTCCGTGAGATTTGCGGCATTATAGGTTAGTTTGACCCCGAAACTGAGCAGACTTTTGTCCGTATTATTCTGGAAAATATCAGCATAGATTAGGACGATAAGGCGGTCTGCCGTATAGGTGCCGTTGCCGTAGACATCGACGTCGGCAGATAGAGACAAAGAGGTCGAAAGATACATACAGAAGATGAATAAGATGGTGGACCAAAGGTGTTTAACGGAAATTCCGTGGATCATCCGATTCAGTCTTGACATGGTATTTTCTCCTTATATACCGTGTTTGATGGACCGGTATGGGGCTGGGGAATTATTTTTATGAGAAGAAAGGCTCAATCAATAGCTTTTTCCCGATGGCTGCTTATTGTTCGATTGGGTTACTGAAGACCCCCCTCTATATTGTAATTGATGGCGGCTTTCTGGAGCGGTTGGTATTTTTGATGTAAAAATTCGAACAGGGCAATTGATTGAGTATTAGGAAACCCTTTTCATTGCGAGGCGAAATCGCCGCCTTCTTTGAATTGAATTCTGCGACTATGCTATTCAATTTTATGAATACATGTCAATAAAAAAAATCAGAATTTTTCACCTCTGAGAAGATAGTTTTGCATTTTTTCGATTTTTGGATATTATTGTGTGGTTGGCGTTTGATAAATAGGGATTTCCCCTATCAAAATGAGCCGTTGCCCCCATGGACAAAAGTAATCCTGTTTTTTATTATTCAAATAACGAAAGTGAAGTGAAGGAGAAGTATTGTCTTGGTTTTTGCATAACAGGTGTTTGAGCAAGTGATTATTAACTCTTTCAAGGCATAGAATTTGTGATAAAAGGAGATGAATATGTTTGAACTTAAATCCCTGTCAAAAGAGGCCATTCCCGGCGCTCTCGAAAAAGCGGAGCGCTACCGTTTTTTAAAAGAACCTGTGGAAGCGGAGAGCATCTGTCTTGATATCCTTGAATCCGAACCGGAGAACCAAAAGGCTATTATCACTTTGATACTATCGTTGACGGATCAGTTTGAACACAGCGGTAATCCGAATGCATTTAATCAGGCCCAGGAGGCACTCTCACGATTGAAAGATGATTACAGCAAAATGTATTATGCCGGTATCATTTATGAACGCCGTGCGAAAGCCTATCTTAAGCAAAGTGCGCCGGGAGCGGGGCATTTGGCTTACCATTGGTTTACCAAGGCGATGGAATCATTTGAGAAAGCCATCGATTTAGGTCGCCCCGAAAACAATCAGGATGCAATTTTGCGCTGGAATACCTGCGCCCGCATCAAAATGCGCAATCCGGATGTTGTTCCGCAACCGGAAATGAAGGAATCGGTCATAATGGATGATGATCCCTCAGGGCCATGGCGTAAGAGATAATTTTTAAAAATATTTAAAAATTAGATAATCGCTGTTTATATTGTTAAATGATAAAGGCAGAACCTGGAAAGGTTCTGCCTTTTTGCATCTGATTGAACCTGAATTCCAGTGGTTATCTAAGCGATCTACTTCGCCCCCTTGGCGACAACGGATGTGTTTTAGGGGACGTCCATTGTATTATTGTTTGAGTAGATCTCGAAAACTCAATCCCAAATCTTGGGCAATTTGTTGTTTAACAAAAAAAGTCGTAAATAAAAAAGAACGGTTCCACTCTACGAAAAAATCCGACGCATTTGCCAACATATCTTTTTCAAGGCCTATTTTTCAATTGACTTTAGAGTTGTTTTTTGTTTTTTACTAACCATGCTTTTTTAAAAACATCCTTGCTTGGCAATGACACCACGGCATAAAATTTCAAGTACTGCAATCTCAACCTCTGAGAGGGAATCTTTCTTCTGCCGGGAGTTTTTTATTCCAGCAAGACCACCGTGCTAAAATTTTGGCGGTTTCCAACTAATTATTTTTATAGCTAAATAACGGCTCCAGCCATTGCCTGAAAACTGAATTACAAGATAAAACGGGAGTGATAATGGAAACTTGGCACCAACTCTCAAGACTAAGCAATCGAATGTCCAAAATAAAAACCTCTCCTCTTTTAATTCTACTGCATGTTTTTACCCTCATTGGATTCATGGCACCTAACCTTCTTTATGCGGATAATCTAAGCATATCAGTCACGGAACTTACTGAAAAGTCCGGCGGAAAGAGGTCAAAGGAGGAAATTGACCGATTGACCCGTCAAATGCGGGATCAGATCAAGGCTGGATTGACGGAAACTCCTTCGGAACGATGGCTCAAAAAAAACAAGGGCGATAAAAAGAAATATGCTGTTCAAAAAGATTTTGCCCATGCTGTTCATGCTGCTGAGAATCTCGCCCAAAAGGTTTCACAAAAACAGCAGCAAGGTCAGGCCTTTTCAGAGGAACTTGCAGATCTCCTGGACAAAAAAAGGCTGATCGAAGAATCGGATGCGGCACTTCAACTCATTTTTTCAGAAACAGAGCAAAGATGCAAAAGCGAAGGCTTTTCAAATACCATTTTGGAACGGCATAACAGGATGGTGGAAGGTCATAATAAAAATGTCCGTATCTTATTGGAATATTTTGATGAATTAGCGCAATTGGTTCAAGAAAATGCATTGGAAGAAGTCCCAGCCTTAATGCAGCGAATTAGCGATTTTCTTGAGACTTATAAAACCATTAAAGAACCACCTTTGCTTAGCAATGCATTGCCTCATGGTATGAGGATATTAGAAGCCCCAACCCTGGAGAGGGATACAAAAGTAGTCCCATCCATGGCACCGACGAAAATGGAAAAACAGGATTGGAAAACCATTATAAAATCAGCCCCATCTGCAGCAAACTTAGGTGTGGAAGAAAGTGTCGTCACATCCATGGCTGTTTCCGGCCCGCCGACTACTGAAGATCTCGACCCAACAATTGATGTTCAGATCACTCAGGAAATTATCGACCTTGCTGCCGACCTTAATAATTCACCACTTAAAATTTATCAATATGTTCGTAACAACATGGATTTTGAGCCGTATCTGGGGTCCCGAAAGGGCTCACAGGAAACCTTGAACCAGGAATCGGGGAATGATTATGACCTAAGCTCCCTTCTTATTGCATTGCTCCGGGCTGCAAATATTCCTGCCAGATATGTTCGAGGTACAGTTGAACTGCCGGTGAATAAAGCCATGAATTGGCTTGGCGTGGAAGACGCTGCTACAGCTGGAAGTATTCTGACAACGGTGGGTATGGAAGGAGTCAATATTATGGATGACGGCGGGGTAGTCGCCGTCCGGTTCAAACACGTCTGGGTGGAAGCCTATATCCCCTACACCAATTATAGGGGTATCCCGGCAGATAACACCGGCAAAATGTGGGTGCCCATGGACCCCAGTTTTAAGAGCTATACCTATCAAACCGGATTGGATATCCTGAAAGAGATGGGTTTTGATCCGGAGGCCTTTATTGATGATTATATCACGAATTTTCATGAGCCCAGCCCGGTGGAGCTTATGATGCAGCAAATACAGGACTATCTGACCATCAATTATCCTGAAATGGCCTATGAAGACATTGTAAGAACACGGGAGATCCTGACCGAAGATCTAGGATTTATTCCCGGATCACTTCCGTTTGAAATCCTTACCATCGACGATGATTTTGCCGAAATACCGGACAATAAACGCTACAAAATGCGCTTTCACCTTTACAACGGTGGTACCACATTTATCGATTACATCGCCAACCTTCCCGAGATTGCAGGAAAACGAATAACGATATCCTATATTGCCGCCACCCAAGCCGACCAGGATGTGATTGACTCATATGGTGACCTTTATGATACCCCACCATATCTGGTCAATTTAAAGCCGGTACTGAAGATTGATGGAACTGACATGGCCGTCGGAATAGGCAGCATCGGAATGGGGGTCACTCACAGCTCTGATATGCACTTTACGACTCCCGGTGGTGAAACAAATGAGATGCCGGTGGTCAGCAATTCGATCATTGCCGGAACCTATCAGGCGGTGGGTGTTGATACCGGACGAATTAGTTCCGACATTTTTGAGCCTATCTCTACCGCAGGCACACCCACAACTGATGATTGGTACGGTGGTAGGCTCTGGCAAACGGCTATGGGTTATTTGAGCCGGATAGAACAGTACGATGAAGAGGTGGCTAAGACCATGCAGATGGTCGTTACCAAGGACGTTTCAGAGGCAATTGTTGAAGATACTATCCTGGTAACATTTTCTTTTGGTACCCCGAACACCTTCGAACCAAAAGGTCTCGTAGTTGATGCTGATCGCTGTATTGTGGGGCCTTTTGCGGTAAACGGTGATGATAGCAAAAATAAGAAGTTCATGGTGCTTAGTGGCGCTGATGGTTCGATATCAGAGAACAGAATATTTGAAGACATGTATAATGAAGAAGCGGTTTCCACAATTAAAATCCTTGAGCTTTCAAGTGATGCGGGAATACCGATTTTCGTGTTTAACAGCGGCAACATCGGAACGATTTACAGCTCGCTTAATCTTTCCTCGTCTGTAGAGCACGCCATATACAATGCTGTTCTTAATGGGCATGAAGTGACGGTGCCGCGAGACAGTATTACCTATTTGGAGTGGACCGGGACCGGCTACATTGACATGAATCCCGCGACAGGCGCTGCAGGATATATCATTTCCGGTGGTCATGCGGGGGGCGCCACGGTAGATACCTGGACAGCTTGGTTTTTTAGCCTCAAGAAAATAACAGGTATTACAGCATTTATCAGCAGGCCAGATAAGGACTATGAATATTTCCCGTATAACTCGCCACAGCTTTGGTTCGAGGTTGAATACACATTAACCTACGAGGATGGTAGCACATCACCGACACCCGATAGACGGATTTTCAGGCCGCACTGGTGGGCCTACCCCTATTCCGCAGGTGACTACAGTTTCTATGCCGGTGCGGACAATAATCCGGAAAGGAAATTTGTTGTATTTGAGGTTGAGATAGACACTCCTGATGGTGAAAAATGTATCGCAGATTGTGACACCATCACACTGGAAACCAAATTTACGCCTAGTGCACCACCATCAGCAACTTATAAATGGGAAAAATCCTGGAGCATGGGATGCCTTTTTGGAAGCGGAGACGGAACCTATACTCCAGACAATGCAGCCAGTACGGAATTCAAGGGAACAGTTGGGGGAGATCTGGCGAGTAAGGTGGAGGTAACAAATACCTACGGTTCCACCGATGCCAAGAAATGTTTGAAGGTCATTGACGTTAAGAGCATCAAAGCAGAAGACGGCTCGAATGAGAAGGAAGACGTAGATCCAAGCTCGTCCGTCACGGGCACAAACACGATTTATGTGGCAAGAAGTGATACCGGGGTTGTAGATATAACCGTTGAGACAGATCCATCAGTTTCGGTAGCCGAACTGCCGGCAAGTTGGGACAATATTAGGAAGAGAGCCGGATCTGGATCATTGACGCTTGCTTCGACCGGAAAACTTTCTGCGACTGTTAAGAAAGATATAGTTGGTGAGCTGATTGTTGAGATGATGCCATGCGCCGGTTATTCAAAGTCTTTTGAGATTAAGGTTGTGGTTGTCGGGTTGGAGCAAATTGAGGTCCGCGATAAAAATCATCCGGCAAACACGGAAACCGCAACGGATATAAGCACGGTGCCTGATCTTTATGTCGGTGAAACATCTGCGCACGAAGCGAACCTTGAGATCACTGCGACCATAAATCCGGATACTGCTGCTGAGCGTGCACGCGTCTACTGGGAAATCGACGGCAATGACGCTATCCCGAGCAATGGAGATTTCGGATCGAGTGCTATGGTCAATGTCACGATCGACGAATCCAACATTTTAGGAAATAACAATTTTGTTGTAAAAGCAGGAGTAGACCAAGACGACAATGGATCCCTCGGAAGCAGTGAAGTTACGCACAAGCTGAACGTACACTTCATCGAATTTGATGAGCTTAAAGTATCCGATAAGAACAACTCGTCCGTCTCTGTCACCGTGAACGAATCGACCCCTTCTTACAAACTGTGGATCATTGAGAATACATTAGGGAGTACTGTGATTACATTAGATCCTGATATAGATAATGATAAACCGAAGTTTAGAAAGCATGTATTATGGACGGTCACGGGAGACGCGGCAACAAATTTAAGTGGCACATTTGAGATGGGCAATATTGACATAACCCTGGCGCCCACCGCAGAAAATCCGGATAGGAAGTTTGTTGTTAAGGCTGGAACAGATGTTGATAATAATGGGAGTTTGGAATCTGGAGAAGTCCAATATGAAGTGGAGGTTGTTGTGGGAGTAGTCTCCATTAAAGCGGGAGATAGCGACGATGCCGCTAATTTTGTTGAAGATGGTGATAAAACCATTGAAGCTAATCTTAAGACGCTTTATGTGTACAGAAAAGATACCGGCACTGTCAATATAACTGTTGAAACGAATCCCAGCGTTTCAGAGAGCGACTTACCTTCAGATTGGATAATTGAGAAGGTATCAGGCTCTCTGAATCTGGATGGAACATCTGGAAAACTTTCAGCTCAAATAAAGAAGGATACGCCTGGGGAGATCGTGGTCAGGGTCCTGCCCTCCTCTGGAAGCACGGATCATTTCCAGGTTAAGGTGACAGTCGTTCAGGTCCAACTTAAGGCAGTATGGTTCGGTGGCACAAATTATCATCCTATCGCCAAAGATGATGGAAGCGGCAACTACACCAATAACCCACTGACTAACCCGCATTGGGAAGACAATTCTTCGCCGCTTGACGGGGATAACGACGATTCCGGTGATAACAAATACCCTGTTTGTTTTACACGGAATACCAGAATGAAAGTCTCGGTCAAGATGATCGTTGACCCGCCGTCGGCGTTTACCGGTTCGGTAAAAATTAAAGGGGACGGCAACAGTAGCCTGGATATTCCAGAGACCACAGCGAACCTGTCAGGAAATGAGCTGACTATAATTAGCGTTGAGGCTGCCGATGCCTTTGTCAATAAAATCGATATCTTCGATTCGACAGTAACCAGCACTTTGGATCTCGTTTGGTATGTTGCACCAAATTCAGCTGCGAATTTTCTTGAGGTTGGAACGACAAAACACCAGGTTTATGTTACCCTCAATGATCCTGATCCGTCGGTTACCGTTTTTCATACAGTTGTTCATATCGGCTGTGACAAAGCACGCGGAAAAGACGGTACTCCAAGTAGCGATGTCGTCACTGGGATATGGGCCGAATTCTCAGACCGTATCGTAAAACGAATAGACGGAACCCAATTGAAATATTGGCTGCCTCAATCGGCAACGGCGACCAATACCGCAGATTTATTGAAAGATGGCAACGGGCAGTGCGGCTCTTGGGCTGAGTTTTTTATCGATTGTCTGAAAGTACAACGCATCACGGGGTCAAATAAAATAACGATTGTAGAAAAAACAAGCCCAATGACCGACCTATTTCTTGTAAAAAATTGGATATTTATCGGAACTGGTGTATCCCCCGGAACTGCGCCGTATGTTTACGTGATGTACACAGATGCAAACGATCAGTCTGGAGCCCCTGGTCAAGGCAACCCTGATCCGCCAGATGCCTTCTACAATCATTTCATAGTTCTTTGGGGTGGTAACTACTATGACCCGTCATACGGTACAGGACCTTTTGCCGATCAAGCCTCATGGGAGAACAACTCTTTGGACGGCTTTGCGACTGCTGGCACATACATGGGGACCTCAGCTTGGTTCGTCAAGAAAAATAACCCTGCTGTAATAGAAACAACATTTATTATCCCATAATGGAGAATTTGGATATGCGTACATTCAAATTGCTTTTATTTTTATCTTTCATAATCTGTTATGTTCATTTTATCATACTTATTGATTCTGGTTTTTCTTCCTCAGACGTACAAGGCAAAAACATGATTGAAGAATATACTACTAAAAAAATAAGTAAGGAAAGAATCTTAAGTCTAAAACGAATAATTAAATCACTTGAAGATACGCCTGATAGGGATAAAAAGCATATATTCGATATGACACTTTTTTTAGATGTAATGAGTATAAAAAGCAATCAGACTTACCGCGTCTGGGAAAAGTCCGTTAAAATAATTTCACCGCAACAATTTCCCAAAGGATTTATTTTTTCAGATGAGATATCAGGCAAGATTGTTGCGCTTGCTTATGTTGAAGGATTCAGCATACGCTTTTTTGAAATAGATTTAACGACGTCTGTCGGTGAAACGATAGGTACTGAGAAAAAGAAAGAAACCGGTTTGATATCCTCCGACCCTTCCGTGATACCTATACCCAAAATACTAGGACGGCCTTATATTGTCAAACTGGCCGAATCTTCACTGAGAATCGATTCAATAAAGAAAAGGGAGGAGGGATGGGAGGTTAAAGTGAATCTTGATGGTGAAAGGTTTACTTTTTTTAAAAGTAATGAAAGTAGCGTTTGGGGAATTGCTAATTGATTTATCTATAAATGGGAAAGAATCAGATGTTCATTCTTGACAATATGGCTACGGAGCGGCGGAGCGGCGTAGGTTGGGTTAAGCGAGTTAATCGCACACTCGGGATCATTCATCGGCATATGATGTCTAGTGAAAACGATGATTGCGAACATGGAACCGAGCTCAACCCAACAACCATTGATTGGTGATGGGCTTTGAGTGATAACTTAAACTGGTTTTACGAGAAGAATCCAAGTACGAAGTAATTTGATTTATTCCCAATAATTAACCGGTTTTGTTGAGTTTGACTCTGTTCAACACAACCTACGAATGGCTAAGGCTGGCACGTATGGCGAATTGAATAATACGAAATGCGATACCACCAGGCACTAACAAAAGGAGATACGTATTTTTTCACGGTTGCTTCTTTAAAAAGGTCAAAAATTCTAACACGACCTAAAAATGTAAAACTACTACGGGATGCATTTAAACGGGTAATGGAACAACATCCCTTTGAGATCGACGCTTTTGTGCTACTGACGGACCATTTGCATTTCATATGGACATTACCCGAGGGTGATCGGGATTTTTCAAAATTGTGGCGACTTGTAAAAAGCTATTTCACAAGAAAGTGTGATTAAAATTTAAACATACACCTTGGGAATCAAGAAAGCGAAAAAAACAGTCTGTCTGGCAACGTCGATTTTGGGAACACCTTATTCGGGATGATGAGGATTATATCAAACATGTGGAGTATATCCATTATAATCCTGTAAAACATGGCTTGTTAAAAGTGCCAACGGATTAGGAATATTCGAGTTTTCACCGATATGTTCGTGACGGTAAATATGATGCGAATTGAGGTGCTGGACGGGATGTAATTTTTGATAAAACGGTTGGAAAGGAATAAGGATTTGTTGGGTTTCGTTTCACTCAACCCAACCTACGATTTTATAAATAATAAAATAATTAACAATTATTCATAAATTCTAATCAGGACGAGAGACAAAAAACATGAAAAATAACATATCAGATAGAACAGCACATTCCAGGGCTATAAGCATCACCGCTGTCCTATTTTTTTCAATCCTCCTGTCATTTTCGCCGTTCACGGCATCTGCCCAAATGGAGGAAATAAATAACGGCATTTCATGGCTGATGTCAAATCAGAATCCATCCGGCAGCTGGGGGAATTCCGAAAATACTGAACTCAGAGATACTACGGTTGTAGCTGATATTTTAAAAAAGGTCTCCTCGTTAGGCGATAAATATAACAATGCAATCAGTTTTCTAAACAATACCACAACGCCAAATAATGATTATCTGGCCAGAAAGATAGCTGTACTCGCTCAGGAAGGATCTGATGTTACTTCACTGATAGATGAGTTATTGGCTGGACAGAATCCAGGTGAAACTGACAATACTACCCCCAATTATCCTGAAGGCGGATGGGGGCCGGCAGAAGGCTATTCCACTAACTGCCTTGATACATCACTGGCACTAAATGCGATGAGCTTTACGTCCGTTCCAAAGGGTTTGCTTATCCTTAATAAAACCATAACTGCCGGTGAAACCCAGGAATTTTCTCTTGATTATCCGGCAGATGCTTCAAACTTCCAAATACTTGTTTCAGATATATCCGGCAGCATTAACTTCATTCTTTTTCCAAATGATTCATCGACGTATTATACATGGGGCCCCATCGCATCGTCCACATACCTAAACGCAGAGGGAATTACGATTGAACCCGGTATAAGACGAATTCAAATATACGGCAACGCAACAAGCACCTATTCCTTACAGATATCACTCACATCAGGTGGATATGATTCATCTGCCCTTGTAAATCCAGTTGCTTATCTTATAGCAGCCCAAAATATTGATGGTGGATGGGGACTGAGCAAAGGGTCGGACAGCAATATTTACTTGACAGCTAGGGTTCTTATGGCCCTGGAAACATCCGCGGAAAGCTTTGATCTGGAATCCGTTATTGGCAACGGCATTGCCTGGCTCAAAACGCAGCAAAATGCAGATAATGGATTTGGCTCTGAAGGAACCAGTACCATTTATGAAACAGCCCTGGTTTACACGGCCATCGCCAATGTAGAGCTTTCAGCCACGGAGGTGCAGAATACCCTTGCCTATCTGCTGTCCCAACAGGAATCAAACGGCAGTTGGAATAATAATGCATATGACACAGCCGTTTCCATACTGGCTATCTACACATCCATGCTGGAAACAGACACCGATGGCGATGGAGTCCCAGATCTCTCTGATAATTGCCCGGATATTCCCAATTCCGATCAGATCAATACCGACGGTGACCAGTGGGGTGATGCCTGTGACGATGATGATGATAATGACGGAATTACCGATGATTATGAAATCAATACCTTAGGAACCAATCCACTTTCTGCTGATTCCGACGGAGACGGAATTCCGGACAATCTTGAAGATATGGATTTTGACGGCATTACCAACCAGGGAGAATTTGATGGCGGTACAGACCCGATGGCGCCGGATGTCCATCTGACAAAAGGGATAAATATTGTCGGCTATCCGGTGAGTGTCCCCACAGGATATACGTCTTACGATCTTTTAAACGAATTAGGCGATGAAACGGAAATCGTAAGCATCCAGAGATATAACACTGCAACAGGTATATACGAAACGACCTATTATGAAAACGGAGCGGCAAGTGGTGATGAATTCACTATCACGGATGGCGAAGGATATATCGTTTACATGAATGCGGATAAAACCGTCTCTATCACGGGCCCTGTCAGCATTAATCCTGTTTCACTCTCCGAAGGGTTTAATATTGTATCGATCTCCTGCATGCCCAATGGCTATTCTTCATATGATCTGCTCAGCGATATCGGCAGCGGAATCGAGGCCGTCAGTATCCAGCGGTTTAACAAGTCAACCGGTGCATTTGAAACGACGGTTAATGACAGCGGTTTTCCATCGGGTGTACAATTCAATATCTTTAACAGTGAAGCCTATCTGGTTCATATGAAATCGGCAGCCACCATACCGGCGCTCCTTTCAGCCCCCACACTCGTCATTACATCACCGGCTGATGGCGCTACTATAGAAAGTTCTCCCATCGATGTTTCCGGTACGATCAACGACAGCGCTGCAGTGGTTACGGTAAACGGCATCAGTGCGATCATTGCTGAAGGAAACTTTGTGGCTGCCGGAGTGCCCCTTGTTTCAGGATCAAATACCATTACCGCGACAGCCATGAATACGGATAATTTATCTCACTCGCACACCATCACCGTGCTTTTGGATGAAGGCGCGGATTATGAAATCAGTAAAGGCAGTTCCATTAGTGACACGCGCTCGATAACAGGCGCGGAGGAACTCCTCAGCGAGGTGGCCTATTTTACTGAGTCCGTCACCGATTTGCCAACAGGTATAACCTACACCAGAACAGGTATTGGATGGACGTCTGCTACTGAACTTTGGATATCTTATACCATCCAGGTTTCTGTATCGGCAGCTGAAGGGATTCATGAATTTCAGGTGGAATACGGGTTACTCGATAGCGGTAATAATCCGTTAACACCTTTGACCAATAATGTGTTTTCTTTCAAGATAATGGTGGTTATTCCATAGCCTATGGAAAGTAGGTAAATGCCAAGGGAATTTTAGGGGACGTCCATTGTATTATTGGTTTATAATGAATTGCAAATGTGATAAGGGATAGGATGTCCCGGTATTCCGTTGCAGGTTCTCTGTTATTGCTGCGTAAAGGATGCACCAGCACTTCAAGTAAGGTCACTGTTGAAGTGACAACCCAAAAGTCTCCTCTGTCCATTGCTTCAAAGAAAAGTTTTACCGTCTCGATGTACGCGCGGGATTTTCTTCAATAAAGTAAATCAGCGGTGCGGTATCAAGGCCTACCGTTTTTCCACGTAATTCATTTATCCATTCCATGATGATCTTTCCTCATCAATATAATTCTTTACATTAAGTCCCTTCCAGATGATATCCTTGCCTTTTCCTTTTAGCTCCAATAGGATACCCCCTGTTATGTTTGGTTGTTGTTTTCGTCGGAAATATATTGAATTTGATTCATTGCGATCCTGCTTTGGATTTTAATATATTAAGGAAAAGACTTGGTTCATTGTTTTACACTTTGCATGATAACTTCTTTCATAAAGATTAGGAAGTATTTTTTTTAATAGCCTGAAAAGATTCTGTCTTTTTGTGGTTGGAGGAATCTCTATAAAAACTCAAATCATGTTTATTAGGTTTGATTGCAAACCGCTATTGCAAATTTTACCATAAATTGTTAATTCAATTGAATTAGTTAATGGGTATGGGTTGATGCAGCGGTATTTTTTTGTCGAAAATACAAAAGTATTAAATTGAAGCATAATAAACAAAGTATGGGTATAAAAAATGAAATTTATTTTTATTACAGGAGGTGTTCTTTCATCTCTTGGTAAGGGTCTGGCAGCCGCTTCCATTGGTTTGCTCCTTGAATGTCGAGGCTTGAAAGTGACGCATCAAAAACTAGATCCTTATATAAATGTTGATCCGGGTACGATGAATCCGTTTCAACATGGAGAGGTTTTCGTCACGGATGACGGGGCGGAAACGGATTTGGACCTTGGGCATTACGAACGTTTCACTTCCACCCTTATGAGTAGGGAAAATAATTTGACGACGGGTCAGGTTTATTTTTCGGTTATCTCAAAGGAAAGAAGAGGGGAATACCTAGGGGGGACCGTCCAGGTCATTCCTCACATTACGGATGAGATAAAAAGTTACATCCGAACGGCTGCCGAGGGTTTTGATGTGGCCATCGTCGAAGTCGGCGGGACGGTCGGCGATATCGAGAGTCTTCCTTTTTTAGAGGCCATTAGACAGTTTCGAAACGAAGTCAAAAAGGAAAACGCAATTTTTATCCATCTGACGTGGGTTCCTTATATTAAAACCGCCGGTGAGGTAAAAACAAAACCTACTCAGCACAGTGTAAAGGCCTTACGGGAAATCGGTATTCAACCGGATATACTGCTTTGCCGTACGGAAGATTTTCTCTCTGATGATATCAAGGCAAAAATATCGCTTTTTTGCAATGTTGAGGTGGGGGCCGTTTTTACCGCTAAAGATGTGGAAATTATTTATGAAGTTCCTCTCAACTTCAATAAGGAAGGAGTTGATCAAAAGATTATTGATATTTTGAATTTAGCTACTAATCCTCCCCGGTTGGAAGAATGGGAGCAAATAATTCATAAGCTTAAAAATCCTTTGAATCAAGTCACTATCGCCATCGTCGGCAAATATGTGGATTGGACCGATTCATACAAGAGCTTAAATGAGGCATTGATTCATGGCGGAATACCCAATGATTGTCAAGTCAAGCTTCGATTTATTGATTCTGAAAAAATCGAACATGAAGGCATAAAAAAGGAATTTGAAGGCGTCGGGGGGATATTGATTCCGGGAGGATTTGGGAAAAGAGGTATCGAGGGGATGATTCGGACGGTCACTTACGCTCGTATTAACGGTATTCCCTTTTTCGGTATCTGCCTCGGCATGCAGATGGCTGTCATAGAATATGCTAGAAACATTTGTAACCTGAAACAAGCCAATAGTTCTGAATTTGATTTGGAAACTTTATACCCGGTGGTTGATTTTCTTCCCGAGCAACAGAAAATTAAAGACAAAGGCGGGACCATGCGATTGGGCGCGTACCCTTGCGTATTGGAAGATGATACCATCGCATTTGATGCTTATGGAGAAAAATTGATCACCGAAAGACATCGGCATCGATATGAACTCAATAATAAATTCAAAAATATTCTGGTTCAAAATGGAATGCGTATTTCCGGGGCTTCACCTGACGGACGATTGATTGAGATCATTGAATTGGCTGATCATCCCTGGTTTTTGGGTTGCCAATTTCATCCTGAATTTAAATCAAAACCCAAAAAACCGCATCCTTTGTTTACCCGGTTTATCGGCGCATCTATGGTATATCAATCTCAGGCCTATGCTTCAACCGATTCAAGCAACCGGCCGGTTTGAAGTCGTGAAGGAGGAAAAAGCCTGTTGATAAAGGCGGGTATCGGGAGGGGCCTATAAGATTTATCCTACATTGAGGTGGGAAAAATGAAAAAAAACACCGGATTGTAGGATTTATTTTTATTTATTTATCGCCTTCTAAAATAGATTTTCAATATAATATAAATAAATTAGTTTGTTATACGGTTATACAGTTGAGATATTATTTTTTTGGCATTTAATTTGCTATAACATTTTGGCCGAAACTAAGGAGCGGGTAAATTTATTATTTTAGAAGGAGAAAACGAAATGTCTGACATTATTCAAATTGTAAAGAGCAAAGATCCAACAGAAAAAGAATTTCATCAAGCAGTCGGAGAAGTGATGGAGTCCGTCAAACCGGTTCTGGATCGAAATCCGGAATACGGTAATGCCAAGATATTGGAAAGACTCGTCGAACCGGAACGTGTAATCTTATTCAGGGTACCTTGGCTGGACGATCAGGGTACGATTCAAGTCAACCGGGGATTCCGTATTGAAATGAGCAGCGCAATTGGGCCTTATAAAGGCGGACTGCGATTTCATCCATCCGTTAATCTGGGAATTCTCAAGTTTTTAGCATTTGAACAGGTTTTTAAAAATGCTCTGACCACTCTGCCGATGGGCGGTGGAAAAGGAGGATCGGACTTTGATCCCAAAGGTAAATCAGATAATGAAGTCATGCGCTTTTGCCAAAGTTTTATGTGCGAACTCTTTCGCTATATCGGTCCCAATACCGACGTGCCGGCGGGCGATATCGGTGTAGGCGGTCGCGAGATCGGCTATCTGTTTGGAATGTACAAAAAATTGCGTAATGAATTTACCGGTGTTTTAACCGGCAAAAGCCTCAACTGGGGTGGGAGTCTTATTCGTCCGGAAGCCACCGGTTATGGGTGCGTCTACTTTGCGGCTGAAATGCTGGCTACAAAAAATAAAAGCCTGGAAGGCGCGACTTGCTTGGTTTCAGGTTCAGGAAACGTTGCTCAGTATACTGTGGAAAAACTGCTGGATATGAAAGCCAAAGTATTGAGCCTTTCCGATTCCTCCGGATATATCTACGACGAAAGCGGAATTGACAGAGAAAAACTGGAGTTTGTAAAGACGCTGAAAACCATCAAAAGGGGTCGTATCAAAGAATATGCGGACAAGTATCCGACAGCCGTTTATACTCCGGTTGATCCGGCACTGGATTACAACCCTCTTTGGAGGCATAAAGCCGATTGCGCATTTCCCAGCGCCACCCAGAACGAAGTCAATGCCAAGGATGCCCAAAATCTGGTTGATAATGGGATTAAGGTGGTTTCTGAAGGAGCGAATATGCCGACTGTTCCGGAGGGTGTCGATATTTTTATTGATAAAGGTATCCTTTATGGACCGGGCAAAGCGGCCAATGCAGGCGGTGTTTCGGTATCCGGCCTGGAAATGACTCAAAACAGTATGCGTCTTTCATGGACGCGTGAAGAAGTGGATAACCGTTTGCGGATGATCATGCAAAGTATTCACAAAACCAGTTTGGATACCGCCGAACAATACGGCAAACCGGGCAACTATGTAGTAGGCGCGAATATTGCCGGTTTTGTCAAGGTGGTTGACGCCATGATGGACCAAGGGTTAGTTTAACCATATATGTATATGTCCTGTCTGCGTGCCTGTATTCGATTTTTTTGCACGCAGACAGGCAATCAAAACTACGATAGACGGCGATATTGGAAAAAATTTAAACAACGTATCTGCATCTTTCACTCAGATGGAAAGACGTATAGCCCCTGAGAACCAAGGAGCTTATAAACAGCAATAATTATGGAGGACCTATATGAAATCAGCGGCTCGTGTCAGTACCGGTTTGAAAGGGTTGGATGAGATCATCGATGATTTGCGGGTCGGTGATAATGTTGTCTGGCGGGTGGATGATATTGCAGATTATAAATATCTTGTTGATTTTTATGTCGGCAAGGCGCTGGAAGATAACCATAAAGTAGTCTATATGCGGTTTGCTGATCATGCACCGTTAATCGAAAAACAACATAATGTTATCATTTATTATTTAGATGCCCAAAGTGGTTTTGAATCCTTTTCGACCCAGGTGCACCAAATTGTGACTCGGGAAGGTGAGGGTGTGTATTATGTTTTTGATTGTCTATCGGATTTGTTATCTGCCTGGGCAAACGATTTGATGATTGGAAATTTCTTTTTGATCACCTGTCCTTATCTTTTTGAATTGGAGACCGTGGCATATTTTTCGATTATCAGAGATCGGCATTCCTTTCAAACCGTTGCCCGTATCCGGGATATTACCCAAGTTCTAATAGATGTTCACAACTATAAAGACGGTTTCAACGTTCACCCCTTAAAAGTATGGCAACGATACTCGCCTACGATGTTTTTGCCGCATGTAAAGGAAGGACAACGTTTTACTCCGATTGCCAGCAGCTTGGATACGACAAAGCTGTTTTATCCCTTATTTGAAAAACAATCCAAACAATCCAAAAGAAATCTAGATTATTGGAATCGTCTATTTTTAGAGGCGGAAGACTTACTTTCGGATCAATCCGATCCGGAAAAGCGTCAAAAGATAGTTGACCAGTTATGCCGGATAATGATTACCCGTGATCCGAAAATGTTGGCGCTGGTCAAAGAAAATTTTTCGCTTGAAGATTTATTAAATATTTATCGAAGGTTGATCGGCACCGGATTTATCGGCGGCAAAGCGGCCGGAATGCTTCTTGCCAGAAAAATTTTGATGAAAGATCAAAATATTGATTGGCAAAAGCTGTTGGAACCTCATGATTCCTTCTATGTCGGCGCAGATGTCTATTATACTTATTTAATACAAAACGGCTTATGGAAACTGCGTATGAAGCAGAAGACCAAAGAAGGCTATTTTGAGGCAGCCGGCATTCTGAAAGACAAAATGGAAAAAGGAATTTTCCCGGATGAAATTAAAGAGCAGCTTTTACAATTAATAGAATATTTTGGTCAATCTCCCATTATTGTTCGTTCCAGCAGCTTGCTGGAAGATTCATTCGGAGATGCTTTTGCCGGCAAATATAAGACAATTTTTTTAGTCAATCAGGGTCCTCCGGAACAGCGTTATGCGCAGTTGGAAGATTCAATCCGGAAAATTTATGCCAGCACAATGAATGAAGATGCTTTAACCTATCGCTTGCAAAGAGGGCTTGGACAAGCTGATGAACAAATGGCCCTATTGATTCAAAGGGTTTCAGGATTACACCGTAATTATTATTTCTTTCCGGATGCTGCCGGAGTCGGCGTCTCTCAAAACACCTTTATTTGGAAAAAGGACATGGATCCAAAGGCCGGTATGCTGAGATTGGTTTTAGGCCTTGGAACACGCGCCGTTAACCGTGTTGAAGGTGATTATCCGCGTATGGTTGCCCTGGACGCTCCCTCGCGTAAACCGCACGGCGGTATAGAAGATACGAGAAGATTTTCGCAACACGATGTGGATGTGCTCAATATAAAAGAAAATAGGCTGGAAACCGTTTCAATTACGGAATTGATGAGCGCAGAACCCGGTATCAAAATGGATTATATCGGCATAAAGGATCATGAGACGAACAGAAAAATGCGTGAGCTCGGCATCAAAGGCAAAGAAGCATGGATTGTTACATTTGACAAGTTGTTATCCACCACCTCTTTTGCCGAGATAATGGACAAGCTTCTGAAAAAACTGGAAACGATTTACAGCTATCCCGTCGATACGGAATTTACGGTAAATTTTACCAAAGAGGGGCAGTTCCATATTAATCTGTTACAATGTAGACCACTTCAGACAATAGGATTGGGAAAGAAGGTAAAATTCCCCGAAAATGTGGAAAAAAATAGAATTCTTTTTGAGTTTGAAGGAAATTTTTTCGGTGGAAGTATTTCTCAGCCTATTCGTAGAATTATTTATGTTGATCCTCAACAGTATATTCAAATGCCGTTGTCCAAAAAATATGATGTGGCCCGACTTATAGGAAAATTAAACCGGCAGATTGTAAATAAAGAAGAACTTCCCACCATGTTGTTGGGTCCTGGGAGGTGGGGATCTACGACACCTTCATTGGGCGTGCCGGTTAGTTTTTCGGAAATCAATCAGATCACTGTTTTAGGGGAAATTGCCTATGTGAGCGGTGATTTGATGCCGGAACTTTCTTTTGGAACTCATTTCTTCAATGATTTGGTTGAAACAAAAATTTTTTATGTGGCTATTTTTCCCGGTGAAAAAGATGTTTATTATAATCTAAAGGAATTAAATCGGTTGCCGAATATTTTAACGGAACTTATTCCATCGTACAGCAGTTATAAAGATGTTGTGCAGGTTTATGACGCTCAAGGAGAAAATTTCAAGATCATAGCAGACATCATCTCACAAAAAGTGCTGTGTTTTCGTTAAAATAAAAGGCTTTGGTACGCCTATAGGACAAGGCTGTTTTTTACGGAACAATAAAGACCAACCTGTCTTTATCTTTAGATTTCTTTTTGTCTTCTCTTTCTCCTTCGATGGACAAGGTCAAAACATTCCGCCCTTTTTTCAAGCCCAGTTCCACAGTCTGATCACCTACGGGTTTTGGATCAAATTGAGAGCTTATATCCTGGTTGTTCAGTTCCGCTTTAAAGGTGGCCGGATCAATGGTCTCTCCGTAAAAAATATGAAGGGAAAATTTACTGGTACCCACGGGAAGCTCCGTTTCTATCTGGGTGGGATTGGCATAGGCAAGAAAGGTGTTGACATCTGCCGGTCTTTGCCCCTTGCCGTCAAAGAGTGGTGGAAAATTGTCTGTATAATTCCACAATTCTTCATCATCCTTAAATTTATTGGTTTGTTTCCATTTACCGTTTTCAACTACAAAGGTTATTGGAGATTTGATAATAGTTCCATCTTTGTAGTAATCCTTGATAACTAATAAAATACCATCTTTATGTTCTTTTTTAGCAATTATGAATGTATCTATTATGCCGTTTCCCAATTCAAACATTTTATTAGAATCAATTCCAGCCTCTTCATGGAGTCTCTTGTATTCTTCTGCTGATTCTTCAGTAAGCGTTTCATTAGCCCATTCAAAATCTTTTTTTATTAAAGCAGAACAGATAGCCGCAAAGGTATTTTCCGGAGTATCATATTTTGCCTGGTTTTTTTCTACAACCTCTACCCTCACAGGGTATTTTTCTTCTTCAGCATAACTAAGTCCTATGTTAAAAAAAATAATTGAACAAAAAATATATATTATTGCACCATTGCTATTTATTATATTTTTTATTTTCATAGAGTTCCTCCAAATATTCATTCTTCCTTCAAAGAGGGAAGCGAAATTGTTACCGGTAAAATATTTCCCTTCTCAAAATAAGTTTTTTTTGTTTTAAAGCTTATAAATGTTCTTCTATAAATTTCAATAGTACCAGCAATCATTCCTGTCAGTCCACTCCAATTATTACTAACATTTAACTTTGTTAGTTCTGCTGTAAAATTTTCAGATATACTTGTACATCCCTTTATTTCTTGTTTTATTATAATAACATGGGATAGTATTAATTTCAGCTCACCTCCCAGCTTAACCGCGACGGTAAGATTGCCTCCTCCGCTCCACTGCGTTTTGTCTTCACAGGCATTGTAGCTCCCATCTATCGCCATACTTCCTTCTCCTGAAAGCGAAACATTCAGCAGATCCGCTGAAACCCATTTTTTAACTCTGGACGGCAAAGGAATACCTATGATGGTAAAAGATTCTGCGCCTATAGACAGATTACCGGTTATCTCCCCGCTCACTAATGATCCGACACCAAAATTACAACATTCCTTCCATTTTTTAAAACTACTTCCAACAGAAAGTTCTGTTTTGTCTCCAAGACCTATTGTACTCAATACCTGATTAAAATAATTAGGTATTTCAAAAGAAAGACCTATACTATTTTTTAAATCACTGTTGACAACCGTAATCGTTGTTGATTTCTCATCCGAGTCCATACTCGTTCCACTATAGGCTGTTATTGTTGCCTCTTCAGTCTGGAATAACGTACTGAAGGTAAGGGGACGTACTGTAACTAAATCCTCAAACCCGGCGGGAGTGGTAAAGATGATTAAATCTTCCCTGCTCACTGTTGATCCTGATTTAACACAAGAAGCCTCTATTAAATCCACGCCGAAAACAGTAACATCGTGGATAGCCGTACACGGCTCATCACTGCCGGGAGGAATATAGCTGACTTCAATGGTTGTATTTCCAGGGCTTTTCCCAAAAAATAGGGCTGAGTCTATACTCGGAACTAAACCCGGTATCTCCTTCCAGATATATCTCCCACCTGGTGGATTGCCACATGCAGTAAGTGTAATATCGTTACCAATCCCCACTACTGAGGGGCCTGACAGGGTCACTGAACATTCTTGTTTTACAGTAATGGTATGGATGTCATAACATGTTTTACCGTCAGGATTTGTATAGGTAAACTGAATGTCTGCATCACCCGGCGTCTGACCTGTAAACCGGGCAGTTGAGCCGTTCGGCACCAATCCGGGGACAACAGACCACTCATAATTTTCACCCAATATTTCTCCTGTAACGATTAAAGTAATCGTATCGCCAACCTTAACATCGGTAGGACCGTTTATTTCTATGTGACAATCACAAACCCATATTTCCTTTGTGTCGGAACATTTTTTACCTTTCGGGCTGGTATATGTAACGGTGACCCAAATATGCTCCGAATATTGAGGATTAAACCCTCTCAGTACCGCTGTCGCACCATAAGGTACAAGATTAGGTGTGTTGGACCAGGAATAGGAACCACCTTCCGGGGCACCTAAAGCCGACAAAGTTATTAACTGGCCGACCTCTATACTATCCGGACCGTCCAGAGTTACATTACATTCCCATGTACAGCCATTTGAAGATAACGATCCTATTATTATCATTGACAATAATAGCATTAAAATGAAGTTGATTCTTAGTCTGTACATTTACTTAGAAGAAGCCTAACTCTGATAGTCTGTTTTCAGCTTTATTTTTCCACATACCGTTTCCAACTTTCCGATATGCCTCTATGGCTCTCTCTTGCTGCATTCCATCCTCATAAACACATCCCAATTCATACATGACATAATCAATCTCCTTATCGTTCGGATAGTTTTTAATAAACTTTTTTAAAAATTTTTCTGATTCAAGGTAGTTTTTTTTCTTTCTACATACCTTTGCAAGCCATAGGTATGTCTGTGATCTTATATATTCAATCTTTTCAAGATTCTTGGATTCCGCCGGCGTTTTTTTTAATTGATCGACAATCTCCAAAATACTATTGGCGTTCTCTTCAACCCAATCAAATTTTTCCAGGGCATAGGCATATTTTTCTATGATCCAATACGCCCTTAAGGCCTGGTATGTATCTTGATTTTCTGAAATAAAATTTTCAGCAGAAGATAAGCCGAGGTCGAAAGTGGCTGACGCAAGTTCATTCATCCCTTTGAATTTTAAGTCCCTGGCAAGATTCAACTGGGTTTCGAAGTCTGATATATCATTGACGATGTCAGCAAGTTTTCTTGTTTCCTCCTGTGCCAATTCTAGATTTGCGTCCCTTGACCAGTAAGAATCAATCAATCTTGAATATGCCTTGAGGGCAAAAAAGAGCGGATCCGGATATCTTTCTATGTATTCTGAAAAATATTTTATCGCCGAATCCCAATCTTCATGGATCTGGGATGTTCTGCCTAATAGGAATAGAGCCTTACGTCCATATATTAAATATGAATAATAATTACTTATCTTCTCAAGAAGTTTTGAGCCTTCTTCTTTTTTTCCACATTTCAAAAAGGTCACAGCGAGTTTATACAGGTTTCCGGGAGAAAGACTCTCAATAAAGTATTTTTGAGATATTTGTTCGATCAGGAAATCAATACCATCTTTATCTTTTCTCTTTTGGTAAATCTTTAATAGTTTAGAGTAGGTTTTTACCAGCGTGTTTTCATTGGAAGAATTAATTTCAGAGGCGGTTTCATCGATTATTTGTTTCAGCAGTTCTTCTCCATCGGTCTCTGATCCGTACTTCAGATATAACATAGCAAGTCTGTATTCATCTTTCAGGTCAAAATCAGACACAGGGTAGCTTGATTTTAATGTGTCAATCAGTTGTATTACATTTTCATTTTCACCTTGAGATTCATATCTATTTAACAGCTTTGAATATGCCCTCAGAGTAACTTTGTTGTTGTAGGGCTTATAATTATTTTTTTGTTCTTTGATTATCCGCTTAAAAAGAACGGTTGCATCTTCTGAAAGATTGTTATCAATGTAAATTTCGGCAAGATTATACATATTTTTGGATCCGAAATTAGTTCTTAAAAAAACCTCTTTTAATTTTTGGATCCATTTGTCAATTTCATCAATCTCCCCGTTTTGTCTGTATATATCGAGTAAATTTGAATAAGCTGTGAGCAGATTTTTTATGTAATATTGTTTTTTCTCATTGTATTGAGAAGAACAGTCACCTTTTGTGGCTGGATGGGATTCAATATATTCCTGGTAATGAGAAAGGGCGTCCTCAATTCTGCCTTGATCCGCGGCAATACTGCCTTTTTTCAGAAGGTAGTATTTTTCGAAGGCGAAACTATCTCCGGCGGAGATTAAAAAAATAACCAACACTAACAGACTGTTTATTATATTCTTCTTCATAACAGAACCATTTGACCGGATAAAAACCCAAAGCATCCACGGGTTATCTTTTGTTTTTTATTTGATCGAGAAAATTTGCCACAAATTCAGAAATATTTATATCGGATCGATACACTGGGATAGATCTCTCAAAATCAGTACGGGAAGTTATTCCAGCTTTATCCGTAATGATTCTCATTATACAAAACGGTACCTGGTTTGCGAAACAGACCTGAGCAATGGCTGCAGCTCCCATATCTACACCGATCGCCTTGAATTTTTTAAAAAGCCAATCACTTTTGTCAGGAGAAGATATAAACTGATCTCCCGTTACCATAATTCCTTCTAGGATTTTATTTCCGTGCTGGTATGTTGGATAAAGAAGAGCTGATTCCCTGAGCTTTTTATCGGCCTCATTGTAGCCTGTTACATCCCAATTTGTCCCATCCGGCACTCTGTTCCAGATAAAGCCGTAGCGCTTGACAGTGCCAAAGTCATGTTGATACAATTTTGTTGCAATAATGCCGTCACCAATATTTAGTTTTTTGCTTAACGCCCCTGCGGGAGCTATGGATATTACGGATTGGATAGAATAATGAGATAAAAGGAGTTGTGCGGTTATGGCATTGTTCACTTTGCCCATGGGAGACCTGACAAGAACTACCTGGACATCATTTATCCGGCCGGAATAAAATTGTCGCCCGGCCTTCCGGGAAATCTTTGCTATCCTCAAATTCTTTGTTAATTGTTTCAAACTTGAATTTAAGCCAACGATTATTCCAACATCAGCGAAAGTGGATTTTATTGAAATGAAGATGATGAACAGCGCTAAACATCCTCTTCTGAAATTCTTGATCATTGCTTTATTTGTCTATGTGTTTATAACTTGATCATTAAGTATAAGAGCTTTGCATAACCTTTGTTTCTCTATGTTTTCAGCGAAAGTTCATCAAGTTGTTTAAGAAGCTTTTTTCCTGCTTTTGCATTTACCGATTTTACAAAATTTATCTTCCCCAATAATGAAGCCCTAAATTCTTTTAAAGTATATCCGTACGGATTTTTTAGATTTTTCTCCTTTTTGGCCCACTTGATCATTTCTTGCTTTATGTCTTTATGACGGCAATTATAAATGGTCGCTCTTAATTTTTTTATCTGTTTTCTATCAACATTCACTTTTTGGTTGACCACGATACCGGTTATTTTTTGCCGGCCTCCGCTCCTCAATATCCGCAGCTTTGCTTCATTGCTCTCAAACCCCTCTTCTCTTATTATTTCCTTAAAAAAAGGTATCATCCTGCTTGCATTTTTATTATTACTCGAAATAGTCATATCATCCGCATAGCGAGAATAATCAAAACCCATTTTTTCTCCCAACCCGGCAAGTCTTTTGTCCAGTCTTCTACTTATTAAGTTGGAAATTGCAGGACTTGTTGGAGCGCCTGTGGGCAACCTTCCCTGATGTGTCGTCAATTTTGCCAACATCAGGGAAACTTTACGAGGATAACCCAACGAGACAAACATCCCCAATACTCTTTCAAATGTAATGCTGGGGAAAAAATTTTTTGCATCGATTTTTATAACGACTTTTTTGCCGATATGTCTTTTGGCATTGGTAACAATAGATCTTTTTTTCCTGAACCCTTCAGCATGGGAATTTAACGGCACGCTTTGTAATAAAAAATCCAGAATTTGTCTTTGGATCCCTTTTAAAGTGGACTTTGGTGCGAAAATCTGTCGTATTCCCCCACCTCTTTTTTTCTCGGAAAAAGAGATATAATGATCTTCTTTGTCGCTGGCCAACCAGTTCAATTTTTTTGTAGATATTTTAAGAAAATGGGAAAGATGGGAGGAGCTAAATATACATTTAAGCCCCCTTTTCTTCATTTCAAGAAAATAAGAGGCTAAAAAGTTCAGTGCCCTGGGATCAAGGTGCCTGTTCTTATCAATGAATTCATTGAGCTCTCTGTTTTTACCGGTTATTTTGTTACCATAGAAAAGAACTTCATTATCCTCTTCCAATCTCAAGCCGGCATACGCTTCAATGAGATCAAGAATTTCAGGTTCAACCTCAGCCCTTTGATTGATAAACCTGATGTTCTTGATGCATTCTTGCTTTTTTCCGGCTAAAGTTTTGTCAATCATTTTCTGCCAAAATAAAAAATTTGATACCGGAGCCCTATTTTACTTGATATCTAATTCTCAGGCTAAGGCCAAGTCTTAGCCTTGAGAAGCAAGGCAACGTGCATGTATAGCGTAACACTATACAAAATCTCTAAAATTTATGGCTCCGGTATCAAAACTTGATGTCTTTTATTGAAAAACAAGGTTTTTTTGTCTTTTTTAAATACTTGTGATTTGGAAAAGGAATCTGACAGCAAACAGGAGAGTCAGATCTATTTTTGCCGGTTATTTTTTTCTTACACCCCTGGCAGGAATCCCCGTCAATCAAATCGAAATCAAAGGTATTTAAATTTATTCCGCAATCATAACAATATAGAGTATCATCCGGGAAAATGAGAACGGAAAGATACGGTTTTATAACAATATTATCAGAACCACAATTCTTGCATTGAATAGTTTTCTTGAACCTGAACCCTTGAGCTAAGCCCAATCCCGCACTCCCCAAACTAAAAACCGTAGTATGAGAAAAAACATCTTTTAAAAATTTTCTTCTAGTGATTTCGTTGCTCATAATTCAGCAGATGAGGATCTTTAATTCTAATTGCAGTATATTTATAAACCGTCATTCCGTAAGAAAACAACTAGACCAGACCCTTATATATTAAACCAATCTGTTAAAAGCTTTTTGATTTCGTTTTGATCAAGTACCTGCCCCTTTAACGGTAACATTCCAACACGCAAAGATATCTTGCTTTCATCGCCCCAGGGCCACCAGGCTGCAAAGAGTGTTAGCCCGGAATCCTCAGTAGATGTAAAGATTTTTTGTCCGGGCACTAATCCGAAAATTGAATTAATATAATCATTAATCGGTTGTGAAGAACTTTCGATAGTTAAGTAATCCCATTTCTTATCAAATTCATCTGAAAGCGGAAAGTAAATCAAATCCGCATCCTCATGATCAAATACGACTGAAGCGAGATTAAATTCACTGTCCCACCTCCATTTAGATGATGGGGATAGATTCAAGGATATCTGTTTGCATATCTTTTCAAATTTTTCCAAATGGTTCGTGCTCATATATGTTTATCCCGAGAAAATTTAAAATCAAATTTTGAAAATTTTAATCTTCTTTTTTGTTGAATCTGTTTTAAATTTTCGGACTGCAACTATTGAAACTTTAGATAGTTTTGCATGTCGTCGGAACACTGATACGATAAACCGCACCATGTTTGAATTAGATATGCTTTGCTGAAGAATTACATTGTCGGATCGACAGCCTTTTTAAACCGCATCGATTCCTTTTTCACCGGTTCGTATACGAATGGTTTCTTCAACGGGAAAAACAAAAATTTTGCCGTCACCGATTTTTCCGGTCTTAGCGGTCTGCTGAATTATTTCTACGATTTGATTTACAATAGCGGAATCAGCAATGATTTCGATTTTGATTTTTGGGATAAAGTCGACCTCATACTCAGCACCGCGGTAAATCTCTTTATGTCCCTTTTGGCGTCCATAACCTTTTACTTCTGTAATGGTCATGCCTTGGATGCCGATTTTATTTAAAGCATTTTTAACTTCCTCAAGCTTGAAAGGTTTAATGATTGCTTCGATTTTTTTCATTATGAATTCTCCCAATAAACTCTCAATAGACTTTATTTAAGTTGTTGACGATACAGTGGTATTTTCACCAACAGCATCTGTTGCTTCAACCAGT
>JAFGES010000120.1 GCA_016931455.1 Desulfobacterales bacterium | reverse complement strand
GGCTGCGCATCAGTTTTTCACGAAGATTAAAATTACCGAACAGCGAAAAAAGGCATGGCTACCCCTTGCCGGCGGCCTGGCCCTGCTCGGTTTTCTAGGTTCAGGGGCCCACTCGGATCTCACGGCACACTTGTTTGGATTTATGGCGGGAACTTTTCTCGGACTTCTACATGCTCAGTATTTAAATCCTTTTCTGGAAAAAAGACATCAGATTTATTGCATGGCCGCTGCAATCAGTACCATTGTCTTTTCCTGGCTGTGGCCACTTTAAGGGTATCGGAAAGAAATAATTCCACATCTTGCTTATCTTTTGGTCCGTCTACCGCGTTATTAACCAGGCGATTAATTAGGGTACTATGCCGCATAAACAATTTTGGGATGTTTGAAATATTTTCTTACCTGAGTCGGTAAATTTTGAAGTTTTCTCAAATGTAAAATTGCTTTTTTCGCAAATTGAGATTTTGTTCTTGCCGATGTTCCGGAATGTATACCGGCCTTTAAATCACAGTTCAGATATTCATCCGGATTCAACTCCAGGGAGTACGAAGGCAGGAAAAAGACTTCGATTTCTTGAATGACTGAATTGGACTGCTGAATGGCATGAATGGGTGAATGGGGGTCACGCCACGATAACTATCTGAATATTCGTAGAAAAAATTCTAAAAACAGCTGCTTTTTAGTCTTAAAGGAAGAAAGAGTTAAAGGAAAAATAAGATCTTTGAAAACTATACGATCAAAGCCGGTAATAGTTCCCTTGACGAGATTTAAAAATCTTTCTATAAGTTTATTCATAAGTACCTTTTGCTTGGGTTGATGGTTTTTGAATGTATCCATCTTTCTTGCAAAAGAGGTGACTCAATGTCACTTCAAAAATGTAGGGTTGCGGGCATAGCCCGCCTTAGGAAGACCGACTGGGTCAAGAAAATTAAAGCGATATTTATGGAAAAAATCTAAGTATTAAACCGGCAATTAAATACCATGCTTTAACAAAAATTGGCTGGTGACGACCACAGTACCAATTATCAGTGGATATAGAGGAAAAAAACTTTTTGTTAGTGTTCTCCTATTTAATTGCCGGTTTAATCGGTTTAATAATATTTTAGCCATTTTTTATTGAAATTATGGGATGAGGTTGGGACATTTCTCGCCGAGAGAAAAGGCCCAAAGGTTGTGTTCAGTTTTTCCGGAATCTTTAGCATTGATTATCCTGTTAACAGTGTATCTATTTGATCGGAATGGTATACTGTTAGAAAATTCTATAAAACAGGTTAAGAAAGCCTGTGAAGGTTTTTTCTTAGGAGATACACGGATCAGTACAATTACTTGTTAGAGCCTTTCTCTAAAATTTTAGTAATAGTGGAGATTTTGCATGACATCGAAAAATAATTCCAATGAAGCTTTTATAAAAGTATCAGAAAACGCAACAAACTTTAAAATGATTGATGGTGAGTTCCTTATGGGTGAATCCAAACGCCCGATCATAGAAACAAAAGCAAAAGACACAACTCTTATTGGCAATGTCGTATCCACTAACGCCCCTTCCGAAAAGCGATGGTTCGAGAAACCTTTCGGCGTTGTCGCTCTTGGCGTAGCCGCTTCATTGTTGGCGTGGTTAATTGTTCATCTTTGTGGCCCTGCCTAACACAAAGGAAAGCTACCGCTATTGCGCCTATAGTCATAGAAATAAACATTTCGATAGTCATATTTTAAAAACCTTATTAATAAAAAAACAAGAGGAACGCTTGAAACCATACAACATCAGCATAGATGATTACCACAAAACCGTAAAACTATTCCATGAAGAATCCGACAGAGCGGCAGCGATATTGGCTGGAAGTTACATGGAAAATTATTTAGCCAAATTTCTAAAAAACCACATGGTCAACGATAAAAAGTCCTCCGCGTGGTTTGATCGTGATGGCCCATTCAGCACTTTCAACCAAAGAATCATAGTCGCTTACGCTTTCAAACTGATACCAAAAAATACAAAACATGATTTAATATACATAAGCAAAATTCGTAACCATTTTGCACATCACCCTTTTGAGGCAAGTTTTGATAAACCTCCGGTTATAGACTGGATTAACAATTTTATAATCTATAACAAACTCGACATCGAAAAGTCGAACGACAGCAGCCGAGAAAAATATCTGTTAACCATAAGCATGTGCGTCTATCTATTAAATAACAACATGACTAAACGCCCTGATAGTGACACTTAGGAAGTGCCTGCCTCGCGCCCCAAGTGTCGCTGCGCATCACGACACCCATTGTATAACAACTAAGGACGAAAAACAGACACGCCCTAAATGCCACTATATATTAAAAACAACCACTAACCAAAACATCCTACGGATAAACCGTAGATGTTTATGTTATGCGCTTCAATTACGAAACCAAATACTGGAATTTCACAATGAAAAATTACCAGAAAGAATTCATAAAGTTTTGCTCTGAATCAAAACTCCTTGATGATGCAAGAAATGCGAAATATGACATGCTCGATGAAGCTTCCAATGTTGTCAAAATTTCAGGTGAAATATTAGGTGAAGATACACTTGAAAGAATGCGGGATATTGCGAATAAATATGGACTTCTTACATTGACTGACGGATTGAGCGTGATGTATCGAAAACCCGGACCGTCATTTACAGTTAAGTGAAAAAATAAATACTTACATCGGCGCATAATCGGGTAGCCGGGGGTTTTTCTCCCCCAGCCTCCACACCACCCGGCATGCGGGTCCGCAACGGGCGGTTCACGAAGATACCGGGCCGTAGCTGGGTTAAAGATCCCTCGGCAGTTCTTTGAAAAGCTGACGGCAACTGCAGTTGATCTCCAGGAGCACAGATTACCATAACACGCCTGACTGATTTCTCGCCCGTTCGGGTTCATAGCATATCAGAGCTCATGGTGAGTGCCACTGTCCTTCG
>JAFGES010000119.1 GCA_016931455.1 Desulfobacterales bacterium | reverse complement strand
CGCAGATGGAATTCTTTATCGGGATTAAATAATAATTTGCTAAGTATCTTTGTTCTTGTTTTGGACGTGAATAATTTTTCTAACATCGCTCTGTATACAATATGTATACGTTTGTATATGTAAAGTATACAAATTGTCAAGTTGTTATTCTGATTTCTTCTAAACTCTCTATTCATCCGCCGGCGTCTCCCAAAGTACAATACCTTCATTTACTAAAGACAGGAATCTCTGGTCTTTTTTCTCATTTTAGAGAAGTTTCAATGAATCTAAGATTGAAGTTATTTAAAAATCTGAGAACAATCCAAAATTGGGCATTCCGATTATAATTCATTCTACAACAGTAGAAACTTCATCTATAAATTCCTGAAAAACGCCCAACACATAATGTCTAAATTGTCCTTCATTCATATCAGTGAAAGCTACCTCAGGTTGCTGACTAACAATCAAATCGATTCCCACAGATCCTTCATCATCAAAGTTCGTTTTCATATCGTCTATAAATTTCCTGAACCAGCTTTTAGAATATTTTTTAAAAAATCCTCTAAACTCATTGTAAATGTCCGGCATTAACTTTTGACAATTGGAAAGCCCATCCACCAGCAATCACAATATCCGGAATGTAGTCCTCCAAAAGCGTAAGTGTCTTGAAAAATCCTAACATGATTGATTCGAGTTTTGCAATTCTTATGGGCAGTTCATTGATGCGGTTTCAGAACGAGATGGAAAGACTTGCCGCGAATCCTCCCCGGGGAATGGGCCCGATCGTGAAATTCAGTTCTTTTTCTTTGACTGAGGCTCCCAGAAACTCCTGGTAAACCTTTTCTTCCTTGCTCCTTCTGAGGAATTGATACAAGGCGAAGCCGCCGAAAATGACCGTTCCAGAATAGTCTCCATTGTCGACAACGCTCACAATCGCCAACGCAGAACTCACGCTGCCCCAGATCAGCCGTTTCGTCCGTTTGGACTTCGCCAGGCCGGCAAGAGCTTCCCGGCTGGCTCGTTCTCTTTCCTCAGGCTCGGACAAGGACTTCACGAACTCATATTTGCGCTCTGCACCGCTGGGGGTGGCCATGGTCACAGTTCCCGCAATGCCAATACCCGCTCCAACCAATATCAGACCTAACCCAGCCCCATGTTCAAAAATTGCACCAAAATCATTTGATTCCTTTGCTGATGAGGTCATGGACAGACCACCGATAACCGAAACTGCTCCCAATCCCAAATAAACGGCACCCCACCGCCTGCGTCCTCGATATATCTCCTGCGCCAATTCCTGTAAATATTTCTCAGCCAAAGAAAACGGTACAGCTTCTGAGGATAGATCTTCCCTGCCTGAAGTTGCTTCCAGCTTCTCCACTCCATCAACGGCCGGCAGAGCCTGGAAAACCAAAAACACCGAAAGCACAAAAGCAATGATTTTCATGATACTTCCCTCCTCCTGTCAATCTCAAGTAAAAGATAAGAAATTCATTTTCTGCAGAGCTTCTTGAGTGTGCATTTTAGTTCCTATTTCCCATTCACTGAATATTCTGAATCCTGGCTTTTTTACGAAGTTCTTCCAGAATCTCCTGGATTTCTGAGTCGGACTTTCCCTCAAATTGAATTGTTTTAGAGGAACGCGAAACCTCAGCTCCTATTAACGCCCCACCTAACCCACCTAAGGCGCTCCCTATTCCTGCACCCACTAGTCCGTGGAAGCTTGGGGAGAAAAATCCTCCTCCTTGATTGCTACTGTAACCTATTGCATATCCAAACAAACCACCTACAAATAAACCTAAAAGGCCACCAGTTGATGCCTTTAATTCCGGCATAATCTTGATTGATTGTATATCATTAAGGTCAACAGTCACATCAGCCCCTTCAGAGCCTAATAATAGCAATGAGCTCTTTTTAACTGCAATGAGTTCTCCTCTTATATGGGGCGTTTCCCGCAGTGTCCCCTCCATCTGTGGCTTTGTATTGTAAATTTTAACATCTGCACCACGTCTCTCTTTGGCTATTAAATTTCCTGAAAGTATCAAGATAGATAAAACCAGAAACAAAGTTATGAGTTTTTTCATCTCAATCCTCCTTATTCATTTATCAATGAATAAGATAAGCCAAACCAGGAGCAAAGTTGTCAGAGAGTTGTTAAGAATTTGTCAAAAGTCCGTTAAGTTTTGCTTAGCTCTTTTATCCCAGGCAGAATCCAAGTAAAATATTTAACAGATCATGGACAGCAATCAACTCGCCATCGAAACAAAAAAGGTCATGGCTAAGCTCAAAACCTCTGATCTAAGCCAATACATTGATTTTGCCCTGAAGCCACCCGTGCCTTTTCGCGGTCCAGGACCGATCCGATTGATAGTGCTGGGGCAGGATCCCACCGTACAGAAACCTGATTACAGAGAAAAGATCAAAGTCGCCCTCTTGCTTAATCAGCCGGGTGGATTAAGAACATACCTTAATAAGGTCTGCAGGGGATTGGGCATCGACCTGGCCGAAAGCATCTACGCCACTAATCTCCTTAAGAATTTCTTCACTACACCCCCAGACACAATGCGCAAAAAGGACCCCACATTCTTCCAAAATGCAGCTAACTACTGGATCCCACTGCTCAAAAAGGAAATTGCTGAATTTAAAAATGTTCCCATCCTGCCGCTTGGTGAGCCTGTCCTCAACAGCCTAACAAATAGTCCAGCCCGCACCCAGATCAGATATTACTGGGGGTACGAAGGCCCAGCCCAATACGGACAGAATTTTGCCAACATCCCCCCAACAGAAAACATCTTATCACGAATCATCTTCCCTTTCCCCCACATCCCAGGCCTCGCACACAAATTCTACCGTCAGCAAATGGATGGCTATCTTGCGTTTATGAAAAATCTAATGAATCTATATTAATCAAATATCAAACAAATATAATGTATTGTATTTTAATTAGATCATTTACATGATACTAGCACAGTAAAAAACTCTCATTTGATATTGGTTATAACAATTGTTTATAAAATTGACATATAGTTCATTGGTAGCAAAAACGAAAATGTGACATAAAAAATATTCAATTATGTAATTAATAGGAATTTGCTTTTTTGGCTTGCAGCAGATCCTTCACAGTTAGATCCATTTTCCACCCATTAATATACTGAGCTTAGATTATCATACCGAAACCGAGGAGATCAGAGGTCCAAAAAGTGACAAAATCCCTTGTGACTGACGTCAACTATTTTTCTTTTTTTTATTTAACTCGTCAATTCATTGGCAATTAATTCAGCCTGCTTTAATACTGTTTCTGTCGCTAGTTTTTGCATATCCGGTGGATAGCCATACTGACGTAGTGTTCTTTTTACGATCACTTTTAATTTGGCTTTTACACTTTCTTTAATTGTCCAGTCGATAGATGCATTCTGACGTACTCTTTCAAAAAGAACGATCGCCAGTTCCCTCAATTTATCTTTCTGCATCAATTCCCGCGCACTTTTATTATTGATAACAGCAGTATAAAAAGCGTATTCAAATTCGGATAAACCCATTTCCTGTGGCTCTTTGTCCATTTCCTGGATTTCTTTTCCGAGTTTGATGAGTTCTTCAATGACTTCAGCCGCGGTGAGAATCTTGTTGTGATATTTCTTTATTGAATTTTCCAGCATTTCCATCAATGATTTGCTCTGAACCAGATTCTTTTTCGTTCTCGATTTAATCTCGTCATTTAAAAGCTTTCGTAGGACTTCCAGAGCCACATTTTTATGTTCCATATTCTTCACTTCCAAAAGGAAATCTTCCGAAAGGATGGAAATATCCGGTTTTTTAATTCCGGCGGCATCAAATATATCAATGACTTTTTCTGTTACCAGTGCTTTGTCAATGACCTGGCGAATAGTCGTTTCGATCTCTTCATCCGTTTTGCCGGCGCCGGTTGTATCGAATTTAGCTAATCTTGCCTTTACTGCCTGAAAGAAGGAAACTTCTTCTTTTACATCCATTGCCTGTTCATGGGGAATGGCAATGGCGAATGCCCGTGATAATGCCGTAACTTCATCAATGAATCGCTTCTTGCCGTTTTCAAGACTCAGGATATGTTCTTCAGCGGCTAATATGATGTCCATCTTTGTTTTGGTATCTGCCGTAAAATATTCTTCATAAAGCAATCCTTTGTCTTTACCAAGATAGGGCACGGTTTGTTCTCTAACCATATGTTCATATTCTGGAGAATATGGTTTAATCGGTTTTTCAAGAAACATCTGGGATACAATTTCCAGCTTTTCAAGCATAAGTTGAACAGCTTTTTCCTGGGCAATCGCCGGATCGCCCTTTCCGCCGCTATCGGAATAAAACGATAAGGCTCTCTTCAGATCGGCAGCGATACCCAGATAGTCCACAATTAAACCGCCGGGCTTGTCCTTATAAACACGGTTCACACGGGCAATGGCCTGCATCAGATTGTGTCCGCGCATTGGCTTGTCGATATAAAGCGTATGCAGCGATGGTACATCAAAACCTGTAAGCCACATGTCACGCACGATAACCAGCTTTAATTCATTATCAGGAGCTTTCATTCTGTCCGCTAAAATGCGCCGCTGGTCTTTTGTGGTATGATGCTTTGACATTTCGGGGCCGTCGGCGGATGAAGCGGTCATCACCACTTTAATGGCGCCTTTTTTCACATCATCATTGTGCCATTCCGGTTTCAGTCTTTTAATCTCATTATAAAGCTCAACGGCTATGCGACGGGACATGGTCACGATCATTCCCTTGCCTTCGAAGACTTCCTGCCGTTGTTCGAAGTGGGCAATAATATCAGCAGCAACCTGTTTAATCCGCCCTTCGCTGCCCACCAACGCTTCAAGCTGTGTCCACTTGGCTTTAGCCTTTTGCGTTGACGGCAAATCCTCAATCTCAAGATCGTCGTCAAGTTCCTTAACCAGCCTTTTACCTTCTTCGCTTAGATTAATCTTTGCCAGCCTGCCTTCATAATAAATACGGACGGTGGCGCCGTCATCCACCGCCCGTGCGATATCATACACATCCACATAATGGCCGAACACAGCTGGTGTGTTAACATCGGTGTTTTCAATCGGGGTTCCGGTAAAACCAATAAATGTAGCGTTGGGCAGGGCGTCCCGCATATATTTTGCGAAACCATACACTGTTTTTTTGCCGAGCACATTGCCTTGATCGTCCTTGGTATCAATGGTTTTTGCCTTGAAACCGTACTGGGTGCGGTGGGCCTCGTCGGCAATCACCACAATGTTTTTGCGGGCGGACAATTGTTCATACACATTGCCTTCGTCAACCTGGAATTTTTGAATGGTAGAAAAGACCACACCGCCGGAAGCCACTTTGAGCAGTTCCTTAAGATGATCCCTGTTTCCGGCCTGAACCGGGTCTTGCCGAAGTAATTGCTTGGATGCTGCAAACGTATCGAACAACTGATCATCCAGATCGTTACGGTCGGTGATGACCAGAATGGTTGGATTATCCAGCGCCAGTACAATCTTGCCGGCGTAAAATACCATGGAAAGCGATTTGCCGCTGCCCTGGGTGTGCCACACTACTCCACCTTTGCGCGAGCCGCTATCCGAAGAAGCACGGATAGTGCTTTCCATCGCTTTATTCACTGCAAAATACTGATGATAAGCCGCAAGTTTTTTGGTGGTTTCAATAATGGTGAGATTGGTTTTTAGATCTTCCCGTTTCATCTTTTCAAACACAATAAAATGACGGATGAGATCGAGCAGTGTTTTTTTATTTAGCATGCCGTTGATGAGCGTTTCCAGTTCGCTGATCAAGTGTGACGCTTCCTTCTTACCGTCTATGGTTTTCCAACTCATGAAGCGACTGTATCCGGCGGAAATGGTACCAGCTTTAGCTTCCAGTCCGTCTGATATGACCACTAAACCATTGTATGTGAAAAGCGATGGGATGGTGCTTTTGTATGTTTGTATCTGTTTGAAGGCGGTGCGTGCAGTGGCGTTTTCATCAGCAGCGTTTTTTAATTCCATCACCACCAGTGGAATACCATTTACAAACAGAACCACATCCGGCCGTCTGTTAATGCCATTTTCCACAACCGTAAATTGATTGGCTACAATAAAATCGTTGTTATCGGGATTTTGAAAATCAATCAGCCAGACCAGATCTCCGCGGCTGATACCGTCTTTTTGATAGGTGACCCTGATTCCTTCGGTGAGCATGCGGTGGAAGGCTTCGTTGTTGGCGATGAGTTCTGGAGAGTTTAGGCGCTGGATTTGTTTAAGCGCATCTTCACGGGCGTCCATCGGAACGTTTGGATTGATTCTGCCCACTGCTTCCCGCAGCTGTCCCAGCAGAAGCACATCTTCAAAGGATTGCCGTTCCGGTTTTTCGCCATCCGGGGCGATATCCGGTGCGTAAATATATTGGTAGCTTAGTTTTTCAAGTTGTTCTATGGTGAATAATTCAAGATCAGATTCAGTCAATTTTATCATACTAAATTTCCTAATCTGGAATGAATGCAATCTTTCAAACTTGACGCTTGAATAGTCACTTCTCTGTTTGTTCCAGAAATTAATTCAAATATAAAGTCACCAGTCGTTCTTTCTACCTGTTTAAAATAACACAGTTTTAAGTGAGCACCTTCAAAAGTAAAATGAATAAACGGCGAGCAATTTATTATGATATTATTCAGTTCGAATAAGATTAATTGATCATTTAAAATAGGTAACAGCGGCGTAATTTCAGTTGGCAAAAAAATTTTATCATAGTTTTGTCTTTGCAAAGAATGACCGTTGAAACGATTAAATCTTACACTTGTCGCAGCGCCCGTATTACTGAGGAATCTCAATAAAGAAACATTTTCAAGAAAATCCAATTCAAATAACAAATCCATAACCTTTGGGTAAAGTTCATCAAAACGGATTTGTGCTTCCGGATTAGACAACGCAGCAATATGAGAAAATAAATTTCTTTCTTGATTTAATTCTTCCAGATTGTCAAAAATATCTGCATTTAAAACTAATGATAAAAAAAGTGTGTTGTGATTTTGCTGATCGTAATCAACCACTTTACGCATAAATTCTATCTTGTATCCCAATCGATCATTCAATAACCCACTATGATCTACCCTTATTCTTTGATTGTTGAATATTCTTACAAGTGATAAAGAAAAATTATTACTATTAATTTCCCCAAGGATAAGAGCATATAAAATATAGATAATGCTTTCCCATGTAGATCTTAATAAATGCAGGCGATGAATCTCGTTATCAAAACTGTGGTTTGTTTGATACAGAAAGTAAGCAATTGGTGCCGGAAAATATTGATAAACAGTTTCACTATATTCCGCTTTTTTCTGATCTACATATTCAGTGAGTTGCTCATTGTATGCAACTTCGTCCATCTCAAACAATATTTGACTTGGGAAACGAGAGAAATTCAGACCAATTGAGATTTCACCACCCTCATCAAGAGTTTCATTAAATTCATCCCGATATTTTTGGTAATTTGTCATAAACGAACTCTAACTTCACCGCTCATTAATTTTGGAAGTAATGTGTCCCGCAATTTTTCGAGGGATCTTATTTGAAAACTATTTACTATGATTTTATCATCAATTGGTTTAACCACTGATAGAAATTTATTTATTAATTTTTTTTGGGGGATTGTAACTTCAATATTTTCAAAATCACTTTTACTGATCGATCCGAACACAGTTCCAGTCTCATTAAACTGTTTAATCTCTTCCATTAATGATTTCATTTTAAAATATGTGTATGTATAATAATGGTTCTCTTTTTTGTATCGAAATGCAGCTACACCTCGCCCTATACAACATTTTTCTTGGGCCATATTTTGTTCGCCTACTGGAGCTCGAACACTGATAAGAGTATCATATTTGTTAGCATGCTTTTTGGGATCAGTTGTGAAAACGCGTCTTTTTGGAAAACGAAATTCAAAATCAGCATTTCCTTGATACATTGGAATTCCAATTCCTTGTTCATTATAGCTTGCACCCGGTGGAGATGCACCCATTACAAACTCAAATTCATCAGGTAACTTTCCTTCTTCCCACGTATCATCCGATTCTTCCAAAAACCACTGCCGGAACAGTGTTTCGGCCAGGACTTCCAGGGTTTTGTTCTGGCGGTGGAGCAGGTCTATTTTGTCATCCAGGCAGCTCAACACACCGGCAATGGCTTTTTGCTCGGGGAGTGGGGGAAGCAACACATCTATTTCTTTGAATGTATCACGTGTTATAGTATCAAAAACTCCGCCATGAGAAATTTGAAGAAAATTGTCAACTGTGTCCTTCAATAAATAATATATGAATTGATTTGTAGAAATATCTTGTTTGGCACGAATTCCGTAACAAGATTGGTTAAACGCCATCTCTCTTGCAAGCATAGCAATCGCACCAACTGTTCCTCTCGCGGAAATGATGATATCATCCTTTTCTAATAGCTTAGTGCTACTATTATGTAATCCTAACTCTGTAATTTTTTTTTCTGTATCGTATACATATTTTCTGCCATTATTAAAATCCACAACTGATAACCAAGGGATATCGCCATTCCAGTATTCCAGAATCGATGTTTTTGGTGTCCCGCCACCAATCAAGTCAATTATTTCAGAAAACCTAAATTCGAACCACTCACTCATCAGCCACAACCTGTTTAAGATTTTTATTAATCAGTTTGTTAAGCTGCTCTTCTTCTTTCAATTGCTCTTCGAACTCGGCTTTAAGTTTTGTAAAGCGTTCATTAAAATCAAAATCATCATCTTCATCAGGCAGGCCCACATAGCGTCCGGGCATTAGCATATAGTCCAGTTCTTTCACTTTTTCAACAGAAGCGGAATTGCAATAGCCTTTTATATCTTCATAGCTACCGGCAGGATTACGCCAGTTGTGGTAGGTGCCGGCGATCTTCAGGATATCTTCTTCAGAAAGTTCGCGAGTGCGGCGGTTGATTAAATGCCCCATATTACGAGCGTCAATAAACAGGATTTCATCCTTGCGGTTACGGAACTTTCCGTTTTCCCGGTTGCGCCTGACAAACCATAGACTGGCCGGTATCTGCGTATTCAAAAACAATTTTGCCGGCAGATTGACAATGCAGTCAATCAAACGGGCTTCCACAAGCGCTTTGCGTATATCTCCCTCACCGGAAGTTTTGGATGTAAGGGATCCTTTGGCGAGCACAAAACCGGCTTGCCCGCTGGGCGCCAGATGATAAATAAAGTGTTGTATCCAAGCGTAATTGGCGTTGCTTGCCGGCGGAACGCCGTATTGCCAGCGGCCGTCTTTGCGCAAGAGTTCACCGGACCAATCACTGTCATTAAATGGTGGATTGGCAATAACAAAATCGGCTTTTAAATCCTTGTGTGAATTGTTTAAAAAAGAACCTTCGTTGTTCCATTTAACCTGCGAGCTGTCAATACCGCGAATGGCCAGATTCATTTTACACAACCGCCAGGTAGTCTGGTTGCTTTCCTGCCCATAAATAGAAATATCGTTGACATTGCCCTGGTGATATTTCACAAATTCTTCCGAGTGTACAAACATACCACCCGAACCACAGCAAGGGTCGAATACCCTTCCTTTATAAGGTTCCAGCATTTCTACCAGCAATTCAACAACCGAGCGCGGCGTATAGAACTGTCCACCCTTCTTTCCTTCGGCCAAAGCAAATTCACCGAGGAAATACTCAAACACACGTCCGAGAAAATCCCCTTTGCCGTTGCCTTCTTGCATTGAGACATTACTGATCAGGTCAATCAATCCGCCAAGATTGGTCGGATCTAGATTGCCGCGGGCATAGACTTTAGGCAGTACGTCTTTAAGGGAAGGATTGTCTCTTTCAATGGAATCCATAGCCGCATCGATATCTTTGCCGATTTCCGGCAGTTTAGCCCGTTTCTGCAAATAGGACCAGCGGGCCGACGGCGGCACAAAGAAAATATTTTCTGCTTTGTATTCATCGCGGTCCTCGGGATCAGCGCCGAGATATTCGCCTTCGCCTTTTTTCAGCTTTTCGTAATGCGCCTCAAAGGCATCAGAAATATATTTGAGAAAAATCAATCCAAGAACGATGTGTTTGTATTCGGCAGCATCGATGTTTTTACGGAGTTTATCCGCCGCCTTCCAAAGTTGCTTTTCGATGGGTTCTTCTTTATTGTTTTGTGCCATTTCTTTCAGATTCCTTTTTATATATTGTTCAATGTCAATTCTGGTATATCATGCTTTGTGTGCATCATATTTTATTTTGCATATAACACCATGGCTCACTTGCGGTGGGGATATCGAGCACTGTATATCGATAATCTAAAGAACTTGATAGAGTTAGCCAACTATGAATTTTGCTCGGCGCCCCAGCCGTCAAGTACAGCCATTGGTTATTTGCCGTATTGTTTCCTTTTTTATTTTTCCATGATTGCATGAAAACCATTTAAATCCCATATCGTTTCGCATATTTTTTTGTAAAGTTCCGTTCTTTCAACCAATTCATTTTTTCCAAAATTTTTATAAGGCTTAAAATTGAGATTTGTTGATTGAATAAAATTAAGAAAGTTTGGATTTTTTGTGTAACAATCATTATGTAAAGATTGAGCAAGAAGATTTTCTTTTAAATAATGGGGCTTTTTTTTAATATAGGAGTCGTCTTTAAAAGATTGATTTGTTCCCTTTGGCAGAAGTAAAAGACCACCAATTCGGTTTCTATAAGTGTTGAATTCATCTCGTTGGTCAAATTCATCCTTGTGTTCACCGAAATTATCCGACCAAATATGCTCAATTTGAAATGGTTTCTTGATGGAATCAGAAACGTAATTAGAAAAGTTGCTTGGTATACCAGATTCACATTCAATAAAGTTAGTAATTCGAGCTAGAAGATATTTTATAAATCTCTTATTCTGTTGATGAAGACCAAAGGATAAGATGCCATTTAAATCTTCATCAAATTCAGTAATCCGTTTGGTAAATATCTTCACTAAATCTTCAGCTGATTTATCTCGAATCTCTTTCACTAAACTGTAGATAGTATATCTGATTGAACTTTGTGCAAGGGTTCTGTAATTAACAGACCTGTAAACTGTAAACGTTTCTATAAAACGAGCAACTATATTTAGTTTTTTATTAATTATATTTTCATCATCATTTATTTTTATTGGGGCTATTAATAAAGGATACGCTAACGAATAAGCGATTCCATAATAGTCAATATAAAATAAATATTCGAGTTCCTTCTTAAATTCAAATTGTGCTTTTGTAATTTTAAGGTATAGATTTGTGTAAAAATTAAAGTCAGTTTCAATAAATCTTACAAAATCTGATTTTTTACTCAAACTAAGTAATTTAAGTTTATCTTTTACCCAACTATGAAAACTGGTTCCGATTTTTTCGAAATCTTCATTTGCTGCACCTTTTCGTCCTGGTCGAATAGTATCAGCATATTTAGCTCTTAACCACGCTCGAAAAAATTCTAAATCTTCTGCTTTGTCGTATTCATGTAACTCGCCAATTTTTTTACGCCATAGACCATTTAAATATGATTTTTTTTCGTTCGGCATTTTGGACAAGAGATACCCTTTTAGCATTTCTGTTGGAGTTAAGTTTAGTCCCCTGTCATTCATAGTTTCAAAAATTGTATAGGCATTTTCATCAGAGTATGCAACTATTTTAACAAAAACCACTTTTTCTTTAAGCCAGTCAATAAAGAAGGGAAGAGAACTATTTTTTAATTCTTCAGTAAAAAGTTCTTTAATGTCTTCATATCGTGCAACAAGGTTTTTTACACTTTCATCTTTTCCGTTAGCATCATATTCACCCTTATCAAATAAAGCATTGAGACATTCAATCCTTTCTTCGATATTTAGATTATATGAATATTTGCCAAATTTGCGAGACCTAATCATAGATTCAATAGGTTCTGCATTCGGATTGTCTCTTATTAAATTAAAGATAAAGATTAATAGTAACGTCAAACTTGTCAATCGTTGTTGACCATCTATAATGGAGAGGATATCATTTTTATTGGAAATTACGATAGGGCCTAAATAATAGGAATTGTAATATTCAACTTGTTCCCGTTCATGTTCCTTCGAATAATTACTAAAAAAACTTGCTTCCAAGTCAGTTATTAGTTGCTCAATATGTTTCCTTTCCCACCGAAATTCACGCTGAAAGTAATCAATTGTATATTTCTGTGTGTCCAATATTTCCTTCAAGGTTTTATCATCAGCATCAATCTTGTTACTTACAATAGCATGAATCTCTTCGCTCATAATTTATAATTCCTTTATAAATAATATTTGTACATAACTGTTATTATACGGCATGATATATTTGACGAAAATATTTTAAATTCAATGCTGTATATTATGTGATATCATCGAATATCCCCACAAAATTTCAGATATATCTTATAATTATGCTGCTTATATTGCAAGGCGTATATTCGAAGTCTTTTTTATCCGTTTGAGAGAGATAAATTGAATAATCTATATAAACACTTTGCGGAATCGGAAAATTTTATCAAGCGTTTCCATCTCGTTCCTCCGGAGAAGTCCGAATTTTATGTTTATTAAGTAAAACAATTTATCAAAAATTATAAATACAGGACTTCTAAACCGCTGAGACGAACCATTGCATCTTTTCTTGAGATAATGGAAGTAGATAAACGTTATGCTGACTGCCAGATCAAATAAGCAGCAGATGCGATCCGATTATATGCAGAAAAATATCTCAAACTTGAATCTTCTGTTACTTCAAAAAATTGTTCTCATGAAAAAAAGTTTTTTGGAGCAGTTAAAAAACAGGATGGGGATGGTTGGATTGACATATTCAGAAAATTACACAAAACTATGCGACTTCGTCAGTATTCCCGTAGGATGGATAAGGCCTAAAGAATCAAGCAGTCCAGCCGGCGGGATGTAAGGGGAAGCTAGTATTCCAGGATGATGCCGTGATCCATGAGGTCTGCGTTTTGGAAGACCTGGGAAACGGCGCGGAGTGAGTTTCTCCAGGAGTTTACTTCATTGGGGGATGGCTTGAAGCGGAAATTGGCGAAAAAGGCGTTTTCCAGTTTGCCGGCGATCTGGTTCTGTATGGTATCGGTTATGAACTGGCGGGATGTTCCGGATTAAAGTCTCATTTGTCAAAATCCGAATATTTTTTGGCCGAGCCTTTAGCTTTTTCGGGCGGATATTTTAGTGCGTTTTTCTTTAGTTTTTCGAGGGCGGCATCGAGAGGGGAGAAGCCGAGTTTGTCTGAGAGGCGGGTAAGGTAGATCTGAACATCGCCGATCTCGTCTTTTATTTTGGCGAGAGTTTTTTTGTCAAGGTTTCGGCTTTCCTCTTCGGTCAGCCACTG
>JAFGES010000118.1 GCA_016931455.1 Desulfobacterales bacterium | reverse complement strand
TTGTTGAAGTTTGTCAACTCCCTTTATAACAGGATTCCCGGATGGTTTACCCTTTCTTTAAGCTTTAATATGCAAAATTCAGGTATTCACTTAATTATTTTTATCCACTATTCTTTCTTCAAGATCACATCGAGATCCATATTTTGGCAAAATTTCTAGAGTCATTTGATCCATCACATGTTTTTTTCATCTGCCGAACAGCGGGCATAAGGCGCGGCGGCTTTTGGCCGCCGCCCTTAATGCCCTGGTTGGCCTTTCCATAGTATTGCTTTTTCGGTAACCTGCCTGACAAAAACACCCTTTGCTTGCGTGTAAGCTACTCGGTCGTTCTGATGGATACCAGAGAGGCTCATTTTGAGATTGCCGTATTCATAGGCAATGTCTGGATGTTCGATCAGATAGTCCCTAAATAGGAGTCTATTCCAATGCACAAAGTGGGCCTCGACCATATGAATATGATGCGTTCTATTCCCATCACTATTGCGTTTGATAAACCAAGCGTAGAATGGCGGCGTGTCATTCCCCCAGGACGGTCTCCAAAAGTAATCATACCCCTGAGCTTCGAGAATAGGGACAATTCGCTGTTTGGTCTCATCAAGGCTCACCACTTCTACCAGAATATCAACAATTGGTTTAGCCGAGAGTCCAGGAACAGCGGTGCTGCCAAAATGCTCGATTCTCTTAATCAAATCCTTGGGGAGACAGGAAAGCAGATGTAGCCGTTCCTGTTCAAACATCTCAGGCCAGCGAGGATCGTATGGTACAACGGCTACGTCCTCTTTCACCACACGAGCTATTTTTTCTTCGAGTGTTTCCATTCGTTCTTTCGTACGGCCAACGTCGCAAATCAGTGGCGCGGTTTTTTGCGTCCGCTGAATTTGCCTTGTTATATTTTAGCCCATTCTATTGATTATGCTCATTACACTTTTCACTAAAGTTCGAGCTTCTTTTGCTGTTACATCTTCAGCCATGTGTACAGCCTTATTTCTGATTGTCATCCATTCTTTGATCATGTGACCTTCATCCTGACTTATCATTTCCACCGTAATAGCCTGTTCAATTAATCTTCCGAGTGTAACGTACCTATACTTTTTATTAAAAATATCGTCTTGAACTGGAACAACCTTTCTGAGCTTACTTTCAAGGAGCGCCATAACTGAAATTACAGAGGCTCTGTATTCCTTTTTATTTAGTAGTCGCAGCGGTTCTTGTGAAAGTTCACCAATAAGCATTTCGGCTTGTTCATAAAACCAGTTGTCAATTCTATTTAGAAAATCTTCTTTTTCTGATGCTTGACCCTTTGGTCTCAGCAGATAGTTAATTCCGGCAATATCCGATGGGAGTTTTGTTGTTTCTTCTAAAATCACCAATGTTTTTGAATGTTTTCGAGCCAGTACTAACTGCAATTCAATTTCTGTATTTGGAGATGAGGCATCCACCACAATAATTTCTGAACGATCAATTAATGCCGAAACTTTCGCTGATATACTGTCACCAGGTGAAATTACATCCATCGCAATTACTGGAGCAAACCCATGTTTCTCTGCAATGGGAAAAACGAATGCTTTGTAGTATGCCGATAGACGAGAAGGGATAGAGAAAAAGCAAAGCCTATTTACGTCTCGTTTTGGCAAAGAAAACTCAGCAAGCGATTCATCTTCACTACTGGTACTAGTTTCTATTATTCTATCGGACCAATACTCTTTAAGCTCCTCAAAAACTTCCTGAAGTATAAGCGCATAATCAGAGGTCTTGCCCGGAATATTTATAACTTTAACCCCTCTCCTCACGAATCTTGCAATATTTGGAGGGGATGCAGATATAGAAATTGTATATGCTTGTCTTCGTAACTTGCCAAGCCTATCTCCAATTAACTGCCATATATGACGAAAATCGGGATCATCAAGACTATAACCGATAAAAAAGGCTGTATTTACAATAAGCAGGTTGCCAAGATAAGTGGCTAAAAGCGGATATTTATCTAAAAAGGTGTCATAATCGTATTCGGTCGCTACAAGCCTTGTTGGATGATGAAGGTCGCCATGAAATTTTAGCAATTTAATTTCCGGACCTTTTGCGTCAATGGATAATTGATCTTCATCAATAATTGGCCGACAATATCTACTAACCGATTCATATCCGCGTTCCAACAAAAATTCAAAATTTGTCGTTACGCAGAGGTCAAATGGCAATCGGCAGAAAGCGCTATGAACTCTACCCGGTTGGGCAGACTCAACAAGAAGAAGTTCATGTAGTTTCTCAACCAATTTTGGTCTAGCATATTCGTGTTCAAATGCGGATAAGGCATCAATTGCACCAGAGTAATCATATCCCTGAATCTCTTTTGCAAAAGCCCTTCCTAAATCATCCCAGAGCGGAATTGTTTTGCCTTGAGGGATGGTTGCATTTTTTGAAAAACCAGCGCCAACAAAAGGGACACAACGTCCTTCAACTAAATCATCCAGGAAAGGTTTTGGGAAATATTTAACGTATTTTGGCATTGTATTCTCTTATGATAAAAATATAACTTTCCGTTAAGCTGCGGGCAAGCGGACGTGCGGGATGGCACGGTCTTTTCGAGCTTGCCGATCATTTGTCCCCGTCAGCTTCAACGGGGTGTTGGACGAACGCGGCACGAGTG
>JAFGES010000117.1 GCA_016931455.1 Desulfobacterales bacterium | reverse complement strand
TCATTAACTGAAACACTTTTCGGACAAATTTACCGCTACCCATTCGAATCGTCAACGGAAATATATGCAATAGGAAAACATGACATATCTTGCCAGTCTCTGTAATTCGGCACCTATCGAAATTTATAGTAATAAGATTCGAATATCACACGATTTTCAGGTTTGTCAAAATATCATTATTACAGTTTTTACTAACTCATATAAATTTGTCTGTGCAAGACCGCTTTTTAATACAATATATTGTATAGTTTTAAATTCAAACAACAATATATTGAATAATCAAGCGATTTAAGCTTATAATTTAAAAAAAGCCCTATCTTACTATTACTTTTCAAAAAAGTCCTGAAATATCGACGATTTCAGCGTCCTGTAGTAGTGAACAGGCTATTTACAGCGTTCATTTGCAAGAGAAGCTACTAAAACTGCACAATAGTGTGCAGGCTTCTAAATATCATATGGGTAATGGTTAAAAATGTTAGTGAAATGTTAGTGAAAATGCTAAATGTCACTAAAATCAACCACTAAAGATAAGCACAGACGAACATTTCTTTAAAGTTATAACATAGGTTATAGGATACCGGACAGATAGATAATCTTTAATTTCAGATAGATCCTTGCGTCTTACACGGCCTATCTTAGCTAAAGAAAATATTTAAGGCATAGGATACCCTCTTGTCATCGAGACAGTAAGTGAACAGGAATAAACAAAGAAGATATCGCAAAAACGATATCGGTATCAGTTAAAAGTGTATCAAGATATTTGCAGCAAAAAGTACTAACAAATTACTAAAAAATACTAAGATCATTACGGCCATACTCAGGAAGAAATTGCCGAGGCGGATGGATTGGCACGGCAAATGGTAACGAATGAAATAGAAGTTTTGCAAAAAAAGGGAAAACTTGCAAAAATGACCAAGCTATTGGCCTTATTCCAAGATCCCGGCTTTGAAACACCAATCTGTTTCGTTTGGTATTTTGACGAAATTCTAAAAAAACCTAATACCGATAAACCCCAGAAAACCTCACAAAACTTTACAAATAATTCGTTGTGTTATCCGAACTAAAACAAAATTAAAGTTAATTTTAATAGTAAATATTATTTCCAATCACATAGAATTTGATGGTTATGAGATTAGTCTAAATTTTTAAAAAACTACACTTTATTAGACAAACAGGAAACAGAATGATTTTTCCTCTTTGATCGGCATAAAGGTATCCGTAAAAAAAGTTTGCTGCGTATGAATTTTTTAAAAATAATGTGATGTGGAAAAGACTATTTTTATAGAGCAACATATACCCTGTTGTCACCCTATTGTCACCCCGAAATAAAAAAGCCTTAGAGGGTTTTCTCTAAGGCATTGATTTCATTGGTGGGCCGTGTTGGAATCGAACCAACAACCTACTGATTAAGAGTCAGTTGCTCTGCCTAGTTGAGCTAACGGCCCATCGAAAGATATGAATCGGCAAAATCAGAAAACGAATTGTTCCGTACCAATTTTAATCGTGCTTGTCAATTTTTTTATTAAAACTATTCTATTTTTTAATTCCTCATTCCGCAGGCCACTTTTCCTGCCTTCGCCGCTTCATTCTTTTAAGATCTTTTTTCCATGCGATTTCTTTGCGTTTCTTTTTGTGTTCAAACGATTTTTCCCTTTTATTTTCAAATGACGGATCGATAAAAAAACTACCGGGAAATTTCGGCTGCTTCGGTGCTTCCGGCTCATCTTGTTTTTTGGTATCGACTTTCTGTTTCGGAAGCGGTGGACCTTGAAAGCATTCAGCCGGAATAAAATCCGCAGCATAAAGCAGATCACCGGACTGATAGAATACAACCCCGGCTGTCAATGATTTTTGGACCTGCACGGTCAACATAACCGGTTTGGAGTCGATACGCTTGCCGATTCTTTCAGCCATATCCCGTTTTGAGGAAAGAACAACCTGTTGATTGGCCGAGGAACGAATTCCATTTTCCAATACAAACGGATAGGCCTTATTTCGCAGCCCGGTGTAAAGAAGCTTGGGAAGCTCTTTTGCAGGGATAAGCCCTGTCAGTTTATCGCGGACTTTGGCTCGAATGAAGTTGTCTTTAATTTCAATCGGTGAATCAGGCAAAGTGACAAGAATTTCATTAAGATGTGACCGACGCACATATCTCCACCCGTCTTCTTCACAAAGTGCTTTTAATAACTCCTTAATTTTAACAAATCCATTCGGATCGGGAATCAGACCAAACTCATCCGGTCTATGCCCCAAAATATAATTGATAAATTTTGATAGTTGTTTTGGGGATCTTTGTTGTCCCATGATAACTTTTTTTCCTTAAAACCTTCCACCTAAAAAATTATTAACCAGCAGACAAGCCGGCTTGACCTGCAAATTTATATCTGTTATTTGCATCAGTTATAATAAAAAATATTCATTTGAATGTCAAATCGTTATGATTTCACGGATATAATTCAAAGTATCACTTACTTTAATCAATTATATCAAAAAGAAAGGATACCGAAATGATGGATTTTGAAAATTCTCATCGGCTTTTTCATCGTGCTTTACATATTATCCCCGGAGGAGTCAATAGCCCCGTTCGTGCGGGCCGATCGGTCGGAACCGAACCCCTTTTCATCGATCGTGCGGACGGATGCATGATTTTTGATGCCGACGGCAACGGCTTTATCGATTATATCGGTTCATGGGGCCCAATGATCCTCGGGCACCGGCACCCGGCGGTAATTAAAGCCATCACCACCGTATTAGAAAGAGGAACGAGTTTCGGAGCGCCGATAGATCTTGAAATCGAATTGGCTGAATTGATCATTGAAGCGGTTCCAAGCATCGAAATGGTGCGTATGGTCAATTCCGGCACGGAGGCCACCATGAGTGCCATCCGCTTAGCCAGAGGGTTTACCGGTCGGGATAAAATCATCAAATTTGACGGATGTTATCATGGACATGCCGACACCCTATTGGTGGCTGCGGGATCGGGTGTGGCGACGTTCGGCATTCCCGGCAGCCCCGGCGTACCGGAAGCCGTTGTATCCCAAACATTGACCCTGCCTTACAATGATATCGGCGCAGTTAAAGAAATCATGGAAACCCAGGGAACTGAAATTGCCTGTATCATCGTTGAACCCGTTGCCGGAAACATGGGTCTGGTTCCACCGGTAGAGGGTTTCCTAGAAACCTTAAGAGAACTGACCGCAAAAACCGGCAGTATCCTGATCTTTGATGAAGTCATGACCGGCTTCCGCGTGGCCCATGGCTGCGCCCAGACATTATACGGCATTACGCCCGATCTGACGACCCTTGGTAAAATTATCGGAGGTGGATTACCTGTGGGTGCCTATGGCGGCAAACGCGAAATTATGGAGCATGTCTCTCCACAAGGCCCTGTCTACCAGGCCGGTACCCTGTCGGGAAATCCGGTTGCCATGGCTGCCGGCATTGCCACCCTTAAGCAACTGAAAAAACTGGGGTTTTATGAATCACTGGAAGAGAAAACCAAGCACCTTGCCGCCGGTCTTCGAGAAGCCGGTATAGCAGCAGGCATCGACACTTCGGTAAAAAGTGTCGGCTCAATGCTGGGCTGCTTTTTTACAGGCAAGGAGGTCAAAAATTTTGATGATGCCAAAACCAGCGATCTTGAAAGATTTGCCGCCTATTATAAAGGAATGCTTCAAAAAGGAATTTACCTTGCACCTTCCCAGTTTGAAGCCCTTTTTGTTTCAGCCGCTCATACCCCTGAGCATATCAATGCGACGATAAACGCTGCCGCCGAGATCTTCAAACAACTAAAAAAATAGTGAACATGAAACAAAGCGCAATTATGTGCCCTCTCAAACAGGGGGCATTCTTTTATCAAGCGCATCATTAGACAATATTGAGGCTTTCCTTGAATATTTTCACTATCAAAGGCAAGGCATGACTGCCGGGTTCCTTGATGAAAAAGCCCCGGGGGCTCTTTTGGGCCAGATCGGAAAACGGATTTTCTTCGATATTGATATCGATCAAAATTCCGCCATGGTTTTTGACTTCCCAGACTACCTGATTGGGCAAATTCGTTGCACCGGATGTTCCGATAATTAAAAGCAACTGCGTCTGAACCGCTGCTTTCAAAGAACTGTGGAAACGATAATGGGTTTCATTATAAGCCTCATCAAACCAAAGCACATGCGGACGTGAAAATTCTCCGCAAGCAGGGCATCTGAGTAACTCACGGTCTGTTTCGGTCAGATCTTCCCCCTTTGATTTGGCGGATACTTTTTCAGGGATCTTGTATATGTTTTCAGAACATTCATTCGCACAGCGCATATAAAAAACATTGCCGTGAATTTGATATGTTTTTTTTAAACTATTGCCCGCTTCCAAATGCAGGTTGTCCACATTTTGGGTAATCAAGGTAAAACGATCTCCAAAAATTTTTTCCATTTCGACAATTGCAAAATGTCCGGGATTCGGTTTTGCACTTTGACAAACGCCCATACGATACAGATACCATTTCCAAACTTCATCCGGTTTTTGCATAAACATGCGATAGGTTGCCATTTCTTGAGGATGGTATTCTTTCGAACCGATCGTCCAATATCCCTCGGGACCGCGAAAGGTTGGAATACCGCTTTCGGCTGAAATACCGGCACCGGTTAAAATCGTAATCGGATCCGACGTAAGCGCGAAATTTTTTAAAATTTCCTGCAGCTCCTGTTTCATTTTTTTGATCCTTTCCGGTAATTGCTCAATCCAATCTAATTTTATCGAAATTTTTTGAGAAATTACCTTCTCTGCAGCTTGTCAACTGAATTTATTTTATTTTTTTTCAAGGCCGTTAAAATAAAATATCAGAATTAAATCTTACGATCAATATATTAAAAAGACTTATTTTGACGTTTCATACAGTTATTATTAAAGATTTTAATTTTTATGGAAAGAATTAATTGACTAATTATGATTCATAATATTATAAATAAACAATTGATAATGATTTTAAGAAGTTCAACCCACTACGAATCATAGAAAAAAGGAGACGAAAAATGCAAAAAAAAACATTTTTATTTGGATTTTTTTTATTCCTTATATTCTCTGCTGCAATGGCTTCTGCAGCATATCACCATGGGGGTGATACGGATTCGGATGTGTTCCTCTCTGTTTATCCGGATAAAGACGGCACCAAGTTAGATAATTGTGCGTTATGCCATAGCGGAGGTCAATATGAAAAAAAAACCGGCCAATGGGTCAGTCTCGGCAGTTGTCAATGGTGTCATTACAAGTATGGATACGATGCATCCGGTGATATTGATGCTACCTTAAACCCATATGGTCGCGATTATCGTGATAACGGCAGAAATGCAACGGCCCTTACGGATATCGAAAACGTAGACGTAGACTCTGATGGCGACGGTTATACGAATATCGAAGAAATCAATGCCCTGAGATATCCCGGAGATGCAAATGACAACCCCGACATGGTATCGGCACCCTTTCGCATTTATACGCGCGAAGAATTGGAAATGCTGTCTCAACATTCCCAGTTTATGCTGATGAATACCCACAAGTCCGGTGATTTTTATGCGCAATACACCGGGGTGGTTATGGAAAAGCTTCTTAAAGATGCGGGTATCCTTCCCTCGGCCACCAATATAATGGTTTATGCACCCGATGGTTGGGCACAGTACCACCCACTGGAACCGGATCCGGATCCGCTTTTCTACCACGTCAACGGTGAATATCCCCCTGCTGTTTTTTATTACGATACTCAAGCAGATGCCTCCATATATTCCGAATATACCGGATATGGCTGGTGCGATTACAGCGCACCTTCGTGCGACGGTAGAGAAAATGGTGAGTCTATAGAGGGGCTAAAGATGATTTTAGCGTTTAAACGGGACGGAGCTTATCTGGATCCAGGGATACTTACACTAGACAATAAATTGGACGGGGAAGGCCCTTTTCGGATTGTACCGCCCCAGAAAGATCCCGGTCCTCCGGATCAAAGTTCCAATTCCGATATTCAAGACGTGATCTGGCCTTTTAATGAAAACGCCGATCATAACGCCGGATTTTCAACACGTTCAGCCACGATCATCCGGGTTGATCCGCTTCCCGAAGGCACAACGGATATTAACATCTTTGAGGCCGGCTGGAACTTTGTAGATGAAAATAAAATCATTGTCTATGGCGCTATTGACCCCCAGCCCAATATTTTGCAAAAACTTGATGAGTTGATCGACAAACTAAGCGCATTGAATGACGAATTTTTTGAACATGCTGGCTCTAAGAAAGCATTGATTCAGAAAACAAAAATCAGTCGGGAGCTAATTAAAAATAAAAAATACATAGCAGGTCTCAATAAAATAAATTGCGATATCGTTAAAAAGTTCGATGGATGTAATCAGGGTGGATCGCCGGACAAAAATGACTGGATAAATAATTGTGAAGCCCAAAAAACAATTTATTGGATGCTGCATGAAATCAATATATTACTACAAATATTGACCAATTCGTAAAACCCAAATTTGAGTCGGCCGACTCAAAGCAGGTCTTCCTCCGAAAAAGCTACCTCCCACCCTCCCGGAGGAAGACCCTGCCTTCTTTCACCCGCCCCTTTTGTTTTACATTTCTATCTACGGCAATAAGGTTGCAGCAAAATTCAGCAAGCCTGATATGCTTTTAAAAATACTTCCAACCGCAAAAAATACATTGTCCATTCATCATAAAAGATGTAAATTACGCACTAAAATAAAATTAACAAAACAGCTAAACCGATAGCATAAATCCGCGCAAAAGATTCACAATGACAAACTTAAATAATAATCAAATCCCCGGCAATGTTAAAAGTATTCATCTGATTGCCGTCTGCGGTACGGCAATGGGAGCACTTGCCGGTGTACTCAAGGATATGGGCTATACGGTAACCGGCTCGGATCAAGGCGTTTATCCTCCCATGAGCACTTTTCTGACACAAAAAGGCATTCAAGTCAGCAATGGTTTTGATACTGAAAATGTCTCCCACGGCCCGGATCTTATCATCGTCGGCAATGCGGTTCGGCGAGACAATCCCGAAGCCCAAAAAATGCTTCAGATGCAACTCAATTACTGTTCCATGCCGCAGGCGATCAACCACTTCATGGCCAATGGTAAAAAACCGCTTCTTGTTACCGGCACGCACGGTAAAACGACGACGGCTTCCATCCTTGCATGGATTCTCCATGAAGCGGGCTTAGATCCCGGTTTTATGATTGGCGGAATTTTAAAAAATTTCAACAGCAACTATCGTATCGGCAAGGGAAAATTTATTGTCATTGAAGGCGATGAGTATGATACGGCTTTTTTTGATAAGGGGCCAAAATTTTTACATTACAATCCCTTTATGGCGATACTGACCAGTGTTGAGTTTGATCATGCAGACATCTTCCAGGACCTTGAGCATGTCCGTCAGACATTTAATACCTTTTTATCCGGCATTAGCGCAACAAGCACGCTTCTGGCTTTTGACGGTGATGAAAATGTTCTTGATCTTTTAAACGATCTTCAATGTCGAGTTGTCAAATACGGACGAAATACTCAAACACCTTGGCGCTTGGGGGATATCTCCGTTCAACCGCCATGGAATTTTTTCGAAGTTTTAAAAGCAGATAAAATTTTCAAACGTTTTCAAACCCGTTTGATCGGTGAACACAATCTGTTCAATGCACTGGCGGCCATTGCCGTTGCTGAAAACTTGGATATTCCGATCGATGTCATTACCGGAGCGCTTAAAACTTTTCAAGGAATCAAGCGACGACAGGAAATACGGGGCCGAAAGCGAGGGATCACCGTCATGGACGATTTTGCCCATCATCCGACCGCGGTGCGGGAGACCATTGGAGCAGTCAAACCCTTTTATCCGGACGGTCGTATTATTGCGGTTTTTGAACCGCGCACCAATTCGAGCATGCGCGATATATTCCAAAATATCTATCCGCTCTCATTTGATTCAGCCGATCTGATCTGTATCCGCAAACCACCACTGCTTCAAAAGATTCCTGCCGGCCGGCGTTTTTCCTCTGAAAAACTGGTCACCGATCTCATCGATCGCGGCAAAGATGCCCATTATTTTGAAGATACACCAGCCATCATCGATTTTTTAGCACAGGAAGCCGAATCCGGTGATCTGATCCTGGTGATGTCAAACGGCGGTTTTGACAATATCCATGAAAGGCTGCTGGAAAAATTATAAATTGGAATTTACAGGTTATTGCTTATACCCGAATCTCCGCAACAATTCTTTACGAGCCTGAATATCTTCTTCGGTTTCAATGCCTTTTGAAGCCAAACCGTCGATAACGCCTAATATTCCCCTGCCCTGCACGGTTTCCGCAATCAGAACTTCGACGGGATTTGCCGTTGCACAAAAAATTCGACAAACTTCGGGAACATTTTTAATTGAATTTAAAACATTGACCGGAAATAAGTCTTTCATAAAAAGAATGAAACTGTGTCCGGCCGACAGATTAAAGGCATTTTTTTTTGCTAATTTGATCAATTCTTCATCCGTACCCGTATGACGTACCAAGCAGGCGTCTGAAGCTTCACAGAATGCAAGGCCGAATTTGGCAAATGGTACTGCATTGACCATGGCTTCATAAATGTCTTCTACTGTTTTGATAAAATGAGAATGGCCTAAAATCAGATTCAGTCCATCCGGATTTTCAATTTTAACGGTCTTGATTTCCATAAATTCCTCCATCGCTGGAAATAAAAAAAATAAAAGAACAAAATTTCATAATAACCAAAGAGGTTGAAAAACTGTAACTTTTTCATTAAAAATCCGTTATATAGATAATTGAACGAAGCGCACCGTAGAAATCGGTTTTTACGCCGCCGTTAACATTCCGAAACTCAAATACATATACATTGAATAAATTTCGGGCATTTTATAACGAACATAAAGATAAACTTTTTGCATATCTTATGCGTATGACAGGTGATTATTACTTGTCAAGCGACATTATGCAAGAAAGTTTCACCCGTTATCTTGAGCATTACGGCCATGAAAAGCAAAGTATTGCCCTTCTTTATAAAATCGGTCGCAATGCGCTGATTGACAATGCCCGCAAAGAGAACCGAAACAAGCCTCTTCAAAATGATCAGGAAGACTGTGCAATGGATCAGGAATCGGCTCTAATGATCCGTGAGCAGTACCGTAAGGTCATCGCCGCCTTACAAAAGCTGAAAAAGGATGAAAGAGACATCTTATCTCTTTCCGTCGGCAATGATCTTTCTTATCGGGAAATCGCTTCAATTTTAGGTATCAGCGAGGCAAACGTTAAAGTGAAGGTTCACCGTTCACGGCTGAAGCTGAAAAATATCCTACAGACAGGTAATGTATGAAAGATTATATGATTAGCATGTTTATAGATGACGAATTGAGTCTTGATGATAAAATCGAATTCGTTGAAACCGTCCACGAAGATAAAATTTTTAAAAAAGAAGCTGTTGATCTTATCCGCCAGGAAAAGTTGCTTCGCTCGGACATCGTGGAATATGTACCGTCTGTCGTCATCAGGGAAAAACACAAAATCAGATGGTCGATGCTACGGCCGATTACAATGTTTCTCAGTGGTCTGGCAGCAGCAGGAATTATTTTATTCTTCACATTACCATCGCAGATCAATTTATCCAAGCCCTATCGATTTATTATTTTCCAGCCCGATATCAGTCAGGCGGAAATTACAGGAAGCTTTACCGGTTGGACAGCCGTTCCGATGAAAAAGCTCGGGCCAAGTGGTTATTGGGAGATCACCCTTGATTTGCCCGGCGGGGAACATCGATTCAGCTATATCCTTGAGGGAGATAAACGCATTGCGGACCCAACCATCCTCGCTCGTGAGCAAGATGATTTCGGGGGTGAAAATTCTATTCTAGAGGTGAGCATTTAGATATGAAAAGAGGCATCATATTTTGGATTCCAATCATCTTGGGCTTAACGGGCTGCACCACCCATTACTATAAGGTTCAGGCCGATAAGATCACGATCTATCTCAAAGCCCCCTCGGCCGAAAAGGTCGATTTTGTCTCTTCTTTGGATGGATATAAAATTCACGCAGCCGAAAAAATAAACTCTTACACATGGGCCGTCACTATTTCGGCATCATCTGAATTCAAGTATTTCTATATTGTGGACGGTGTTTTATATCTGCCCGCCTGCCGATTTAAGGAAAAAGATGATTTCAGTTCTGCAAATTGCATATATGTGCCGGAGATGTAACCTTTTTCAATATTATTTATATTATGATGAAAAAGAAGGAATATGATGAAAAAGATATTTTTAATCACATTTATCATGATTGTTTGGACTTTATCAGCCTTCGGCAATGAAGTGGATGACGAGCTGTTCGGTCCTGAAAACAAACAGCTAAAAATCAGCGTGCAGAAAATGATTGACACCGGCATCGATAACAAAGATGCCGCTCGCCTGACACGAACCATGCTGCAAAATCAGTTCACAATTGAACTCATCCTGCAGGCGCACCAAGTGATAATGGCATGCCGTCAAAAAGGACTACCGGTAAAACCGGTTATGGATAAAGCTTTTGAAGGCATGACCAAACGTGTTCAGGCCAAAAATATCATCCGCGCAATGGAACAGATTCGATCCCGATACGCTTACGCCTATCAGCAGATAGAAACTTTAGTACAAAGTAAGTCTCGGAATAGTTTAATCGCCGATATTTTGGTCGCAGCTCTTACGGCAGGGCTCAATAATGAAGACGCTGCAAAAATTATCCACATGATTCAGCAAAAAACTTCAAAAATGGACAAAGCCCAGATCAACGCACTGACTACTGAAACCATTAAAACCGTCCGGGATATGATGCGTCTGGGTGTTTCCTCTCCCGCAGCAGTGGATGTGATCGATCAAGCATTACGGAAAGAATACGACGCCGAAAAATTCAAAAGGTTGCGGCATTCATTTCTTTCACATTCCAGGCAGTCTTTCCCTGATCGCCTTGCTGCGAGCTTTTCATACGGCATTCGGGCAGGAAAAAACGTCAATGACCTTGGAGATCCCTCCCACGGCGGATTCGGTAAACCTGATGGCTCGGGAAGCTCGCGGGGTTCCGGTGGTTCCGGTGGTTCCGGTGGTTCCGGTGGTTCCGGTGGTTCCGGTGGTTCCGGTGGTTCCGGTGGTAGAAAATAAATTATTAACGGATCAGGGCCTTCCCCCTTATCAGCATTATATAAATAAAATAAAAAATGTAACCTTTTTCAAATTCAGCCGTCTAAGATTTAAAAACCAAGAAAGGAGGGTTGATACACTAAGCAATAAAAAAAAGATTATTTTAGAACTGGGTTTGATGAGGCAATATTTTTTATTTTGGAAAAAATTAAACGAAAGGAAACGTAATGCTGAAAAATTTTATTAAAATTGCAGGTTTGATTCTTGTGATCGGCCTTCTGAGTGCGCCGGCATGGAGTTCACCGATCAGTGACTTGAGTACGGATAATATTTTGATTCTGGCTAAAGGCGGAAACGGAAATGGAGGCCATGGAGGCGGACAGGGCAATGGTAACGGACCAGGGCCGGATGCAGGACCCGGACCCGGTGCAGGCCAGGGAGAGAGTAACGATTCAGGTGGATATGGCCCTGGTAACGGCGATGGAAACGACGGTGAAGGACCACAAGATGGATCCGGTTATGGACCGGGTGATTGCAGTTAATTTTACATAGAAAAATTTTCAAAGGGGCCTTTTAGGCCCCTTTTATTCTTCACTCAACACCCCGCCGATCTTTCTTTTTCTTTTTAATCTCCTCCACAATCTCAAATATCGTCGTGATTTTATCTTTTGGGAGCCGGCTGCAAAAACATTTCCATTGTTCCGATGTCAGTTTTTCTTTTAGAAATTGTTCTACCGGGAAATAGGCTTGCCAGCATTTAATTATTCTCGGGCAAGGAAGATCATCATCTTCCTTTCGGCAGTAAGCAAAGGTCACCTCTCCCCCAAGTCGCGGACACCGAATTTCAATATGATTAAATTGTTCCATTTGAAGAACCCAATTTATTGAAAAAATCAGATTTGAGGTCCCCAGATTAAGGCCAAAACCCCAAACCCAATAAAAATTTTACGGTTTCGGATAAGAATTTACTGTTTTCTTTGCTCTTTCAATCTCTTCTTCCGGAAGCTGATAATCTGTGAGTTTCCCTGAAAAATAAGCCTCATAAGAGGCCAAATCTACCAGGCCGTGGCCGCTCCAATTAAAAAGGATCACCTTTTCCTTGCCTTCCGCTTTGGCCCGCTTTGCTTCCTGAACAACCGCTGCAATGGCGTGATTGGTTTCCGGTGCGGGGATAAAACCTTCCGTTCGCGACCATTTCACGCCGGCATCAAAAGTTTCAAGCTGGTGATAGGATCTACTTTCGATAATGTTTTCTTTAGCCAGGTGGCTGATAATCGGGGCCATACCGTGATAGCGGAGGCCGCCGGCATGAATTGGCGCAGGCACAAAATCATGACCCAGTGTATGCATTGCAAGCAGAGGCGTTTTTTGAGCAAGATCGCCGAAATCATAAGCATAAGGACCCCTAGTTAACGTAGGACATGATGAAGGCTCAGCAGCTACAATCGCTATTTTCTTTCCATGGATCTTGTCTCGGACAAAAGGCAGGGCTATTCCGGCAAAATTGCTGCCGCCGCCGGCGCATCCAATTACTACGTCGGGATAATCACCGATTTTTTCAAGTTGTTTCCGGGCCTCCAGACCAATTATGGTCTGATGCAAAAGAACATGATTTAAGACGCTTCCCAGTGAATAGCGCGCATCTTCTTGACCCAGAACATCCTCGATGGCTTCGCTGATGGCAATCCCGAGGCTACCGGGCGAATCCGGATTTTGCGCCAGAATCTTTTTCCCCGTCTCAGTTTCTTCACTTGGGCTTGGAAAACATTTGGCTCCCCACGTCTGCATCATCATCCTGCGGTAAGGTTTCTGCGCATAGCTCACCCTTACCATAAACACCCGACATTCAAGTCCGAACATATTACAGGCCATACTCAACGCGCTGCCCCACTGACCCGCACCGGTTTCAGTAGAGATCTTTTTGATACCGAATACTTTATTATAGTAAGCCTGCGCAATAGCTGTATTGGGTTTGTGAGATCCCGCCGGACTCACCCCTTCATTTTTATAGTAAATCTTAACCGGTGCATTCAGCAATTTTTCAAAATTATGAGCCCTGCATAACGGGCTGGGCCTCCAAAGAAGATATTTTTCCAGTACCTCTTCAGGAATATCAATCCAGCGTTCCGTGCTCATTTCCTGCTCCACAAGATTCATCGGAAAAATCATACCCATCTCATCAGGTTTCAACGGTTTGCCGGTGCCGGGATGAAGAGGCGGACTCATGGGGTTGGGCAGATCCGCTACAATATTGTACCATTGCATAGGAATCTCATTTTCATTTAAAAAAACTTTTACCTGTTTCATTAGGCCTTTCTCCTTTATGTCGTCTTGATGGTTCCGGTTCAAAATAACAAATCAGATGGGCCATAATTAAAAAAGCCATGGGATATTCCCATGGCTTTTGATCATTTTTTCAGATCCATGGGAAAATCCGCTTTGTCCTTGACCCACGATCTGAATCTTTTTAATTATAAATCACTCTCGCAGGCAGACCTATTTAGTCATCTGCCACCACCAACAATGTAATATCATTATGGATCCTTTTTTAATCATTCATTTTTTTATATATTTTGCTAAAGTTTAATCTATTAAAAAATAAGAGTCAAGAATAAATAAAATAACTTTAAACATTTCTTATATTGACCATTAAACCAAATTATGATGAACTCGTAAAAATTCAAATACCTAGATTTGCCTTTGGAAATGAAATATGAAAACAGTGCATCAAATTATTTTTAAAAATTCCCAAAAGATGAGCGGAGTTCCTTCTGAAAGTGTCGATTTAATCGTTACATCCCCGCCTTATCCCATGATTGAAATGTGGGATGAAATATTTTCCAAACAAAATAAAAAAATACACCAGGCCTTAAGCAATAGACAAAGTTCGTCGGCATTTGAATTGATGCATCAAGAGCTTGATCTAGTTTGGGATGAAGTCTACCGGGTATTGACAAAAGGCGGCATTGCCTGCATCAATATCGGTGATGCAACCCGAACAATCAACGATCATTTTGCTCTTTACACCAATCATGCGCGAATTCAAACCTACATGCAAAATCTCGGATTTTCCGCTCTGCCGGCCATTTTATGGCGCAAACAGACCAATGCGCCGAACAAGTTCATGGGCTCGGGCATGATGCCCCCGGGAGCCTATGTGACGTTGGAGCATGAATACATTCTCATCCTAAGAAAAGGAAACAAGAAAGAGTTCAGCACCGATTCAGAAAAACAGAATCGGCGTGAAAGCGCTTTTTTTTGGGAAGAAAGAAATATTTGGTTTTCAGATGTATGGATGGATTTAAAGGGGACGACTCAAAATTTATTTGATGACAAGGTCAGAAACCGAAGTGCTTCTTTTCCGTTCGAACTAGCTTATCGATTGATCAACATGTTTTCCGTCAAGGGGGATAGAGTTCTGGATCCTTTTTTGGGAATCGGTACAACCATGTTTGCAGCAATGGCTGCATGCCGCAACAGTACTGGATACGAAATCGAACCGAATCTCACCGATCTCATCCGTTCAAGGGTCAATGGAATTGTTGAATTCTCCAACCATCGAATCACCCAACGTCTCGAAAATCATCTGAATTTTATAGAAGAATATTTTCAGCGAAAGGGTAAATTCAAGTACTTAAATCAACATTATGGATTTCCGGTCGTAACCGGACAAGAAAAAGAGCTGCTTTTCAATCCATTGTTTGAAATCCGGGAAAACCAGGAAAAACATGGAAATTCCTTTGAGGTTTCCTACTTGGAAAAACACCGCCAAGAAACTAATGGCAATATGGGCAATTGGAACGATTATACTATTTCAAAATCGGAGCAAACCAAAACTAAAAAAGCCGCAGCCTTAAAAAAAACGCGCCAAGGAAAACAACGGCTTCTGTTTGAGAAATAACGAACAAATCGATCATATATCGGTTTTCGGTTTGCATTTTCATTTCAGTTATGAAGCCTTCGTACCGGATTAAAATAAAAGGGGCACCCTCTCAGATTTTGAGAGAGTGCCCCTTTTTATTGCACAGAAACAGAAAGCTAGATTACGGTGACATTTGCTGCTGCAGGGCCTTTTTGACCTTGCTCAATGTCAAAGGTAACCCGATCGCCTTCATTGAGGGACTTAAAACCGGTCGCATTGATTGCTGAATGATGGACAAATACATCCGGACCGTTCTCCTGCTCAATGAAGCCGAAGCCTTTGCTGCTATTAAACCATTTTACAGTTCCATTAGCCATGGTGACATCCTCCTTTCCCAAAAATTTTCATGGTCCCAAACTGGAGGGTGCCACTTTGAAAAATGGTTATCTCCTACAGAACGAAACCGGCCCACTCATTATGGCAGGCCCTTATTATTTAAAAAGATTATAATTGATTTCAAAAAAAAAACAAGCAGAATATTTACTTTGGTTTTAATTTTTTTTTTAACCGGAGATTTATAGAAACACTTTCTATCTTTTCATTCCCATAATGTGTCACAAGTGAAAAAAATAGGCAAAAAATTATGATTACGTTCGTTTGATTAAAGCTTTCAATATTTCAAATTGCTTTTGACATACCTTTCTAAATATTATATTCTATGATCATTAATTTTCATAACTAATAATTTGTGCATCTCTCTGGAATCTGAATTGGAGTTCGCCTAAAATGATTTATTTAGACCCTATCCCAAGATGATCTCCTGAGAAGCTGGACAATGCTTCAAGAAAGGAGACAACAATGGCCGAAGGTCGCATCAAATGGTACAGCGAAAAAAAAGGATATGGTTTTATTACCACCGCAGAGAATAAAGATATTTTTCTTCACCACACAGGTATTAAGGAATTTGGATATTTCGGATTCCAAGAAAATGATTCCGTTACTTTCGATATCAAGGAAACTCCACAGGGCAAACAAGCCGTCAACGTGAGGCCGATAAAGAAATACTAAAAAAATACTGATCGGTTTAATATCAAAGGTATTCCCGGGTCTTGTGAAAAGCAATATCCGGGAAAATTTCCATGGTATGGGACAGCCACCATTCGCTGTTTGCCAGGTAGGCCAACCGCCCTTCGGCATCTATGGCAATGTTGTTTAGGTTTTTGTCTTTAAACGCTTCAAGCTTTTTACCGTCATCACAGCTTATCCAGCGAGCCGTAGCATAATCCACCGTTTCATAGACCGCATCTACACCGTATTCAGCTTTAAGTCGCGCCATCGTCACCTCAAACTGCAGCTGTCCCACTGCGCCAAGAATATAACTGCTGTTTGTGATGGGACGAAACATCTGTACCGCCCCCTCTTCAGCCATCTGAACCAGCCCCTTGTTGAGCTGTTTGGCCTTGAGCGGATTTTTGAGCCGTACCCTTCGAAAATGTTCGGGGGCAAAATTGGGAATACCTGTAAATTTAAGTGGTTCTTTGTCGGTAAACGTGTCACCGATCTTAATCGTGCCGTGATTATGGATACCGATAATATCACCGGGATAAGCCTCATCTACATTTTTTCGATCCTGGGCCATGAAAATGGTAGCATTGGCCAGCGTTACCTCTTTGCCGAGCCGATGGTGAAGGACCTTCATGCCACGAGTGAATTTTCCCGAACAAATACGGAAAAATGCAATCCGATCCCGATGGGCCGGATTCATATTGGCTTGGATTTTGAAAGTAAAACCTGAAAAGGTTTCCTCTTCCGGAAGGACCGTTCGGCTGACGGCGGAGCGGGAGCCGGGAGCCGGTGCTAATTCGACAAAAGAATCCAGTAGTTCCTTAACACCGAAGTTATTGATAGCACTGCCAAAAAATACCGGGGTTTGGCTCGCTCTTAGATATTGCCGATGTTCAAAACAATTGCTTGCACCTTCCAGCAGTTCAATATCCTCTCGCAGTTTATCCGCCTGGCGACCCAGTAATTTGTCAAGCATAGGATCCTCTATATCGCTGACTACTATCCCCTCCTGCGGCCGGGTATCTTGGCCGGGGGTAAAAAGATGCAAGTGCCGACGGTAAATATCGTAGACGCCCTTGAAGCTCTTGCCCATGCCGATGGGCCAGGAAAGCGGCGTGCATTCAATCTGCAGCTTATCCTCAATATCAGATAGTATATCAAGTGGTGCGATCCCTTCGCGGTCAAGCTTGTTGATAAAGGTTATAACCGGAGTATTACGCATTCGGCACACCTCCATCAGTTTCTCGGTCTGGGCCTCCACTCCTTTGGCATTGTCAATCACCATAAGAGCACTGTCAACCGCCGTCAAAACCCGGTAAGTATCCTCTGAAAAATCTTGGTGCCCCGGGGTATCGAGTAAATTGATCTCGTAATCCCGGTAGTTGAACTTCATCACCGAAGTCGTGACCGAAATTCCCCGCTCCTTCTCAATAGCCATCCAGTCGCTGACCGCAAAGTTATCCGCTTTTCGCGATTTCACCGCCCCGGCCAGTCGGATGGCGCCGCCGAACAGCAGCAGCTTCTCGGTCAAGGTGGTCTTGCCGGCATCCGGATGGCTGATGATGCCGAAGGTGCGGCGTCGTTGGATTTCTTTCTTATGTTTATTGTTCACTGCAAACCTTTTTCGAGGCCCTTATACATTGTCGAAATGTTTTTAAGAAGCCGATAGTTGATTCTTCATACGTAAAAAAACGGGCTCAAAACCAGCCCGCAAAAAAGATGGATAATAATCATAAAATCAATATTTGTAAAGTCTTAAAAACCGTTCCGCTTACAACTCATTTAGTGATTGTTCTTTTTTTTAGCAATTGAACTTAATATTAATATTTTTTATGATGATATGAAAATTTTACATCAGAATAATAGCGAACCACATATTGAAAAAATCACCGGCAGGAGCAAAGCTGAAAATCAAGGCGGCGCGAATTTCGTGAAATGAGGCCTAGTTATGAAATTTTTTAGAGATTATGGAAAATTGATCATTTTTTGTTCCGGAATTCTTCTCGGAGTCCAAATCCCGAATTTCATAGATCAGTATGTAAAGAGAATCAGCGCTCATCATATAGAAGCCAAAACGAATTTCAGCGGTTATCAGGATACGGCTGATAAACATTTTGAAGGAAATGTTCAAATGCTTATTACGCACTATGAATCCAGTCAAGATAAGGTTTTTCAAGATGATGCGAAAAATATAAAACGCATCTATTATAGAATTCTTGATTTTGAGGCTGAATTAAAGGCTCTGAATGCATCACTTTTAAAAAAAATATGCCATGTTGTTTTTCACTCGAATCCCGATGTGCTTGAAGAGACTTTTTCGGAATACTCCTCCATGGTCCCACTTAATCAAGCGGCAATTATATGTGGATTGGCTTTAGCATTGGTCGCCTCTTTGGCCTTTGAACTTATTTTATTCGCTTTGGCCAAAATATTTTCCCTCATACGTATACGTTTTCCTATTCAAAGAAAAAATGGGTAATTTGTAGGCCCTATCGGCCACCCCTTAGAATCCAGCCGATGTCATTGCAGTAATTCTTTCAGCAAGGTCTGCCGCCGGCTGGTGTCTTGATTCTTAACGGACATCGCCAATGCTTTGCGTGTTCCAACCAAAACAGCCAGTTTTTTGGCCCGGGTCAGACCGGTATAAATCAGGTTCCGAAACAGCATCTTGAAATGCTGCGTCAGGACGGGAATAATGACCGCTTCAAATTCACTCCCCTGTGATTTGTGGATCGTAATGGCGTAGGCCAAATCCAGTTCCGGAACAGCCTCTTGGGTATATTCGACCACCCGGCCGTCCGGAAAAAAAGAGACCCATAACTTCAGTTCCTCTGTATCGATTCTTCGAATGGTGCCGATATCGCCGTTGAACACGTTAAGATCATAATTGTTCCTGCGATGAATTACCCGATCACCGACTCTAAAGATTCTTTCACCGACACTGAGTTGAGCTTTTCCCTTCTGAGCGGAATTGACCGATTCCTGGATCATTTTATTCAAGCTGACCGTACCGAGGCTACCCCGGGTCATGGGTGAAAGAATCTGGATCTCGGTCTTATCCCCGAAATATTTGGGCATCCATTCAGTATAAAGTTTCCTGACCACTTCAACTGCCGACAGGCCGTAATGCAGCGATGACCAGGGATGGACTTTTTTCAAAACCGTCAACAATTCATCCACCCTGCTTTCTGCCTGGTATAGTTGTTCCAGGTTGACGTGCTGAAATTTTTTGGGAATGGTCAATTCCGTTTCGTAAGGAAGAATGGCGTCATCGATGCGGAACTCGTACGGATTGGTGATTGATTCAGCTGCATCGATCGGTTCAGGTGGCTGAAATTCACAAAACCTTTTGACCTTGGCAATGAAGTTGAGCTGCTCTTGCGTGGCCTCATCGGAATCCATGAACAGACAATCCGCTTGTTGTTGCCATATTTCGGGCTTTTTGAATGGAGAATCAATGTAAGGCATGTCACCCTTGTTGATCTGGTGAGCGTATTTGATGATGAGCGATTCCTGTGCCTGCCGAAAGACTTTTTTCAGTTCGAAACAGCGGACCGTTGCGGAGGCGATAATATCGCGAAGGACATTACCCGCACCGACTGAAGGTAATTGGTCCGGATCGCCGATAAAAAGGATCTGACTTTCCGATGGAATCGCTTTGAGTAACGAAGCGGTCAGACTAATATCGAGCATGGAGCATTCATCAATGATGATGAAATCCACATCAAGGGGATATTCCTCATTTCTTTTGAACCGGCCGATTTGCCACTCCAGCAGGCGATGGATGGTTTTGGATTCTCTGCCGATGACATCCATCATTCGCTGAGCGGCACGACCCGTTGGGGCGGCAAGCAGGATTTTCCGTTTCATTGCCTCGAGCAATCTGACGACGACAAGGGTTGTCGTTGTTTTTCCGCAGCCGGGACCCCCGGTCAGAACAGAAAAATTTTCGCATACAATACCCTTAACAGCATCAGCCTGTTCTTCGCTCAAGGAAAAGTTTTTTGTTTCGCAGTATCGATCGATCCAGTTTTCAACCCGTTCTTTGTCGACAAGGGGTGGATACTTGGTGCTGGAAATTCTCCTTGCAACATAAAGCTCATCAAAATAAAGGGATTTGGAATAATAGCAGGATTCGGTTACCCCATCCGGGTTGTTAAGTTCACGGACCATGATAAGCCCGTCTTGCTTCATTTGATCAAGGAAATCAGGTATCCGGTCATCAAGCTTCAATTCCAACAGTTCATTGACCTGTGCGGCAATTTGCGATTCCGTCAGGTAACAATGACCGAATTCCCTGCCGGCGGCCAGGACATGACTGATACCGGCCTTAATTCTTTGGGGACTATTTCTTTCAAGACCGATGCTGAGAGCGACTTTATCTGCCGAGAAAAAACCGATGCCGTAAAAATCCAGGGCCAGTCGATACGGATCCTCATTCACATATTCAATCGCATGGTCGCCGTACTCTTTGTAAATCCGAACGGCAAAGAGGGTGCTGATGCCGTGAGACTGGAGAAACATCATCACGTTTCGGATCGCCCGGTGCTCGGTCCACGCCTCACTGATCATCACCAATTTCTTGTGAGCGATTCCACGAACCTCCGTGAGCCGCTTGATCTCATTTTCAAATACCTCAATTGTTTCATTGCCGAAATATTTGACGATTTTCTTGGCGGTCTTTGGACCGACACCTTTGATGAGTCCTGATCCAAGATATTTTTCTATTGCAGCGGTTGTTGCCGGCTTTCTTTCAACGGCTTTCACGGCTTTAAATTGACGGCCGAATTTGGGATGAACGGTCCATGCACCATGAAATTCCATCGTGGCCCCGGCAAAAACTTTGGTTTGATGAACCGTAACCGTTTCCTGTTGATGGGGATTGTCAAAAGGCAAAACACGCAGAACGGACCATCCATTATCCGGATTGTGGTAGGTGACGCGATCTACGATACCCCTGATGGATTCGATGATTGTTCCCGAATTTTGGATGGGTTGATTTTTCATACACAAACTTTCGAAAAAAAATCGCCGCGGTAACTCACTCGGTTGTGCAAATGCTTGTCGGCCTCAAATATTGAGAGCAAATCGAATTGCGCTTCCAACATCAATCATTTTCGACGGAGATAAGGTCATAAGCAGAGAACCGATTTTACTCTTTGAAACCGTTTGCAGATGGTCACAATTGATAGCGCAATCTCGGGGCATACCATCGGCCTTTGACAGAAAAACTTCGGACGGTATATCGCGTACTGTAGTTGTAATGGGGGCAACGGTCACTTCGCCTAGATATCTCAAAGCGGAATCTCGGGTCAGTATCAAAACCGGCCTTTTTTTATCCGGACGCGGGAACTTGTACCAACGGATTTCACCTTGTTTCATGCGTCGCCCCAATCCTGTTCCGATTCCCAAACTGAAAACTCATCATCAGCTACAGGGTGTCGTTGGTAGCCCTCTCGATGCTTGATTTCCAATATATCGAGTTTGTAGCGGACAAGCGCTTCCCGAAGTGCTTTTCGCGTAAACGCGGAACGAGTTGTGTGAAGATCCTTTGAAACACGGTCAACTTCTTTGACAAGATCTTCATCAAGAGTCATTTGGACTGTTTTCATATTATACCTCATTTTATGGATAATAATAGCTATTTTAATCCACACTACACTTCTTGTCAAATAAATTACCCATACCAAAACGCCGTATAACGCGCCGAGCCAAACAAAGCAACTTCTGAAGCCTCGTTTTTCATAAATGGAATAAAACGCCTGAATCTAAACGCCGAAGGGGGCAGCCGATAGGCTAGCCCCCTTTGATTTTTTTATAATACGTGTTTATTGGCTTACCGATGAAGCCGCGTATCAGGCCAACTCTATTTTTTTCACATCTTTCTCCCCGTTTAGCACTAATCATTAGAGAGCATCTTCTTCATGGCCAGGTTACATCGATCCGACAGATGGTCCGGCACAAACTCCTTGAATCCGTATTTTTTGTAGAGTTCTCCAGCCTCCTGCAAGCAGGAATTGGTTTCCAAGGTCATCTCTTTAAACTTCAGCGCTTTCGCTTTCCTAACGGCATCGTCCATCATTATTCTTCCAAACCCCTGTCCCCTAAGCTCCGGAAGAAGGTACATCTTACGCAATTCACATGACTGAACTGATGTGGCATACAGACCGTAGGATCCGACAATCCGTCCATCGGACTCAAGAATTCTGAAGGCACCGCCGTTGGATAGATAAGACTGCCGGATATCCCTGAGGTCTGCATCAGTAACCTCGGAATTCGTGGAGAGTCCATATTCCGCAAGTACACATTTCACAATTTGAAATACACTGTCTTCGTCACCCGGTCTGTAATCACGAAGCTGACACATTTTTAATTCTCTTTCCAACTATTATCCTTTTGTAATTTGTCGGCCGGCCGATTTTCCACTAAACGGCCGAAGTTTCCGTATGAAGTTCTACATACAGCCACACAATTATTATTGCGGTATGGATTTGCATGCAAGAAAAAAGTCCATCGGCATTACCGACCAACAAGGTGCGGTGTCACATCAGTTTTCCAGGCGTTCTACCTTTTGAACCTTGACAAATCGAATAACTATTGTACAATTGTCAAGAAAATCAATTTTGGAGGTAAATGTGGATATTGTTATTGATACTTCGGCAATAATTGCTGTTATTGTCGGTGAACCTGAACGTAACAGGATTATAGAAGTTACAACAGGAAATACACTTATCGGACCCGGCTCCATACCCTGGGAAATCGGCAATGCCTTTTCTGCGATGTTCAAACAAAACAGATTGAAACTGGAAGATGCTCAAAATGGTCTATCAATTTTTAAGAGTATCCCTCTTCGGTATATCGAATCTGATTTTTTCCAAGCTGTAAAAATATCTAAAAAAGCCAATATATATGCATATGATGCCTATTTTTTGTATTGTGCGATCAGGCATAAAGCACCGCTATTGACGTTGGATCAAAAGCTGAAAAAAGTTGCTCAAGATTTTAACGTTAAAACCATGGGGGTCTAAAATGCAAGTTTATTCATATTCAGAGGCACGACAAAAGCTCGCTATAGTCCTTGAACAGGCAGAAAAAACGGGAAAGGTATTAATACGAAGAAAGGACGGCCGAACATTTGCGTTGGTTCCGGAAAAAATTGCTTCTTCCCCCTTGGATGTCCCATCAATTAAAGCAAATATTACAACACAGGAAATAGTGGATATCATACGGGAAGGAAGAGAAAGGTAAAACAACAGCGAATTAAGGGCGCAATGATACGACTCAAAATTACCAAAGGAAAGAGACTAAAAAATAATGAATAATGAAACTTTTTTACAGGATTCCCAGGAGGCATTGAATCAGATACTACGACCTTATCAGTCTGAAATTAACCGCAAACAGCGAATGGCTGATTTTGTAAAACAGTGCATCCGGTATGTGGAAAGAGATGATTTCCTTGCACTGGATGAACAATTAAAAGGCAGAATGACTGAAACCGTTTTAGAAGACAGCGATTTAAACGCGTGCAAAGATATTTTTGACCGTTTGAGGGTCTACACCAATGAAAAGGTCGAGCGGTACCGTATCCAATTCATCGAAGATCTTACCCAAATTGCCGAAGAAAATAATCTTCCTATTAGTATAGACATTCCCCGTTTTAGTGTTTTAAAAGGAATAGACGGGGAGATCGATTTTGGAAAACGAATAACAAAGATCAACAAAAAAGTTTTAAAGTCAATTGATCCACGGAAAATCATTACGGCTGTATTAAAGATCAAACGCCTGCTTTATGATCGTCCTTATGATGCCCAGGTTTTTATTGATAGTATTTATCAGACCTACGCAAATATCATTAATCAGGAAAACTTAAAATCAGGTCATCCTATTGCCATACAACGTTTTTATCTGGAGTTTGTGATTTCTCTTCAAAGCAAAACATTTTTTCAGGATATGGACAAGGCAAAATTCAAGGGTTACAGTCTGGATCAGTTTACAGTCGATTTTTGGCGTTATTTTCAGGCCGGCATAGGCGGAACATCCGACGGTTATATACTGAAATTAAGTCCCGGACGAAATAAATCCCTATGGCTCATCGACAGCGACGGTGAACGACGGCAGATCACCGGTATATCCTTTCAGGAGGGTGGGCAATGATATCAAAAGAAAATTTGGAACAACTAGAACCTTTTGAGGCCAGAACCATTATAGAAGCGCTTCGTAAAGGAAGTGTGCCTACGGATTACGTGTCTTTTTTTACTGTGGGACGCGAAAACTGGCTGACTTTGATCGAAGATGATCTGGAGCATTATATTGCCGAAGGAGGCGCCAAGGTTCGTTTTATAAGCGGCGATTACGGGGACGGCAAAACCCACTTCATGTCCGTTGTTCGTCACCTGTCGCTTCAGAAAGGATTTGCCGTATCATTTGTAGTTCTGACTCGGGAAGTTCCGATTCACAAATTTGAAATAGTGTATCAATCGATTGTCAATCAACTGATGGGAACATTTGAACACAATGGTATTCGCAACTTGATGGAAAATTGGATGAATCATTTAAGCTCTGAACAGACTGAAGAAGACAAATCTTCCATAGAGGAGCGAATCTTGAAAACGAGCGAAACTATTCGCGCGCTTTCCGGAATGGATATCAATTTTGCCAATGCGGTGATTTCCCTTTTAAACTATAGATTAATGCCTCTTAAGGAAGGAGAAACTCAAGAGGAACGTAATGCAGGCATCGACATTCTTTATCGTTGGCTTGAAGGAAACAAGGTTGCTAAAAAGGAATTAAAGCCGTTTCAGATCTTTGAAGTCCTTAATAAGACAAACAGCAAACAGTTTTTAAGCTCTCTTATCGTTTTTCTTCGTTACCGGGGATATAAAGGACTTATTCTTTTGATGGATGAGCTTGAAACCGTTATTGCCCAGGCAGCGTCGGTTCGTAATGCAGCATACGAAAATGTTCGTCTGCTTATAGACAATACCGAGCAGGCAGAGTATCTGCATATCTTTTTTTCGATTATTCCGGATGTGCTTGCTTCGGAAAAGGGATTTAAGTCCTATGACGCGCTTTGGAGCCGGGTTCGTTCCGTGGGCGAAAGCAGCCGCCTGAACTATCGCGGCGTGTTGATTAATCTTCATCAAACCCCTCTTCAGGAGAAAGAACTGATCAGTTTGGGGACCTGTCTCAGGCGGATTCATGAAATCTCTTACCGATGGCAGGCCGGAGATTTAATCAAAGATGACCTGATTGAGCAAATTTGCATGAATCAGAAACGCATGGGGCTTTTAAGCGAAGTTCGTCTTTTCGTCAAGCAAATCGTTCGTCTTCTGGATATGGCTGAACAGGGCAAGTCTCCTGAGGAATTAGACCTTACAGAGCATGTTCTTTCCAGTCAACGCGAGATTAAACAGGAAAAAATCGAATACCTTCAGCCCAGTTGGGATTCATGATTAACCTATGGATGATTCTTATTTTTTAAACACATTAAACAATGTTGGTAATTTTAAGCTCCGGCGAGCCGTGGAGCGTCTGCGTGAAGGACTATTTGATCCTCTGGGTGTAAAGCTGCTCACTGCCGGTGAAGCCGATCTAAACCGCGCCTTTGGAAAAGGAGCGCTGGATTTGGAAAAAAATTCAGCAGCTCATCTTTGTATTTGCGGATCTTACGGGCAGGGCAAATCCCATAGTCTTACCTATATCAAAGAACAGGCACTTTCGCAGAGTTTTGTTGTCAGTCAGATCAATCTTGATCCCCGAGAAATTCCTTTTCATGATTTTAAACGCGTTTACACGGAACTGATAACCCGCATCAAATTTCCCGGCACGGAAACATCTTTGATCAATCATTGGAAAACCTGGATAAAGCAACAAAACATATCCTTTGAAAAAAACAACGGACAAGGTCTGTTGAATATGATTCCCGATGAAATGCCGCATTTGTTTAAATCCGTCATGGCGGCTCTGGCACAAAATAATATTTCTCTTTCCGATCGAGAGAAAAGACTGAAAAAGCATGCCGCATTTCGTCCCCGGGAATTTCCCTATCTGTTGTCCCGCGCCCTTTTGGGTGAATCCGTACCCGTATATCGATTAAAAAAGGTTTTCAAATACAGGCAAGTATCATTTTATAAAGAGGATTCATTAAGTTGTAAAGGCCCGGAGCCCTATCTTAATATGACTTACGCGCTTGCCCGACTTTTTAAAAACATGGGATTTTCCGGATGGGTGCTCCTTTTTGATGAGGGAGAATCCATTGTTCAGTCTCCTGTTTTTTCTCGAAGCAAGAGCTATAAAATATTAAACCGAATATTTTTTTCTGAAAAACCTATGCCCGGGTTTTATCCCATATTTGCCTTTACGGAAGATTTCTTTCTTAAAGTTGAAGAAGAAGATTATGAGCGAACCCGGATCAGGAATGAAATCGAAATCCCCTATTTTGATCAAAACTATGCGAAAGCATGGCGCGACCTTAATATTTACCGGTTACATGATTTATCCCCTAAGCAATGGGAACACCTGTCTGAAAAATTAATGCTTCTTCATGCCGAGGCCTATGCATGGCAGCCTTTTGAAACCAATGTATATGATCAAATAAGAAACAAACTAAAAGAAACAGGCGATCTGGAAACCCGTTTTAAATTAAAGGCTTTGGTTGAACAACTGGATATTGCCCATCAGAAACGGGTTTTGAAAAACTATTGATTTTGAACTATATAGACGGAATGTACGACAGTCTAACCGATTCCCCGTTATTTAAGCTCCCCAATACCTACCACGCGTTTTATGGAAGTTTTCCCGGTCTTCACTGGATTCAAAAAAAGACCATTGAGCCGATTCTTGATGGAAAAGACCTGGTTTTGCAGGCTGCAACCGGGTCAGGTAAGACGGAAGCAGTTCTGGCGCCTTGTCTGGAGCAGGTTATCCGTTCAGGGCGGTCTTACGCGCTGATCTATATCGTGCCCACGCGTGCGCTTGCCTTTGATCTGAAGAGGCGTTTTGATTTATTTTTGACACAGCGTCTCGGGCTGGGTTTGGCCATAAGAACAGGAGACATAAAACGCGGCGGCGGCAATCGCCCTGATCTTATGATTACCACGCCGGAGTCTCTGGATGTGCTTTTAGGCAGCTCCAATCCTGATTTAAAGGGATTTGTATCCAGAATTCAAATGGTGATTATCGACGAAGTTCATCCATTTTTATACCAATACAGGGGACAGCAGTTGGCATATTTGCTGAGACGTTTGCAACGTAGAACCGGTAATACTTTACAGAAGATCGCCCTTTCCGCAACCATTGCAGATATGGATGCCGTCATTCAATTCTTCGATTTCAAGCCTGATACGGTTCAACTGACTGAAAGTGTGAATCGAGAAATCATACCGCATCTGATTTATCTCAAAAATGAAGATATTGAGCTTACAGCCCTTTTGGATGATCTTTACAATGTCTGGAAGTATAGAAAAATTTTGATCTTTGCCAATAGCCGCAGCCGCTGTGATGGTCTCTTCAGCATGATAAACGGGCAAGGCCGTTTTAAAGGCGTTTGTGAAATCCATTATTCCAATCTTAAAGTCAATGAACGAAGGGCTGCGGAAAACCGATTTCGTAACAATATACATGCCCTTTGTGTAACGACCAGCACGCTTGAACTCGGTATTGACGTGGGAGATGTGGATGCTGTTTTGCTTTACGAACCTCCTGATTCCGTATCCGCTTTTTTGCAGCGGTTAGGCCGTTCCAACCGGCGCCAAAAGAATATTCATTTTTGGGGCATCTGCAGAGGAGAAAAAGCAGGAGACCAAATTCTTCGTTTTTTAGCACTGTTAAGATCAGCTCGTAAGGGAATGGTGGAATCTCCGTCTTTCAGGACATTACCCAGTGTGCTGGTTCAGCAGATATTTTCCTGCCTATACGAAAACAGGCAAATTTCCATACCTGCTTTTCAAGGACTTTTTCCCGAGCATAGGAAATCGGTTGAGCTCCTTTTTGATTTTATGGAAAAAAAATCATGGATTAAAAAAGCCTCTTTTGACGGCCTTTTTGAAGGCGGACGGCAATACCGGAATTGCCTTCTGGAACGCAAAATCTGGAGTAATTTTCCGGAAACGGAAGAAGAATATACACTTGAATCGGAGCAAGAAGCTATTGCGGATATTCCAAAGTCCGTTGTGCGTCAGCTTGATATCGGCGACAGGGTTCATTTGGCAGGCAAACCTCTTCAGATTTTAAAGATCGACACAGGGAAGGAAAAAAGGGTGTCGGCCATACCTGCGGATTACGTGGGTGATAAGGAGATTTACTGGCTCGGTACAGGCCTTCATGTTTCTTATGATGTCGCCCAATGCATGCGTGAGCTTTTAAAGTCATCAGATAAAACGGAAAATGAAAATGCTGCCGGATTATTTTCCCGTACTCGTAAGCTTATTTATGAAGAATTGAAGAAGCAAGAAAACGCCGTGGTATTGGAAAACGGAATAGAGGTTGTCAGCGGAAAGCCTGGAATATATCGGTACAGAACATTTCTTGGATCCGTAGGTAATCTGATCCTGGAATGGACCATTAAAAAAGAGCTGGAAAACAGGGATGAGGATTTATATATCACTTCCGATGAAATCGGGATAAACTGCTCCCGATGGATAGATTTTCAAAAACTTTCCTTACCGTGCAATAGAAAAGATTTTTATAATTGGGTGAAAAAACACGCATCTATCCTTCACGCATTGTTTCCTTTAAACAGTTTCTGCCCGGCTCTTCCTGAATCTTTACTGATCGAAGAATTAACAGGTTTTGTTTTTGACCACCGTGTTGCCGATGCTTTTGACCAATATTTAAGAAAATCTTCAAAAATTGTATCAGGGGATCGAAGAAGCCTTGATTTTCAGGATCAGGAGCCGGTTAAAGAAAAGAAAACATTTATCCGTATCCCTGCTTTCAAAGAATCATTGCTGGACAAGGAGAAAAAGTGCCGGCTCACGGATCAGACGCTTTATATAGCAGATGTTAATTACCTATCACGGCCCCTTACAGGAACAATAATAGGGCAATATCTGAGACACAAGGAGTGCCGGCGATGGTTTGGTTTTCAGTTCATGCCTTCCGATAAGCAGCCTCCCAGGCGAACGCGTGTGGATAGACTGGAAATGATTAGAATGGAAAAAGGGCGTAATTATGAAAAACAGGTTCTTTGCAATCTTCGCACAAAAAGTGATGCGCTGATCAGCATTGAAGAAAATGATGCAAACGGCAATATTATACCTATAAAAAAGCGTTTTGAAAAATCAATAAGCCGGTTACGGGATTTGATTCAAAAAGCTGGTCAAAAACCCGAAAGGCCGCTTTATCTTTCCCAGGGTGTCTTTATTGTAAATTCCATATTAAAAACGCCTTCCCTCCTTTCTCAACAAAAAGATTTCCAATTAAGCGAAATAAACGGCCTCGGCATTGCTGATCTCATTAGAGTGTCAAAGCTAAAGGACAAAACCGTCTTAGCGGTAGGGGATATCAAAAGCAGTCTTTCCCCGCAGTACCATCAAAAATGGCAGGTTGCATTTTATGCATTCTTATTGCAACAAATCATCAACTCACAGATACTTTCATCTCAAGCTGAGCTTTCGAGTGCAGGTTTTTTGATAACACGCTCTCCAAGTGAGGCTGATGAAATTGATTATCACACATTTGATCTTGGTCCTTATATGTCTGCCTTTTCAATGCTCTTCCAAAATCTGGCAAATATCTTAAAATACCCTGCATCGGAAGCGGAGCATAAACTTGATGGGCACTGTACGACCTGTCCCTGGTTTGAATATTGTTATAAAGAGGCCTTACAAAAACAAGATATTCAGTTCCTTCCTCAATTAACGCTCGGAGAACTGCGCAAACTAAAAAAGCTGAATATCAACACTATAGAAAGCGCGGCAACATGGTTTGAGGATTCTTCATTAGATTCCATCAATACGGATTCCTTTAGCCCTTATCAAAAGGAACGGATTCAGGATCGTTTAAAGGCCTTTAAAACCAACCAGGTTATTCTTCGTAAAAAGAAAACCCGCTTGTTTCCAAAAAATATTTCGACATTTATCTTTTTAGATGTGATCGGAAATCCCCTTTCATCGCTTCCCGTTGCATTGGGCCGGCGTGTTTTGGATGACGGCGGAAAAGTTAAAGACTTTCGTATATGGACTATTGACGCCCAAAAGGATATGGCCCGGGCCGGTCAGAAATTTTTCAGCCAATTGCTTAAAATTTGGGGGCAAAGTGTGGAACAGGAAAAAACGCCTCATATTTTTTGCTTTGGAACAGGAACATGGGAGAGCATTTTGAAATGGGGAAAAAGTTCGGAATATACAAAGCCTTTGAATTTTCTTTGGAACCATTCTCATTGGACGGACTTGCGTCAAGTCATTGTTGAACATTTCGATTTTCCGATTCCCGGATTATTAACGCTTTTTTCTCTAAGCCGTTTGCTGGGACTTAGCCCTGAACCCAACCCTCCGGAGAGCTTTTTTCATTTTGATCAATTTCCCGATGTTTTTTTCAGCGATAAGCCCGAAGAGAAAGTCAAAGATGAGATTACAGCATTTTTGAAGTCTTCTTTAATGCTTCAGCATCATCTTTGGAAATGGGCTTCGTCTTACCTTGAAAGTGAAAGAGAACCGGAACGCTGGGTATTTTCAGATGAAATGAAAAATCCTCAACAAGCAGCTTATTTTCACTTTTTAAAAGAGGAAAAACGAAAAAAAGAAGAAGATATTCTATCGCTTCAGCAATATTGCTTGCCGGAACGGATAGAACGCTTTCGAGCTATCGGGCCTTTGAATTTTCAAGGCATAAGCCTCGACCCGGAAGGACGTTTTCTCTATAATTTTAAAATTTCAAGGGAGACCATTCTTTCCAAGTTTCGTGAAGGAGATTTCCTTAAACTTGTTCCCCTGGGAATTTCCGATTTGCAAAGCGGTTTTTCCGTGATTTTGAATGATTATGATCGCTCTCTTGGAAAAGTTTCATTGCTTTCCAGACAAAAGCGATTGCCGTTAAATAAACGCATTTCCTATTCTCTTGAGGAAGATTTAACGGATTGGAATGAACCCAAGCTTACACACATTATTCAAACTATATTTTCCGGCGATGATTCCCATATGTTATCCAGACTCATTTCCGGCCGGTGGTTACATAAGCAGCCCGCGGATTCTCTGTTGTGGATTCGGAACCGGATGCAACAATACGAATCGATTGCAAAACTGAATAACACGCAAAAAAGCGCCTTGGAGCTTCCGTTTCAATATAATTTAAGCTTAATTGAAGGGCCTCCGGGAACAGGAAAGACCCATCTTTTAGGCTGGATTTTACTTGCTCTGATTGAACGGGCTCAGGAAATTGGAAGGCCGCTGCGGATTGCAATCAGCGCCTTAACGCATCAGGCCATCGATAATGTTTTAAACAAAGTAGTGCAATTAGTGAATGTTCACAAACCAAAGGATTTTCCCGGCCGCTGCATCAAGTGGGGCCGACGGCAGTCGGAGAAAGATGAAAAGACCGGAGCAATTCAGGTTGAGTCTTTGGATAGTGCGGAGGAAATACTAAAAACACCCTATCTGATTCTGGGGGCCACCGGATACGGCCTTTATCAGCTCTTTGAAAGCGGAAAGGGAAATTTTCCTCAATTTTTCGATTGGGTAATTTTTGACGAGGCATCCCAGATATTGGTTCCTCAGGCGTTGCTCAGTTTAATCTATGGAAAGGGAAACTTTGTCTTTTTGGGGGATGTCAAACAGTTGCGGCCCATTGTTCTTGGAAATTATGAAAATGACCATCGATTTTCCATGATGAGTAATCAAGGACCATACGATCAGTCGGCATGTAAAGTTGATTTGACAAGCGATCTTCAAAAATCCGTGTTGGAAATTTTGTTGGATCAATATAATTCCAACCACAAGATACGCCTGGATTTAACCTATCGTATGAATGAAACCCTTTGTAGGTTTCCAAGCCGCACATGGTATGATGGTCTGCTTAAACCCTCACCGGAAAAAGCAGATAATCGACTGAATCTGAATAACAAATTAAGACATGATCTCATTGACCAAATATTAGCTCCTGAAAAACCGGTCGCCCTGGTTCTGGCGGATCATGAGGGATGTCATCAGGAATCGGAAATAGAATGCGAGATCATGACTCAACTGGCATTCAGATTGATGAACGATTGCGGATTAAGCGCCGATCAACTGGCATTGATCTCACCGCATCGGGCACAAAACAATGCGGTAACAAAGCATCTTGTAACCCTGCTTGAAAATGAAAATATGAATCTTCCGCTGATTGATACGGTGGAACGTATTCAAGGCGCTGAAAGAGATGTTATTATTTTTTCTTTTACAAGCTCTGATCCCGACCATATCATGACGGATTTTCTGAATAACCCGAACCGTTTTAACGTGGCCATTACCAGAGCAAGGAATAAACTAATAGTTATCGGAAGCAATGCCTTCTTTTCAGCGATTTCCCATACGGAAAAAATGCTTCAGAAAAATAGTTGTTTTAAGGAATTTTGGAAATACTGTGAAGAACGCGAAAGTGTGTTCTATTGGTAGATCTCCTTCTTCCTATGGAGTTATGTGGCGACGGGCGTCTGGACGACATTAAAATTTTTTCCATTTGCGGGTCACGCGTCATGGATTAGGGGATTACCCAGGACGCTTCTATGCGATTATCTTTCCAATGAAATTTCGCCCGGATGTTACCCGTCAATTTTAACAGCAGCCAGTCCATTTGATCGAACCGGCATACAATGGCGGCAAAATTTTTACGGGCTTCCGGATGGTCAAGCAGTTTGGGTGCTTTATCACGGAGAAAACTCGGCAGACCCGAAGTCGGTTTTTCGGTGGGAGAACCCGGCGGCTTTTCCGCGCAATAGTTGATTCGATTGGGCAGTCGCACCTTTTTCCATTGAGATTCAGCAGTCTTATCGTCGGTATGGACCGAAGCGGTTCCGGAAAAACGCAGCTGGATCCACTTTTTAGGATGATAAAACAGCCAACTCACATTAGGATTATCCCGGATCTGTGAAACCTTGGGAGTTCGAGCATCACAGTGACATATCAATATCCGGTCTATTTCTGAAAACTCCCTCAGGATGACGGTCCGCGCCTCAGGTTTGTTGCCGTTCATGGTGGTAAGGGTCGGTCGGTAAAACGGATGTCTGAAGTTTCGAACGCCATTATGGAGATTTTCCCAGCTCGATTTGAGAACATCGTCCAGTGTAGAGATATTTCCTTTTTTTCCAAATATCATTTAAATTTCCCATTTTAGATTGAAAAAAATAAATCATTATATCTTCCACCGGATCAATGGTAAATACGATTTTTTCAAGTTTTTTGAGTCGAATATTATAGATGATCTCCGGAACCTTTATGGATCGAAATGATCCTATAAGGTTTTTTCAATCCTTAAAGGTTATAACCCAAACCATGGTTTAAGCTGCATTTGAACTGAGTACATATACCTCTTTTTCAAGGTGCTCTCCAGCAGATCCTCTGCTACTTCAAGATCAAAACGTATTTGGGGACGTTCGTGCAGAAAGTGATTAACGTTTAATATTAAATATGAAATTTACAGATTATGCTAAGATTAGCAAATATTAGATGCCTCTTATGCAACAATTGGGTGTACAGCTTGTTTTGTGATTATTGTGATTATAAAAAGTTTTGATGTCCTCGCATATCTAAAATGATTCCGCTGCCCATGTAAATAATTCCCATCGAATCACATTGGAAGTTATCGGTGAAGCGGCATCTAAAATTTCCCCCAAATTCAGTGAAGAGCATCCGGATGTTCTCCGGAAAAAATATGTTGAAAATCTTATCGATAATACTCGAATTTAGCAGTAAAGTGCCTCAGGAAAGGAGCTTCCCAAGTAATTTTCAAGCCTTTAAGATTATCTCTATGTTTATAAACTTCACTCACTGCTTCGGCAACATATTCCATCATTTTCTACGTTCATATAGTAGATAGGAAGTTGATTTTTGTCAAAGTAAGGATTGAAAATAGTTCCACCAGCGCTTCAGGTATCAATGAAGTGGGTCGATTATCAGCTCAAGGCCTTCTACCGCGTTCATTTTAATAATCTTTTATAATAGGAGGAGATTATGCCACCCACACCTTCCGAACGTCTACTCATAATGGGTGAGGTTATTCAACAAATTCAGGGGGCAGGATATATTTACGATCTTGCAAGAGGATCATCGAATTGGACTCTGATGCCACCGCCGAGAGGAACAAGATTGAATTGTCAGGCTGCAGCACGTCTGGCAAAGGAAATGGCGGAAGAACGAGGTGTTACCGGAATAGAGATTGTCACTACAAATATCTAAGATGGTTTCTTTGTGCCTTCGACGCCCAGCATTAAGGCTTTAGGTGGTAACAGACCACCTGTACAGACTGCACAGGTGAGCGGCTGGGAGTTCGACAATCACTATCGGGTCAAAGATCCTGTGATAAACAAAGTTTATGATCCTACGTTCGGCACCAGTGGTAATTTTAATCCTGTCGGCATAAAATGTACCGCAACCGAGGTCGACTTTCCAAGGATGATTTCAATCTATGGTGAAAAGTACAAAGTCATTCGCAGCAATATCTTCGAGGCTCAATTGCTATCGTTGGCACCGATAGATCCTCAGTACTTCGTCGATAACCCGGATTACCGGTAAAGTTACTTGACTCATTGAAAATTTGATCCGATTTTTTGATCCCTTTCGCCGCTTTTTCGAACCAGCGAAAAACTTGTACATAGATTATCCCCCCCCCTTTATTGATTAAATGATTCATGAGTTCTATGAATCGAAACAATTCCAAACAGAAATAGAGTGTTTTGAAACAAGAATAATTGTGTTATTATGTATTTTTTTTGTATTCACAAAATGGAGGGCATTATGTTTGAACATATTGGAATAACAATCAATGAGGAAAGTGATATTGAAGCATTCTACAAAGACTTGCTGGGGCTGAAAGAGGAAAAAAAATTCAAACTCAATGATGATTTATCGGATAAATTATTCGGTACGGGCGAGACGGTTTCCGTGACGCTTCTCTCCCGTGAAAATTTTCTAATAGAATTATTCCTAACGGGGAAAAAACAGAAAACAATCTATAATCATATCTGCATCTCTGTCATTAACAGGGACGATATCCTAAAAAAGGCGAAATCTATGGGGTTTCCCGTCACACAGATAGAAAGAGACTCAAAGGATAATATTTTATTCATAAGTGACCATTCCGGCAACATATTTGAGATAAAAGGTAAATATTTTGACAGTTGAAGAAGGTTTTGTAACAAAAGTCGGTTCTCAGACCACTTGGGTCAAAACAAGAAAAGCTGCTGAGATGAAAGCTAAAGCTGAAAGAGGCAGATGCAATACAATGGGTATCGGCAACGACATGTATGTTGAAGCAATGAATCCGTTAAGCGCCAAAGTTGGAGATCGTGTTATCGTTCGGTTTGAATCCGCCTCCCAAATGAAAATTTCTCTACTGATATACGGTATTCCGTTTATAAGCATGATGATCGGTCTATTGGTCGGCTTGCTCATTGCGCCCTTATTTTATTTCGATTCCTCAATATCTGCCGTAATCTTGGGATGCGTATTTCTAATTTTCGGCTTTCTGATTGCAAGATCGAAAGGAAAGCAATGGACCCATAAGGATCAATACATGCCGCAAATTATTCGGATCATAAAATAGCAGCAAAGCTTCCGACCGATGGTGAATACGGGTCACCACAATAAAAATTAGATATTTATAAAAGGTCCTTCGCTACGTCGGTTTTACCGTCTATTCACGGATTTTCCGCGTGGACCAGTTCGATAACGGTCACTTCCGGCGGGGCCAAAAAGCGCATGGGCGGACCCCAGGTCCCCGAACCGCGACTGACATACAGATAGGAGCCGCTGGGAAGTCTTGAAAGCCCGATATCATTAGGGTTGGAGAGTTTGACAAAAAAATAAAACGGAAAGATCTGTCCTTTGTGCACATGGCCTGAAAGCTGCAAATCAAAAAGACTCGCGGATTTTTCATCTACCCAGGGTCTGTGCTTTAACAGCAGGGTGAATTTTTCTTCAGGGAGATTTGATAGTAATTCATTTTCCGAAATCGCTTCTGAAAGCTGATAGCGCTTTCCGGCCGGATCATCAACACCGGCAATATTGATTACTCCGGCAGCGGAAACGCTTCTGCCTCGCAAAATGGAAAAACCGGATTTTTTGATAAACTCCAGCGCCCGATCCAAACCGGCATAAAATTCGTGATTTCCGGTGATAGCATATTTTCCGTAGCGAGTTTTAACTTGTTCGAACATATTTGCAAGACCTGTCAAATTGTTAATCTGTCCATCCACCAGGTCTCCGGTCGACACCAGAATATCGGGTTGTTCGGCATTGACTGCTTTCAGTATTCTTTTTAATCTTTGTTCCCGCACGATCAATCCCAAATGCACATCCGATATTTGTACGATTTTGAGCCGACCTACATCCGCCGATATTTTGGAAGTTGGAAGGGTGATATATTCGGTGCGGATCTGAAGTGCATCATAATAACTATAAGCCGCCATCAAAAAAGAGAGTATAAAAGCAGCATAAAAAGCGATACGCGGTGAAAAAGCAATCCTTGAAAAATCCAGGGATAATATCCGGCTGCTCAAATATAAAATTAGGCGATAGGCATCTAGGCTAAGGGAAACAAAGAAAAATAAAAACAGCAAACCCATCCAAGTATAGCCAATCCAGGCCAAAAACCGGGAAATCCATTCAAATCCCTGCTGCTCTGAAACACGAACGATGATCGGGGAAAAGTTCATCAGGATCATAAAGGCGATCAGGACAATATTTCCTTTTATCCCCGGATGCAGCGCACCACGCACTTTTAGATAAGCATAGACATGCAGTCCGCCGTATAATGTTAAAAAAGTCGTTAAAAAAATAATCAAACGCACTGAATTAGGTTTCCTTTTTATATCCACTGTTTTACTTCTTCATTCATCGGCTCGTTTTCAACGATAATTTATCCATAGCGAATTTTTGTTAAATGTTCAAGTTAACCGGTACGCAAGCTTATTCCTTAAACATGTTCACAGATACTATTTCTCTATGAGAACTTTTTCTATAAATTGCCTAAAACGCTTGACAAAAAAAACGCGTCATGAAATTTAGATAACTTTAGGAAAATAGACTCTTCCAATTAAGATCCGGCCATGAAGTTTACCGTTTTTAAGAGGTTCTTTTCAAAAACCGACCGCAACATGTTTAGTATAATTGAGGTTTATATCATGTTCAAACGTAACATCACTTTATTCCTATTCTTGGCCCTCGGCCTCGTGTTCACTGGCGTAGTTTTTGCCCATACCCCCCTGTGCGCCTGTTATGAAAATGGAGATGGTACGGTGACCTGCAAAGGCGGGTTTGCCGACGGCTCCTCTGCTTCCGGTGTGCAAATGCGCGTAGAAGACAACAGCGGCACCGTTCTGATTGAGGGTAAAATGGACGAAGACAGTGAATTTACCTTTGACAAACCTTCCGGTACCTACAAAATCATTTTTGACGCCGAAGAAGGACACAGGATTGAAATCTACGGTAAGGAAATCGTCGAGTAAAAATTTACAGCCGATTGCTTCAACGAACAAACGACCGATACCAAAAAACCATAGCAATTTGCGATGGGTAAAATGGCGGGCACCTGAATAAAAATTTTGATGGTAAAACCAAAATATATCATCGAGGTCAATCATCTTACCCATCGTTTCGGCCAACGAACCATCTACGAGGACCTGAATTTCTCCGTTCCATCCGGAAAAATTTTCGGACTTTTAGGAAAAAACGGTGTGGGCAAGACCACCCTAATCAAGATCCTCATGGGTTTTTTACGTCCCACCCATGGTCGCTGCACGGTGTTCGGTGAAGATTCCCACAATCTTCCCCCTGCCACCCGGGCACGCATCGGACTTTTGTTCGAGGGGCATCTAACCTATGAATTCATGACCATCGCTCAGATCGAGCGGTTTTATGCGCCCCATTACCCGAAATGGAACCGTAATGATTATTATGGTCTGGTGGACCGATTGGGGCTACCTCATAACCACTTGATCAGAAACATGTCCTGCGGGCAACGCTCTCAGGTGGTGCTCGGCCTAATCATGGCCCAACAACCGGATCTGCTTATCCTCGATGATTACTCCATGGGTTTGGATGCGGGCTACCGGCGTCTGTTTCTTGATTACATGCGTGAATATTTGGAAAACGGCGACAGAACGGTATTTCTCACCTCTCACGTCATTCAGGACATGGAAAAATTCGTAGATGAAGTGATTTTTCTGGAAAGTGGCGGCCGTCTGCTGACCACATCCCTGGACACCTTCATGCAAACCTTTCGATGTTATCGGCTGTCCCGCAACCACAAATCAATCGCTCCGGCTCCGGATGACGTGATCAAAAACATCGAAACCCACGCCGGATATTGGGATGTTTTCAGTTTTCATGATATATACCGGGTGGAGGAGAAGCTTTGCCGACAGGGTTTTAACGCGTCCAACCTAAAAATGATCAATATGACCCTTGAAGATGCGTTTATCGGTTACACGGGAAGGTATTGATATGTTCCGATCGATACTTTTCAAAGAGTACCTTAAAATCCGCTTGCCCTGGTTGACCCTTCTTATCCTAAATGGTGGACTCATGGCCTATGTAGCCATTGCTACCCGTCATCTTTTCGTTATGGACCACGCTGAAATGGTGTGGTACCAGGTTTTACATCTAGGCCGAATTCATTACTCTCACCTCAAATATGCACCGGTCGTCACCGGTTTGCTGTTGTCCTGCATCCAGTACTTACCGGAAATGACGAGTGAGCGGCTGCGACTGACGCTCCACCTCCCGGTCTCTCCCAACCGGCTGATCATCGCACACATCATGGTGGGTTTAACGGCCTTCGGGCTGATCCTCTTCGTGGATCTGACGGCTCTTACTTTAATTACTTCCTGGTATTTCCCATTCGAGGCGGTGACCACGGCCCTCTGGACGGCACTGCCCTGGGCTATGGCTGGTGCCGCCGCCTATCTAGGAGCTACCCTGGGACTTCTGGAACCCAACTACCGGTTAAAACTGTTCAACTTGGCGATTGCCGCCGGGGTGGTGGGTCTCTACCTCTATCCGCTGAGTCCGGGGGCCTACCGGCTTCTTGGATTTAAGCTGACGGTACCCGTTTTGCTTCTGATCCCGGCTGTTTTGCTGCCGGCCTACCGTTTCCGCTATCGGAGAGTTTCCTAATGAGAAAACCGGCCGTCATCGTGCTGATAGTTTTGAGCGTCTTTGTCTTGGCCGTTTACCTACCGATGCTGTATGAAAAGCTTTTCCTGACACCCATCGAAAAAACCCATCTCCTGTTCAGCCCGGTGACCCAACGGTTTATTTACAAGGAAAAAATCGTCGGCCCGATTCCACCGGAAGCAGCCTTAAAAGCCGAGGATCATCACGCAAGAATCGCTTATCGAGACGCTGACGGTACCTGGTACAATCGAGTTGAATTTGAAAAGCATCTACCCTTTATCTACTACAAAAACATGGAGCTATGGGGACTTTTACCCTTAAATCTTGAAGGCCGTAAATTCGACATCCAGGCCATTAAAAACCATCGACAGGTTCTAGAGCTTTCCCCCGGCGAAATCAACAATTGCCATCCGGAAACATCGTTATGGCCGCTTTTAGAATCCAATCCAGGCCAGGCACGGCTGGTGTTTCCGGAAGATCGCTTTCGGATGACGGCAAGTGGCATGGAGTTCATCAATGCCGACACCAATACCGTAGATATGGACCTGACGGAACGATTCACCCGGGCACTGATCGACAAAGGATTTGTTTTTCCGGCACGCTCAGTAAACGGCAAGTTCACTATTCTCAAACCGTTTGATGAAGGGGTGTTCTTAGTGGATGCCAAGTATGAAGTTTTTCATGTCAAACGCAGGGATGGACACCCCGAAGTGACCCAGACGGCCATTGATTCCGCCCTGAAAACCCGCCATATCAAAATATCTGAAAATCAACAGCGCAGATACTACGGACTGCTTCTGGCTAAAGACAGCGGCCTTCATTTACTCACCTATGACAACTATCGGTTGGTAAAGTTACCCCTTGAAAGTTACGATCCCGACCGGATGGATTTTAAACTCTTGATCAATCCACTTTATCTCACAGCAGTCTGGTCGGATGAAACAATTATCCGAGCCGTGACTATGGACACCGATTACCGGCCGCTGGAGCGTTACACCCATCGCATGTCGCGTGCAATAATTACACCGGCAAAACGTATATACGACATGATCTTTCCCTTCAGCGTCCACCTGAACGCAACAGGAGGGGGATATTTAAAATTGTCCATTCGACCGGGAGGATGGATTTCGGTGGTCGGTCTGCTGGTCAGTTTAAGCGGATACGTGATCGCTTGTCGGCTTCGACATAAGCGTTTTCCAAGGGTTACCGGGCTCTGTCTGATTGCGGCATTTGGTCTCTACGGGTTGATAGCCGTGAGTTTCATTGGATCGGAATGCTGATTCGGAATCATTTCCTTTCGCCGTCAGCTTGTTTCTGGGTCAGTTCTACTAAATAGTAATGCAGTACACCGAAAGTAATAGTTCTTTACTCATGGATATTACAAACCTGCCCGTTCCAGCCAGTACAGCAACAGAAAAATGAGCACCGCAACCGGGATAACGACAATCCAATCGTTCACTTTGAACAGCTGTGGCAAGGTCAGATCGCCAAAATCACCTTTGTTCAAAATGGCCCGACTCAGTCGGGGATACAGAGCGGCAAACAGGCCGGTGCCGATCAAAATACCCGCCAGTCCCCCGATCAGGGCGTCCAGATAACCGTTGCCGATAGCACCGGCTATGGTGCCGGGACAATAGCCGAGTACGGCAAAACCCACCCCAAAAATCAGTCCGCCAATGATGTTCTTGCCAAACGAACCGTATTTTGGATAGAGTTCCACCAAGCCCAGGGTTTTCAGGGTATAGATGCCGATCATTCCGGTAAAAACCGCGGAAAGCATGATTTTTACGACGGTGAAATCGGTGAGCAGCAGTTGCCCGATAATCACGTCATATTTTGTTGCGCCGCCTTTGTGCAGCAAGAATCCGAACACTATGCCGAACCCCAGTCCCCAGACCAGGGAAGATTTATCTTTTCGGGGTCTTATTTCTGAATGCTTCATCTGCTATTCCCCTCCCCTAACCGATTAATTTAAAGATAATGTGTGCCGTCAGAATGCCGCCGATGAAAAAACAGCCGGCAGAGATCCAGCTTGAAACGGCAAGCTGCAAAGTACCGCTGATGCCATGGCCGCTGGTGCATCCATCAGCCCAGCGTGCGCCAAAACCAAGGCAAATACCGCCAAACAGAGCTACGATGACACGCAGCAGTGGATCGCCGCCAAATGCGTTGGCCCAGATCGAAGGGACCCACTGCCAATGAAAATCACCGGACAGCAGCGCCGAAATCAGGGAACCGATGACAATGCCTACCACCAGCATCCATTGCCAGTCCACCACCAGCTTTACCTTTTGGTAGTATGGCTTTAAATCGACCTTTTTCCCCCGAAACAGCTTTTCGATCATGCCGCTGGTCTTCGCAAAGGTCGTCGAGCAGGCGATCGGCTTTCGGGAAATGAGAAAGCTGAACCAGCTCAAAATGCCGATGCCGATTCCGACCGCATAAGGCGACCAGCGCACTTGTGTTAAGAATTCCATCAGGCTGTCCTCCATTGGTTATTCTGTATTCCAGTGTTTTTTAACTTCGCTGAAGTTGGTGAAAAATCTGGAACCGTGGGGATTGACACAGGCCCGGCACTCCCGGGTGTAACCGGCAGCACTGTAGCCGGTCATTCCACCGGCGACATTATAGATATCTTTGAATCCATGCTGTTTGAGAATACCGGCGCCGAGACTGGAGCGATTTCCCGAGCTGCAGATAAGGACGGTCGTTTTGTCCCTGTTCAACTCATTGTGGCGGGTTCGAAGATCCGCCACCGGAATATTGATGGCGCCGTCGATATGGTTATCCTCATATTCCAGCGGCGCACGGATGTCCAGCAGCACAAAATCGGCATCGCCGGTGATCATGTCGTGCAGGTCTTGGGCTGAGATCAGCTCGATGCGGCTGGTTCTAAAACCAGCTACCGCCCAGGCGGCCATACTGCCATCCAGGTAGCCCACGATTTTATCGACCCCAACCCGGCGAGCCCAGGTATTGGCCTCCAGCGCTTTTTTATAATCATCTGCTACCAGCAAAATATCTTTATCCGTCGGCAGAACCCAACCGGCAAACGTGGGAAAATTGCCATTGAGATCGAGATGCCAGGAGGCGGCGATGTGCTGACCGGCAAAGGCATGATAACTGCGGGTATCCAGCACCGCAAGATTGGGATCGCTCAGCCGATCTTTGAATTGCCCCGCACTCAAATCTTCCATTATGGGGAGATCGGCAAGCCGAGCCGGACCCTGGCGATTGATGTCGCTGCAGCGGCTGAAATGATCCGGGGCCGGCGGCATGTTCTCGGTAAGTGACTTGATGAACGCCGACTTGTTTTCAATTTGCAGGGCAGCGTTAAAACGGTGCTCGTAGCCGATGGTGCTGGTCCATTTGGCTCCCATTGCTCGACCGCACAATGAGCCCGCCCCATGCGCCGGATAGACTTCAACATAATCGGGCAGCTTCAATAATTTATCATGCAGGCTGTGGTAGAGTTTCCCGGCCAGATCCCGTGCTATATCCGGAAACAGGTCGGGTCTGCCCACATCGCCGACAAAAAGCGTATCGCCTACGAATACACCGACCGGACTATTCGAGCGTGATTTATCGATCACGACATAGCTGAGATGTTCCGGTGTATGGCCCGGTGTTTCCAGCACCTTGAGAACCATGTCCTCCAGCTCGATGGCATCGCCTTCCGACAGAGCAACATGGTCGAAGGCACACTTGGCTGATTTTGCCGCATAAATTTTCGCCCCGGTCTCTTTCGCCAGATCGATGTGACCCGAAATGAAATCGGCGTGGAGATGGGTTTGAAGAATGTGGGTAATATCCACCCCCATTGCACGGGCTTCGGTGAGGTACACATCCACATCCCGCCGGGGATCGATTACCGCACAGCCATTCTTGCCCGCGAGAATGTAAGAGCTATGAGCGATTTTCTCGGTGAAGAAATGTTTGAGCAACATGAGATAGCCTCCTTTATGTTTTACCAGATCCCGTCAGATCCTGCAGAGCCGGTCGCACATCGTGCTTCGTTCCTCACATGATCTGTAATTATTCGCTTATGCAGCAATTTCAATATATTGTGTAACATGGGACGTCCGTGCAGAACGTTCACAAATCCAAATTGATTTCATTGATTTCGTACTTTCTCTCTACTGATATTATTCGAGTCACGCACTGAAGTTCAGGAATTTCCATTTAACTTTTTATTTAAACACCTTGTGCATGATGTCCCCTATCACTTCCCTATTTTCTTAAACACAGCAAATCCGTGATACCCGACAGGTGGATTTTTTCGTCGACTGTATCTTTTATGGTCTGAGGTATAAATAAGTCGTCAGGCCACTTGCGGATATGTCCGTCCGCCGGTCCCTTCTTTGTCGCGTCGATGATGGCTCCACTGCCGGAAAAGGTGATATCCCTGGCGGGATCCACATTGTTGAAGGCTTTCCACAGAAGAAGGGAATGGTCGGCAAGATCAATATGAGCATCGTATAAGATAAAAATACCCTGTGCCGGTAAACGCGCGTCCTTCCGTATTGCATCAACGAACATTGCCGAATTTTTAATGGCATCTTTTACCACCGATACCAGTATCAGGGGATTGAGCGTTTCGCCGAAGATTTTCTCCACTGCGACGAAGTCAGGATCCTTTTGTTGCAAAGCATCCAGAATGGCATTCTCATCCAATCGTTCCCGGGGCTTCTTCGGAACCCGCGGCAGCTCGCCGGGGCAACGCCTGGTCGCATCAAGACCGATCTTCCCGCCGAACAGCGGCTGAGGTGCGGAATGATCCAGTACGTCCAGAACCCCGGAGGACAGGATAATATCGTTTTCGAGATCCAACGTATCCAGTATATGGTGCATAAGATCATGTCCGCTACGCAGCAGGTTAGGGTCGTCAACAATAACAAGGGCTTTCGCAAAACTCATTTGCCCCGTTCCCCACAAGCCACTCATTATTTTCCGAGCGTGGAGCGGATATTCCTTTTCAATCGCAACGACAACGATGTTATGGAATACCCCTTCCCAGGGCATATGATAATCGATAATCTCTTTCATTACCGTCCTGAGCATTGGCAAAAAGATACGCTCGGTTGCAAGGGCAAGATAGCAGTCTTCCATAGGTGGACGGCCGACGACGGTAGCACTATAAATCGGATTTTTTCGGTGGGTCACAGCCGTCACATGAAACACGGGGTAATCGTCTTCGAGCGAATAGTATCCCGTATGATCGCCGAAGGGGCCCTCGCGACGCAATTCGTTCAGCTCTACATATCCCTCCAAGACAAACTCGGCTTCGGCCGGCACCTTGATATCAACAGTTATCCCTTTCACCATTTTAACGGGTGCCTGCCTGATAAAACCGGCCAGGATCATTTCGTCAACTCCCCGGGGCAGTGGGGCGGTGGCGGCATAGGTAACGGCCGGATCGGTTCCGATCGCCACGGCTACCTCCATACGCTTGCCGGTTTTTTTGTATTCATTGTAGTGGTGTGAACCGTCCTTGTGAATGTGCCAGTGCATACCGGTGGTATTGCGATCGTAAATCTGCATGCGGTACATCCCTACATTGCGCCGGCCGTCATGGAGACCTTCTGTGAAAACAACAGGAAGGGTAACGAATGGTCCGCCATCCTTCGGCCAGCACGTTAGAACCGGTAACATGGAAAGATCTACATCATTTCCCGTCATGATCACCTCCTGGCAGGGCGCCGGACCGTGTACGGTTTTAGGAAAAAAACGGGTCCACGACAGTGCCTTAGGTATGAGCCGCAGTTTTTTTGCCAGTGATTCGGGCGGTGCCTGGTCGAGGATCTCGACAATCCTGCCCGCCAATTCGTCCAGATTCCGGCTGCCCAGGGCGAGATTTATGCGCTTCATGCTTCCGAAGGCATTGATCAGCACGGGAAACAATGAACCTTCTACCTGTTCAAAGAGAAGGGCTTTGCCGCCCCCCGGACTTTTTGACATGCGGTCTGCGAATTCCGTAATCTCAAGCCTTGGCGATACAGGTGTGGTAATGCGAATGAGTTCTCCTTCCTGCTCCAGACACGATACGAATTCCCCGAGATTATCGTAACAATTTTTCATGGAAGATATTTCTCCAAGAGTATGTTTTCACAATAGTTAAAAAACCGGTCTACGCCGGTTCTCATCGATCACCCCACCGTGCCGCACCGGGCACCGCGATATTGATCTGATCGAGTACCCGCGCGATCAGGTGTTCAGCCATTACATCGATGGAATCGGGATGATGGTAAAAACCCGGCGATGCCGGCATTACGGTGGCGCCCGCTTCCGCAACGGTCTTCATGTTCTTCAGGTGAATCAGGCTGAGCGGTGTCTCCCGGGTGACCAGCATAAGCGGCCGTTTTTCCTTCAATATCACATCGGCGGCCCGTGAAATAAGATCGTGCGAGCAGCCCGAGGCGATCGCTCCGAGAGTCCTCATGGAACATGGGATAATGATCATTCCGGACATCTGAAACGAACCGCTCGCCACGGGGGCAAACAGATCGTGGTTATCGTGTATGTTAATATGCGCCTCGGTAGACGCGACACCGGCAAGCGACCCGATAAATTGTTCAAAATCCTGCTGCGTAAGGTTCAGCTCGTGTGCGAGAACATCCCATCCCGCCTCCGAGATGACCAGATGAAGTTCCACCGGCATCGTGAAGAGGATCTGCAGCAGCGTACGTGCGTACAGCCCCCCCGACGCCCCGGTGATTCCTATTACAAAGCGCTGATTCATAACACCCCCCACATGAGTTCTCCCATAAGAATTCCGACAAAAAGAAGAACTGAGATGATGGAATTAATATTATAAAACGCGACGTTGACTTGTGTTAGATCATCCGTCTTAACCAGTCTATGTTCCACGAAAAACAGGACGGCGATAACAACCGCAAAAACGAGAAAGAGCGGATGCAGCACGAATATCCGGTATAAAGCTGCAAGGGAGAGGACACTGACAAGGTGTAAAAAGGCTGATACTCTGAGAGCGCTACGCACCCCGAAGGCCGCCGGGATGGAATGAAGCCCTTCCCGTCTGTCGAAATCGATATCCTGGCAGGCGTAGAGAACGTCGAAGCCCGCGATATACGTGAGAAGAAACAGGCTCAAGACTGAAATACCTGGCGACAGGGTTCCGGTGACGGCAAACCAGACCGCCATCGGTACCAGGCTGATACCGAAACCGAGAATGATATGTGACAGCCAGGTGAAACGCTTCGTGTATGAATAGAAAAACAACACGGCCAGAATAGGAAATGAGAGCCAGAAACACGGTTGCGACAGCATTGCTGCAGAGAGAATAAACACGAGGGACGAGATAACGATGAAAATGATAACTTCATGCCGCGATAATACGTTCGAGGGTAGTTCCCGTGCCGCCGTACGCGGGTTGTTAGCATCAAAGACGGCATCTACATATCTGTTGAATCCCATCGCTGCGGAGCGGGCTCCCACCATGGCCATGGCGATCCAGAAAATCGTGGAGATATCGAGCGTAGCAACACGCCGAACAAGGACTAAACTTGCCAGGGCGAAGGGCAACGCGAACACGGTGTGGCTGAATTTGATCATTTGTGCGTAAGTAACAATACGCGACAGCACAGGTATAGCGCTTCCAGACTGCGACTCTTCGTCGACAGTATCAGTTTCGATTACATGCCACGGGCATACCACTTTCTCGAGGCAACTAAACACCTCGTAAAGCAATATACCAAGAATACTCATGCCTATGATACCGACAAAGATATCCGTATAGGCGGCTGTAGCCCATGAATTCATGATCAGATATCCCAATCCCGATGTTGTGGCGAAAGATTCGGTAAAAAAGAGCACGGAAATAGCGGTTCCCGTCGTAATACGAAGCGCCGTAAAACTATATGGCAAGGCTGCCGGGAAAACAACCTCTCTTATGATATCCTTATCCGTAGCCCCCATGGACAGAAGAGAATCGTAATATTTGCTGCTTATCGACTTCACACCGTCGCAAGTGGCAACGAGAATCTGGAAAAACAAAATTATCCCGATCAGTATGATTTTCGAACAATCCCCCAGACCGAACAAAAGCAAAATGACCGGCAGCAGAACGATCTTTGGAACGGGATAGGTCATAAAGATCAGAGGGGAGAGGAACCTGTCCAGGGACCGGCTGTACCCGATCACTATACCCGCAGGGAACGCCAGGCACCAGGCGAGGGCGATGCTGGCGATCACGCGGTAGGCGCTGATGCCGAAATATTTCCAGAACACGGGGGTTGCGGCATGGATCAGAAAGGCCTTGAGTGCGTCTTCCGGCGGTGGAAGCACCGGCGACGAAACTCCGAGGGCGGCCAGTTTCCATACCAGGAAGATTCCGGCGACAGACAGGATATAGCCGAAGGTCGTACGCGTCGCTTTCATGGCTGCTCCACCACTTTCCGTACTTTACGACACGCGGCAAAAAACATCTCGTCGCTCCGGTATGATGAATAACCAGCCTGCGAATTTGGAACAATCGCCTTCACATGAGCCGGTCGCTGGCTCATCACCATGATTTTATCACCGAGGAAAACCGCTTCCTCAATGCTGTGGGTCACAATTATCATAGTCAGATGGTGCACCGCTTTGATTTCAAGAAGAGTATCCTGCAGTGTCTCCGTGGTAAAAGTGTCAAGGGACGAAAACGGTTCGTCCATCAGAAGAATATCCGGTTTCAACGCCAACGCACGCGCAATGGCAATCCGTTGTTTTTCCCCGCCGCTTAACCGAGCAGGATAGCAGTCACGGTATTGCGAAAGGCCCATTGTCTCCAATAGAGAATCGCAGATAATGCGCTCTTTCTCCTTTGAGACCCCACGGAGTTTCATACCGAGACAGACGTTCTGCCGGACCGTTTTCCACGGGAGAAGGCCAAAATCCTGGAGGATAAAGGCGGTGTTTCGCAACGGCCCTTTAAGGGGATCACCTTTAATCATGACGGTTCCCCTTGCATAGGAAATAAGACCGGCGAGAATATACAGAAGGGTTGTCTTGCCACACCCCGATGGTCCTATAACGGCCATCGATTCTCCATCCTCGAGAGAGAAACTGACATTGTCAAGCACTGCCAACGTACCGGCATTGAATTTTTTGTACAGTGATCGTACCTGTATAACGGCCCCGTTATTTACTCGCATCTCGCCACACTACATTTTCATATTCGATATCCGCAGCGAGAAGACCCCCGGCGGTCAGCCATCGTATCACCGACAAAACATCATCTTCCGAGGGAAGACCGGGAGTCGGGAAAAAATGGAGCCGGTAGGTATCCCTAAGGGACTGAGGAAAACGGGTTTTACTGACCAGCAGATCCTTGAACGCCTCAGGATCGGCATTAATCATTCTGATGCTTCGGTCATAGGCCTTTAGAAATCGTTCACAAAAAACGGGATGCTGTACCAGAAATGAGCACTTCACGGCAAGTATAGTGGCCGTCGTATCCAGTTTCCTGTCGTCGGCTACAAGCCGCGCCCCGCCGGCAATCGCTTTCGATGCCATGGGTTCGGGCAATAGTGCCAGGCGCACCGAATTATCCATAAGCATCTGATATCTTATCGGAATTTGCCTGATCTCGATTTTTTTTATGTACTGCGCCTGAATCTTTTCCGCCTCAGCGATGCGGTCAAGAAAATACTCGATAATCGATGCCTTCGAAATGGCAACCGGGACGTCGCGAACCCGTGATATATCGGTTATACCCGAATTCGGCGAAGACAAGAGGGTAAACATCCTCTGATCGCTACTTGTGTGGTAGGCCGTAGTAACGACACGAAGATCCTCGCCGCTTGCGTTTAGAAGGATCGTGTTCAACAGATCACCGAAACACCCGTCGAGAGCCCTGCCCTTTATTGCAGCGTCCCGTTCAAGGGCACTGTTGAAGGTCAGGATTTTAACCTTGATGCCTTCTTCGGCAAACAGCTCCTTCTCATTAGCCACAATGAGCGGTAACGTGTCGATAACCGGAAGTATCCCCAGCCGTAAGACCGGCCCTTCAGAGGCAGCCGCAAATCCGGGGAAAAACATGAAAAACAACACACTGACCACAATAATCGTTCTATCAATACGCATTTTTAATATCCTATCGGTAAAATAATCGTTTTTTATACCATTATGTTACAGAAAAAAGCAACTGTTGTCCCTATCCCAAAAATCGAGTAGAAGGAACCCTATCGGGCTCCGTCCTCTCACAGAACCATGCGTACGGGTCCGTACACGGCTCCTCATTATGTAATAAGGACTGACTCAAAAATAAGTTTACATTTTTAACGGCGTCAACTTTTAACTCCAGTCGGAAAGAACCTTATGTTTTTCTATGTTTATTTCTTT
>JAFGES010000116.1 GCA_016931455.1 Desulfobacterales bacterium | reverse complement strand
GGACATAGAAATCCCCCTACCAGATTCTACCCGATAGGGGGATCAATTGTTAAGAAAAATTTTCAACACGTTAAGCGATCGGCTCGTTATTACTAACCCTGCCTTTGCTATTTGATGGTTTGGGGATGCTTACTTTTTAAACTTTTTTCTGCCGAATCCTGCAAAACCGATTAAGCCGAAACCCAATAGGAGCATGGTGGAAGGTTCGGGTATGGGACGAGCAATGATACTGCCGCTTGAAAATACACCAACGGGGCTGAGCGACGCAATACCTGGGCTTCCGAAGGCGTGCGCGGGAAGAGCCCCCAAAAGATCTATATAGTCCTGAATAATGAACTCCCATCTCTCGCCGGGTTCAAACACAAGATTTGCATTTATGCTTTCGAAAACTAGCGGCCGGTTAATCCCAATGTCGTCAATCTTGAATGCATACGACAGGTCATTTACTCCTGCATTTCCTATCCACCCATCGAAATTCGTAATAGAAGTAGTTGTGTCGGCAACGTAATGCAAATCTGTCCACCACAAGTTGGAGTTATTTAGAATAGATACCCGAAAATTTTGATCCACCTGACTATCAGAACCATCAAAGCACGCTGTATCATCTGTAGACGCCGAGTTACTGGTAATGATTTCATCTGGCGGGAAGGCATTTCCCAATTCATGCCATTGATTTGTAGCAAGGAATAATAGGTCCTGTGGACCGTTTTCAAAAACTGGATTTATAGTGATAGCCGTAGCGGGCGAAACGCCGGAAACCAATAAAAAAACCAACTGCTAATAAAACGAGAATCCTTTTCATTTGACCTCCTGTTCTTAGCCCAACTTCGCCAAAATGGGTGTCGCAAAGAGTAAATTTGGGTTAATTTTGGCCTTTTTAATCTCGTAACCTATTGATATATCTGGGTCTTAGGTTTTTATAGGGCAATGTAGTGACCCACAAATAAATTTAATTGTTGACATGCGTTGAATTTCATAGTATACATCAGCCCATGTATATTAAAAAGGTAAGAAAAAGTCATAGAAATTCAAAAAAAGTCTACGAGTACCTTCATCTGGTTGAAAATGTTCGTACCGAAAGAGGACCTCGACAAAGACTGATTCTAAACCTGGGCAGTTTGGACATTCCTGCCGACAAGTACAAAGAACTGGCCAACTGCATCGAAGCCATGATCACCGGCCAAATGCAATTGTTCAGCGCAGATCCTACCATTGAAAAACATGCACGAAAAGCACTGCAGAAAATTCGATCCAAACAAAGCCTGAAACAACCCGATAAGCAGGTTAATCATTCTGCCGAGTCTATATATAAAAATGTCGACATCACCTCCCTGCAGGCCGGGGAGATGCGGTCTTTGGGACCGGAATACGTTTGCCACAGCATTTGGAATGAACTCAAATTCAATGATATTCTGACGGCAAACGGAATTTCCGAGCATCTGTTGCCTTTGCTGGAGGCTTTGGTTGTCGGACGGCTCGTAACTCCCGGCAGCGAACGACACACTTGGCAATGGGCGGAGAATCGATCCGCCATCTATGAATTGTCCGGAACACCTCTTCGAACTTCACTGAATGCTTTGTATCGTGCCGGTGACAGTCTGTTTGGTTGCAAAGATGCATTGGAAACTCATCTTGCCCGACAAGAAAAAGAGCTGTTTTCACTACCGGAACGAATGTGTCTCATCGATCTGACCAACACCTATTTCGAAGGAAGGGCAGCCGGTAATCCAAAGGCCAAACGCGGTCGAAGTAAAGAAAAACGGTCGGATTGCAAACTGCTGACCCTGGCCTTGGTCGTTGACGAGCACGGTTTTGCCAAATACAGCCGACTTTATCCGGGCAATCAGGCGGAGTGCAATACCTTAAAGCAAATCATAGAAAATATGATTCAAATACGGCCCAACCTGGCAAAAGATCGGACGGTTGTAATCGATGCCAGCATTGCAACCAAAGAAAACATTGAGTATCTGAAAGAAAATCGGTTTCACTATATTGTAGTTAGTCGCGGAAAAGCTGATTTTACGGTTGCCGACACCCTAGAGATGAAAATTATTCGGCAAACCGACGAATATAGCCTTGAAGTCAAACGCCGTGAAAAAAACGGTCAGGCCTTTTTATTATGCCGCAGTTCATCTCGAAAAGGCAAGGATTACGGTATTCGAAATCGTCAGGAACAACTGTTTATAGACCGGCTGCAATATTATCACGACGGTCTGAGCAAAAAGGGGCATACCAAATTATATGACAAAGTTATCGAACTGATCGGGCGTCTGCGGGAAAAATACCCGCAAGCCTCCAAGCAATATGACGTAACGGTTACAGCGGAAGACAAAACGGCCAAATCGGTTAAAGCCCAGGCCATTGTCTGGAAAAAACGCGTGCAATATGATGATATTTCCAGATTTGACGGCTGCTATGTCTTGCGCACAGATCGTTTGGATCTGACCGATAAACAAATCTGGGAAACTTACGTCATGCTCACACGGCTGGAAAGTGCTTTTCGATCCATGAAATCATCACTTGGATTAAGACCCAACTTCCACCAAAATCCGGAAAGAGCCGATACCCATCTGTTTATTTCGGTTTTAGCGTATCATATCCTGCATACTATTGAATACAGATTACATCAAAGTGGTGATCACCGTTCATGGAAAACCATCCGTGATATTTTATCAACGCATCAACGCCTGACGATTGAGTATAATGTCAAAGAACAAAACCAGATCGAACGTCACCATTTAAGACTATGCAGCAGTGCAGAGCCGGAGCATAAACAAATCTACAAAAACTTGGGGCTCAAAAATATCCCGCTTTCGAGGAAACGGTATGCTGTAAAATCGGTAGTGGCCACAAAATCCGTCAAACCCCCAAATGACGCCGATCCTTGATCTATTTTGGTGAACTTGGGTTAGTGTTTGTTAATTACTGAAAGTCTACGATATTCCATAAACCCTTACTTATAAAAATTTTACCACCTCCTTTCGGACTTTAAAAATACTAATACCCAATAATATTATACTAATAGCTACACTTCATTCACAATGTGAATGAGGACAAAGACTCATTTTCATGGGGGAATCCCTGATCCCCTCTGGGTCAGGATAGATGTCTTGAATTGAAAAACAGTGAATGGGTGTTTTCCGAATCGCCGGAATGGTTCCGCACAAGAAGTATCCCGCGTATGTGAAACCGGCAACCGTAGTATGTAAATTTCATGTGTCGGCCGCTTTACAGGTGCGGCATCTTTTCAAAAGGGAAGGGGGACAAATCAAAATCGGACTTCTTACGAAGCCTTTAATAGTGAATTGCCAGCCAGATGGTTTCCGTGTCCGGGT
>JAFGES010000115.1 GCA_016931455.1 Desulfobacterales bacterium | reverse complement strand
GGCTTGAGATCTTTTAGAGAAAACTCAAGACCGAGGGCAAACAGGAGAAGGGCTACGCCTATTTCAGCAAGCAATTCAATATCGTGAATATTTGAGACGGTAAGTCCCCCGGTATGTGGTCCCAAAACAATCCCTGCCACGATGTAACCCAGAATTAAGGGTTGACCGAGTCGTTGTAGCAGCATACCGCAGAAAAATGATGCAATGATCAGAAGAATAATGTCAGTTGCAATATCCATTTTATTATCGGCTTTTCATTTGTTTCAAAGGGCTGGGACTGGATGACCCGTCGTTGAACGCACACCCTACCACATGCCCTTGTTTGGCGTTGTTTCCCATCTGTTCAGGACGTTTAAAGATGACCATAGCCATTTTTACCGGAGAAAACTCAGTGTGGTCCGATTGGGAAACCGAGTCAACATGCTAATGGTTTATCTGACGATGGAAAATCCCAACCTTAAGGCGTCATGACGTTCGTTATAATGGATCAGCGTTTCAGCGTAGCCACTGATGCATTGGGCTTGCAGATATAAATTCAAGCTTTTGCCCACCATAGATGAGAATTCAGTGCCAACCCCTCCGGATCTACGATATCGACCTCCAAATCAAAATATCCCATGTAATCCATCAGGTCGTCGTTGGTGTTTTCGGAATTGTTGATATCCGTGTATATTTTTGGAGCAATCTTAAGATAGAAGTCGTCTATCAGGTGCACACCTAAAATAGGTTTCAAATACAGGTAGTTGGTGCTACGCGAAGCGTCACCGCTCTTGCCGTTTGACTCGTGCTCAAAACCGCCTTGAACACCAAAGGCGAATATACGTCTGATATTCAGGTCGATCTTGGGAAGCAGGTAAAAGAGTTCCGGAATATAGCTGGTGTCTTCAACCTGAAATTTACTCTGTTCCAACCCCGGTTCCACACCCAGCAGAAAATAAATGGGCTCATGCACGGACAAACTCTCCAGAAAAGACTGGGCCAATGTTTTACCCTGATCAAGAGGCACCTGCTCGCCAATCCATGCTTCAGGCCGCGCTTTTTCCACCTGGATGGTGATGAGGGAATTGGTTGCCCAAACGGCGTTAACCATCAGCAACATCAGCTACACGACTGTGCATTCGATATATTTGAGCATCGTAGATCCCCTCCTTTAGAGTTGCACTGAGCCTTTTGGGCGCCCTGATTGCTTTCCGGTTGTGAAAGCATTATAGCCACCGGCCCGGTGACGGTCAAGCCGGTTGTATATACATCAGTAATTGTAATTATGTCCCTCTATGTTAGTATCGGGGTCTCCAATCGAACACGTCCACCACCGCAAAAAATTCGGGCAAAGATGGGAATCTGTTCACTAGTTATTCCAATATGAAAGCGAATTATTTTTATCCCCTATGCTAAAGTCTGGAGTGTGTGAACAACCGATTGTTAATGCGCAAATCCCGAGAATCGGCGCATCCCATATTATTTGTATTTCAGAGGAGAGTGATGAATTTATTTTTGATGGCTATGTGGGTGAATAATCCACTTAAAATTCTGACACAATTACACAGGAATTACACAGACAAGAAAAAAACTAAAGAAAAGGGGGTACAGCAATAACGCCGTAACCCCTTGATTTCTTTGGTGCCTGGGACGAGAATCGAACTCGTACAGCCACTATGGACCGAGGGATTTTAAGTCCCTTGCGTCTACCTATTCCGCCACCCAGGCATTTAAACTTTGTTTTTTAAAATTTCTATCTATTATCGCTATAATTGTCAAGAACTCAAAACAATTTTTTATTTTTTTCTAGTAAAATTTTTTTTGAGATCTTAAAAGCGTGCATAACGCCATGGCAGCGGCAAGCCGTACTCAAAAGCACCGGTGCAGTTGAATCCTGTATTTCGGCCAATGCCTTAAACAGCGTATGCGGTGGATATCCTCCAAGACCGGGGGCCAATTGTCGGCTGGTAATGACAAAGGATCGGAAATTTTCATATTTTATGGACTGCAAAAATTGATGTAAAATTCTCGGCCTTGGTTTGCCTGTATACGTACATATTTCATCCGGCTCAGGGCAATTTTCCGGACAGATAAAATCAGCATTGCTGATATAAAATTGACCCACATCCCCTTTGATCGGATTCGGTAATATCGTTTCCAATTGGTCCGGTACAGGAATCGGCTCAAAAATAAATTTTTCAGAAAGCTTAATTTTAAGCCATTCATAGGCCACATGAACCGGAATCGCAGGAATGATCCAACCCGGACAAAGAGGTTCTTTTAGGTTTTCCACAAGATATTTAACACCATCCATGCAGACAATTTTAAAAGACAGCGACTTGAGCTGCTTGCAGCGATCTTTATCTTTCTCGACAAGAATGATGTCGGTTTCCCCGTGTTTGGGCCCGAGTACTTTTGCTGCCTTTAGTCCCACTTTTCCGGCACCGATAATCCAAATATTTTCCATAAAAATCTTTTAAGTCCCCCTACCCTATCTTTGATTTTAAACCCCAGCCGCCCTTACAGATATAGGATTATGCAAAATGAATATTTATGCGGAATTTATTCGCTTGAATGAATTGCTTGCTACTTGTCAAATCATAGTGCATTTGATAATAAGAAACAATGAGAAAAGTTAATCAAAGTCCGACTTTAATCCTAGCTTCTCAATCCCCGCGACGAAGATATTTATTGAAACAAGCCGGGCTTAATTTTACAGTTATCCCGAGCAATTTTGATGAAAACTCCGTCTCTTTGTCATCACCCGAGACCTATGTAAAGTTTTTAGCTGAGGCTAAAGCACACGACATATCCAATAAATATCCCGAAAGCTGGGTGATTGGGGCCGACACTATTGTTTTGATAAACGATTTGATACTCGGTAAGCCGGCTTCAAGAGATGAGGCACGCACAATGTTAAAGCACCTCAGCGGACAAACCCATCGCGTGTTGACGGGCTATTGTATCTGCTGTCAGGCAAAAGAAGAAAACTTTTCAGAAACCATTACAACCGAAGTCCTTTTCAAAAACTTAACCGATAAAGAAATCGAATGGTATATTCATACCGACGAACCCTTTGACAAGGCCGGTGCATATGCCATACAGGGACTGGGAACTTTTATAGTCAAAAGTATTCACGGCTCTTATACCAATGTTGTCGGACTTCCGATTTGTGAAGTCATTGAATTTCTGATCAAAAAGGGCGTGGCGGGCTTGGATAGGGGGAATAATAAATTTTGAAAAAAAAATTAAAGAATGTCATTGAGCGTATTCGAAAAGCAGCCGAGATAAGTGGCCGAGATCCTGAGACGATCCGTCTTGTTGCGGTCACTAAAACCGTATCGGTCGATCGAGTTGCCGAAGCGATTGATGCCGGTGTAACGATTCTGGGTGAAAATTATATCCAAGAGGCACGTGAAAAAGTCACTGCCCTATCCTCCTACCCGGTATCATGGCATTTTATTGGGCATCTTCAGACAAACAAGTCAAAGTATGTCGTTAAATTTGCGGATTTGATCCATTCCGTCGACAGTTTGAAACTGGCTCAATCAATAGACAAACAGGCCAAAAAAATAAATAAAATCCAAAAGATATTAATTCAGGTCAATATCGGAGAAGAAAATTCAAAATCCGGTATATCGGTTCAAAACGCTCGGGATCTGATAAAAGAGATGAGTACTTTGCAAAATCTGTCGATCAAAGGGCTAATGATATTGCCCCCGTTTTTCAATAATCCGGAAAAAGTCAGGCCTTATTTTGTTGAGATTCGCAACCTGCGCGATCGCTTGAAAAAAGAGAATATACCCAATGTTTCGATGAACGAGCTTTCAATGGGCATGACCGGAGACTTTGAGGTCGCTATTGAGGAGGGTGCAACACTTGTTCGTATTGGAACCGCAATTTTCGGGGAAAGAAATTGAAGATTTTGCTGCATATATGCTGTGCACCCTGTTCAATTTATCCTTTAGAAACCCTTCGTACGGAAGGTTTGGAAGTAATGGGATATTTCTACAAACATAATATCCATCCATATATGGAATGCGTACGAAGGCAGAAAACGCTGCAGACATATGCTGAAATGATAAAGCTTCAGGTTATTTATCAACCCGACTACGACTTGCAGGGTTTTCTGCAAAACGTGGTGTTTAGAGAATCCGAGCGTTGCCTTTACTGTTACCATGACCGACTTCGCTCAACGGCGCTGATTGCAAAGCGGGGTAAATTTGATTATTTCACAACCACCCTGCTTTACAGCAAATTTCAGAAGCATAATATTATCAAGCAAATGGGAGAATCAATCGGCAAATCGATCGGTGTTTCATTTTATTATCGTGATTTTCGTGAGGGGTGGAAAATAGGGATTAAGGAATCAAAACGTCTAGGATTGTATCGTCAACAGTACTGCGGATGTATTTACAGCGAAAAAGAAAGATATTTCACTTTTTAAAGAATCCATGTTTGCTAATTTTATCCATTTTATTATTGTTCTTCTGATCTATACGACCTATCAGCCGTCCGAGAAAACAAATTTCGGGCCTCTTGCAACCCTTTTATTCTTCTTTGCGTTAACCGGAATTTTTACTTGCTTCACATGGGTGCAATTTCATAGACTTAAAAAACAAATTACAAGAGAAAACCTTTATCGTTTAGACCATAAGTTTAACTCAATCTTGACCCGGCAAACGGTGACGGCAATTTTGATTTTTGCCATAAACCTTTATGGGCTGAACCTGCCGGCATTTTTCCTAAAAGTACCTTTTTTTTCAATCCTGCCTACTTTTCAGGCGCTTCTCTTCCTCGGCCTTTTTGTGGGCTATTTAGCGATTATATGGGGCTGTGCATATGGCCCTTATCAAACGCTTTACGAAACCGACATATCCAGAAGGACTTACATATGGTCTAATATTTCCTTCAGTATACCGGTACTTTTACCGTGGGTTTTTTTATCCGGGATTAGCGATATAATCAATGCCCTGCCGTTTGACCCGCCTAAGCACTATCTTGCCACCACTGAGGGGGAGATTATTTACTTCCTTGTTTTTCTTTTTGCCGTTGCAATTTTCGGTCCCGCGTTGATCCAAAAATTCTGGAGATGCAAGCCTTTAGAAAAAGGTAATGAGCGACTGCAAATTGAACATTTATGCACAAAAGCGGGTTTAAAATATGCAAATATTCTTTACTGGCCCATATTCGGAGGGAAAATGATTACGGCCGGGGTAATGGGAATGATAAAAAAATTTCGCTATATTCTGGTTACTCATGCTTTGCTCCATTTTCTCGAACCTGAAGAAATCGACGCGGTCATTGCGCATGAAATCGGGCATATTAAAAAAAAACATTTGTTGTTTTATTTGTTTTTTTTTGTGGGGTATATGCTTCTTTCGTATGCAACATTTGACCTGATCATTTTTTCGATTATCTATACAAACCCTCTATATTATCTTGTTGCTGCCACTGGTTTGGATCAGACGATCTTGGTGTCGGCTTTCTTCAGCGTTGCCTCAATTATAATTTTTTTTCTGTATTTTCGGTATATCTTCGGATACTTCATGCGCAATTTTGAACGGCAGGCAGACACTTATGTATACACTCTTTTCGAGAGCGGCAAAGCACTTATTTCCACCCTTGAAAAGATCGCCGCAACCAGTGGCCAGCGACCCGACAAACCGAATTGGCATCATTTTAGTATTAAAGAGCGAATTGAATACCTTAAAAAATGTGAAAAAGATAAAAGCTGGATCTCCCGTCAAGATCGGAAAATAAAGAAAAGCGTTACTGTTTATGTGGTGGGCATGCTTCTGATCGGCGGTATCGGGTTTCAACTGAACTTCGGCGATACTGAATCCAAACTCAGTATACAATTTTTGGAAAAGACGGTATTGAAGGCACTTGAAAAGACGCCTGATAATCCAAATCTTTATAGCATCCTGGGAGACTTGTATTATAGTAGCGAAAAATATGAAGGTGCAATTGAAGCCTATCGGGAATCCATATCGATTGATCCCAATCAAGCAAGAGTTTTAAATAATCTTGCATGGTTATATGCAACCTGTGAAAATAAAACATTACGTCGACCGAAACAGGCTATCGAACTTGCGAAACAGGCTGCGAAATTAAAGCAAGCACCGCACATTCTCGATACTCTTGCTGAAAGTTACTATATCAACGGGCAACTCAACGAAGCTATCTCAGCGGAAATGCGGGCACTTGATTTAGTTGGAAACGAACAACGAGATTATTATGAAAACCAATTAAAAAAATTTAGAAATCAGATCAAATAAATTGCGCGAAATTACGTTAAGAATTAAAACCGCGTTAAAAATTAGAGTTAAAACTATTTTATACAGACTTTTCTGACTTGAATAAGATCGCAGTTTCCTTTAAAAATTTTTTGGATGCCATCTTGTTTTAGAGTTGTCATTCCATCTTTAATGGCCTGAACTCGTATTTCTTCCATCCTTGCTTTATTTTGAATCAATTTTTTTATTTCATCCGTTCCCAACAGCAATTCATGAAGACCCATTCGGCCTCGATATCCGGTATTGTTACAGGCATCGCAACCTTTCGGCCGAAAAAGTGTCAAATCATCCGTATATGAAATATCTTCATTCCTTTTGAAATCTTCCGGTCCGTATTCTCTGACCAATTCTTCAAATTCGGACTCGGATGGATGATAAGATTCCTTGCAATCCTTACAGAGCGTAAGAACCAAACGTTGCGCCAAAATACATAGAATTGCATCGGCAAAGTTAAAAGGATCCATCCCCATATCCAGCAGACGGGTTATGCTTTCAGGTGCACTGTTGGTATGTAAGGTTGAAAACACTAAATGACCGGTTAAAGAGGCTTCGATGCCGATCTGAGTGGTTTCTTTGTCTCGCATTTCACCGACCATGATTACATCAGGATCAGCTCTTAGAAAGGCACGCATTGCCGTAGCGAAATCAAATCCGATCTTGGGTTTTACCTGAACCTGGCGCAGACCTTGCTGTGTGATTTCGACAGGATCCTCCGCCGTCCAGATTTTGGTTTCCGTTTTGTTAATATAGCCCAGGGCGGAATGCAGCGTGGTGGTTTTACCGGAACCGGTAGGCCCACAGACAAAGATGATACCATAAGGTTTTGTGATAACACTGAGGAAATTGTCATAATTTCTCTTTGAAAAAGCCATCTTGTCAAGCGGAATCGGCTCGCCCGCCGCTAGAATACGCATGACCACATCTTCCAATCCTCCCTGGGTGGGTACGGTTGCCACGCGAAGTTCAATATCTTTACCGCCGTATTTTTTAAATTTGATTTTACCGTCCTGCGGAATACGACGTTCGGCGATATCTAGGTCGGACATAATTTTTATACGAGATACCACCGCATTTCTATAGTTGTATGGGATCGTTTGATAAAGATAACAATTGCCGTCTACCCTCACCCGTACCTGAGTACTTTTTTTGCCGGGATACGGCTCAATATGAATATCGGAAGCTCCACGGGCACTAGCATCAAGGATGATTTTATTTACAAGTTGAACAACCGCGCTATCGACTTCGTCTGCTGCCGATTCGCCTTCTTCTTCCTCTTCGGCTTCCTGCTGAAGCTTGGAAAGAATATCGTCAATAGCAGCCATTTCTTTTTCATCTTGAGTAAAAAGCTTAATCAGATCAAGAATGTCTTGCTTTAATGCTACGCAGAACCGAAGTTTTTTGCCGGGAAAAAGCGATTTTATTTCATCAATTTTCTGCAAATGATTTGGATTGTCTACGGCTATCACGATATTTTCTTTTTCAATGCGCAAAGGGACCCAAACATTATTGCGCATAAAAGATATTTTTAGGCCGACGAGAAGTTCTCCGGGAATCGGTATGTTGGTGTTGTATTCGACGTAATCAACATTATAATACTTACTTAATGATTCGAGGACATCTTTTTTAGGGATTTTAAGGTCTTTTATTAAAAATGTTTCAATGGGTTCTTTTTTCTGACTGGCATCAACGATGGCTTTTTTGAGCTCTTTCTGAGTTAAAATATTATTTTCGTGCAGGTAATCGAATTTATTGGTTTTGCCCTTGGCGGCCATTCGTTTCTGGTTATATAGGGCATTGCCGAGTATCTCGGCCAGCTCGGTAACACATTCTTCGTTGGACTTGGTAAAAGACTGAGCATTTTTACGGTTTATTAGTTGAATCGTGCCCAATAAGAACGTTTTATATATGATCGGGGCGACCAACACTTCTCGTGTAATAAAATTCATCTTCTTATCCCAAGTATTGTCGAATTGTAGTGCGGAATCGATTTGAGCAAGCTCTTTTGGATCATAACAATTTTTAATATTTAATAGCTGATGGTTTAAAGCCGTAAATCCTGCCAAACTTTTATAGGATATAGGTATGCGAATTTCTGCGATTTCGTTTCCGGATTTAAAACGTGACACAAGTTCGCGTTTGATTCCATCGACCACATAAACGGTAAGTCGCTGAGCATTAAAGAAAGAAGTGATTTCCTCTTCCAGGTCGATAATGATTTCTTCCAGATTTGAAGCGGCATAAATCCTGTCGGCAATGCCCTGCAGTTTCTTTTTGCCGCCTGCTTCAGCTTTGAGGTATTGCACCTCGGTGTTTTCGGCATTTGAAGTATCTGGATTATTGATCATATTCGCAAAAACTTACCTTTTCTTTTAAACTTATAAGCAACGGCTTCTTATAAATCGATCCAACGATTAGGAGTGATTTTGTGGATTATGATTCTGTAGTTCCTGATAATTATCATAAATTCTTTTCAATCCCCCTCCGATAAGAAGAATCCCTAAAAGATAGAAACAAAAACGTATAAAAAAAACAGCTGAAGAAAATTGTTCCATGGCTTCTATTTTGGGCATAACCTGGGGTATTCGGTAAAACACACCTAAACCTACCAGTACAAGAACAGCCCCCCATACCATCTTTAATAAAATTTTGTTTTTAGCCATTTTAATCACTCTAATTTTAAGTTAAATTTTAGGCCGAACCGTTACAAAAAATTTCTAATTTTAAAAAATATAGATTTATTATTTTGCGTATGTCAAATAATAAACCATATTTTATGTAGAACAATCAGCAGAAAATATAAAAAATTAAAACTAAAAGGAGTTCGACTAAAAAGGCTAAAATTGGAAGGTATCAAGTTAAATTAGAATCCTTATTATTATTGAACATCATCCACTTTTCAAGGCATAGACTCAACGTCCTTATATTGCTACTTAAAACTGTAATATTTTTATTTTACTAATATATCGGTAAGATCATTTTGTTACTTAAGGGTCGAAAAAAAATAAAATCGCCGACCAACAAAAAAAATGAGAAAACCGGCTACGGTTTTTCGGAATAGTTTTTCTTGATTTTCCATAATTCTCACGTTAAATGAGTGCCGATTAAGGTTTGATGCACTTCTATATTTTATATGACATCGTCAAGGTTTTAAATATCATTTTATTAATATGAGGATAAAGGAGTTTTTATGCCCAGACGCGACGACATTAAGAAGGTAATCATCATCGGTTCGGGCCCTATCATTATAGGCCAGGCTTGTGAATTCGATTATTCCGGCACACAGGCCTGTAAAGCTTTACGCTCACTGGGCTATGAAATTGTTCTTGTAAATTCAAATCCTGCAACAATCATGACGGATCCCGGTACCGCCGATGCAACTTATATCGAACCGCTTAATGTCAAAACATTAACCGAAATAATTGAGATCGAACGTCCGGATGCTCTACTTCCGAACTTGGGAGGGCAATCCGGGCTGAATCTGTCATCAGAGCTGGCAAAATCCGGAATACTGGATGAATACGGCGTAAAGGTCATTGGCGTTAACGTTGAGGCTATCAAGCGGGGTGAGGACCGAACGGCATTTAAAGAAACCATGAATCGTCTCGGCATCGAAATGCCGAAAAGCCGGACGGTCAACAATGTCGAAGATGCAGAAAAAGTCGCCGAAGAATTAGGCTATCCTGTTGTTATTCGTCCGGCTTATACAATGGGAGGTACGGGAGGCGGCTTAGTTTATAATGTTGAAGAATTGCGCACGGTGGCCGCACGGGGTCTGTCTGAAAGTATCGTTACGCAGGTCTTGGTGGAAGAATCTGTTTTGGGTTGGGAAGAACTGGAACTGGAGGTTGTTCGCGACGCGAAAAATCAAATGATTACGGTTTGTTTCATCGAAAATGTTGATGCTATGGGTGTTCATACGGGAGACTCTTTCTGCACTGCGCCGATGCTTACAATCGATTCCGACCTGCAGAAGCGCCTTCAGAAATATTCTTACGACATTGTGGAAGCTATTGAGGTTATAGGAGGGACAAATGTCCAATTTGCCCATGATCCAAAAACGGGACGGGTGGTTGTCATAGAAATTAATCCAAGGACTTCTCGATCCTCAGCGCTGGCGTCAAAAGCAACCGGTTTTCCGATTGCTTTTGTTTCTGCGCTTCTTGCCGGGGGATTGACTCTGGATGAAATACCCTATTGGCGAGATGGAACCCTTGATAAATATACGCCCTCGGGAGATTATACGGTTGTGAAATTTCCACGCTGGGCGTTTGAGAAGTTTGAGGGCGTTGAAGATAAACTCGGCACCCAGATGCGTGCAGTCGGTGAGGTCATGAGCATCGGCAAAACTTACAAGGAAGCTTTTCAAAAGGCCATCCGATCGTTGGAAATTAACCGTTACGGTCTCGGTTTTGCCAAGGATTTTAATAAAAAAACCTTGGATGAATTGATGAATCTTTTGAGCCTACCTACTAGCGAACGCCAGTTCATCATGTATGAAGCGTTGCGCAAAGGTGCTGATGTTCAGGTGCTTTATGAAAAAACCTATATCAAGCCCTGGTTTATTGAACAAATGCTGGAAATAGTGGAATTGGAAGAAGAAATTCTAAAGTACAAGGGCGGCAACCTTCCTGATAAACTGCTGATCCAAGCTAAAAAAGATGGTTTTGCAGACAAATATCTATCACAGCTTCTAAATAGCCCTGAAAAAGATATTCGTGAAAAGCGCATTGCTTTGGGCATCGTTGAGGCTTGGGAACCGGTTCCGGTCAGTGGGGTTGAAGATGCGGTCTATTATTATTCAACCTACAACGCACCGAATCGGTTGGAAATCAGCGACCGGAAAAAAATTATGGTTTTAGGCGGCGGACCCAATCGAATCGGTCAGGGAATTGAATTTGACTACTGCTGCGTTCATGCGGCCTTTGCCATTCGTGAGGCCGGATATGAATCCATCATGGTTAACTGCAATCCTGAGACCGTATCAACGGATTATGACACTTCCGACAAACTTTTTTTCGAACCCCTGACTGTAGAAGATGTCTTGAGCATATACGAAAAAGAAAAACCCGAAGGTGTCATTGTTCAGTTTGGAGGTCAAACCCCTTTAAATATTGCTAACGAATTGGCTCAGGCAGGGGTGAAAATCCTGGGTACATCTCCGGAAGCGATCGATCTGGCGGAAGACCGTGACCTTTTCAACCGGATGATGCGTAAACTGGGCATTCCTCAACCTGAGTCGGGTATGGCCAGCACCTTGGAAGAGGCTCGCGAAATTGCCCAAAAGATCGGCTACCCCCTAATGGTTCGCCCTTCATATGTTCTAGGAGGACGCGCAATGGAAGTTGTTCAGGATGAGGAAATGCTGCAACATTACATGGCAGCTGCTGTGGATGTATCGCCTGAACGGCCGATTCTAATCGATAAGTTTCTGGAAAACGCAATCGAAACCGAGGCCGATGCCATTGCAGATGCGACAAATGCAATGGCCTTTGTACCGGCCGTGATGGAGCATATCGAACTGGCCGGTGTGCATTCCGGTGACTCGGCATGCGTGATTCCACCGGTTAGTATACCTCAGAAACATATTGACACCATTTGCGAATATACTCGTAAAATCGGGATTGAACTACAGGTCGTCGGTTTGATGAATATTCAGTACGCCATTGCAAATGATACGGTTTACATCTTGGAAGCCAATCCGAGAGCGTCACGAACCGTTCCAATTGTTTCCAAAGTTTGTAATATTTCCATGGCTCGATTAGCTACCCAAATCATGCTAGGGAAAGACTTGACCGACCTTGATCTTAAACAAAAAGCAATCCCGCATTTTGGCGTCAAAGAGGCGGTATTTCCATTTAATATGTTTCCTGAGGTGGATCCGATCTTAGGACCGGAGATGCGATCGACCGGTGAAGTCTTGGGGTTGGCGGATTCTTTTGGCCTTGCATTCTTTAAATCCCAAGAAGCCACTCAAATGTCGTTGCCGATAGAGGGAACCGTCCTATTTACGATTGCCGAAAAAGATAAACCCAGTGTTCTTGAATTGGCGAGAATTTTCAGAGATTTGAATTTTAAGATTTTGACCACAAAAGGAACCCACAGCTTTTTGAAAGAACGAGGTTTTGATTCCGAATTAATCCACAAGCTGGGATACGGTCGCCCCGATATACTAGATGCCATTAAGAACGGAGAAATTCAATTGATTGTAAATACTCCCAGCGGCAAGCGGAGTAAGGAAGACAGCTCTTATATTCGTAAAGCGGCAATTAAGTATAAGATCTTAAATATTACAACCATCGCCTCGGCTGTGGCGGCTGCTAAAGGTATTGCGGCCCGTCGAAAAGGGCAAACACGGGTCAGGTCATTGCAGAGTTATCACAATGACATTGTTTAATAGACATTCGGTCATCCATTCAAGTCACAAAAAAGCAGGGTTGGAATTGACCCTGACCCTGCTTTTAAAATCCGGAATTTTGAGCGGACTAATTTTTTAAGGCTGTTATTATTACCTATAAAACCTCGTCAATATCGTGGCGATGAGGGCTAACATTCAAACCGGTAAGTGATTCGTCTTCCTTTTGCTCTTCGTCGATATCCTTATCGAGTTGCATATATTTTTTTCTGTTGCGCCGTTTGACAATCAGGTAACTGACGGCTAAAGTAAAGAGAATACCCATCGGCAGCAAAAGCTCCGGCAACATCAAATGTCTTTCCTCTTCAACCGCGCGGGTTGACTCTATTGTTGTTGTGCGATCTTTGATCCGGGTTCGGGATTGAACGGTTATGACAACCGCCCCGAGATAGATCACCACAAAAATAATCGCCCCGATTCCCAAAAATTTCTGTAATTTATTCATTTGATCGATTGCTGTTGAACCTTTTGGCACCGTTTTGAAACCGTCTGTATATTGAAAAAATAAAAAAGCCGTAACCCTTTTTCCGTTACGGCTCTAACTTGCTTACTAAATGGTGCCGAAGGCGAGACTCGAACTCGCACGGAAGTACATCCACTAGACCCTGAACCTAGCGCGTCTACCAATTCCGCCACTTCGGCACAAAAAATATTAAATCCTAAAAATGATTGATTTAACATATAAAGTAGGATATATAATCCTTCTTGATATTCTTGTCAAGCTCATAATTAAATGCTGGTAAAATTTAAAATGGAATTAATCGAACAGATTGAAAAAATTCAGAAACCTTACAAGAATGCAGTCATTACCATTGGTAATTTTGACGGCGTGCATTTAGGCCATCAAGCGCTTTTCGACAAGGTGAAATCAAAAGCCAAAGAAATTGACGGCAAGTCGATTGCGATGACCTTTGAGCCTCACCCAATCAGAGTCCTAGAGCAAAACGGACTTCCACCCTTGATTACTTTATATGAACAAAAGGTAGAGCTGATTGGAAAATCAAATCTCGATGTTTTGATCTGCGTGCCGTTCACCCGGGAAGTTGCTTCGATAACGCCGAAGGAATTTGTGGAAAATATCCTCGTAAAACGGATTGGGATGAAAGCAATTGTGGTTGGAGGAGATTATACATTCGGCAAAAACCGCGGCGGCAACCTTGATCTTCTGAAAGACTATGCCGAGCGCCACGGTTTTGAAGTAATTGTCTCCGATTGGATCGAAGTATCGGAAAATTTTCCCGGCAGAATCAGTAGCACAAGGATACGCGAACTGGTTATGGAAGGAAAGGTGGACCATGCTCGGAAATTGCTCGGGCGATATTATCAGATCAGAGGACAGGTCGTGCCCGGGCGTAAACGAGGAGCGAGGGATCTTGGATTTCCCACGGCCAATATTAACTTAACCGATGAACTTTGCCCTAAAATGGGTGTCTATGCAGTAACCGTGGAATGTCAGGGTGAAAGATATAAAGGCGTTGCCAATATAGGCTTTAGCCCGACTTTTGATGATCATATATTTACCGTTGAAGTCCACATCCTTGATTTTCACAATGACATATACGAAGAAAAGATCCGCGTTAACTTCATCAAAAGAATAAGAGATGAAAAAAAATTTTCAAATGCTTCCGAACTCTCAAAGCAAATTCAAAAAGATATCATCAAGGGGCGCGAAATTTTGTCCTCGTTATTATAAAATCTCACCTATCGAGCCGGAAAATAATGCGTTTCAACAAAAAAAATTATAAAAAGGTTTCAAATCATGCCAATTCTTAAAGTCATAACATATCCTGACAAAATTTTGCGAAAACCTGCAAAGCTGATTCAAGATATAGACGGTGGAATCCAGGATTTAATCAATGACATGGCGGAAACCATGTATGCTGCGCCGGGGGTTGGGCTGGCGGCAATACAGGTCGGCATTGATAAAAGTCTTCTTATTTATGATCTAAGGAGCAAAGAGGAAAAACGTTCTTTACAGGTTCTGATTAATCCAAGTATCATTGCCAGCGAAGGAACATTTATTTCAGAAGACGAAGGTTGCCTCAGCGTTCCTGATTTCAGAGCAAACGTCAAACGGGCAGCGACTATTTTGGTAGAAGGTGTCGACCGTAAAGGGAACCCTTTACGTATTGAAGCAGATGGATTTTTGGCCGTAGTTTTGCAACATGAGATCGACCATTTAAGCGGAAAATTATTTATTGATCGTATCAGCCCTTTGAAAAGGGAACTTTATAAACGACACATGAAAAAGAAACTAAAAAGAAATTGAAAAACAGATTCAAAATTGTGTTCATGGGCACCCCGGATTTTGCGGTACCCACTTTAAAGGCGCTCCATAATACACAACATGAGGTCGTTTTAGTCGTAACTCAGCCTGATCGGCCAAAAGGACGAGGCCGCAAAATAATCCCCTCCCCCATAAAAGAAGCGGCTATTCGGATGGGCGACGATGTCATTCAGCCTGAATCGATCAAAACGAAGGCGTTTGCCGATCAAATGCTGCAGCTATCACCTGATATGATTGTCGTGGTAGCTTTTGGCCGGATCTTGCCGAAAACTATTCTCCAGCTTCCCCCGCTGGGAGCCATCAATGTTCACGCGTCTCTACTTCCAAAATATCGGGGTGCTGCGCCGATCCAGTGGGCAATTATTAATGGAGAAACGGAAACCGGGGTCACGACGATGTTAATGGATGAAGGTTTAGATACCGGGGATATACTTTTATCTGAAAAAATTAAAATTGCATCGGATGACACCTCTGCTTCCCTGCATGACCGTTTGGCGGATCTCGGCGCAAAGTTGTTGGTCCGAACATTAGAAGCTTTTGAAAGAAACGAAATTCATCCTATTGCCCAGGACTCTTCTATTGCCACTTATGCACCCTTGCTCAAAAAAAATGACGGTCGAATCAATTGGAAAGCGCCGGCTGAAAAACTTGAAGCCTTTATTCGTGGGGTAACTCCATGGCCGGGGGCATTTACATTTCATGGAATCCAGCGTATTAGAATTTTTAAGGTCGAGCCCTGCCCAATAGATGTCGATGAATTGCCGGGGACTGTCATCAAAAGTTTTCCGAATGAACTGCGGGTTGCAACCGGCAAAGGTATATTATCTATTTTAGAGATCCAGGGAACATCTGGAAAACGTCTTTTGATTAAAGATTTTCTTCGGGGGTATCCGCTTTCTCCGGGAACCGTTTTGGAATAGTTTTCCGTATCAATTGTCTCCGGCCCCCTCTTTCTTTCCTCCTCTTACCGTGACCCTTATAATAAGTCATTATTGTAAAGATATGGATTATCAATCATGATACCCAATAATTCACGTATAACCGCTTTGTTGATATTAGACGCTTTGGAAAACGGCAGAAAAACACTTGATGCCGTCCTGGAAGATACAAATGATCAAATCAATCTTTTTACGCCAAGTGACCGACGCTTATTGTATTCACTAATATATGGTGTTTTAAGATGGCGCCTTCGGCTGGATTGGATTTTGGCACACTTTGCGAAAAAAGGCCTTAAAAAAATCAATCCAAAGGTTTTAAATATCTTACGGCTGGGATTGTTTCAGATCATGTTTTTAGATCGGATACCGGTTTCGGCGGCGGTGAATACATCGGTTGAAATGACCAAATTATTTGCTGCTCCATGGGTTGTTCCTTTTGTGAATGCCGTTTTACGCAGCTGTGCCCGGGACTATCAAAACGTTGCCTCTCCAGAACTTAATAAAGATCCGGTGGGCGCTTTGGCTATCGAAAAATCATTTCCAAGATGGCTTATAAAAAGGTGGTTGGATCGCTTCGGATTATTGGAAACCCGTCAGCTTTGCGATGCCGTCAATACTATTGCGCCTATTACCGTACGAACAAATACCCTTAAAATAAACCGCGACAAGTTGATGGAATGTCTTCAAAAAGATTTTGAGCGAATTGAATTTTCAAATGATACATCTGATGGGATTCGCTGTTTTAATCCCAAAATATCGATTCCGGAAATGAAAGCTTTTAAAATGGGGTGGTTCCAGGTCCAGGATGAGGCGGCTCAGCTTGTTACCGAACTATTGAATCCGCAGCCTGAGGAGACGATTTTAGATGCATGTGCGGGTTTGGGCGGGAAAACGGGTCATATGGCTCAATTAATGAAAAATATTGGAATGATTATCGCCATGGATAAAGATAAAGGAAAACTGCTACGATTGGAAGCTGAAATGCAACGCCTCGGCATTTCAATTGTTAAACCTTATATTCATAAGATCGATACGCACATAGAGATTGGATCTTTTAAACTTTTTGACCGCATCTTGGTAGACGCTCCTTGTTCGGGTCTGGGGGTTTTACGCAGAAATCCGGATACTAAATGGTCCGCATCGGAGGAAAAATTGAGACATTACGGAGAAAGACAGCTACGTTTTCTGGAAAATTTGGCCCATCGGGTTAAGCCGGAAGGTGTTTTAGTTTATGCAGTCTGCAGCATTGAACCTGAAGAAAATGAATATGTGATAAAAACTTTTTTGAATAAGCACTCAGATTTTGTTATAAAAAAAGGAAGAGATCAAAATCGATATCTGCGGACCTATCCTCACCTTCATCATATGGACGGTTTTTTTGCAGTTTGTTTGAAAAGGGTAACGTGATTATACGAATCATAAAAATTTTAACTTTATTGGCTACTTTTATCATTGTTATCGGTTTAAGTGCGTATTTCACCCTTACGTTTTTAATAAAAAGTGAAGACACAGTCGTTGTTCCTAAGCTTATTGAAAAAGATGTGGTTTATGTTCTTGAAGTCCTGACGGATCTGGGGCTTAATACAAAGGTCGGAGGCTCCGAATACAGTTCTACTATCCCTAAAAACCATATTGTTTATCAAGACCCTGATCCCGGTGTTGAGATAAAAAAAGGACGGGATGTTAAAATAATAATTTCAAAGGGCACTGAAACCATTTTAATGCCGGATTTAAAAGGACTTTCAATTCAGCAAGCCGGGATTGTTTTAGAAGAAAACGGCTTAATTCAAGGACAATTAACGCTGACGTACAATCAGGCGCAAAAAAAAGATGATGTAATTGCCCAGGTGCCTTCCCCGGGAATTACACTTCAAAAAGGAGAGCGTGTAAACCTTTTGTTGAGTTTGGGTCCACGGCCGAAAACCAATATGCTCCCTGAGCTTGAAGGGCTTACACTCGGAGATGCAATCCTTTTAATCGAAAAAAATAATTTGGTACTGGGGGAAATAAAATCTTTTTATCAAGTTAAAAAACCCAAAAACATCATTGTCGGCCAAGAACCTTTAGCCGGTTACCGTGTATTGGAAGGGAGCCGCGTTAATCTTGTCATTAATCGAAAATACAGCCCGAAGGACCGGAACGTCTTAAGTGGTTCACTGGGCGTCCGACTTTTTAGATATCGTTTGGAAAATGGTTTTTTAAAAAGACGAATACGAATACGCTTAAACTGTTTTGGTGTCTCAAATGATCTTTTCGATGATTTTATGAAACCCGGTGAAGAAATTTGGCTTTTAATACCTGGAAACAATGATGCGACGGTTTTTCTTTACGAAGATGATAACCTATTGAACTACAAAATTTATAATGCGTAATCAATTTGATTGTTAGGAGATAATTTAATGAAAATTATTGCACCCTCAATATTATCTGCAGATTTTACTAAACTCGGTGATGAAATTCGATCCGTTGAAGCAGCGGGTGCAGATTGGATCCATGTCGATGTTATGGACGGTCATTTTGTACCGAACATCACCATCGGACCCATGATCGTGCGTGCCGTCAAACGTATCACCGCACTTCCCATTGATGTCCATTTAATGATTGAAAATGCGGATAGCTATATTCCCGAATTTGTAACCGCCGGGGCTGATTGGATATCCGTACAAGTAGAAGCTTGTATCCATTTGAATCGCACGGTAAAGATGATAAAAGATTTAGGTGTCCGGGCCGGAATTGTTTTGAACCCTTCAACGAATTTGGATTCGGTTGAGTGGATTCTGGAATATGTTGATTATGTCCTAATAATGAGCGTCAATCCCGGATTTGGTGGTCAGACTTTTATTCCCAACTGTTTGGAAAAGGTCAGGCGTCTGCGTCAAATGATCAATCAAAAAGGGCTGTCAATCTTGATTGAAGTTGACGGCGGTGTGAATGAAAAGAACATCAGTGACATATCGCTTGCAGGTGCGGATGCTTTTGTGGCCGGATCGGCCATCTTTGAAAGTAAAGATTATAAAAATACCATTGATCGTTTAAGAAATAAAATCCAATCTTAATCTTTTGCTTCCGGAATATTTATGAAAAAAAATGGTAAAGAATTAAATAAAATTTTGGTGATCCATGGCCCTAATCTTAATCTGCTTGGAAAAAGAGAGCCGGATATATACGGCGAAACCACACTTGATGAAATAAATAACCGATTAAAAACGGTCGGTGAACAAAAGGGAATTTTTATCGAAACCTTTCAATCAAATTATGAAGGCGCTATTGTCGAAAAAATTCAGGAGACTATAGGTAGATATAGCGGTCTTATCATCAATCCGGCGGCATATACGCACACCAGTATAGCAATCCGTGACGCTCTTGCTCTATTGGATATACCGGTGATTGAAATTCATCTTTCCAATATTTACCAAAGAGAACCGTTTCGGCACAAATCAATGATCACCGAAGTGGTAACAGCTCAAATTGCCGGTTTTGGGGCTTATGGTTATACGCTGGCTTTGGAAGGGATAGTTATGTTGATTCAAAAATAGTTAAAGGAGGAACTCTGATGAATAATCTAAAGTCCTTGTTTCGAAAACCGGGGTTTCATTCTTTCCTGTTTTGTCTTTGCTTTGTTTTATTCAGCTGGCCGATTTTGACCATTGCCGATCGGAAACAAAATATAACGATATTTATCTATTTATTTCTCATTTGGGGTATTATCATTTTTTTGTTATTCCTGATTGCTTGGAGCCATCATCTTAGAAATGTGGATGAGGACGAGAATCAAAAGGAGGAATAACAAATGGTTGATTCTTTGACAGCCATTAGCGTTTTTTTACTTTATATTGGCTGCTTATTTCTTATTGCCTTATGGGCGGAACGAAAAGCGGTTCAAGGCAGGAGTTTAGTCAACAATCCTTTTATTTATTCTCTTTCTTTGGCTGTTTATTGTACCACATGGACTTATTATGGTAGTGTCGGTAACGCTGCGCGTTGCGGAATGTTGTTTCTGACTTACTTTTTGGGCCCGACGATTGCAATTACCCTTTGGTGGACCGTGCTCCGTAAGCTCGTACGGATCAAAAGCATTCACCGAATCACTAGTATTTCTGATTTTATATCCGCCCGTTATGATAAATCAGAGGGACTGGCGGCGATTGCAACCTTCATTGCCCTTATGGGCCTAATGCCTTATATCGCCCTCCAATTAAAGGCGATTCACTTCACTTTCGATATTATTACTCACCCTGATAAATCTACGGTTTCCTGGCTTGGAACCCATTTTGATTCCATAGTTGTCGGTTTGATGATTCTTTTTACGATTATTTTCGGCGTCAGACGGTTGGACCCCACCGAGCGTCACGAAGGTATGGTGATGGTTTTAGCCGTAGAATGTTTGGTTAAGCTGTTGGGCTTGTTTGCAGCCGGAATTTTTGTTACCTATTTTGTTTACGATGGATTCCTCGATATTTTCCAACGACTAAACGAAAGTCCTTTTAAAAGGCTGATGAACATAGGGGGCACAGAGGGTTGTTCCTATCTGATCTGGATGACATATCTCATTCTTTCGATGTCCGCCATTTTATTTCTTCCAAGGCAGTTTCATGTCGCAGTGGTAGAAAATACAAATGAAAAACATATCCTAACCTCTATGTGGCTTCTTCCACTTTATCTTTTGTTAATAAATATTTTTGTCTTCCCAATTGCCGCCGGGGGGGTTTTGAAAGGCTTTCCTATAGGAGAAGCAGATCGATTCGTTTTGTTATTGCCGATTGAGCAGGGTAAAAACTGGATGGCCATGTTGGTATTTATCGGTGGGTTTTCCGCTGCCACCGGTATGATTATGATCAGTTCAATGACATTGTCTACGATGATTACCAATCATCTTTTTTTACCTGTAATCCGATGGATCCGCTGGTTATCTTTTCTGCAACGACACCTTTTAAAATGCAAATGGGCGGCGGTAGCAGTTGTCATTTTATTTGGATACTGGTTTGAGCAGCAAGTGGACCAATCTTTTATGTTGGTCAATATCGGAATGATTTCTTTTGCCGCAGTCATTCAGTTTGCTCCTGTAATTCTGGGCGGTATTTTTTGGGAGCGTGGGGGTAAAATAGGGGCTTTCTTGGGACTGTGCGTTGGTTTTCTGATATGGTTTTATACCTTGCTGCTGCCTTCTTTTTTAAAGAGTCTTCAGGCCCATTCCAGCTTACTTGAAAACGGCCCTTGGGGAATAGAGTTTTTGAAACCTGAAAACCTTTTCGGTTTGACGATTTTTGATCCTCTGAGCCACACGGTTTTCTGGACAATGGTTTTTAATATCGGGCTTTATGTCTTAGGCTCTTTGTATTTCAAACAAACCCGAGAGCAACGGAGTTCGGCTAATGAATTTGTGAGTATTTTATCTTCTATTCCCGTAGTAGGCCAGCCTGCCCACGCAGAATCCTATATTGAGTTAGTTAAAAAGAAAAGTTGTATTGAGAATCTGTTATCCCAATATTTTTCAGCCTCGGATGTTAAAACCACAATGGATAAATGTTGCCGAGCAGTAGGAGTTGAAGACAAAAGCCATATTTCAGTTGTCGAATTGGTCAGACTCCATAACGAAGTTGAAAAGTCTCTAGCCGGCTCAATCGGCGCCGCTGCGGCGCATAAAACCATGAGCCGGGGGGCCTGTTTCACGGCTAAAGAAACCCAAGATCTCATGGAAGTGTATCGCGAAGTTTTTGCCAAACTCAGAGTGACGCCGGAAGAACTGCATGCAAAAATTGATTATTATCGCGAAAAAGAGGAACTGCTCACCAATCATGCCAAGGAGTTGGAATATCTCAATCAGATGCTTGAATTGCGTATTATTGAACAGGAAGAAGCAGAGAAAGCCTTGGGTGAATCGGAAAAAAAGTATCGGAGCATATTCGAAAATTCCCCATATGGAATTTTTCAAAGCACGCCTCAAGGCCGTTTTGTCAGTGTAAGTCCTTCGATGGCCCGTATTTTAGGTTATCATTGCACTGATGAATTGAAAGAATTAGTAACCGATATCGAAAACCAATTGTATGTGGACCCGCAGCAGCGAAAGAAACTTCTGCGCCTGTTACAAGAAAACGACATCATAAGAGATTTTGAATGTAAATTTTATCGCAAAGACGGCAGTTCGATTTGGATATCGATTCAAGCCCGTGCCATAAGAGACCTTCATGGCAATTTATTGTTTATCGAGGGGTTTAATCAAGATATTTCGGAGCGCAAAAAGGCTGAGGAAGAACTGCAAAAAGCCAATAAAGAATTGGAAGATCGAGTGGAACAGCGTACACACGAGCTGCAGATTACCAATCGGGAACTCCAAAAAACCAAAGAAGCTGCTGAGGCTGCCACAGAATCGAAAAGCGAATTTTTGGCCAATATGAGCCATGAAATCCGGACTCCCATGAACGGCGTCATCGCTGCGGCCGATTTGGCTTTGGGTGAAGAATTGCCTTTAAAAACCAAACACTATCTGGAGATCATCCATTCCTCTGCGTATTCTCTCCTAGGCCTGATTAACGATATTTTAGATTTTTCAAAAATCGAAGCCGGTAAACTCGACTTGGAGATACAGCCTTTTAGATTGGATCAAGTTTTCGATCGAGTCGTCGACATGTTTATTAATCGGACGGCGGAAAAACGGATTGAACTTTTGATCGATATTGACCTGGAAACCCCCAAGGCTCTTATCGGCGATTCCCTGCGTCTTCAGCAAATACTGATTAATCTTTTAAGCAACGCTGTAAAATTTACTGAAAAAGGCGGCGTCATTCTGGTCGGTGCTAAAGATACCGAAAAATCCGAAGATCACATTATTTTGAAATGTTTTGTAAAAGACACAGGGGTGGGAATCGCTTCTGAAAATCTCACCAAAATCTTTGAATGTTTCAGCCAGGTCGACGCATCCACGACCAGAAAATATGAGGGCACCGGCCTTGGATTATGCATCTGCCGAAGACTTCTTGATTTAATGGGCGGCAGTATTTGGGCTGAAAGCGAATTGGGCAAAGGCAGCACTTTTTACTTTACCGTATCTTTTAAGCGCCAACCCAAGGAAGAGGAACAAAAGCTTATACCACCTTTGGACATCCAAGGTCTGAACATACTGGTAGTTGACGATTGCGATGATAGTAGAATCATCATGCAAAAAATATTGGAGTCTTTCGGTTTTCGTGTCGAGGCCGTTTCAGCAGGCCTCAAAGCCATAGAAAGACTCAAAGAAAAAAAGATCCGACAAGAACCGTTTGACTTGGTTCTGATTGACTGGATGATGCCTGATATAGACGGCATAGAAACGTCCAAAAAAATACGCGAGGATCTAAAATTTACACTGCCTATTATTCTTATGACGGCTTTTGGTAAAGAAAGTGAAATGCTGGATGCTGAAAAGGTGGGTATTAATGCCTTTTTGACCAAACCGATTTATCCTTCAACCTTATTTGATGCGATTATGGATGCCTTTGGCAAAGAAGCGCTAAAAAGCGCAAGAAAGGAAGACCGTATTACCACCATAGCATCCCTTTATAAAAACCGTCTCAGAGGAATGCGGATACTTGTGGCCGAAGATAATCTCACAAACCAAGAGATCGCGGTAGCAATATTAGAAGGAGCTGGAATCATTGCTGAAATTGCGAAAAACGGAAAAGAAGCTGTTGAAGCCGTGCAAAAACAACAGTTTGATGCTGTTCTGATGGACATCCAAATGCCGGAGATGGATGGCTATGAAGCAACCCGAGTCATTCGAAATGACCCGCAGTTTGCGAGTCTGCCGATCATCGCCATGACGGCGCATGCGATGAAAGGTGATGAAGAAAAATGCCTTGAAGCCGGTATGGATGGATATATTTCCAAACCCATCAGCCAGGATAGATTATTTCATACCATCTGGAAATCAATTAAATCGCAGAAAAGATCAGCGCCTCCCGAAGAATTGCCGGAAAGCGACGCTATAACCGAAAAATCGCATCGCCGGAATATTATGACGGAAGATTTGCCGCTGAAACTGCCGGGTATCAATATTCAGGATGCCTTAAAAGCCCTCAATATTGAGAAATATATTTTTAAACGTATTCTGCTCGGATTTCTTAGAAACAATAAAGATACAATCGACAAAATCCAAGCGGCTGCGGCAGCAAACGATTGGGAAACGCTCCGATTATCGGCCCATAGTATAAAAGGCAGTGCTGCAAATATTGGTGCCGATGAACTTCAAAAAGCGGCTCAGGCACTTGAAAAGGCCTGCACTGATGCGCCGACAAAAACGCCGGACAGTCAATTGATAGACGTTGTGATAATCGCTCTGAATAAAGTTTTGGAATCGCTCCAAACACTTACCGATACTGAAGCCATTGAGTCGCGATATGTTCAAGAAAAAAGCGTGGATTCCGCACAATTTTTAAAACAGCTAGAGGCACTATCTGATGCCCTTGAACATGCAGACCCTGAAGAGATCACGAAAAACATGGAAATCCTCAAGGAACATTTTGACCGTACTATTCTCCAGGATCTGGAAAACCAGATCGATGCTTATGACTACGATGAAGCCCTGACGACCCTTAAAAAAATAGAAAAAAATTCTAAAATAAAGCTTCTATGAAGCAGCAATGAAGGGAATGAAATTGAAAGAAACAAAACCCTTGGTTTTGATCGTTGATGACAACTCAACAAATATCGATTTATTAGTCAATACATTAAAAACCGACTATCGTTTAGGAATTGCTAAAAATGGTCCCAAAGCTATCGAATATACCCGTAAATATTTGCCGGATCTCATCCTTCTGGATATCATGATGCCTGACATGAATGGCTATGAAGTCTGCCAACAATTGAAAACGATACCGGAAACAAAGGATATTCCCGTAATTTTTATTACTGCATTAAGTGAAGCCGGTCATAAGACACGCGGGTTTGAAGTGGGCGGATTGGATTATATCACCAAGCCTTTTCATGCAACCGAAGTTAAAGCAAGAGTTCGAACCCATTTATCGCTCAAAAAAATGAGAGAGGAACTCAATGCTCAAAATATCATCTTGGAACAAAAAGTCGAGGAAAAAACCGCTGAGCTTCAAGAAATGCTGAAGGCAATTATAAATACCATGGCACGAACCGTTGAAATCAGAGATCCTTATACCGCCGGTCATCAGCAAAGGGTAACGCAGCTAGCCATTGAAATAGCTATGCAGATGGATTTGTCAAATAATCAAATCAATGCCATTCGGTTTGCAGGACACTTGCATGATATTGGTAAAATTCGGATACCGGTCTCTATCCTTAACCGCCCGGGAAAATTATTGGATGTTGAATTCAAATTAATTAAGATTCATCCTCAAATCGGTTATGATCTATTGAAAAATATTCCTTCACCATGGCCCTTTGCAGAGATAATATATCAACACCACGAGAGGTTGGACGGCTCCGGATATCCTCGAGGCCTTACAAGTGAGAATATTATTCTAGAGGCAAAAATCCTATCAGTGGCCGATGTAACCGAAGCCTTGAGTTCCTATCGGCCTTACCGGCCTGCACTCGGAATTGATTTCGCACTTGAGGATATTTCCAAAAACAGCGGGAAACTTTACGATCCAGATGCAGTCAATGCATGCGTGCGGCTTTTCAGACAAAGGGGTTTCAAATTTGATTAAGAATGGGTGGAAATTTATAGCTTGAGTGAGGATGTTTATTTTAATTAAGGTGAATCATATGCAAGATAAAGATAAAAAAAAGGAACCGAAAACATCTTACCGGCAATCTATATCTTTATCCTTCATCAGTCTGTTTATTCTGCTGACTATTTTGATCTGGCTCAATGAACTGTTTGACCTGCCGCATCTTTTGTTGGGAGCTTCCCACAGTCCGATTAACTGGCAAGAGGCAATCCTGGAAACAATACTTGTCTTGGCGGTTGGATTTATCGCAGTGGCAAAACTGGCCTATGATACAAATAAGCTTAAGATGGCGGAAAAAAAATTAATCTCAGCAAAAGAATCGGCTGAATCAGCAACACGTGCTAAAAGCGATTTTCTGGCAAACATGAGCCATGAGATTCGGACACCGATGAATGGAGTCATTGCCGCTACAGATCTGGCGCTGAGTGAAAAAGTTTCTCCCAAAATAGAAAATTATCTTAAGATTATCCACACTTCAGCTTATTCTTTACTTGGACTGATTAATGATATCCTGGATTTTTCAAAAATTGAAGCCGGTAAACTCGAACCTGAAATACGCTCTTTTTGGTTGGACGAAGTTCTGGACAGCGTTGTAGAAATGTTTATCAAAAAAACCGCGGAGAAACGGATTGAAATTTTGGTAGATATCTGTCCTGAAGTTCCTATTGCACTAATCGGTGACTCTCTGCGCCTGCGCCAAATTCTCACTAATTTGTTGGATAATGCGGTTAAATTTACCCCGGGTAGCGGTGTCATTTTAGTCGGCGTTAAAGATATAAAAAAATCGTCCAATCAGGTAACCTTAAAATTTTTTGTAAAAGACACCGGAATAGGAATTGCACCCGGATATCTCGATCAAATTTTTAACCCTTTCAGTCAAGGCGATGGCTCAACAACACGAAAATATGGAGGGACCGGTCTGGGGCTATCCATTTGTCAAAAGCTTATAGAATTGATGAAGGGTCGTATTTGGGCTGAAAGTGAGCTGGGAAAAGGCAGTACGTTTTTTTTCACGATCACTTTCCAGCGCCAACAAAATGTACAAGAACAAACCTATTTACCTCCATTGGATCTTCAAGGGTTAAAGGTATTGGTTGTCGACGATTGTGCCGACAGTCGGTCGATTATACAAAAGATGCTCGAATCCTTCGGGTTCCGTATAACGGCAGTCTCCAACGGACGGGATTCGTTGGTTCGGCTCAAAGCGGCACAGACGCAACATGAACCGTTTGAATTAATTTTTATTGATTGGCTGATGCCCGAATTGGATGGTATTAAGACTGCCCGAGAAATTCGGCAAAATTTAAAAATCACGACGCCGATTATTTTAATGACCGCTTTCAGCAAGGAATCCGAAATCTCGGAGGCTGAGAAGGTCGGGGTGAATGCTTTCCTTACCAAGCCTATTTATCCATCCATACTTTTTAATACGATTATGGATACATTCGGAAAAAAAGCGCTCAAAAGCATTAAAAAAAATGATCATATTATGACCAAGGCTTCTGTTTACAAAAATCGCCTCCAAGGAATACGGATTCTGATCGCAGAAGACAATCCTACAAACCAGGAAATTGCATTGGCAATTCTGGAAGATGCAGGTATTACCGCTGAAATCGCTAAGAATGGAAAAGAAGCTGTTGAAGCTGTGCAAAAAGGCCGGTTCGATGCCGTCCTCATGGACATTCAAATGCCGGAGATGGATGGCTATGAGGCAACGAGAACCATGCGCCGGGACTCAAGGTTTAAATCGCTCCCTATTATCGCAATGACGGCCCATGCAATGAAAGGAGATGAGGAAAAATGTTTGAAAGCCGGCATGGATGGCTATATTAGTAAACCTATCAATCAAGATCGATTATTTTACACCATATGGAAGTCGATTAAACATCAGAAAAGGAAAGAATCCGACAAAGAACCGGAAAAGCGGTATAATGAAACCGATAAAGTTAAAGCATTACGGAAAGAGGCGACAAATTTGCCGGCTAAAGTTCCGGGAATTAACATTCAGGAGGCCCTGAATGCGCTAAATCTTGATCCGAATATTTTCAAACGAATCCTGAGCGGATTTTTTGAAAACAATCAGGAAACAATGAACAAAATACGAGCAGCCGCTACCCGAAACGATTGGGAATCGCTTCATTTGATGGCCCACAACCTCAAAGGCAGTGCCGCCAATATTAGAGCTGATGACTTGCAGACGGCAGCACAAGAGCTGGAAACAGCATTCCGTCAAGCAGCGGATAGGCCGCCTGCCTCCAACTCCATTGAAAAATTAGATGCCGCTTTGAATCAGGTGCTGAAATCTATTCAACTGCTTACTGATACTTCCAACATCGGTTCTTCCTCTCAAACTCAAATTACCCCCACTACAAGAAACCTCATATCTCGGCTCAAAAGACTTGAAAATGCGCTTAATCTTGCCAATCCGGAGGAAATTCAAAAATCTATGAAGGATATCGCTCCGGATATCGATCAATTAATTTTACACGATCTTGAAACTCAGATAAAGGATTATGAATACGAAGAGGCTTTAGAAATCCTGAAAGGAGTGGAGGGCGAATTGGTGGATTAAATCAATTCCAAACAATTACGCTCAGATTTTTTAAGCAGGGGAATAAACTTGTGATTGGCTTTTGGAAACGGATAGTCGTCAATTTTTTGAATCGTCACCCAGGCATGATCCACCGGCCCTTTGAGTCTAACCCGGCCTGAAATATAATTGCAATCAAATACATCCATAATGATTTTAAAATGTGTATATGCATGTTTTATGCGGGTTAAATAATAATTGATTTCAACCTGCAAATTCGCTTCTTCCTTTATTTCTCTGATGCAGGCCTGGTTTGCCGGTTCACCTTCCATGACTTTTCCACCGGGAAATTCCCATAATCCGCCTAAAAGTCCGTCGGATTTCCTGCGAGTAATCAAAACCTTATTGTTTTTGTGAACAATACCAACTGCAATATAATATTCAGGTATCTTTTTGGCTGAGAGACGTTTCGGATATTGAGCCGTTTTTCCGTTTTGATGAGCCTTACAGGCGGAATGAACCGGGCACTGGTTACATTCCGGATTTTTGGGTTTGCAAACGATCGCACCTAGTTCCATGATCGCTTGATTGAAAATTCCAGGATTGCTCGTATCGATCAACTTATCCGCAAAATCTTTAAATATCTTGAAAGAAGCCGTTTTGTTGACCGGAGCATCAATTTTAAACAAACGAGCCAGGACGCGTTTTACATTTCCATCCACGACATAATAGGGTTGATGAAAAGCGATGCTCAAGACGGCAGCCGCGATATATTCACCCACACCAGGTAATTTTCGAAATAATTTTATATTGTCGGGTATTTTACCGGCATATTCGTTCAGCACCGTTTTTGCAGCTTGATGCAGGTTGCGGGCGCGGGCATAATATCCCATGCCTTCCCATACCTTGAGCACCGTCTGCAAATTCGCTTCGGCCAGGCTTTGCAAGTTGGGAAATTCGTACAAGAATTTAATATAATACGGCACAACGGTTTTGACCTGAGTTTGCTGGAGCATGACCTCGGAAACCCATATTTTGTATGGATCATCGGTTTCACGCCACGGCAATTGCCGGTGATCTTCTAAATACCATTTAATCAATTGAGTACGGATGAATTGATTCATATGTCGGTTCGAACATTGTCCGGATTATCAATATGGGTAAAGTTATAATCATGCCGTATAATCTTATTGGATTAATGATTATAATAACACGGATTACCGGTAACATGTAAAGATATAATTTAACCTATGCAACGAGAAAATATGTATGCACCTATTTAACGGAAATGGCTTTTTCTTGACACAAGATCAGGGTTTTTTTATTTATAATGCAAAAGTATCTCCATCAAATAAATCATTTAAGAATAAGGCGTAGCTGATGAGACAAAAATTAAGTATAACTATTTTGCTTTGTCTTTTCTTTTTAACAACTCGTTTGAATGCTCAAGGGCTGAAAGTTCTATTTGAGGATTCTCCTCCTCTTAGCTATTTGCAGGAAGATCAATTAGCGGGATGTTATGTGGAAATCGTTAGAGAGATATTTCACCGTCTAAACTTGTCCGAAGATATCCAGCTTGTTCCTTGGGCTCGTGGATACGAAATTGTACAGAGTAGTCCATATATTGCGCTGATTCCAACTGCCAGAACCCAAAAACGTGAGCATCTTTTTAAATGGGTTGGGCCATTAAACGTCATCAAGGTAGGATTTTTTGCGAAAAAGGGATCCGGTATACGAATCACCTCACTTGAAGATCTTAAAAAGGTAAGGGCCATTGGAACATACAAACATGATGTGCGTGAGGAATTTCTCATCGAAAAAGGGTTTACCAATTTTGACAGTACCAATTCCAACATAAGTAACCTTAAAAAATTAATAGCTGGCCGCATTGACCTCTGGTTTTCCGATGATCTCACGATGAATTTTACCGCTTTGCAGGCAGGTATTGATCCTTCGGAGCTTGAACTTTTATATAGTCCTCATAACTTTACACTTTATATTGCGATTTCCAAAAAGACGCCTGACCGGGTAGTGGCCGAATGGCAGGCAACACTCAATGACCTGAAAAGCGATGGGACATTTAAAAAAAAATGCAAAAAATGGTTTACTACCGACAATATCCCATCACTTCCAGATCATTTCAATAATACCTATCGTTCGGCTCCTATTCAGATTTATACTGAAAACTCGCCGCCCGGCAATTATCTTGCCGATAATAAGTTACAGGGATTGGCAGTTGAGGTGGTGTATGAAATTTTGCGTCGTCTGCAACTGAAGATTAATATCAAAGTCGTACCATGGGCTCGTGGATACGCCTTGTTGCAGACTATGCCCAATGTAGCCTTGTTTTCAACCACCCGCTTGCCGCAGCGGGAAAAATTGTTCAAATGGGTTGGTCCCCTTTATACACAACAATGGGGGTTCTATGCGAAAAAAGGTTCCGATATACGAATCAACTCGCTTGAAGATGCCAAAAACGTGGCTCGGATCGGCACCTATCACAATGATGCTAAAGAACAATACTTGTTGGAAAAAGGATTTACTAATTTGGTTTGCACGAACAAAAATACCGCTAATGTGAAGCATCTGATCCAAGGTGGAATCGATCTCTGGGTCAGTTCCGATTTTAATATGCATTCGATTGCCTATCAGGCAAAAGTCAACCCAGCTGAATTGGAACTTGTATATCCCTTATGTACGGTCCAAAATTACATTGCCTTTTCAATACAAACACCGGATGAGATCGTAAAACAATGGCAAGAGACGCTGGATGCAATAAAAAAAGATGGTTTTTATCAAAAACTTTACACAAAGTATACTCAAACACGAGATTTAAAAAAAGCGATTTCCCCCTGAAAATATTTTTAAGAAATGTTAGTCAAGGATTTAACAGATAATGCCTGTCGTGAAAAAGAAAAAAGAAAATTTTTGGCTGCCTTCATTCAAGCTTAGAAGCCAATCCATCTCCAGAAACCTGACAATAAGCCTTTTGTTTATTGTAATGCTGGTTGAGGTTACGCTTTTAGCATATATCTACCAAACGCAGTCGCGTGCGATGCTGCGTGATATTGAATTGAAAGCTGAAGATTATGCCGCTAAACTCAGTGAGGTTTTGGCTGTACCGGTTTGGGATTTCGATGATGAACAGATTCGAAAAATCGGTTTCGGGTTTTTACAAAACGATATCGTAGAAAAAATTTACATCAGCGATTCCAAAGGTAAAACCCTTTTCAATCCGAATGTTCCTATAATCAGTAAGAATAATATTAAACGTTCTGAAAACATCGTTTATGAAGATCAACTCATTGGTCGAGTCGATTTGTATTTATCTTTAAAACGATATATGCAGAAGCTTATTTGGCTGCGAAATTCAATCCTTCTCTTTTTGGCCGGATCGTTGACCGTAATCTTTATCGCCACCGGCATTTTGCTCCGCATTTTCATGCGCAAACCCTTCAATATTTTTCTACAAAGCATGGATCAAATTGCCAGAGGTGATTTTGCGCATGGGTTTGAGAAAATTCGTTATCGAGAACTATTAGGAATAGCAAACCGGTTCTGTCAAATGGCGGCTGAAATTCAGAGCAGAGAAAATTCATTTCAACTGATGAATCAAGAACTGCAGGAAGAAATCCTGGAACGTAAGCGGGTGGAAGAGGCGTTGCGCAAAAGTGAGGAGCGTTACCGGCAGTACTTTGAGGAAGATCTCTCCGGCGCTTATATATCCGACCCGAATGGACGTCTGATTACCTGCAACCCGGCTTTTGCCCGTATTCTCGGGTTTACTTCCATTGAAGAAGTCATGCACACCAATCTGAATTCCATCTATCGTGATCCGGATTCAAGAAAAATTTTTCTATCGCGTCTGGGAAATCAAAAGAAACTCGAACAACATGAAACAACACTCATTAACTCAAAGGGGGCCCAAGTCCATGTCATCGAGAATGCAGTCGGCGTCTTTGATGAAATGGATCAGCTAGTGGAGATCAAAGGATATCTCATTGATGTTACTGAACAAAAGAACCTTGAAATGCGGTTGCGTCAGGCCCTGAAAATGGAAGCCGTGGGTACATTGGCCGGTGGAATTGCGCATGATTTCAATAACTTACTTATGGCTATCGAGGGTAATATTTCTCTGATGCTCTATGATCTGGACTCCAACCACCCCCATTATGAAAAATTGAGAAGAATTGAAAAAAGTGTTTGCAGCGGCGCTAAACTGACATCCCAACTGCTTGGATATGCCCGTAAGGGTAGATATGAGGTCAAGCCGATCAATCTGAATCAAATTGTGGAAGAAACTTCCGAAACGATTGGTCGAACAAAGAAGGAGATTACAATTTACCGATATCTTGCGAAAGACTTAATGGCCGTAAAAGCGGACCCGGGTCAGATTGAACAAGTTCTTTTGAATTTATATGTCAATGCCTTAGACGCTATGAAGGAAGGCGGCAAAATGATTCTAAGGACGATGAATATAACCCACAAAGATATGCACGATAAAATATATGTAACGAAGCCCGGTCGTTATGTTCTGTTAACCGTTGCGGATAACGGAGCCGGGATGGATAAAAGAACTCAGGAACGCATTTTCGACCCCTTTTTTACAACCAAAGAGATGGGCAAAGGAACAGGGCTAGGACTTGCCTCGGTTTACGGTATTATCAAAGGGCATGGCGGATACATTGATGTTGATTCCAAATTGGGGAAAGGGACGATTTTCAGCATCTATTTGCCTGCATCGTATAATGGATTTGAGGAAACCGTCGAAAATGCTGAACAGATTATTGAAGGAAAAGGAACCATTTTGTTGGTCGACGATGAGGCTATGATTCTTGATGTTAGTGCACAGATGCTCAGACGATTCGGTTATTCCGTGATTGAGGTGTGTAGCGGCAAAGAGGCCATCGAAGTTTATAAAGAAAACAATGCTAAGATTGATATGGTCATTCTCGATATCGTGATGCCCGATATCGGCGCTGCTGAGACTTATGATAAATTGAAAGAAATTGATCCAAATGTGAAAGTTTTGCTTTCCAGCGGTTATAGTATCGAAGGTAAGGCGTCTGAAATAATGAAGCGCGGCTGTAAAGGGTTTATCCAGAAACCGTTTAATATGGAGCAATTGTCGAAAAAGATCAGCGAAATTTTGGAAAAGGAGGATTTTTCAAATGAATAAAATATTTTTACGGATTTTGTCGATTTTTTGGTTTTGGATTTTGATATGGGCTCTACCAACCCATCCAATCACTGCAACTGCTGCAGAGAAACCGTTTATTTTTGGATTATTATTGGTAGGACCGTATAATGATCATGGCTACAGCCAAGCACATTATGAGGGGGGACAATATGTCGAGAGAAAAATTGCCGGCGCAAAAATGATTTATATAGACAAAGTCAACCCGGCTGATCGACCAGGAATTACGATTCCCCAGTTGGTTGATGATTTGATGGAAAAAGGTGCCCGTTTAGTTATTGCAAATTCAGATGACATGAAGGACGGCATCCGTGAAGCTGCATCAATGCATCCGAAAATCTATTTTGTACATGTATCCGGCGATGATGTATTAACCGGCAAGGCGCCGCAAAATCTGATGAACCTGTTTGGACGAATGGAATACGGCAAAATGATGGCCGGTTTTGTCGCCGCTTTGACAACGAAAACCGGTAAAATCGGTTACTTGGGGCCTTTAATAAACGAAGAGACACGCCGGCTTGCTTCATCGGCGTATCTGGGTGCAAGACATGCATGGGAGAATGTATTGCACAAAGACCCTGCTGATTTGAAATTTCAAGTCACATGGATCGGTTTTTGGTTTAACATACCCGGTGTTACGACGGATCCAACACAGGTGGCTCACAATTTTTACAACAACGGATACGATGTGGTGATATCCGGCATCGATACAACCGAAGCAATCGGCGTGGCGCAACAAAAACGATTGGAGGGAAAGGATGCCTGGGTCGTTCCTTACGATTATATCGGCGCCTGTGAAGGAGCGTCGGAAGTCTGTCTGGGAGTGCCTTATTTTAATTGGGGACCGGGGTATGTTGATTGCATTCAAGCGGTGATATCCGGCGATTGGAAATCCGAATGGGTCTGGCGGGGCCCTGACTGGCAGGATATCAACCGGCCCGATACCAGTACGATCGGTTTTGTAACCGGCGCTGCTCTGCCCGCTTCGGCAAAACAATCACTGAATGCGTTTATCAAAGAATTGGGCGCCGGTAAAACCAATCTGCTGAAAGGACCTCTTTTTTATCAAGACGGCAGCATTTTTCTGAAAGATGGAGAAATCGCCTCTGATCAGCAGATTTGGTATATGCGGCAACTTTTAGAGGGGATGCAGGGAGCAAGCAGCGCGAAATAGGAATTTTCATGTAAAATGCGAGTTGAGGTCCACGATATTCATAAACACTATGGCCCTGTCAGAGCCAATGACGGTATTACCCTTACCATTGAACCGGGAAGGATCCACGGTATTCTCGGTGAAAATGGTGCCGGTAAAACCACTTTGATGAAAATCCTGGCTGGTTACACCCGGAAAACAAGCGGTTATCTTTGCATGGATCAAGTCCCTGTAGACTACCGAACACCGACCGAAGCCTCACAATTGGGAATTGGTATGTTATATCAGGATCCCCTTGATTTTCCATTTTTATCCGTGCTGGAAAATTTCATGATCGGGCAGGCAGTAGGGCTGGCTAATCAAAAGAAATATTATCGCAAAAAATTTGATTCGCTTGCAGCTGATTTTGATTTTGCTCTACGGCCGAATGTTCAAGTTAACCGCTTGACCATCGGCGAAAGACAACAACTGGAAATCTTAAGACTTTTATCATTGGGAATTCAGGTACTGATTCTGGATGAACCGACTACGGGCATTACCAACGTACAAAAAGATTATCTTTTCAGTGCACTGAAAAAGATGACGTCGGAAGGTAAAAGTATCATACTGGTATCGCATAAGTTAAAAGATGTCGAAGCCGTCTGTAATCAGTTGACCGTACTTCGACGCGGAAAAGTAACCGGTGAAATGAAGGCCCCCTTTGACACGGATATTTTATTGGAAATGATGTTCGGCCAAACGCCGATACCCTTCAACCGCTGCCTTCAAGAATCCGGCCGAACAATTCTTGAGCTGGACAATGTTTCCGCTCCGGGCGGCCGCAGCGGTCTTTCGGACTGCAATATCAGGATTCGGCAGGGGGAAGTTGTCGGCCTTGCCGGGCTTGAGGGCAGCGGACAGGATGTTTTTCTTAGGATTGCGGCGGGTTTGTTGAGGCCTGCCGGAGGATCGGTTATGCTGAAAGATAAACGCATGAACGCTAAGGATTATCATTGTTTTAAACATTCCGGAGTGTTTTTCCAGCCCTCCTCTCGACTTGAAGAAGGTCTGATTTCCGGCTGTAGTGTAACCGAACATTTTGCTCTTCAAAGTGATCATAAAAAGTTTGTCACTAAATGGTCTGATGCAACTTCAGACGCAAAAAAAAAGATGACTGAATTCCGTATTATCGGAAGACCGGATTCTCTTGCCGAGTCTCTTTCAGGCGGAAATCAACAGCGACTTTTACTTTCATTTTTACCCCGCAATCCCCTCCTGCTATTGCTCGAAAATCCGACCCGAGGTTTGGATATGGAGTCTTCAAGTTGGGTTTGGCAGCATCTGCATAAGTATTGTTCGGACAACACGACGATTGTTTTTTCTTCGTCGGATCTGGACGAGATTATTATGGCGGCGGATCGTGTTTTGGTATTTTTTAATGGTAAAATGATCAAAGATACCCGTACCTGTGAGACCTCAAGCTATGAGCTGGGCCTTGCGATCGCAGGTAAAAGATGAAACCGAAACTTTTGTTGCGATATTCAAAAGAACTGATTCTGACGTTGGCGGTTGTATTTCTATTTACCACGATCATTCTTCTGGTTACCGGTGCGCCGGTCTTAGCGGTTTATTATCATATTTTCAAAGGATCGCTGGGTTCCTGGGCCAAATTTGGTCATGTTATCAAAACCTGGATTCCACTCACGCTGTGTGCCTGCGGATTATTATATACTTTTCGTATCGGTCTTTGGAACATTGGTGTTGAGGGTCAGGTAATGATGGGAGCAATTTTTGCCACGGCCGTGCTCCGCTTCGGAGTCGAGAGTCACTTTTCGGAGCTTTATCTCTTCTTATCCATTCTTGCCGGTATTGCCGGAGGTGCGATATGGGCACTGATTGCCGGTTACTTAAAGACCGCCGGTGGCGTGAATGAAATATTTGCCGGGCTGGGGCTTAACTTCGTCGCCCAGGCAATTATACTCTGGCTGATATTTGGTCCCTGGAAACGCCCTGGTATTGCCTCTATGAGCGGCACGGAGCTTTTTCCAAAGGCATTATGGTTGCCGTCGACTTTCTTGCTGCGGATTTCCCCGATTGGAATTTTTTCGGCTTTTGCAGCGATTATTTTAACAGCGTTGATGCTGCGCTACACCCGAATAGGCCTTTGCTTAAAAGCCGTCGGCAACAACCCAAAAGCAGCCTATCTATTTGGTGTTAAACCTCAGCCCTATATGCTTCTGGCAATGATTTTTGCGGGAGGATTTTCCGGTGTTGCCGGCTGTTTGCAAGTAACCGATGTCTATCATCGTTTGCTGCCCGCGATATCGAGCAATTACGGATACCTCGCCTTGTTGGTCGTGATGCTGGGAAACTTTAATGTTTGGATTTCGCCGGCAGTGGCTTTTTTTTTCGCTTGTTTGAATATCGGCAGCGTTCAGCTGCCCATGATGCTTCAATTGGATTCATCCTTAAGTGGTGTCATTCAGGGCGCTTCTGTTTTGGCAGCCCTGGGAATGCAGGCCTGGCGCATGCGAATACGTTCTAATGAGGTCGGCGCTTTCTATGAATGAAATCGATTTTACTATTTTATTTGCAAGCGTTATCGCCGGTGCGGCACCCATTGTGCTCGCAGCGCTGGGAGAAACAATCACCGAAAAAGCCGGGATAATCAATCTCTCATTGGATGGTTCCATTTTAATCAGCGCCATGACGGCTTTTGCAGTTTCTTTTGAAACTCATAGCCTCGTCCTGGGTTTTTTGGCTGCCGCCGCTGTCGGCGCCATTGTGGCCGCTATAGTTGCGGTATTTAGCGTCTATCTCGGCCAATCGCAAGTAGCTGTCGGTTTTGTTCTGACTCTTACGGCACGTGATCTTGCATATTTTATCGGTAATCCATATTCACGGCTTCAAGGTTTGCAGATTCATCCGATGCCGATTTCTTTTTTGAAAAATATTCCATTTTTCGGTAAAATATTTTTTACTCATAATTTACCGGTATATTTCAGCCTGATTCTTATATTTGTCTGCTGGTGGTACATATATCGAACACCGTTGGGTCTTAACCTACGTTCGGTGGGTGAAAATCCCCGCGCCGCTTATGCCAGAGGAATTAATCCTCAAAAGTTACAGATAATTTATGCAGTTTGCGGCGGTCTGATGATCGGACTTGGGGGGGCGACTTTTTCCCTTTGTACCAAACCCGGATGGGGTCGTCCCCAGGGCGCCGAAGGTACCGGCTGGATTGCACTGGCGTTGGTCATTTTCGGTGGCTGGCATCCTATCAAGGCTGCTACCGGGGCTTATTTTTTTTCGTTTTTGCAGGTAATGGGTATATACTTTCAAAGTTGGCTACCCACCGTACCGGCTCAGGTCTTCCAAGTTGCACCTTTTCCTTTGATGATTTTCACCTTGCTGCTTATCTATATATCCCAGAAAGAGTCGGTTTTAAACTGGGCGGAAGATAAAGACCGGATAAAATCCATTTTGGCAATGTTTTCAGGAAGGATTCCGACGGCTCTAGGCAAACCGTACCAGCCGGAGTAATCGGCAATCAAAGAGAAGGGAGACGGATGATGAAAAGATTACTCCTGATTCTCTGGCTTTTTGTTTTTATCTCACCGGTATTGTGCGGAGAAATTCAGCATGAGTCCTCCGGCTACAAAAAAGCTCGGGAAACCATGGTTTCCAAACAAATTAGGGGTCGGGGCATAAGCGATTCAAATGTTTTGGCGGCTATGACCGCTGTTCCTCGACATCTTTTTGCCCCCCCTGAACTATCTTCCCAAGCCTATGCCGACCATCCTCTGCCGATTGGTGAGGGGCAGACAATCTCCCAACCTTATATCGTGGCCCTAATGACTGAAAGCCTGGAGTTGGCGGGTGATGAGCGCGTCCTTGAAATCGGTACCGGCTCAGGTTATCAGGCCGCAATTTTGGCGAAAATCTGCAAAAATGTATACAGTATCGAAATTAAGCCAAAGCTTTATGAAAAAGCCCACAATACACTTAAAAAACTAGAAATAAAAAATGTTGAGACTCGCCGGGGGGACGGTTATTTCGGCTGGCCGGAAGCAGCGCCGTTTGATTGCATCATGATCACGGCGGCAATCGATCATATTCCTCCGCCGCTTTTAAAACAGCTCAAAGACGGTGGAAAACTCATTCTACCACTTGGAAACCCTTTTAGCTTTCAGAATCTTGTTCGTGTCACCAAACGCGGTAACGACTACATCGTCAAACAGATCACCGGGGTTTTATTTGTTCCTATGACCGGCTACGGGCTTGAAAAAGGTAAGCCCTCAAATGGATATGATCGATGATATTTCTAGCGGTTTTTTTGATATCACTTTCCGCATTGACCTTTGAAGTGCTTCTAACGCGTGTTTTTTCCATCTGCCAATGGAACCATTTATCTTTTATGGTAATCAGCATCGCCCTTTTCGGTTTTGCGGCAAGCGGTACTTTCCTTAGCCTGCTGGAAACACGCAAAAAACATTGGTCCAAGCAGCTTGCCGGCACAGGTCCGGTAAAAATTTTTGCAATCTGCTATACACTGACTGCTATCTCCTCTTTTTTAATACTGAATCAAATCCCACTGGATTATTTCAGACTGCCCTTAGAACCGATTCAAACGCTTTATCTTCTGGCCGCTTATATCACATTATCCCTGCCCTTCTTTTTCAGTGGATTGATTATCGCGCTGGCTTATGCTTTTTGGCCGGATCGAACCGCTCTAATTTATCTTGCCGGCATGGGAGGATCGGCTTTGGGCGCGGTTATTCCCGTTCCATTGCTGCCGTTTCTCGGTGAAGGCAAACTGATTATCCTATCAGCTCTCATCCCTTTACTGATATTGCCTTGCGGCAAGCGAAAATTGAACCGAAAATTTTCTCCGAATCCGAAAATAATTTTACTGAAAAGAATTTGTCCTTGGCTCATCAGTTTTGTCATAGTTTGGATATCAACGGTCTTTATTTTTTCAAGTGATTTTCGAGTTGAAATCAAATCTTCACCCTATAAAGCACTGAGCCAAATACTTCAGTTCCCGAATACTGAAATTACAGAGACCCATAATAGCCTTTGGGGACGAATCGACAAGGTCAAAAGCGATTATATCCGTTTTGCACCGGGTTTGAGTATGAAATTTCCAGGAAATATTCCAGTTCAATCGGCAATTTTTAAAGATGGTGACGCACCCTTTGTCCTCTATAATTTTTCTGATTCCGCTGATCCGACATTTTCACGTTTCACCCTCCCCTATGCCGGATACCTTTTAACCCCGCAGCCCGAACATGTTCTCATAATCCAGCATGGCGGCGGAACCGGTATCGCCTGTGCCCTGTCCGCCAATGCGCAAAAAATTACCATCGTCGAATCCAATCTTCAAGTCGCTAAAATCACTCAAAAACATTACAAATGGCCGGTGATCAATCAAAATCCCCGTGTGTTTCTGGCCCAGTCAGCGAAAAGATTCCAGGTCATTCATATCGACAACTGGGGAAGTTCAATACCGGGCGCGGCTGCCCTTAATCAAGAATATCTATTGACCATCGATGCCTTCAAGGAATATATCAGTCACCTTACCGAAGACGGCATTCTGATGATTTCACGCAAACTGCTCCTGCCGCCTTCCGATGCTTTACGCCTCTGGGCGACGGCTTACGAAAGTTTGATATCCATCGGCCTCAAAAAACCGGAAAATCATATCAGGATTATCCGTAACTGGGATATTTATACACTGATCGTGTCCTTTCATCCCTTTCAAGACGATAGCGTCATCAAAAACTTTGCCCGCAGCAACAACTTTGATTGGGTCTACTATCCCGATGCAACTCCGGACCAGGTAAACCGATTCAATGTTTTTGATCAGCCCTATCACTATCAGGAGATCAGCCGCCTGCTTAATGCCTACCAAACCGGTAACTCAAAGACTTTTTTCAATAATTATCTTCTTGATGTAAATCCGCAAACCGATGGCCGTCCTTTTCCGTCTCGATTTTTGAAATGGAGCCGCATCAAAGACATCTATAAAAGTACCGGAAGTAGACTTTACTCTCTAGTTATGTCCGGTGAAATCGTCATTGCCGTTGTTTTTGTCGAAGCGATTCTCATCAGCACCATTTTGATTTTACTGCCGCTTTTTGCTTTTGCAAAAGGCAGCGAAAAGATCCCTGCTTCTCATATTTTGTATTTTTTTGCCGTTGGAGTCGGTTTTATGTTTGTCGAAATTTTCTTCATCAAGTTCTATACGCTTCTTTTCGGCGATCCGGTAATTAGTTTTACAATCGTATTGGCGAGCCTTCTGATTTTCTCCGCAGCCGGCGGATATTTCTCGCACTTCATCGGACGACGCGGTCTGCGGTACGCTCTGATTGCTTTGATTGTGACACTGATTTTCGTTTTCTATCGTATCGATATATTGATCTATAGTATTCTCGGCTTTACAGTAATTTTGCGTTATTTCATCGCCATAGGTATTTTGTTTCCGATTGGATTTTTATTGGGAGTGCCCTTCCCACTCGGCATGCGCTATTTTTTAAAAAATCCGGTAGAAAGGTCATATGCCTGGGCGATTAATGGATGTGCGTCGGTCCTAACTTCCATAATATCTGCGCAACTGGCTCTTTGTTTTGGAATATCCACTCTGGCCGGTTTTGCGACTGGTGCTTATATCATGGTTTTTTGCAGCACCGGCAAGTTGGTAAAGACCTGATGGACGGTTTTAAATAAGCTTGACGATGGCTTGCGTAAGTGTTTTATTAATGCCTAATTGTGTTTTGATGGGTTTTGCTTGATTCAACCCAATAAGACCTAAAATCTAATGCGAGGTTTACGTGAAAATTATATCCCCCTCATATGAAATTCTGTTCATGCCGGATGCAGATCTTATTCTAAAGCTTATCGAACAGGCGGGTCGAATTTGTTATAAATCGGAAAATAAAATAACGGCGGATTCAGCCGACCAATTTATACGCCGTTTGATACTCTCCGGACACCACAGTGTTATTGAGCATATGAATATCTCGGTAAAATTTATTTGTGACCGCGGTGTTTCGCACGAGTTGGTTCGCCACCGCTTGGCCTCCTTCAGCCAAGAAAGCACTCGCTACGCCAATTATTCCAAAAATAAGTTCGGAAACGAGATTACCGTTATTCGACCCCTCTTCTGGACGGAAGACTCGACCGCATATAAACGATGGTTAGCCGCTATGAAAAATGCGGAAAAGGCTTATATGGAACTTATCGAAATGGGGGCACCGGCTGAACAGGCTCGCTCAGTACTACCGAACAGTCTTAAGACTGAAATCGTAATGACATGTAACCTCCGGCAATGGCGCCACGTCTTCGAACTTAGATGTTCCAAAGCCGCTCATCCACAAATTCGTCAAATTATGCTTCCTCTGTTGAAAGCCTTTAAAGAGAAACTCCCGGCTATATTTGACGACCTTTATCAGAAGTATCGCACGATTTAATACTTTCTTTCAGCAAATTTAATTTTTGTTGTTTTTTTATTGACAAGGTAAAATTTATTGTCTATTGTGAATCAGGTTCAGTAATTAAATATCTTGCATATTAATATATTTAATTCAAAAGCAATACATTTATTAAAAATATGTATATTTATCATCAAATAAGTATATACTTAAAAGCGCCAAGTTTTTATACCCCGATAAATGCCGGGCTTTATTTTGGTGCCGAAAATTATATTTGATAAAAACTCTCGGTAAAAAAAGCTCTCGGGGGAGAGTAACTATAACATATTAAATGAAGGAGGGTATTATTATGGCACAACCGAAATTGGGTAATCCGGCAGCAGTAGGACTGGGAGGGTTTGCGTTAACTACCATGATTCTGCAGTTTCACAACTTAGGCTGGATCGGGGTAGGCCCGATATTGGCCTGCGGCTTGCTTTACGGGGGGCTTGCGCAATTGATTGCCGGGTTGCAGGAAATGGAGACGGGCAATAATTTTGGGTACAGCGCATTTACATCATACGGTGCTTTCTGGATTTGCCTAGGCGTCATTTTCCTTTTAAATCATTTTAACATTTATAAATCCGGCGCGGTCGAAATCGGTGCTTTTCTAGTGGTCTGGACCATCTACACTGCCATTATGTGGATAGGCTCCTGGAGGACTAATAATGCGCTGGCTTGGACGTTTACCACCTTGCTGGCCGGATTTATACTCCTGGATCTTGCACATTTCGGATATCCTGCAATGACCAAAATTGCTGCAATTGATTTGATCGTATGTGCTTCCCTGGCATGGTATGTGATGGCGCATGTGGTTCTCGCCGATTTCGGTGTCAACGTTCCGGTAGGCGAAGCTTGGATCAAAAAAGTCGAACCGAAACTGACCGGCGCGGAAGCGGTTGCTGAATAAAATATAATAAAAAAACTACACTATACAAAGGTGGTTCTTAAAATGGTGAACCACCTTTGTTTTTTCTATTTCATTCCTTCCTAAAATATGCGCATATTGCTGCTTGACCCCCTACCTCAAATGCACTATAATTTTTTTTTAATTCAATAAAACAAGCTTTCTCTTTGTGGTAAATACTATACAAAAGTTAGAAAATCGGTCTTATTTTTTCGATCAGGGGCTGCGCTTTGAGTGTCAGCGCTGCGGCGTCTGTTGCACGGGAGGCCCGGGAACCGTATATGTCGACAAAGCTGAAATTGCCCGTATTGCCAATTATCTGAAACTTCCGACAGTTGAGTTCATCGATCAATACCTTTACCCTTATCGAGACAGCTACAGTATTAAAGAAGATGAATTCGGAAACTGCCTTTTTTATCAAAGCGGCTGCCATATATATTCCACCCGCCCCTTGCAATGCCGAACTTTTCCGTTTTGGTTTGAAAACCTGCGATCCAAAGAAAACTGGCGACGTTTGGGCAGAGAGTGCCCGGGAGTTGACCGAGGACGACTCTATTCCAAAGAAAAAATTTTGAAAATCGTGCAGTCGACTTTTCATTTAGTATACCTTGATCCGAACGAATCTTAATCAAAAAAATCTCCAAGCTGTGAGCCCTGTCCGCATAAAGGATGTAAATGAAAGGAGGAGCGCCGATCAAAAGCGCCCCTCCTTATGGAGTATGCTTCCGACTGAAAGATAAGAAGCATAGGAGCCCTTACTCAAAAAAAAACCCAGACCGAATTTAATCGATCTGGGGATTTCCCTTTTTTATCCTCTGATCCTTTGGTATACCTTATATCCACGGAGGTTACCTTTAAGCTCAGGCAGGTCTTCTGACTCTCGGATCATCCTATTAACCGCGCCTTCCCATTTTCTAATCCACAAAACAGTGGCATCGTGCGGCGTTTGTCCCCGATCACAGCGGCGGGCCCGTCCCGATTCACACGGAGTTCCCTATTAAGCTCAAAATGAGCGCCTAAGCTTTATATCATTTTTTTAAAAATTTATAAAAGTATAGAATAAAAGTCAAGAAATTTCTATGCCGATTCTTTATTGGAAACGTTGGCTTCATCAAATGTCAGCATTTCCCGAAAAACTCGGACCGCGCCTTCCATGATTCCCATTGCCAATGCTCCGCCCGTGCCCTCGCCCAGACGCATACCGAGATTCAAAATAGGATCTAACCCCAGATAATTTAACATGATTCGATGACCGGGTTCCTCGGAACAATGTCCTGCAAAAATATAATCGGTTGCCGTTGGACAAATTTTATGGGCTACCAAAGCCCCGGCAGTGGAAATTAAACCATCAATAACGATTGGGCGGTGATGGTAAGCCCCTGCTAAAATACACCCCGCAATTCCACCGATTTCAAAGCCGCCGATTTTAGATAATATATCCAATCCATCATCGGAGTCGGGCATATTTACCTGAATCCCACGACGAATGGCCGTTTGTTTCTTCTGAAGTCCTTCATCATCGATCCCGGTTCCTCGGCCGACCATCTCCTCGATGGTTGCACCGGCGACAACGGTGCCGATGGCTGCCGATGGAGTTGTATTACCGATGCCCATGTCCCCCGTACCTAGAATTTCAACACCCTTGTTGAAAAGTTCGGCCGCCAAATGAAAGCCGGTTAAAATTGCCGTTTCAGCATCTTGGCGTTTCATGGCAGGTCCTTGGGCTAAATTTGCCGTTCCGGGACCTACTTTATTCACTAAAAGCCATTGTCCACCTTCAAGCAAGGCCGGGTCAAGTTTTGGAATTATACCCATATCAACGACCCAGACATCTGCACCGACCTGCCTCGAAATCACATTGATACCCGCACCGCCTTTGAGAAATGCACGCACCATTTCACCGGTAACCTCCTGCGGATAAGCACTGACGCCTTCGGCCACCACACCATGGTCTCCGGCCATTACCAAAACGGCCTTTTTGCTGATCGAAGGTTTTAAGGTCTCTTGAATTCCACATAGTCTTTCTGAAATGTCATGGAGCTTCCCCAGTGCTCGCGTCGGCATAATCAACCGGCCGGTTCGGTCTTGCGCTTTTTCGATCCATTTTTTATTCGCCGGAACAATTCCATGTATGATTTTTTCCAAACCGAAATCTTTCAGAAGCATTTTCTTAACCTCCATTTATAAAATTAGAGTCTATCCATCAACTCATCCAGCCGTTTCTCACCGACATCCGCATCCCGATTCTGCATATGTACCCACATTCTCAATTTGTCCAGGGCATCTCCTGAATCGATGATATCGCGAGCCTTTTCAACCCCTTCTTTTAAATTTCGAACCTCATCGGCCACATAAAAAATAGGCGCAGTGTTGAGACAGATGGTTTCATAAAGCGTTTTTTTATCTTTACCATTAAAAACCTTTAAAAGTCTTACCGCCTCATGATTAGGGTCACTGCCGCCTGCAATTTCCGAAAGATTTAAAGCCCCTCTTAATCCCAAATCTTTCGGCTCCAGCCTATAGTAGGCAATGTTACCTTCGGCACTGAGTTCAGCGGCCAAACTTTCGGCAACCGGAGAAATTTCGTCCATTCCCCCTGATCCATTGCCGCTTTGTCCGTGAAACACCAAGGCTCTTTTAAAGCCGATCTCTTTCATCGAGCAGATTACGGGAGTGATCATTTCTGCGGAATAAACTCCTCTCACGCCGTAATCGAGCTTGACCGGATTCGCCAATGATGCGGCAATATTCAAAATACTGCCGAACCTCATTTGCGACAGTATCCTGAACAAAGCATGCGGATGTACGCAGGCGCTCATACCATTAAATAGACCGATACCGGCTTGCTCAATGCTTGTTTGCACGATCTGCGCCGGGCATTCCATATCAATGCCGAGAGCTTCACAAAGATCAACGGTTCCGCAACGAGACGTGATGGCACGTGCCCCATGTCTTGCCAGACAGAGCCCTCCTGCTGCAGCTACAATTGCCGCTGCCGTGCTGATGTTGAAAGTTTTAAAACCGTCCATACCCGTACCGCTGTTATCAACGATCGGTTTTTTGATTTTAGGTGATACTTTGACGGTGTCAAAATCATAAATGGCCTGCCAAACACCTGCTATTTCTTTTGGACTAGGCCCCTTAGCCGTAATTGCGGAAAGAAAGGCCCCTTGATGAATATCGCTTTGCTCTGCTTTGAGAATCTCAGCAAAACACAACTGCGCTTCCTCACGGGAAAGATCTTTTCCGGCAATCAACCGGTCGATGGAATTTCCAAATTTTACAAATCTTTCATTCATATTGCACCTTTATGATCGACTTCAATCCCTTCTTGCCGGCAGTGTATTCAAGTCCGGCTGCAACCTCTTCCAAGCCGACCCGCTGAGTGATAAACCGTTTAATCGGCAGTTTACCCGAAGCAAGCCAACCAATAGCTTCCGCATTTTGAGCAGCTGTACATCCATATGCACCGGTTATGGTAAGTTCATGATAATGAATAAAATTTAAGTCTAACCGGATATTGGAAAACCGGTTCGAAATACCGCTGAAAACCGAAATTCTTCCTCCGGGCGCCGACATTCTTAAAAATGTATTTTCAATACCCACCTGAGAACATGCAAAAATGATGATATCGACACCGCTTCCATGCGTTGCATCCATTATGCATTGAAACAGATCCACATTTTCCGGATTAAAAACCTCATTCGCTCCGAACTCACGCGCCATTTTCCTTCGATATTCATGAACCTCGGAAACAAATATTTTTCCGGCACCTTTGAGTCGGGCAATAAGCAAGTGAAGCAACCCCAGCGTTCCGGCCCCCACGATTAAAACGCTATCCCCTTCTTTTACGGCAACCTTGTATTGGGCATTGAGGCAACAGGCAATAGGTTCGGCCAAAGTTGCTTCTTCCGCACTGACCGTCGCAGGAAGCCGATTTAATGCACCTCGCATGGGCCCTTGCAGAGGCACGGCTAAAAAATTCGTAAACCCACCATCACGTGTGAAACCGAAAATTTCCCGCTTCAGACATTGATGATCGGCATTCCGGCCGCATGGATCACAATTGCCGCATCTCAGACCGGGAGCAATCTGAACCCGCTCACCGGGGCTATATTGATCGGTTCGGCTTTCGGCTATAACACCGGCAATCTCATGCCCCAATATCCTGGGATAAATTAAGGCTCGGTGCCCTTCTGCGACCATTTTTACATCAGCCGTACATATTCCGCAGGCCTTGACTTGTACCAGGACCCCGTTTGGCGGACAGGCGGGTATTGGAATTTTTCTAATTTCCAAATTTTGTGTGTCCGTTAGGACGGCGGCTTTCATCATAAAATCCACAACCTCGCTTTGTCTTTTCAAAAAAAAATCCTCAAGCGATAATAAATAATCGCTTGAGGATTTGCCTTCTCCTCAAACATGAACTCAGATGGCAGGTCTTCTGACTCTCGAATCATCCTACTATAGATTTTCAGATAATTAATTTCACTGCGTTATCAGTCAAAATCCTCGACGACGTACAACTCAGCACGACTTACTCGGATTTTTC
>JAFGES010000114.1 GCA_016931455.1 Desulfobacterales bacterium | reverse complement strand
GTCACAGACCGCGCCCCTACATTCTTTTTCTTTCTCTTCTCTGCCCCCTATCTTCATTCTTCCGTCGTCCCCATCGCCTATAGCCCTTTGCCCCTCGCCTTTCTTCTCTTCCCTATCGCCCCTCGCCCCTCGCCTCTCGCCTGAGACTCGATCTCGTATGCTGACCCTATCCCCATCCCATCTCCTTCCCGTATCCGTCAAATAAAGCACCTTGGTAAAATCTATATCGAAGTAAGGCTCCCCGATTATCCCGAACTCCCGGTAATCGGCATGCTTCCACAGATCTTTGTTGTCATGCCTGGACAGCGGGCTGCCGTGCATACAGGCTGTATTTACAGGCGCCACTTTACGCAGCAAAGCAAGGTTTTTTTGAAACAAGTCCCGAGCCTTCTCGGAATCCCCACCGGCGTCATTTAGGTCATCATAGTGATAGCCGATCTCATGGCCCATTTTTGCGATATTGTTGATTACTTCCCCGGACAACTCATTTTTAATGACTCTGAAATAGTATGTACCTTTTATCCCCAGCTCATTTTCCATTTCAGCGGTCCGGAGTGAGTGCAAAGGTATTTTGTCTACATCATGGCGCAGGATTACAACTTTTTCTGGCTTCAAATGACTCATATCCATAGGATAGACAATAGAAGATAAATCGCCCTCATGCGTCGATTGCAGAAATTCAGAAAAAGTCAAGAATGTATATTCAGATTCACATAAACTTAATAATAACTTTTTGAAAATTAATAAAGAAAAATCTCTCATAACTGGTCAGTGAAAATAACTCAGAATCCAAGTTTAATTTTGAGCTCTATCATCTTGCGCTTTGTATATCTTCCCCATCTCACAATCAACGCGCCAATAACTATTCCCAAATAATTTGCACACAAGTCCCAAGTATTAAACGTCCGATAAGGCAAGAGCCACTGCAAGCATTCTGAAACTGCAGCCAGAAGCAATCCAGCAGCAAAAGCCTGCCAAAACCAAAGCTTTGTCTTGCCCGGATAGCCCCAACTCCAATGAGCCAGCTTCATAAACGGTATAAACATTAGAATATGTAGCAAATAGTCTGTGCGAAAACCTGCCATCTTTGATTTGTTTAACGAACCGGAACCGTTAATTTTCAGGATCGATAGCAGAATTATCGCGGAGCAATAAAACACAATCGCCAATTGAAATGATCGTTTGGGCATTCACATGTATATTTTATTATGCACTTTTTTCTGTTTTTCGCAGCAAATTATCCGTTTACAGAGTTTTTTGATTTTTTGAAACTATTTGGGAAATCTGGATCTATTTTAAGAACATTGATGCAATCGGGATAATTCTCGGCAATCCATACCATGAAAGCCGTAACATCTATTTTATCACCAAGGAATCTTTCCTGTTTCTTTTTCCAGATTCGCTTGATACTTGGTTCATTCAACAACTCAACACCTTTGGCGATTGAAGCTTCCTGATCTGTGGTATTATTCTTAAAAACAAATATCATCCCATACTTCACTGCCTCCTCAATAGATCCCAAGCTGCCATCATATAAATAGATCGCAGGTACACCGAGACAGGCGCATTCTGAGGACATGGTCGCACTTTCGCCATAGAGCAGAGACGCGTATGCCAATGTATGGTGCATCAACTCAGGAGGAATCCGTATTTTATATGGCTCCAATTCCACCGGAAGTGTGTCCTCTGAAGTAATAAATACTTTAGCATGTTTGGATAATTCTTTTGCTGCCCTGATTTTCATATCCATGCTCAATCCTCTCAATCCCACGTCATGATGGGCTTTCGTCGAAACATATCGGATGACCACATAGGGCTCTTCTCTGTCAACTCCAAGTAGTTGGAGTATCGAATCATCGGGTGAAAATCGGTTAGGATGCAAATAGGCCAACTCAACATTTCCATTAAAATAAAAATGGTTTTTCCCTAGATTCTTTTTATATGAATTACCGGTGATCTTCAAATCAACAAACGGAACAGTTATTCGATCCAGAAGGTTCGCGGTTTCAGTATCAGTAAAACCGACATGTGATATGCGTGATATTTTTGCTATGTACGTCGCATGAGCGGAAAACCTGCTGAATATCAAATCTGGTTTGAACTTTTTAATTGTATTAAAAAAATGAAACGCATTGGTAAAAAGATGTATTATTTTCCTTAACATCCCTTTTTTTGATGATCCAATTTTCCTATACTTTAATCCATACTTTTTTAGCAAATAAATTGAGATTTCTTTTTCTTTTGCGGTAAAAAGGCACCGCCATCCTCTTTTCTCCAATTCCCAATAGACGTTTTTAAAGTGATGAACTTGCGCTGGGTGTCCGATATCAATAATGATTCTTTTTTGCTTCGTCATTTACCTGCTACTTTGCATATTACCAATCTCAATTGCTGCTTTTACGATTCGATCGATTTCTTTCTTTGTCAAATTCTCGTTCAGTGGCAAGCTAATCAAATAGTCATGCACCATTAGATAGTTTTCCAAATTGTTTTTATCAATTTTTTTATTGAACCGAAGGTCTTTATCAAATCTCAGTTGAACCTGTGAATCGGCACTCTGCTCCAAATGCTTTGACTCAATACTCCTATTTGACAGAAATAGCAGCATTTCATCAGCTCGAGCAAAAGGAGAATAAAACAATAATTTCCCATTGACCATTCGTGTACCGCTGCTATCCGGAAAAGATTGCCCCTTAAGCCGCTTACGATCAATCCCAGCAATGATTTCCCTGGCATTTTTCATTCTGATTTCATGATATTCATTCAGATGCTCTAATTGAACATAAAATAACTTGAAAAAATATGAACTCGCCCTTTTTAAGCTTTCCACGAATTCATTTTTCCCTTTGGCCCTTCTTTGCTTGGTCAGAAAAAGAACGGTGGCAAGGGTAAATCGAAATATCCGATTCCTTTTTTTGCTCTCCAACCAGCTTCTAAGAATTCTGAACAGTAGTTTGACTCTAGTAAATCCGCTCCAGGACTCCTGTTCTGACTTGGTGGATAAATACAGCTCTTCATTGTTCGTGGCTAGGATCCCCCCTCCGATCCCATACGCTGTTTTGGTTAAGGAAAAACATGCAATATCTCCCCAATACCCGACCGATCGATGATCCAGCGAGCTTCCCAGGGCCTGCGCGCAATCTTCAACAACAAAATATCCTTTTTTTATAATACTTTTCACATCAACAGGATAACCGCCAAGATGTATAACCTGTACCGCGATATCATTGGCAGCAGTCTCAGGCAAAAGATCTGTTTTCATGACAAAAGAATGCTGGTCAATATCACAATAGTGAAGATCTTTTCCTGCTTCGATGATCGGACTAAGCGCTATGGCACAGGTCAACGGCGAGGTAATGACCGTTTCAATTTTTTTTAAAGATTTATATGCCAAATACAAAGCGGCCCGACATGAACTGGTTAACAAAACATATTTTTTGCCGGTTAATTCAGCAAAATACTGGATCACTTTTTTTTCTGAATTTCTGACAAAGAGGGCCTTTATCAACTTTTTGATTGATATATTGGTAGAATAGTACGGAATGAACATGATCCTGAATTAATTCAAGTTCTTTCCTTCTTTAAGAAAAAAACAAGGGTCAGAAATCGTAAAAACGGGCATGGGTCATTCAGATTGAAAATCGCGCTGACCGTTTTTTTCTTTGGCAGCAGATCTTTCAAGCTGACTTTTTTCAAAAGCATCCCCTGAAGAGCATAAGGGACATCAACCAATAGATTCCGCCAATACTTGTCCTTTCTATAATCGCTGGGAAAGGTTTTCATTGAATCATTATTGAAGTATTCGTAAATCATCAACGAATAGTTAACCCCGCAGTTTATGGCCAAACCCACCCAAAGCCAGGTGCGTGCGTTCATTTCAATCAGTTTGTATTCATTGTCTCTCGGATCTTTGATGAATTCGATCTCACATACTCCCGTATAGTCAAGTGCGCGCAATATTTTCGCCCCATGGGGCAACAGATGAGAACCATCGACACTTTTACAGAACGTCGCCGTTCCGAAGCGCAAAGGATGTTCCCTCAGTTTTACTCCCGTCCAATGGGCCTTGATTTCTCCTTTAATGGAAAAAGCGGTAAATGATTCTGTCTTGTTTTGACCGTCATCGGGGACAAGTTCCTGGGTAAATGTCTCCCCGATGGGGACTGATTTATTTAATTGCAATAACTGCTCGAGCAATTGGCTTTCATTTTCCGCAAGAAAGGCTTTCTTGCGGCATTTCTTGAAGAAGGTCAGACCATTTTTCCCCTTGGTCAGAACAGGATAGTTCAATTCTTTGACCTGGGGGTCATTGCTGCTGCGCAGATACCTGGTTTTTGGAAAAGCAACACCAATTGAACGGGCCAGATCCAAAAAACGGTCCTTGTTGATGATCTTTTCGATCGTCGCCAGCGACTCGGTGATGATTTTAAGATATGGGGAAAGTCTTCCCTTGTTCCGCGCCAGGGTGTGCACGGCGTGATCGTTTGAAGGCAGAACGATCCAGTTTATCATGCCATGTTTTATTGACAGAGCGATCAGAAAATCAGCGAGTTCATCGCTTTGGTATTCGGGGCAGTGATAAAACGCTCGGCAGTATTTCGAGTATCGGGCCAGACACTTTTTCCCCTTGTCGACGATGACAACAGGGATCCCCTCTCGCCCCAAGGCCCGGGTATTGGCCAATCCTTGGACATGGCCGTCGATAATGATGGCGCCGGGTTTGGTTGTCACTGAAGTGTTGCCTGATAAACGGATATGAGTCGCTTGGCGGTGGTCTCCGCATCCAGACCCAACTTGATGATTCGCTGCCGGCCATTGGTTCTTCCATGAGATTCGGAATATTGAAGGGCAAGCAAGACCTTTTTCGCCACATCCTCAGGATCAAAGGTGGCCAGATAATAACCTGGTTCGTTACCCATAACCCAGGCCACATCCCCCACATCAGTAGCTACTACCGGGCAATTGCAGGCCATGGCTTCTTTTATCACATTGGGTGAGCCTTCCCATAATGAGGTTAGCAATAGTAAATCCGCCGCATTGTAGTAGTATGGAATATCCTTGAACTGGACCCCAGAAACGACATTCAATTCCAAATTGGATCCTTCCAGCAAGTCAAACGCATCGAATGCCAGCCTGCTGTTTTTTTCCCGCCTGCTCGGATTTCCAATAAAAACAATATTTTTCTTACTTTTAAAGCCAACTTGCTTTTGTGCTTCCTTTTTGTCAATAGGCTTGAAAACATCGATATCAACCCCGTTTGGGATAATGACGGCTTTTTGAAAATATTTGTTTACTTTCATCCCCTCAGACTTAACAATTGTTGTTTTACTGTATTTTATAAGCCAAAGAATAACAATTTTCATCATTCCTTTTGAGTGGACATCACTTCCCATCAAGGATACGATCAGGGGCTGATTGCTCGCGAATAAAGCGACGAAACCTGAAAGAGAATAATGGGCATGGATCAGATCATATTTGTTCTTTTTCAAATAGTTATTCAATTTGAATATATTCCTCAAATACCCATAAAATCCTTTGCCCAAAATAAAAAAATGATCGACATCTACGCCGACCCTGCGTAACGATTCTGCCTGGCTCGCAACTATAGGAGAATCTTCAAACTTCTTGTTTCCACTGCTAACAAATAATATCTTCATCAGATCTCACTACGTATCAATCATTTTTTATAATATACTTTCCGGTAGAATTTTTTTGCCAGTCTTTCAAAACGCGGAACGAATTTCCCTGGATCTGAAAATCTAATGAATTGGGTGAACTCATCTTGCTTCATTTTAAGATCATGCAATAATATCTCCAACTCGTCTGGTTTTTGATTGTGCGATCTAAAATACTCTTCATCATTCCGTAAAGCTTCTTCTCTGCTCATTAATCCCTGTCGTATCAATCCACAGTTATGAAAAGTCCGAGGGGTTATCCCGCCAATTTTCAATGTGTCCCTGTAAAATGGAATGCTATGCAGTAAACAATCAAAATGTTCATGGGTATCCTCTGGCCTTTTCCAGCCAACTTCGTCCTGGATAATCTCCATGATCTCATTATACGGTTTATAAATGTAATCATATACTCCAATTGATTGAGGAAAATATCTCATAAGGAATGTTCGGGAGATTCGTAATAAATAGGAAATCTTGTAGAATTCAACTCCAATTTTTTCGGAACCGATTTCGGAAAACCTATCTTTGATCTTAGATTGGCTGATGACCCTTTTAAAAAAATAGGAAGAGTTTGAATTTGTAATCCCGGGGATCTGCGAAACATATTGAACTCTTTTCCCTGATCCTTTGATAATGAGGGGAATACTAAACCTTTTGGCCGCAGTCTCGATCGTAAAATTAATACTTCTCATGCATGCATTACAAAATCCACCTGTTTTTTTTATAAACGTTCCAAAGAGTTCCGCGGTGCTTTTTCTGTCCATTTTAAAAACAAAATGATCGGTATGGGTCGCTTCAAGCCCACGATTGATATTTTCTTTCGCCCGATCGCTCATATATCCATTGTCAAAAGTCACTGCCAGGCAGCGCAAGTTATACTCTTTTGAACACAGATACAAAACATATGTGCTATCTTTCCCTCCACTTAAGGGCACCAGACAATCATAGTTTCTCTTCAATTTCCTTGCGCTTTCAATCAGTTTTTCAAAATCCTTTTTCTTTTTCTCCTTTATTTGGTCCCAATTCCGAAAACTGTTTTCATATTGAACACAATAATTGCAAACACCATTCTCACAAAATGAAATCCCGGGAACACTGTCAACCAAAATGCATCTGCTACATCTTTGCATTGGTTCTCCTTTTTCAATGACTAGTTAATCAATTCGCATGCATGACATGTGGGAATACATGTCAACAATATTTTATTATTCCCATATCCTCTTTTATACAAGAAAAACTGAATGTTCTCCTAACGACCATTATTGAAAAGATTAATCGCGGTTTTGAGTCGCAGGTCATAAGACTCATTGGTGTTGAAGTCACCTTCTTCAAATCTCCATTTGCCACCTTGGTGGACAAATCGCCCTGGCCTGCCGTTAACCAGCATCTGGTAGGGATCAGACTGGCCAAAAATGCATTGCATTTCATTGACCAAAAAGCTGCCGTCATTTTTTTCGAAAACATCAATTGCCTGAGAGAAAAAGCCGAATCTATCCATTATTTCTTTTGCAAAGTCAAACAGTCTGATAGGAGGATTATCGTATTTCTTTAAAAGAGACCCGCTGGCTTTTTCACCTATCTTCAGTTTTTTATGAGCGAAATAAGAGTCGCCGATAACGACGATCCGCCACTCAAAATCATGAGGGATGTATTCCTGCAACAAAACAAATCCCTTTTGTTTGTCGGACCTTATCGTTCGATACTTGGATCTTTTCTTTTCGATATCGCCAGGGTGCAGAACATAGTGCAAACCGCGTTGGAGCCAATTCCCCTTGCCAAGATTCGGCCCCCAGCGCTTTGGGGAGCCTTTTTCGGAAAAGGATCGCCTGACATAATCAAGAGCTTCCTTTTGATCATGGAGTAGCGTTACGCCGCTGCCTGAAGCTCCGATATTGACTTTGCCAACAACCGGGTAAACAGCGGATGATAAGAATGAAATCGCTTCATCCTGAAAATAAAAGACCCTCGTTTCCGGATGGGGGATCTTATTGGCTTTAAGCCAGTATGAGAAATAACGCTTGTTTTCATAGATCAATATTTCATCTAAAGTCGGATAGCAGTTTAAACCCAGTTCTTTTACCAGGATCAGCAATCGCTCATCGTAAAGCTGCTTGAAAGGAGCCGTCAAGCCTCCTGGCTTGGCTAAAAGAATGTCGGGACCAAAGTCAATGATATTCCCGAGCCAATCACCCCGGGTCAGATCAATGGTTTTGTACAGAATTTGATCTTTCATTTTTTCGCAAGCTTCCAGCCAATGACGATGATCGTTGCAGTTCTCATTTGCCAAGATGGCAATCATAATGGCTTGCTTTGTCATATTTGCGACAAATAACGATTGGCTTTGCCCAATATTCACTTCTGCAGGAAAGACATTGCGGAAAGGTAGTTTTCCAAAAATGAATTGCTTGAACGATCGCTGGCGTTGAACAGGTCCGCATGGCTGAGATACTTCTGCGCATATTGGTATGGCACATGTCTATTGCAAAAATTATCCGAAACCCCAATCCGGTTGAATTTGTTCTTGAAATATTTGTAAAGCATACGGGGGAGAAGCATTTGATTTGCAACATCATTCATTGAAAACCCGCGGTCCGTGGGCTCTTTTGCCAGCTCGGCATTATTCCGTACCAACAGCCTGGCATACAGCAATGATATTTTGTAGCTTTTCAGAATCCCTTTATTCTCATCAGGTGTAATGAACACGGTCCGCGCAAGGGTCTTGATGAACTCATCATCAAAAAATGGGCTGAAATTCCTGACCAAGTGCTTGTAGGACTGAAGTTCGCAACCAAAATATTTGCGCTCAATTTCAGAAAGCAATAAATGAAGAAAGCGCCTGCTTTTACTGCCGATCGAAAACAATGATCGAAGGTATTCTTGATCAAAGGAATCCATAAACGAACTCCACAAGGTGCTTTTGAATAAGTTCGGGAAAACGGTCTGAAAGTACTCATAATGCCTGCGAAGCGTGCTTTCATAATCTTCTGATTCAATAAGCTCGATAACAAATCGATTGAAAACCTGGCATGGCTTACAATTTGTATTTTTTAATAAATTGCTTCCCCCGTTACCGCTTATGACTTCGCTGATCCCATATTTATTCCGCAACACCGACATAGTGTATAAATAATGGAGCCTGGTTACCGACCGCATCCCATCTGAATATTTCACTGTATCGGCAGCCCATTGGAGTTGCTGGTTCAGATACTCCGGGTCATCGAGCAATATTGGAAAATAATCAAGGTTCAATTTATTTGCTGTCGCCAGGGGAAGCCTTACATCCGGCGATTTTTCCGTACCGTGGGAATACAGCAACAATTGGCCGGGTGACAGATGTTTTAGGGCATAGGCCAGGAGCAAACGGCCATCCCATCCTCCGGTCAATGAAAGCCCTATTTTGGTGGCCTGTTGGCATTGCCTGCGGATTATTCTATCCAGAACATCATCGATCAGGTCAATGCTTTCGTTCAGTTTGCTGGTATTCCGTGAACCAGCTATTTCCTGATCAATTGTCCAATATTTTTCAATTGACAGAGTTTGATCGGAAAACGTCAAGACAGAACCAGCAGGTTGAAGGAACAAATCTTTTATGAATGTTTTGGATGAGATTGGATAGTTGTACAGGCAATGCTGCATAATGACAGGGAATTCCGGTTCTCCCGAGCCCAATATATTTTTAAATATGCCCAATCTCGAAGAAACCATCAGATCGTTTCCCTGCCTGCAGTAATAGAGTGGACACAGTCCAAGTTTGGACGTGACCGCCACGAATTTGTCTTCCTTAGGATAGAAAATCAGCGCATTAAAATGACCTGATATTTTATTAAACAAGGCATCGCCATGCACTTCGAACAAAGCGACCAGGTTTTTCGCATCAGCAGTTTTGGGGAATTCCGAGGTTCTTAGACTATCCGGCAAGTCATATTCCCCAAATAAAAACAGGAATGCGCCTTTTGTTTTACACCAGAACGGCGAAGGTATTAATTCATCTGACAAATGATTGGAAGTAGCAATCAAAATACCTTTGTACCCGTTTATTTTGTTGTCCGCACCGGGAAACAGGTCAATAAAATATGCCAAAGCATGATGGACAGGGCGGCTTTCTCCACGCCGGGTTATGTGAGCAAAAAAGTCTCTCATAATGACAGGGTTAAAGTTAAAGCAGCTTTTTGGCAAAAATCGAGTATTTCGATCGTAAATTCCTTGAAAAGTCCACCGTTGTGCATCTGGTATTGACTGATGCCATTTCTCCAGCAATTGATCTCCAGCAATAAAGGCCTGTTTTCTCGATCGACAGTAAAATCAAGCGCAAGCAAGCGCCCATAATAAACGTTCCCAGCGACTTCCCTGGCCAGTTTTCTGACTTCGTCCATAACCGGCACTGAATCCAAGGCTGCAAGATCAATGCCGTTCACCGAATTGTATTTGTTACCAAAAAGATCAATTGCCTGGGGGGTTGTTTTGTTATGTTCATCGATGGCCAAAACGACGCCACCCAGATGGTCATGATCGAGAAAGCTTCCCTGGGCGCCTACCCTCAATAAACAATGCAAAATGTTGACGGAATCGTCTTTCACTGACCGGTAAGTGAAAACTCTTATGGTATTGTTCGAGCTGGGATTGAATTGTGAAAAAAAACGATGCTGCACAATATATTCCTGAACTACAAAATCTTTGATGTAGCTGTCAAGCCATTCAGGATTCAGGCTACCTTCAGCGTCAGACAATGCGGAGCCTTTCCTTTCCAATACGCGGATCGAACTGCCGCCGCCTGATTCAACCGAAGGCTTTAAAATGAGTTTGCTGCGCAGATTCAGAAGTCGCCAGACTTCGTTACGATCAACCCGCTGGTATTGATCATCATAACAAAATCCATTGATGCGTCTCACAATCGTTTTCGGAGTGGGAACGGCAGGCATGAATTTGTTAAGAAAGTTTTTTTCCTTTATGGCAAAAGTGAGCATGCGATTGTTCAGGCATGTTTCGATATAATAATATACCGGTACAGGAATAAACAATGGATCGGGACTACCAAAGACTGAGTAGTAAAAATCGAGCCATTTCAAGTCGGAATGATGACAAAAAGGATATTGTTTGATGATGGGGGGATGCTTGGCAAGCGGGTACTTGGAATATTTATGTTTTGCCCGCAAATGGCCAACCAGCATTTTTAAATGGCGCAGCTGTTTGCTTCTTGTCCTATGCAGAAAAGCATCCTTAACCAATTCTTTGATATGCTTTTTAATGTGCATGTAAGCCTGTCGTGCTAAGTTGAGGATTTTTTGCTTCGTATATGCCTGGATATTTCACCCATCGTCCCTATCCAGAGTTTACCTTGACTGCGCATCGCTGCGGCATATCCGAGCACTTTAGGCAAAACTTCATTGATCATCCATGGATCCATCGATGGATGAAAAACAAAATGTGCTATGGTGTTTGTTTTGATGGCCTTGTCAATCGTTTTCATATATCTTTTCTGATAATCACAGGAGCTCCAGCTGGGGTAAGAACGATCAAATGCGTCGGAGGACAATGTTACCAGCAAACCGAGATCATCATAATATGGGTAAGCCAGTTGCACTTCCTTGAGCTTTCTCCTGTAAATTGTTATTCCATACTTTTTTAGCACTGGAACATTGCCCCAGGACCCGCTGGGAAAGCAAATTGAAACTGGTCCTGGCAAGCCGAATGAATTTATTGCCTCCAGACTTGCCTTGATTTCATCATCCGCTACTTCTACCGGGCAGTTCTTGTCACTGAAATCAATGTGGGAAAATGTATGTGTCGCAAACTCATGTTTCACCCTGGAATCCCGAATGGCCTTGATCAGGTCTGGCGCGTACCATTCGGGCGCTTCCCGGAAATTCGAATAAGGATCGTGATCGAACCAGTCGCCGGCAGTGAATTGCCAGAACCTGTTTGTGAAATGAGGCATCTTTTTCATCCATCCGTGCGTATTCTCTTGGCAAGACTCCAGGAACAAATGCCCGACTGTTGCCCATGTCACGGGAATGCCGTGTTCCTCGAACTTTTTGAGTATCAAAGGCAGATTGGCCCTTTCCTGACGGGCTTTTTTCAGCGCGAATTCATACGGATCCGTCGCTTCCTTGGTGAAACGAAATGCCCAGGCCATTTCAAAATCAGCCGAAAAGATCGCCCCACCACGTTCTTTATTGGGGAATTTATCTTCAATGCTAATTTTATCATCCTTTACAAAAGGCTTTCCTGAAAACACATAGACAAGCTTTGTAAGGGAAGCCTTGCCCGAAAGAGGAAGCATTCCTCTGAGCAGTGAATATCCCTTGCGTATCAGGCTCAAGCTTCCGCCCGACAAAAGGTTTCCGAAATCAGGTTTGCCAGATTCATTGAACGCTGCTCCTGTGAAAAGAGTCTACCTGCCCGCTGCATGGCTTCGGTCTTCATAAGGGCAACTCCTTCGGGATTGTTTTTTAGCCACAGTATCTTTTCAGCCATAGTGTCGACGCGAAAAGGCTCAACAATCCATCCGCTTACCCCATTTAAAATGATTTCCTTGTTCCCTCCGACATCAAAAGCAATACTGGGCAGCCCGCAAAAGGATGCTTCAAGAAGTGCCAAAGAGAAATCTTCACGTTTGGAAGGCAACACAAAGCAATTCATCTTTTTTAAATAGGATGCAGGATTTGACACATAACCAGGAAATGTAAAATGTTCGCTCAAGCCTTTTCTTTCGACCATGTTTTCGATTAACGGCTTTTCATTTCCATCACCCAGCAGCGTAAACTGAAAATCATTGGTGCTCTTTTTCAATATCAAAGCAACGTCAACCAGGAGATGCAATTGCTTGACCTTGTTAAACCGTCCCGCAAACCCGATGGTAAAAGGTTTTGCTTCCCGGTTTTCCTGATCCGCACCATTTCCCCATGCTTCCGATAACGCATGATATGAGTTGGGGATAACCACAACCTTTTTTGCCGGAATCTTTTCCCTTTGAATTCGATTTTTACGGCTTGCCTCAGAACAAGTGATCACCCTTGAGGCCTGTTTTGCGATTAATCTTACCAAAAGGAGATGATGCCACTTGCGCCATAAGCCCAACCCGTGTTCAAAAACAATATTTTTTTCCCTAGTGAGATAGCAGGCAACCGTGGCAACTTTGTTGGCCCAGAACATGTGAGACAATACCAATTCAATGCTTTTATTACGAATAATCCTGACGATCGCGACAACGGCTTTGAATTGAGACCTGGTTTGAAGGTCGACGCAATGAACTCCTGGGGCAAGCTGATTTTTTAATGGGCCATCCACACCGAAGCAGAGGATGATCTCATTGCCGGCTGCTGACAATAAATTCGCATCCTGTACCGCTTGGCGTTCCGCGCCGCCGGTTGTTAGCGAGTGAATTATGATCAGTATTTTCATGGATCGTTATTTTCAGCAACCGCCGATCGTTACAATGATCCGGGCGCAATCCCATTTTAGCATCAGCACCGCGCACGACTATTGTTCATAGATCTCCTTCATCTGCTTCGAAATCTTATCCCAATTGATTGGGCCATGGAGTTTGAAATCAATAATGTTGCGCCGGCATTGATCGATTAGTCCATCATCCGAAGCAAGCTTGATAAAAACATCCGCCATTTCACCGGGATCGTTCTTGGAAACCAAATAACCGGTTTTTTCATTAAGGATGACCTCCTGAAGCCCGCCGACATCCGTTGCCACAACCGGCTTGCAAAATGCGTAGGCCGTCATGACTACTGCGCTGTGGGTTGAATCCGTGTAGGGCAAAACCACAAAGCGGCAGTTTTTAACCAGGAAGACCAATTCATTGGTTTGCATATAGCGGTTAATGAAAACAATATCCGGATGATCGCGCAAATTGTCATCAAACCAAAGATCTCCCGACCCTGCGATGCACAGCTTTGCGGTAAAGCCTGGATATTTAACCTTGCATTTTAAATAGGCATCGATCAGGGTATCGATCCCTTTATAGGGAGAAATCCGGCCAAAAAATAATATATAGTCTTTAATTTCAATGCATTTGAGCGGATCAAATTGCTTATATACATCAAAAGTGCCGGAATAAACATGATGGACTTTTTTAGGATCGGCCTTGAAATACTCGATAAAACGGTCTCGCAGCCAGCTATAGTGCTGGATGTATTCAAATCCCAGCATCATCGTCAGTCGGCGCAAAACCAAAAAAAATCGATTGCCCTCACCGCTATGGGGAATATAATCATGTATCGTCCAAAGCGTTTTCCTTTTTCCCTTGAGCAGCATGCGGAAATATCCAACGAAAGCAGAAGAACCATTATAATGAACCGAATAATAACTTTCCTTCCTTAATTGGCGGGCGGCCTGAACAACGAGCCGGAGGTTCTTCAGTCCGTTCCTGCGTAACAGGCTCTTGGAGAGTATGCGGATAAATCGGATATTGAATGAGGCGCCAACAAAATCCTTGATCTCCCGGGGCAGGAACCTCAAGGAATCATGATACGAGTTCAATCCATACGGCATTTTTGAGATATCGATATCCATAATGCCCTGCCGGAACCTTTCTTTGGACACAACAAAAACAAGCTCGATACGAGCATTCAAGCTGACAGCCTTGCACAGGGAAAGGACATTTTCCGGGTGCCCGAATGCCACCATCAATACTCTTTTATTACCAGCATATTCCTTCATACTGATCCTTGCTTTCAAGAGCGGCAACTCGAACCAGGTCGATTATCGTTTGACCTTTCCTGGTGCTGATTCCCTGATAGCACTCGTTTTTATTTGCTATTACAATGACCTCCGCCCATTGCAGGAGGGCATCAAGATCGTCTTGCAGCAATTTGCATAAATGCGGCAGCTTCTCCTCGACAAAACTCTTGTTTTTCCCCACCAAGCGGGAAAATGAAATATTCTGGTCATGAATTCTCAGTTCATAGCCCTTGCCATTGAGTTTTTCTATAACATCAACAATCGGGCTGTTCCGCAAATCATCCGTGCCAACTTTAAAGCTCAGGCCCAAGATGCCAATCTTCTTTTTGCCTGATTTCTCAATCATATGAAATGCCCGATCCTTTTGATTTTCATTGCTTTTTTCAATGGAATTCAATACGGGCGTTTCAAGATAAAGATCATGGGCCAGGGCATTGAGGGCCTTAAGATCTTTGGGCAGGCAGCTGCCGCCAAAGGCAAAGCCAGGTTTCAAATAATACGGCGAGAGGTTCAGTTGCCTGTCCAGGCAAAAAATGCGCATGACTTCGTGGGAATCAATTCCCAGGTGCTGGCAAATATTTCCTACTTCATTGGCGAACGTTACCTTGAGCGCATGAAAGGAATTGTTCACATACTTGATCATTTCCGCAGCCTTGATATCCACGCGTTCCTTGGGACCGTTGATCTTTTCATAAAGCCTTTCCATGATTTCAATGGCTTTTTCGCTGTCTCCGCCCAGAACCGTCAATGGCGGATTAAAGTAGTCATGCACGGCAGAACCTTCGCGAAGAAACTCCGGGTTGGAAACAACTGAAAAACCCTGGTTCCGCTTTTTCCCGGATGCTCGCTTAACTATCTCGCCCACTCGTTGATTTGTTCCCGGCATGACCGTAGAACGGATGGCCACAACATGAAAACCGCCCTTGTTTTTCAAAGCTCGGCCGATCTGTTCGGCGGTTTGATAGATATGATCCAGATTCAAATGGCCCTTTGAGCTCGAGGGGGTCCCGACACAGATGATCGATACATCGCTGTTCAGGACGGCATCCAAATGATCGGTGGTCGCGCGGATATTTTTTTGTTGGAACTGCTCTTTGATTATTTTATCGATATCCTTCTCGACAATGGTCGCTTCTCCCCGGTTGATGAGATCCACTTTGAGTTGCTGCACATCCACTCCGATGACCTTGTGGCCAGCTTGTGCCAGGCAGCCCATGCCGACGCATCCCACATAACCCAATCCAAAAATGCTTATGTTCATGAATCGAGCCTCTGAAAAAAGCGTATTTTCCCGCTTTTTTCTTTTGGTATTTCATTGACAAACTCAATGTTCACAGAGATCTCCTTGCCGATGTTTTGCCTGATGCGCTCACTAAACAAGCCAACCGCCTCCGCCTTGAAATTCGGGCCCTTGACGATGAACACGGTAAAGCGCATCCCCTCTTGGATAACTTTGTACTGAGCTATGGAGTCGGGAAATCCCATCGCCGCAATCTCCTTTGCGGCATAGTAGAAAACATATTGACTGGCGAATTCGCCGTTCGCTTTCCTCACCAGATCCCCTTCCCTGCCGACAATTTTGTCAATTACCCTTAAGCCCCGGCCGCAGGAACAAAGTTTGTCACTGATAATAATCCTGTCTCCTATTGCGTAATTGAGCAAGGGCGTAGACGTATTGTGAAGATCAGTGACCAGCAAATTCCCTTCTTCGTCTGTTTGCAGCAGGTTCAATTCCTCGTTGATGTGCATGCTCCCTGCGGGACATTCGCAGGCGAAAAGCCCGATTTCAGCGGCGCCATACTCATTGGCCACTTTGCAGTCAAGAATCTGCTCAATGAAATTTCGATGATCCTCAAGGAGGATTTCCGAAGTGACAATGGCCAATTTAATTCCAAGTTTTTTACCATCCAGGCCATTTTTTTGCATCAAGGAGCAAAACTGATAAACACCCGAGGCATATCCCCGGATAAAGACCGCTTTTTTTTCAAGGCTTTGCTGGTAATAATCCCCGATCGTAGCTTCATTCAGATCGAAAACATTGATGAACAATCTCCTTGGTTCAAGAGCAATATCCTTCATTCTTTTTTTTATGCTTTTCCTTTCAGCGTTTTCGGTTGACATTTTTCCCCATATCAGGATATTCCTGTCCCAGGGAGTAATCCCCCACCAGCTATAAAATCTCATGCGCTGTGCAGCGCGTTGGGCTTCAGAAATGTTCGAGGAGATCACTTTCAAAGGCCGGCCGGTGCTTCCACTGGTGACATGAATGAATACCTTTTTCGCCGGTTTGTAAAGCTTTTCAAATTCATCACGCAGCTCGTTTTTCGAAAGGCCAATGGAATGATCCAATATTTTATCAATTGTGACTGGGCCGTTCATCTTGTTACTGTACCAGGTCAGATCTGAACTCATTAAAAGATCATTCAGCAGCCTCAACTGAAGCTTTCGAATTTCAGGGGCTGGAAAATACTGGGATCGATCGATATTGTCATATGCCTTTACGATATTACGCCTATAAAATATACTGGCGCGCATCATATTGATATAGTTGCACAAAGGCTTGAATGTGATGTGTAATTTAATCATTCTATGGTTTTGCAATAAATTCAATCAATCAGCAGAAAAATAAACTCGAAGCAGGCTCCCGTCAAATAAAATATTTGAGCTTGAGATATTTATTGCGTATCAGCCAAACGAAAGCTGATGAAAAACCCCTGACAATCGACCATGCAAAAGCCAATCGCATTCTGACAAGGCTCTTAAGCAATGGAAGAAAAACGACCGACTTCAAGTACCATTTAAAATAATTTCTCAAATAATCTTCATCCTTATGGATGAATCTTAATATCAAATAATTCCTGACATCATAATAATGCTTGAATGCGGAGTTTTTCCCGATAGTCATGCTGTCTTTATGCCATATCTTCGCCTTGTAGGCATAATAAATCTTAAAGCCGGCCTTTTTGGCGCGCGCTTGCCAATCGGCTTGCTCTCCCTGGAATTTGAACAAAGTGTTGTATCCTCCGGTTTTTTCATAGACCGATTTTTTGACCAGCATGAAGATGTCATCCGACATGAATCGTTCACAATCATGATCGTATTGTCCTGAATCCCTTTCCCTGTTGCCGATATGCCCGCCAATCCATTTTAGCTTATCTTCAAAATAGCCCACTGTCTGGAGCGTATCGGGTTTTTCATAGAAATACACCTTCCCGGTGACAAAGCCAATCGATTCATCTGATTCGGCAATTTTTAAGAGTTCCGGAATTACATGCACATCCGCCTTGACGTCATTGTTGGTGATCAAAACATAGTCGGAATTCAACTTGTTGAACGCGTATTCCAATCCAAAATTAAATCCACCCGAGTATGCCAAATTCTTTTCTGTACGGATAACCTTTGCCTGCGGATAGTTTTTGATAACCCATTCCTTAGTTCCATCCTTTGAGCCATTGTCAATGATAATCACTTCAAAGTTCAGGTAATCATTGGCAAGGTATGAAGAAATGCTTTCCTCAAGCAAGTGCTTTCCGTTGTAGCTGAGGATAAGCACCACTATTTTTTTATTACTTGATTCATGCAGCATGTCGTATTTCATGACTGGAAAGGGGCGAGAAGCCCCCTGATCCCTGTTTCAAAATCAATCTTCGCTGACCAGTTTAAAAAGCGATGTGCTTTTGTGCAATCCGAACGGGTTTCTGCTATCTCAGATTCGCGCTTTTTTCCGCTGAATTTAAATGCAATATTTCTCCCGAATATCTTAATGAACAGATCGACGATTTCTCGAACTGAATGGCTTGTTCCTGATCCGATATTAAAAGCATCGAAGGCTTCCGGCACGAATTCCATTGCTCTCAGATACGCCCTTACTACGTCATCGACATGTATATAATCCCGCCGCGGCTCCGGATCCGACAACAAGATGAGTCCTTTTTTCGCCTGTGCGGCAATCGAAGGAACAAGAAATTTATCATTTTGTCCGGGACCATAAATATTGAATGTGCGCAATGCAATTGCTTTCACCCCAAATAGTTTCGCATAGCTTTCACATAGTTGTTCCCCGAGAATTTTGCTCTGCATATAGGGATTTAATCCCACTAGCGGATGGGCTTCATTGACAGGCAAGTATTGTGGCTGGCCGTATACATAGGAACTGGCGAAAATGAACTTGGCATTCCATTGACGCGCCAATTCCAGGGCATTGATCGTAGACTGAATATTGTTAGCATAAAAACTGCGGGGATCGATAAAGGAATCGGGAACATAAGATCGGGCTGCCAAGTGGATAATATTATCCACTTTCCCAGTATCTCTAACCAATTCCCATTGTCCCATGTCTAGCCCATTTTCGATATCAGCTTCAATGACCGAATAGCCGTCATTCTTCAAGGCTGCGACCAAAACCCTACCCACAAAACCGCTGCTTCCGGTCACCAAACAATTTTTTCGCATTAGAAATTGAGACTCTCGAATTCGTTGCAGGCTTTTTCATAATCCTCGGGCCGTCCGATATCAAGCCAATATCCATTATGCAGGAATCCCTTAACCATCATTTTGTCTTTTTTCATTTTAACGATCAAGTCAGGCAAATTGTAGAACTTGCCGGGAGGAATTTGGGCGATGACTTCCGGTTCCATGAAATAGATGCCCATACTAACCAAGTATTCCACATCAGGCTTTTCCGACCATTCCTTGAATTCTTGATTTTCATTCAAGGAAACCACGCCGAAATCGATATGAACCATCCGTCGGGTCAGTCCGATCGTAGCCTGGTTACGATTTTTTTTATGAAAATTCAGTAAATCCTCGAAATTGATATCTGTTAAAACATCACCATTCATGAGCAAGAAGGTTTTTTTCAAGGAATTCCTGAGACAATATAGTGGTCCGGCTGTGCCCAGTGGTTTTTCTTCGCGGGAATAAGTAATATTAACTCCGAATTTCCGACCATCCTGGAAATAGAGCCGAATCATTTCATCCATGTGTCCTGTTGCAATTATAATATCCTTAAAGCCATTTCTTTTTAACTGCCGGATGACAATTTCCAATATTGGCTTATCGTTGACCGGCATCAGGGGTTTTGGGAAATTGACTGTAAATGGTCTTAGCCGCGTCCCTTTTCCCCCAGCCAGGATCACGGCAGTCAAATTTCTAGACATTGTACAACTCCGATTTGAATATCTCAAGATTGTTTTTTACCCAGGCGATAGTTTTTTCGAGACCGGTTTCCAAGGTGAACTCGGGTTTCCAAGACGTACATGCCGTTAACTTTGAATTGTCGCAAAAAAGACGTTCCACTTCACTGGCCTCAGGACGGATGCGCTGGGCTTCGCTCGAGAATTGAACATCGATTTTGAGAATTCCCGCAATCATTCTTGCCAGATCTTTTATGGATATCTCACTCCCCATGCCAATGTTGGTCACTTCACCGAACAATCTGTCACAGGCGGCAACTTCGACAAAACCCGCGGCCGTATCTTCCACATAAGTGAAATCACGGGTGGGTGCAAGGTTGCCAACATGCAGAATTGGTTTTCCCTTCAGCATCTGGATGATGAGACTGGGAATAATCGCACGCGCCGATTGCCTGGGGCCGAAGGCGTTGAAGGGGCGGACGATTTTGACGGGCATGGAAAAAGACCGGCAGTAACTCAAGGCCATTTGATCCGCTCCAATTTTGGATGCCGAATATGGCGATTGCCCGATCACGGGGTGTTTTTCATCCATCGGCACATACTGCGCGGTTCCATACACTTCGCTGGTGGAAGTGATGACGATGTTTTCCAGACGCTGTTTCCTGCAGGCTTCCAGCACATTGTATGTCCCTTCGATATTGGTTTTAATATAAGCCAGCGGCGAAACATAGGAATATGGAATGCCAACCAGGGCAGCTAGGTGAAAGACCGTCTCACAACCCTCCATGGCACTGAAGACTGAATCATAATCCCGTATGTCACCACAGATGACTTCACACCTTTCGCTCAAAGCCGGATCATCCAGCCATCCCCAATGGTTGCGAGAATTGTAGTGGACAAACGCTCGAACGATTGCTCCCGATTCGAGGCACTTTTCCACAAGGTGCGAGCCAATGAATCCCCCAGCTCCGGTAACCAGTATTTTTTTCAGTTTTTTCATTTAAACCACACTTTTATATATATCATTGAATTTTTTGGCAATGTTAGGCCAGTGGTAACACTCCCGGGCAATTGCCACCGGAAGCCTGACGACCGGATCTCCTGAAAAAAACAGATCCAATTGATATTCCCAAGATTTGTAATCACGCTTGGAAACAATTATTCCAGAATCGTGCTCGCGTAAAACTTCAGCGGTGTTGCCCACATCGGTTGTGAAAACCGCAGTTTCGCAAGCCAATGCCTTGATTACCGAAACCGACGCGCCTTCCGAAAGAGATGTCAGAACGAACAGGTCGCAAGCGCAATAGTACATAAGCAGCTTATCTTCCGGTATATAACCCACAAATTCGATCTTGTTCTGTTCGAGCAATGGCTTGGCCAGGGAGCGTAAATATTCCTCATATTGTCTGGTACCGTGACCGCTAACTACGAACAGGAAATCATGTTTTTTGCACAATCGCTTTAAAATGTGAATGAATCGATCGACCTGTTTCATTTCATTCAGCCGGGAACTCGAAAAAAGAATTTTACGTTGGGTCGGAAGCTGAAGGTCCTGGCGGCATGATTTCTTGTCCAGCTTTCGCCAATAATCAAAATTCGTTCCCATTGTGATCTTTTCTAGCGGCCCGGAATAATAGCGCTTAAGCATGTCACAATTGTTGTCATTCATATAACTTAGCGCGGAAATCGCTTTTACCGATTTTTTGAAATCCCGATGCTCTTTCAGTAAGCTGATTTTAGCTGGCAGGTTTTTCGTAACCGTAAAAAGCCTTTGAGCGGGCAGCATAATATCGCCCATGAAACTGAAAACAATTTTTTGTGCGCAACCGGATTCCAGCAAATGCCTAAGCAGCTGGAAATTGCCGATTTGCACTATGACTTGGTCACGCCATTCTTTACGCTTCAATTCGGATATCATATTCGAGAAATCGACACAATCGATCCACTTGAATCCGAAGCGAACCTTATTGACTTCGGCTGGAAACAGCCTATGCACTACTCCTGGAAATATTTCCCGGCTGTACACTTTTTCCGCCCGTTGGTCAGGCTGCCATATTTCATGGTCAATGGATTGATTGATTTTACGTGACTCAATCGCCAGGAGATCCGCCCAATCATACCCCCATATTCCCACCCATGAACCATCTGGCGTATCCCAATTGATCGCCGGATGTGATTGGTTCGCAAATTCATCATATGCAGGAAAATGGCTCATAATGTGGATAACGCGCAAATTTAAGCTCACTTTTCTGTATATATCCTGTATAGTTTGTCAATGATTGCCGTGTTCCTATCCAGATGGTTGATCGCGGCTTCGCGGCACTTTGTGAATTTTCCAAATGAATCGATCATAATCTCACTTTTGGATAAAATATCTTTTTCAGCATCTATCGACAATCCAAGTTGAGAATAATCAAAATCAAGTTCCTTCAGTTGTGGTGACAAAATAGGTCGGTTGCACGCCATAGCCTCAATCAGCGACACATCGAATCCACCAAATTCAGGATGAAAAACGGGATGGATATAGAAATCAGCAGCGGAATAGATTTCCCTCAATAGATCATGGTCAACATGCCCCCAAAACGAAGCGCCGCTTTGGGAAACCTCCGTGTACAATTCATCCGACTTGTTGCCCCCAACAAAAAGTACTTCAAATTTATTGGATTTGTGATGGTGATAAACTTCAAGTATGCGATCCACGCTTTTTAATCTATAAAATCTGCCTACATAAACAGCCAGCACCTTGTCCAAGGGCAGTTTCAGCTTTTTCCGGCACTCCTTTTTGTCCAGGGGGATGAAATGATCAAAATTCGCGCCCACCGGCAGGAACGCAAATTTTATCTTATCATTTGAGTGCTCGATGACTTCTCTAGCTGCACTTCTTAAATATGTGACGGCATCAATATTTTTATAGCTAAACTCCAATAATTTCAGTTTCAAGCGATTTAAAAGCCCTGAGCCCAATGGGAAAACCCCGCCATGATGGGAGAGAACGATTTTCGCATCTTTGAGCAATAGAGGCATTAAAATATTGAACTGCCAGTCAAATATTGAGTTCTTATGGACGACCAGCTCGAATTTCCTATTATAAGCGAATAACATTTTTAGCATTTTCAATGTTACTGTTCTTGAAGCGACGAAACATCTGGCTGGAAATATGGTGCAGTTGACCCCATATGCATTTCTATTGGATATAGCATTGAAATCGGGTTCCGGCCGCCACATCTCAATATCCAGATACGGGTAACGGGCCTTAAGATTTTTAGCCCACGTGCCACCCCAAGATGCCAAATAATACGAATCTTCATCCGCGGCCGGATGATGAGCCGGCTTACGGGGGTTATAAGTATCGATGATCACAATTTTTTTTGGCTTTTCCGGTTGATGCATGTTATCTTTTGTTTTCTACCAGCTCACCTTTTACATAAACCAACACCTTGCGGAAATTGATCAGGTCGGCAAGCTTTTTAAAATGCTCAACCTTCACCAAACCCAGGGCGAACATCATGCCGTAGACAATTGCCAGATAAACAGGAATAACTACAAGCCACCAGAAAGAAAGCCATTCATTGAAAGTGTCTTTAAATAAATTGAGAATGAGCGCAACGGTAAAAATCACTACATACCTGGAAATGTTCCTGAAACTGAAATAAGATAGTTTGCTTAACCTCCTGGAAAAATAAAGATACAGTAAATTCGAAAATATGTTAATCGTCAATAAATTGAATGCCAACCCGGTGGCCCCCAGGCCAAGAAATCGCGGCGCCACAAAAAAGGTTATCGAGAGAGCGAATACGGCCAATTTGATCAAATTAATCCAGACACTCAGATAAAATCGACCGGCTCCGGCTATCGTATTGCCGTAGGGCATTCCCACCACAGCAACATAGGTGGCAAAGGCGATAATCATGAAAGGTTCGATGCTTGGTTCATACTTGGCGCCCAAAACGGTCGTCAAAAGCGGCCCGGATATCAGAAACGCCATGCAGACAAAGGGGAAAACGAACAACGCCAAAAACTCCTGGTATTGCATGATTTTCTGCTTGACCGCATTCCAGTCATGCCTGGCCAGCAATGAGGAAAAAAGTGGAAAAAATATATTGCCGATGGAAACGGACACAAGCATAACCATCCCGCCGATGGAATAAGCGGCGGAGTAATAGCCAAGCTGGATTGTATCCGTGTAGTGCGCGAGAAACAGCTTGTCCGAATAGTGAATGACGGAGTCGATGATCACGATCAATAAAATGGGTATGGCGTAACCGACATATCTCTTGAATAACTGTTGGTCCCACCCGGTCCTGGGGTATTTTTTCAATAATTTGTAAACAAGGGGCAATAAAAGAAATGAGATGACAAGGTTCCAGGTAGCCAACCCCACCGCCCTGAAACCCAGGAACACGACAACGATTCTGCCTGTTTGCCAGGCGAGGCTTTTAATGAAGTGGGGAAGATTGGCCTTGGCTTGCTCCATGGTCGCGGTGAATGTGGTGCTGCTGAACTGATAATATTTTTCGAAGATGGCCGCAAACAACAGCAGCATGATAACAAGCTGCTGTGTCTTGCTTTCAAATTCCACATGCAATACATATTTCTGGAAAAAGAAAAAGCCGGTGACCGCGATAAAATAAACAGTGATGCTTCCCAGAAAAAGTCGCGAGTAAACCGTCATGCATTTGCCGATATCCTGGCCCTCGGAAACCAGTTTGATGTGCCCCGACCCGAACAAGCCGGTGGCAAATCCCCAAACCCCGATATAAGAAGTTCCATAGGCGAGCACACCCACAACGCCGGGACCGGCAATCCTGGCAACAAGGATTCCGGCAAACATGCTTACTATGAGAACAACAAAGTTGGAGCCAAAATGAACCAGAAATTTTTGTTTGAGCATACGCTTATTTCTATTTCTTATTTGGTTATTATCGAATATAAATTACTATCATGATTAATCTCGGTATAGAATCGCCGCATTTGCCGCGGCAAAGAAAATGCTGAAAAAAAGTATTTTATCCAAGCTTAGCGGGTATCCCCAAAACTGGGTTGAAGAGGCGTGGATAATAAATACAAAGATCAATCCGAGAATGAACAACAAAGGAGTTTTTCCTTCATATAGCAAAATCTCTTTTTTTCTTGCCAGTTTCCATATTTTTAGGCAAATATTAATGAACAAGCCAGTGACAAAAATATACCCCAGAATGCCGATATTCAGCAGGATATTTTGATTTCCCACATGTCCGTCCTGAAAGTCATAATAATCATCGGTAAATCCCCACCCGAAAAGCGGACTCTCCCAGAATTTTTTCATCACTCTTGGTCCCCGGACATCAAGGCGTTTTAAGGTACCGCCTGCTGTAAGATCTCCCTGCGCAAGAGCTTCGATGGTGGTAAGACGCCGATAGGAAGCATCCATCTGTTGCTGAAGTATCGGAAACTTATAGGAAGCGATCCAAAAAATAACAACGGAGACCAAGACAAGCCTTAGCCAAATGGTAATTTTGTTTGCTAATCCAAATAGAATTAAAACCCCCAGCAGCAATACAAATGACGCAATGATCCACCCTCTGGATGCTGTCAGCAGGATCGTAAATAAACCGACAAAAACCACTGACCCGAGATAATTCTTATTGATCTCTGTCTTTCGATTGAAAATAAAATTGAGAGCCTGAACGATACAAAATAAAATTATGTACATAGCGGAATAAAACCGGGCCGCCATCCCCTCAAACATATTCTCGCCACCAAAATTCCTCCCTCGTAAAAAATGATCGAAATAGTTATTTGTGAAATAACTGAAAATTTGCGAGAAAAATGCTAGAAAAACCATTGGGAAGATCAAAAGACTGGCCCTGATCAATATTTTTCTATTATAAATAAATGTGGGGATAACAATAACCATCGTCCATGGCAAGAGAAACCTGAACGTTCTGATTAGATTGTCGAAGCCCATGCCGAGTGGGAAAGAGATGATCGCAACAATGATTCCAAAAATGAGAAACCAGGTAAACTCACGTTTAAATATAAACAGCGGCAGTCTTTTCAAGCTCAAATATTTGAAAATATACAACAAGATGAACAATTCCTGAAAGCTGATGGAGATGCCTCCCATTATCGGATACAAGGGTATTCTTGCACTTTCAAAGGTTCCGGCGCTGAATAACCGTCCAGGGGCATCGTTGATTATGAAGAACCAGACCAGATAGATATAATCTCCTTTTGTCTTATAAGCGGCAGCGAGTATGACAATAAATATTACCCTATTGACAATCGCAGGCGTGAAATACACCGAGACGAAACTGATCAGAAGCAAAGCGATCAGCAATTGATAATCTTTAAGCTTTACCGTCATATGTGGAGTTTACTTTCTGGATTCGGTTCTACTCGAGATTTTTTATAAGTTTGGCCGGAACACCTCCGACCATTGTCCAAGGCTGGACATCGTGAGTAACGACAGCGCCTGCAGCAGCCATGCTAAACTGCTGCATCGTAACCCCCATCAGGATAGTTGAACTGGCGCCAATATAAGAATCATTTTTTATTAAGATCGGTTTTTGGATCGGCGGATATTTAATTTTCAAGCCGGACTTTGACATATCCATATGGGTAATGAAAGCGGTCTGCATCGAGACAACGACATTGTCCTGGATTACTATTCTGTCTCTCAAGTCAAAAAAGCAGTTTTTCCCGATATGGACATTATTGCCGATATGCAAATTCCTGAAATCCCGGCAGTTATGAAAAATCAATGGCACTTCGATATCGCAATTATTGCCGATAACCGCACCATTTTGTCTCAACAAGGGGATGATCGATTTCTTGCCGACCCGGCGTAGGAAAGCGTTGGCCTGGTCAAATCCCATGACCCTTTTTCTCATCGCAAATCCAACCAAATCGAAACGGATTTGAATTCGGCTGATTATTTTTCCCAAACCTAATCCCATTTTTATCCTTTTTTACTTTGGGATTCAAACTCCCGCAGTTCCCTGATCACATAATCCACTTCTTCCTTAGTCAAATCAGCATGGGAAGGCAATGTGATAAAGGTCTGCCAAATTTCCTTGGCAACCGGGCAACCATTATCATAAGGTCTGAACAAGGGTTGTAGAGGCAGCGGAAAGAAATGAACTCCGGTGGCGATTCCGTTTTTCTTGAGATGAATGATCAGATCATCCCGTCGCGGGCAGCGAATGCCGAAATACCAGTACGATTCATTGCCGCTTGTCGTATAAGGAAAAATCGGCCTGATGTCTTTCAGGTTCTTGATGCCGGCGAGGTACGTCCGGATTATTTCCCTTCTTCTGGCGTTCAGCCGATCCAATTTCTTCAACTGCGCCAATCCGATAGCCGCCATCACGTCGTTCATGTTGTACTTGTATCCCAGGACAGATATTTCATAATGCCAATGCTTGGCTTCGTTTTCCTGTTCACCTTTGGCAGCT
>JAFGES010000113.1 GCA_016931455.1 Desulfobacterales bacterium | reverse complement strand
GCTGCATGTTTACAACCGGCTGATATAGTTTATGAAATGACTGTGGACGAGATTTCTTTTTGTACAGTTTGAATAATCGTGGCATGTTTTATAACTCACTGTAATAGTTAACAATATTACAGTATGCCACGAAAATCTTGTATTAAATGTCAAGCATAAAATTTACTTTTCTTTATTTTTTTTACCGTCTTTTGAATGCAAGCAAAAACCTAACCGGACATTACTGAAAATTAATGGAATGATTGTATAAAATCAAATTAAGCGTTTGAATATTTTTAAAATACAGTCTGGTATGAAAAGCCGCTTTCACTTTAATATCATAATTCACATTAAATCCATCGTAACAGACTCATATTATTTTAAACCCATCCCCATCTGAAGCCGATATAACTAAAAATACATATGATGTGAAGTATGTTTGAGAGAAAGTATGAAACATATTTCATAGCTTTAGGGTCAAGATATTGATTCATAATATCTATAACTATTTAAAAATAAATTATAAAAATACAAGCAATAGATTTGGCATTAAGCTTGCTATTATATTGCAATGAGTAAAAATTAAATTTAACTGATACTCAGAAAAGGCCGAATCCCGGGAAACCGAGAGGCGGAAAGCCACGGATCCGAAGTGTCCTTCCGGCAAGCCCGCTTGAGTTAAAAAAAGTTTTTGGATATAGTCACGTTCAGAATCTACAAAGGGATCTTAATCCAATCGGTTCTTTGACAATCGAAATCAGGATGGAGATTCAGAAGCACTATCCTTATAATTCCATGGAAGCCAGTTTTCCGGGGTGGCAAACAGTTCAGTTTTGTGAAGTTGAAGCGTTTTGAGATAGTCGAAAGGATTGACACCACAAAGGCTGCAGGTATGAATCAGACTCATAAACAGGTCACCGATATAGGCACCGTGCTGTGTTTTGTAAAACATGGAATTTTTACGGTGAAGAATTGATTTTTTAAGTGCTCTTTCGCAAATGTTGTTGTCAAGGGGGGCTTTGCCGTCTCTTAAAAACAGTGTCAGCTCAGGCCAGTGTTTTATCATGTAAGAGATGGCCTGTCCCAGATCAGAATTCGGCTCCACCTTTTTTTCATCGAGCTGCTGGCTGAGCCAGACGTAAAAATCGTCCATCAGGGGACCACTGTTTTCCTGATGATATTTCAGCCGTTCAGAAGATGTCATGTTCTGCTGTTTGGTATGGTCATCAAATATATAGACTTTTTCAAGCGTTTTAAGCACATGCATACATTCATCGGGGTAATTTTCTTCAACCTCGATAAATTTTCTTCTGGCGTGGGCCAGACAGTTTGAAAGGATGGTTTTAAACGCCTTGGGGACGTTTCTTGACAATGCATCACACATCTGAACCGGATAATGCAAGTCTTTGCTCCGGTGGGCAAGCACGGCATCGAGGTTCTCACCGGCATGGTGATTGCCGGTAATAAACAGAGCGACTTTCAAATCGTCTAGGGTGGAGACAATGCCGGTGGTATATATGCCCTTTCGGACCTGATCTTCCTCATGTTTCATAAGCTCCAGGATTCTCATGGTCGTATCGTCATTATAAATGATAACCCCCTTTGCGGCATGGCGTATCAGCGCCTTGTAAACCGGATGAATCTTGTCGGCCACCTCCTCCACAATCTCCCATTGGGTCGATGAGGCAAGCGGTACACCCAGAAGGGCTTGCAGCTGCTCCATTCGGTTGAACGGCAGCCCGCTTCCGTATTTTAAAAGAGCGATGATCGCTCCGGAGGCCGCATCATATTTTCTATCTCCGATATGTTCCGGTGCTTTTGCGGTAAATACCTGGCCGCAAAGATTGCAGCGTAGTTTCTGAAGCTCATAAACCTTGCCGGAACAAGGAGCGTTGCCTGTCACCCGGATAATCACTGCCGGTTTTTGAGTGTCATACACTTTGCCCTTTAAACAGGCAGGACAACGATCTTTAGGCTTGAGGGTTTCATGGGCAACCTTTATCTTTTGTGCTCCGGTGTAGTTTTTCGCACCGTTTTTGCCATGGCCCTTTTTATTTCGGTTCTTTTTGTTTTTCGATGATGATTTTTTCTTTATTTTGGATGTTTTTTCGGTCTGGGTGCCAAAGAAAAGTTTGAGCAAACGGTTGATGGATGTGCTTTTACTGTCTACCACATAGCCAAGGTACCGAATCGTGTCAAAAAGCCCTTTGATGATCTCAAAATCGGCTTCGGACAGCGATTGTTTGGCTCTTTCAAGAAGCGCTTCCATTTGTTCCGGGGTAATATCCACCCGTTTCGGCATATTCATCCCGCTCTCCCGGTCAGATATTTCCTGAAGTCCTTTGTCAACGGGTACCCAAGGACAGCTTTGATCGACCGGTTTGGTTTTTTCGTCTGATCATTTTTACCGCGGCCCGTTGTATCCCCTAGGTATATCCAGTTTGCGGCTTTATAGCAAGTGCCCTTGAATCGTTGCTTATCGACAAATGTTTCAAGATAATAAACCGGGTGATGGTAGAGCCTTTGCCAGTCATTTGAAAGAATTTTAGCCATGCGGCCCAATATATGAGAGGCCAGATGAGGTATCCGGACCCAGGGCAGAATGAGAAACCGGGTATTGTAGGCCATAAGGGCAATATTTTTTTTCCGGGCCGCTGTATCCCAACCGATAAAGCGGTCTCTTGCCCCGATATGACGGGCAGCTGAAGACCAGGCCAAGCAGGCGACCGGTTTTTGATCTTTAAACACGATATATTTGAGATGCTCCCCGACCGGTTGGCAATATCTGAGGTAATGATATTGATTGATCAGGCTGCTAAACAGTTTCTCGGAATCGGTTCTTCTGACCTGACGCAGTTCAAGGGGTCTTATGGAGTTTAATGTCGCAGCGATAGGCGACCGGTCAATTTCCATGAGAGCGGGCTGTTTTCGGTTTTTGAACGGATTGTTCGGGTGCCGTTTTTTCGGCGGTAGTTTTATATATCCGGCCCGGTGCAGTTCAAGCATAAAACCTCTTGCCACCATATCCCTGAACGCACCGTTGGGCTGAACCCAGTTCCATGCTTCACAGAGTTTTTGGGACAATTGCCTTCTGCTGTCATTCGGATGGTCAAAGATCAGTTTATTGATAAAGGCCACATCTTCGGTGGTGGCGATTTTTCCTCTGTATTTGATGCCAAGTTCCATGATAAGAGATCATTATCTCAATATCTAATGGAACGCAAGTTTTTTCTATGCAGATATTTTTTTCCACAAAGGGGCTGTTTTTGCACTTTTGGGATCTCCGTTCCAAACCAGAAGCGTCAGTTCATGAACCATCAGCGGCATTACATTTCCCGGGCATTTATTCGGCCACCATTTGAAGCGTCCCGCCGACAGTCTCTTCTGGCATAACCAGAACCCCTGGCCGTCATAACAGAGGACTTTTATGGCTGTCTTTCGTTTATTGAGGAAAATAAACATATATCCTGAAAAAGGATCGCTTTTGAGCTTTTTTCTGCAAATTCCTGCAAGGCCGTCAATACCTTTCCGGAAATCAACCGGCTCGACACAAAGCAGTATTTTCATTTGCGGCGTGATTTGAATCATCGTGTTTTATTCCAAAAAGATTTTCCCAGTTCCAGAAGATCCAGACGGGTTTCTCCCCGAAAGCACATTTTCATGCGGCAGCCGAACTCATCTTCCATTTCGATGATACATTCAGACGAGACACCTGGTTTTTCCCAAGGCAATTCGATAAACGTCTCAGGTTGTCTTCGGGTTACGCTCCGATACTCTTTGCCGTCAAACCGCTTTTTCAAATCTGTAAAATTCAGGCGGAGGCATTTAGACACCTTATATATAGAATATTTATGGGAAAGGGCTATTGCGGTTTCCCACAAGTTTTGGGGAATGGGCTCTCTAGAGCTTCTTTTGCCGGATCGCCAGTTTTCAAATTGGTTCTTTGCAGCTTCAAGGTCTGAACTTAATACGGGATTGGTTTTCTCCATCGTTTACGCTCCTTTTAATAGGGTTGCAAACGATGTTATCAAAATTATTTTTCAGATGCATGCAGGCTTACCGGAAGGACACGATACTCAGAAAAGGCCGAATCCCGGGAAACCGAGAGGCGGAAAGCCACGGATCCGAAAGTAAGTTGGAAACTGGAAAATTTCAATTTTCAAAACATTGGATAGCCGAGCTGCCTGAGGAAGCAAAAATAGCCGAATTGCCTCAGACAGAATTGCAGTTCGGTTTTTTATCGGATTGATAAAGGGAGAAAAAAGAGGATGGTTTTTATAAAAATTGCAATCGCTTCATTAGTTACTTTGTTTTTTTACGGTGGACTGATTTATATAACCGGAACCCGGACGACCCGAAAAATCGTTCATTTCAACGAAGGCGTATCGCAGCAAGAAAAAGACCGATTTATCTCGGCATGGGAACTTTATGAAGTCGTCATGCTCATGGATCTTCCGATTACCAACAGCATGGTTTTTCAAGTGCCTGATTCGATTGCATCCTCCGATCTTGCTCAATATCTCTGCGTCAAAAGTGTAGAGGATGATCGACCCATTGTACAGACGGCAATTCATTCAGTCGGCTATGGGGAGCAAGAAAACATTCAAGCAGGCAACAATAAACAATTATTTAATTTTTATAACCCTGATAACACTCCCTTAAGCGCAAAAACAATCGCAGTTGCTTCTCAGACTTTGTAACCCAATAGTTCTCGTCCATCGGCACCTTGCTTTCCTGTTATCGTTCTCTTAGCAGGGTGCCCCTCAAAATAATGCTGATCGAGACTCAACGGTTCCAGAACGTTTTTAGTGTATTTTTCAAATGATTCGAATTTTGCACCCGCATCGGATGCCATTGATGGGGAAACAACGATTTATACCGAAAGGTGGCAAAACGCCGATCAATCAAGAGGACAACTCCACGGTCGCTTTCAGTACGGATGACCCTTCCCGCAGCTTGTAAAACCCGGTTGATTCCCGGATAGAGATAGGCATATTCAAATCCGGCCTGGTGCGATTGCGTAAAATAATCCCGAATAAGTTCATTTTCCGGGCAAATCCCCGGTAGACCCACGCCGACAATGATAACACCGCTCAGTCGTTCACCGATCAGATCGATACCTTCGCCGAAGATACCGCCCATAACTGCAAAGCCGACCAGGGTTTCCGTATTTTCTTCGGCGAATTGTTCCAGAAATTGATCCCTTTGCGCCTCCGGCATTCCGGAATTTTGAAGGATCGTCTTTATTTTCGGATAGTTTTCGGAAAAAGCAGCATGAATCATTTGCATGTAGGCATACGAGGGGAAAAAAAGAAGATAGTTGCCTGGTTTTTGGGCGACCAAATTGAAAATAGTCTGTGTGACTTGCGTTTTGGTCTGCTCCCGCTGGTTGTAATAAGTGGAGATGCGATCGGCGACTAGAACACAAAGATTTTCTTTTGGAAAAGGCGAAGGTATGATCCGTTTATTTGCAGAAGCATCGCAACCGAAAATTTGTTGGAAATAATTTGTTGGTGTCAAAGTCGCCGAAAAAAACACCGCAGCTTCACATCTTGCCAAAGCGTTTTTCATCTGTGCGGCGGGATCGATACAAAAAAGCTTTAGTTTTAGATCCTTATCCAACTTTTCAAAACAGGTGACATAGCTTTCGTTATATTGCTCCGCTACCCGCAGAAAAGCATTGACGGCAAAATACAGCTCCAGAAGCGCAGGGCGGTAATCGGCTTTGATATTTAATACCAACTGATGTTCCGTGATTTTGACAAAGCGCCACAGCAAGGGATAAATTTCAGACGGTGCGATCGGCTCGGATAGAAAATTTTCCTCTTCCGGCATTCGCTTTTTGGCCTTGACCATCCATGTGTTGATTTTACCGATACTTTTATAAAGTTGGGGAAGCTGCCGGCCCACCAGACGCCTGAGGTCTAAAAAGGACTGTTTTCGAATTTCCGCTGAAAACATTTCCCGGGAACGGTTCACGAGATTATGAGCTTCATCGATTAAGAAAATATAATCATGGTTTTCGGTTTGAAAAAACCGTCTCAAATAGACCTGCGGATCAAAGGCATAATTATAATCGCAAATCACGACATCGGCCCATAGTGAAAGTTCCAGTGAAAATTCAAAGGGACAAAGGGTATGTTTTCGAGCGGCTTCTTCTATGGCTTGGCGTGTGAATCCATCTTGTTGAAAAAAATCTTTGAGCGCTGATGACAAACGATCAAAATACCCCTTTGCAAATTTACATTCCTGCCCATTACAGGTGCTTTCCGGGTTGAAGCAGATTTTGTCTTTGGCCGTTAATGTCAAGTGTTTGAGGTGCAGGCCCTTTGCCCTTAAATCTTCCAGTGCTTTTTCAGCCGTTATGCGGCCCGTGGTGCGGGCGGTCAGGTAAAAAATTTTTGACGTCAAACCTTCACCCATGGCCTTTACGGCGGGAAAAAGCACGGCCATGGTTTTACCGATTCCGGTCGCAGCTTGGATAATCAACTGTCCCTGATTTTTAATGGTCTGATAAACATCCACCGCCAATTGGCGCTGCCCGTTTCGGTAAGCGGCAAATGGAAATTCCACCACTTGAATGGATTCGTCACGCAGGCATACCCAGTCGGCAATCGTTTTTGCCCATTCAAGATAGCGGTCAACTAGATCCTGAAAAAAAATATCCAGTTCTTCGCGGGTAAAAGCCTCCCGCAGCTCCAGGGTATCACCGGTGTCGAGCTGATAGTAAGTTAGTTGGACATCAATTTTATCCAGATCATGTTCAAGCGAATAGAGATACGCATAACATTTCAACTGTCCCCAATGCAGCGGATTGCAAGCGGTTTTGAAAAAATCCAAATCTCTTGTGGTGGTTTTGATCTCGTCGATCATGACCGACTCATGGGTTTGATATACGCCGTCAATCCGGCCGCTGATACATAGAAAAAAATATTCGGTTTCTATCTCACGGCAAATCGCCACTTCCGGTGTATAGCCCGTCGGCCGTGATTTTTGGATCTTTTGATGGGCTCGAATAGCCTCAAGTGTACGACCGGCTCCCGTAAACTCAAGCTCCAAGTCTCCTGTACGGAAAACATGTTCAACCAATGCACGCACGGCAACCTGAAGTTTTCGTTTCAATTGTAACTCCCTTATCATAAAAATTTTGTTTCAAAACGGATTTGAGATAAAAGCACAAGGTACGGTTTCAATGGAAAAAATTCGTGCTTTTGTTGACTTTTAAACATTATTGTTTTAGTTTCAAGCACTTTTAATTAAAATTATTTCGTATTTTCCTCAATTTTTTCAATTAGGTGCCGACTATGGAAATAATCTCGATTGTAAAACAGATGCAGACGCACTCCGAGCAAACCCGGCAACTGGATCACACCATCGGTTTTGTTCCCACTATGGGCTTTCTCCATGAAGGCCATTTATCCTTGATACACGATGCCCGCAAGCGAGCTGATGAGGTGGTTGTCAGCATTTTCGTCAATCCCACCCAATTCGGGCCCGGAGAGGATTTAGAAGCATACCCCCGAGATTTGCCCCGAGACATTGAGCTGATACGACAAGAAGGGGCGGACATTGTATTTACACCTAAACCGGAAGAATTATACCCAAAAAACTTCCAAACATTTGTAGAGTTGGAAAAACTTCCGGCCCATCTTTGCGGTATTTCAAGGCCGACGCATTTTAGAGGCGTTGCAACGGTTGTGACCAAACTGTTTAATATCGTTAAGCCGCATGTCGCCGTATTCGGACAAAAGGATTTTCAACAACTTGCAGTCATTCGCCGGATGGTGCAGGATTTGAATTTCGACATTGAAATCATCGGTGCACCGACGGTTAGAGAGCCGGACGGATTGGCCATGAGTTCCCGCAATACCTATCTGACAAATGAACAGCGGGTATCCGGACTGTCCCTTTATCAATCACTGCAAAAAGTTCAAGAATTGCTTAAGAATGGTATCAAAAATACCGAGGAACTTATCAAGGCGGCATCCGAACTGATCCAAAGTTATCCGGAGACACAAATCGATTATGTTTCCATCTGTGATCCGGATACACTGGAGGATTTGCCGATCATCGATCGACCGGCGTTAATGGCGCTGGCTGTTAAAGTGGGCAAAACCCGTCTGATTGACAACATGATTCTAAATCCTTAGCGAATACATTTCAAATGGATTGCTATGAATAGGAATATTTAAAGGAGTCTTTTAATGAGCAAAGAAAAATTTTATTTTACTTCGGAATCGGTTACCGAGGGGCATCCGGATAAGGTTGCCGATGCAATCTCAGATTCCATTTTGGATGCGATCATTGAACAGGATAAAAAATGCAGGGTAGCCTGTGAAACACTGGTGACCACCGGTCTTGCCTTTGTCGCGGGCGAAATTACAACCAATTGTTATGTTGATCTACCCGAGATTGTCCGGGATACCATCCGAGAAATCGGATACCACTCTTCTCAGATGGGTTTTGATTGGCAAACTTGTTCGGTTCTAACTAGTATTGACCGCCAGTCACCGGATATTGCCCAAGGCGTCAATGTGGGAGAAGGACTTTTCAAAGAACAGGGTGCCGGAGACCAGGGGCTGATGTTTGGTTTTGCCTCTGATGAAACCCCTGAATTGATGCCGATGTCCATTATGTACGCACACAAACTTTGCCGGCGTTTGGCTACCGTTCGTAAAAATGGAGCGCTTGATTTTTTGCGGCCCGACGGTAAATCCCAGGTAACGATTGAATATGAAAACGGGTCACCGAAGAGGGTGGATACGGTCGTGATCGCCGCTCAACACAAACCTGATGTGACCTATGAAGAGTTGCGTGAGGCCATTATTGAAGAAGTCATCAGAAAGGTCATACCCAAAGAGATGATTGATGGAGATACCCGCTATTTGATCAATTCGACCGGAAAATTCGTCGTCGGTGGTCCCATGGGGGATTGCGGGCTGACGGGTCGCAAGATAATTGTTGATACCTACGGGGGGCAAGGCAGCCACGGCGGCGGATGCTTTTCCGGCAAAGATCCTTCAAAAGTGGATCGTAGTGCTTCTTATATGGCCCGGCACGTTGCAAAAAACATAGTCGCCGCCGGTATTGCAAAAAAATGCGAGATTCAGGTAGCTTACAGCATCGGTGTGGCCCAACCGGTTTCCGTCATGGTCGACTGTATGGGCACCGGCCTGATTTCCAAACCCCGATTGAGAGAAATTATCAATCAGGTTTTTGATTTAAGACCGGCCGCTATCATTGAATATCTTGACCTTTTACGCCCCATCTACCGAAAAACATCTGCCTATGGTCATTTCGGCAGAACCGAACCTGAATTTACATGGGAAAAAACCAATCAGGCGGAAGTGCTGAGAGAAAAGGCGGGACTTTAAAGATTTATACGTTTATAGGAGTGAGCAACCATATGAAATTCGATATTAAGGATATCAAACTTGCAAACAGTGGAGCACTTAGAATCGAATGGGCGCGGCAAAGCATGCCGGTGCTGAATCGAATCAGAGAACGGTTTGTAAAAGAACAAACCTTAAAAGGTATTACCTTAGGTGCCTGCTTGCATGTAACCACTGAAACGGCCGCATTGATGCAAACCTTAAAAGCGGGCGGTGCCGATGTTTTTCTTTGTGCCTCCAATCCCCTGAGCACCCAGGATGATGTGGCGGCCTCCCTGGTCGCAAATGATCAGATCTCTGTTTTTGCCATTAAGGGGGAAGACAACGAGACCTATTACAAACATATCAATGCCGTTTTGGACGCTAAACCCCAATATACCATGGATGATGGTGCCGACTTGGTGTCTATCCTACATTCCGAACGATCGGAACTTATTGAAAGGGTTCGCGGCGGAACTGAAGAAACTACCACCGGAATCATTCGTTTGCGCAGTATGGCGGCCGACGGCGTTTTAAAATACCCCATCATTGCGGTCAATGATGCTCGAACCAAACATTTTTTTGATAACCGCTACGGTACCGGACAAAGTACGATTGACGGCATTATTCGGGCTACCAACCGATTGATTGCCGGTAGTAATTTTGTCATTTGCGGTTATGGTTGGTGCGGCAGAGGGCTTGCCATGCGGGCGCGCGGCATGGGTGCAAATGTCATTGTCACGGAAGTCGATTCGATCGCTGCGCTTGAAGCGGTTATGGACGGCTTTACGGTGATGCCGATTCAGAAAGCTTCAGTGATCGGCAATTTCTTTTGCACGGTTACGGGTAATCTGCATGTGATCCGAAAAGAACACTTCAATCTTATGCAAGACGGCGCTATCGTATCTAATTCCGGGCATTTTAACGTTGAATTGGATCTTGAAGGATTAAAAACCATCACAAAAGCCAAGAGAACCATTAGGCCTTTTGTGGAAGAACATCTTCTGGAAAATGGAAAACGCATCTACGTTCTGGGCGAGGGGAGACTAATCAATCTAGCGGCTGCCGAAGGTCATCCCTCCAGTGTTATGGATATGAGTTTTGCAAACCAGGCCCTTAGCATTGAATATATGCTGAAATTAAATGAACCGCTTGGAACAAATGTATATCCGGTGCCGGAAGCAATTGACCTTGAGATCGCCGGAGAAAAATTGGCCGCCATGGGCATTGCCATCGATCAACTGACGGCTGAACAGGAAAAATATTTAGCCTCATGGGATATGGGGACTTGAAAGATAAAACCAATAGAATCCAATCTAATTTATTTAGTTTTTTCAATATCTTTTTGCCTATTCCAGCGAACCCAGGGATTTGAGTCGGCTTTAGCGGTAAAACGGAATGGTTTTGTGATTCCGCCATTCTGCCAAACAATAATCTGCTGCATGGACCTTGCAATATAAGCGTCACTTTCGTCAGATCCACCGACAATGACTTCACCCCGGTAAACTTTTAGGATGACTGAATTATCGGGGTTTACGTTTACCCTACAAACCGAACTTTGCAAAACGGAAATGGCGGTAATATTGGAGATTTTAAGATCTAATTGGTGTCCGGCGATTTTTGACACATTTATCCATATTTTTCCCTGAACCAGATTTAGATTACTATACCGAGGGATTGTCTGTTCACCGGAAACAATTGGCAGCAATTGAAAGGTGGTGTGTTCATCCAAACGAATATAATTTTTTTCAGGAAACTCGAGTTCGATTCTAGAACTTTTAGGGGTGATGACCTTTTCACCCCACGAAAGAGTTTCACCCGGAGATAAAGGTTTAATTTCCGGCTTTCCTTTTTTGATGCAATATGCATTTCCTACCAGGAATGTGATATCGATTTTTGGATCGGCCGTTTTCAATGCAGCCGATTGAGATATGGCCCTGTCGAGGCAGAGCCCCAAAACAAGCAAAAGAAGAAGGCAAAAAATCGTTTTATTATTGAAAGGCTTCATAGAATATAGGGGATTTATTCAATTACAATAATTACTCGGCATTTTTTTAGAAAAAAAAGATTTTCCGAAGCACTTCGCAGCTTGGAAGCATCTGCATTACTGATAACAATATCTGTCGGTCGCGCATCTTGTATTCTTAACCCTTTAACCGTCAGCGGGGAATTTAAAACTCTTGGATCGGTTTGTGCCGCCGAAAAATCTTTCATATAACCACTCATTCCCTGTTGCACCGCAAATTCGCGGCTTACGAAAGCCGCACCATAAGCTTCCCGGCCATTTTCGTCTAATATTTTAGGTGACATGGCGGCTTTTACGTTGAGTCCTCTGGCATCAACCACCAAACCGGTATAAATTTCTGAAACCGGTTTTTCCGTAACCACTCCCACGGGTTTGATCGATTCGACTTGCTGAATTTCCTGAGGAAGCACCAGTTGAGCCAATCCTCCATAAAGGCTCATCAGCAAGGTAACTTCCAAGCTGCCGTCTGAAAAATATTGTTGTTCGACAACTTGGGCTCGTTTTAACATGCTTTCAATTTTGCTCATGATATCGTTTTCGGCGGAAAAATCCCTGATTTTAGTTTTAAAATCAATTCTAACCTCTTTGACAACTTCAAGAAGGTTCTGCAGTGCATCGGCATATGCGGCAGCCATCATATCCTTATGGTCTTTTTCGGCTTTCTTTTCGGTGGGAATCCCAATGCCCTTGGCTTGAATAAATCCCCGCGTCCAATTAATATAGTTGCATCCAAACTGTTCGACATATTCATATTCTTCAATAACACAATAGCCGTAGACCGGAAGACTGAGCAACCCGACAATGATCCATATTAAAATTAAGCGACATCTCATGCTGACTCCTTCCGCTTTTAATCAATGAAATCTTATGTAAGCGGTATATTTTCATAATATTTAAACCAACTGCTATTGCCGGATATTTATCTAAATTTGTTGACCTTTCAATTTTTTATATTGTAAGACTCATTATAAGTCAACAATCGGGCGATTTGCATAAAATGAAAACTGATTTTAATAAAACCAAACTAAATGGATGAGATAACCGGTTATATCGGTCGCAAAGCTTTTAAATTGGCCAATCATATCCTTAATCTTTTTGCTTTCACTTATAGAATAGGTATGATGGTTTTTTATCGGTTAAACGGAGGCAGTGCACTTTTACGACGATTGACACTCGAACAGATATATATAATCGGTTTTCAGGCACTTCCGATCATTATTCCCGTTGCGCTGATCATTGGTAGTCTACTTATTATCCAATTTGCCAAAATATCCGGGCAATACGACTTGGGAAAAACAACGGTGCTCTTGATTATCAGAGAACTCGGCCCCGGGATTACGGCGCTTTTGGTCATTCTGCGATCGGCAACGGCTGTCACCGTAGAAATCAGTTACATGAAAGCACTGCATGAAATCGATGCAATTGAGATGACCGGCCTGGATCCCCTACGTATCGTTTGTCTGCCTCGGCTCATCGGAATAACCACGGCGATACTTAGCTTGTTTGTTGTTTTTGATCTGGTGTCGATTATCGGCGGCTATATGATCGTTCAGATGATGACGCAGATTCCGTTGGGAAATTTTCTCGAACAAATCGGCAAGGCCATCACCGTTACCGATATAGCCGTTGGAATGATAAAAGCCGTCTGTTTTGGATTTGCAATCACCGTAACGTGTCTTTATCATGCATTTCGGACCAAAGACCGGATTACGGAAATCCCGATCGTAACATCCAAAGCGGCTATCGAGTGTTTTTTTTATTGTCTAGTGGTCAATGTCATTATATCAGGAGCTTTTTACATATAGGAATCCTATGGATATCGTGGAGCTTACCGATTATATGATTATTCCGACGGGAAAAGGAAGCGGATTGAAAAACTTTAATCTCAAGCTTTCGGCCGGTGATGTGGGCGCTGTCCACACGGATTCGCCGGATGATGCCCATTTGTTGCTCAAAGCGCTGGCCACAATTGAATATCCAGCCTCCGGTGTGTATCGTTTTATGGGAAAACAGATTGATTTTTCAGACTACCGCACATTTCTTTCCTGTAAAAGAAAGATCGGATACATTGCTTCGGATGCCGCAATGATCAGCAAAAAAACAGTTCGAGAAAACCTGCTTCTTATGCGATATTATTTCGAAAATTCTCTTTCACTGACTTTAGACGATAAAACGGTTGCGCTCTGCAAGAGCTTTAATATTGAAAATAAACTGGATCTGCCGGCTGTCGAACTTCATCTGCTGGATTTGAGAATTGCCATCATGATTCGTGAATTGACCAAGGATCCCTATTTATTACTTATCGAACGCCCCGAAGACTTTATAAAGCATTCAAAGTTCGATCTGTTTGTGCAACTTTTAAAAGAAACACTGCGATCGAACCCGGCTGTTGCTTTTATTTCTTATGACAATAACTTTGTTGAAAAATTTTCCAACAAGAAAATAGGTATTGCAAAGGATGGAGTGGCCCTTAATTGTGCTTAATGCCATGTCGGGTTGCCTTAATATTTAACTTTCCGATATTCAAATATGGAACCTGAATTTAATACCAAAGAAAAAATTTTAGGCGTCTTTATCATCGGCATCGTTGTAATCCTGCTGAGCGTATTGGTACTCATCGGCCGGGGTAAGGATTGGTTTAAAACATATATAAATTATTATACAATTTTTAAGGAAAGTTATAATCTTCAAGAAAATGCTGCGGTAAAACTATACAAAGCCGACATCGGCAAAGTTAAAAAGATTACCCTGGTTGAAAATAAGGTCAAAGTGGATTTGGTTATTTTAGAGGAATATGCTTCAAGGATCCGAAGTGATACCCTGGCGACGGTGGAAAGTCCCACGTTTATCGGTTCTGAATATATTTCCATTAAACCGGGAAGTAGTGATGCCGCATTAATTCCGGAATATGGGGAAATCCCTTCAATGCCGATGAAAACCCTTTCGGATGTCTTGGACGAATTTCAAGTGGAAAAGACAGCCAAGATGGTCATCAAAGCCATACAGGATTTTTCGGAAATAACCAATATACTGAGAGATCCGGGTGGACCGCTTTTTATTGCCATCGAGCATGCGAATAAGACATTTTCTCATTTTGAAAATATTATGGCCGATGTGCAAGCGGGTAAAGGAACAGCCGGCGGTCTTTTGAAATCGGATGCGCTCTTGGAAAGCCTTTTGGTAACGATTGACAAGCTTAAGCAAATCCTTGAAAATATTGCCCAAGCCTCTGTTAAAGCACCTGAGACAATGAATCAGGTTCAAGGGAACCTGGTTACCATAAAAAAAATCGGAGATGAAGTTTTGACGAGCGTTGCCGGCGCCGAAAAGATTATAAAAGAAATTGAAAACAATCTGGATAAATTTAAAGTTATCTTGACAAACATAGAAAAAGGGAGCGATCCGATTCCGCAGATTACACAATCGACAAAAGAAGGTATCAGAGAAATCCGAAAGGGGGTAGAAAATGTCGATAGTGTATTTAAATCTCTTCAGAAAAATATTTTTATACGTTCGCATCTTCCGGCTGAGCCGGAGGGGATCAATACGGATGCTGGACTTCGGCCATAAGCGATAAGCCGTTAATCTGAAGACTGAAAAGTGAAAAAGGGTCGAAAAAACTTTTAATTTACTACTAAAAAGAAGGAGGAATTGCCGATGGATTGGGGTATGGAGAATCGCTTGTCGCGCCTGATTCAATCAGATGGTCACTGTTTCTTTTTGCCCATTGATCATGGATATTTTCAGGGGCCCACTCGAAGACTTGAAAAACCTGGAGAAACAATTCAGCCCTTGATTCCCTATGCGGATGGATTGTTTGTTACTCGGGGTGTACTGCGCGCTTGTGTGAATCCCCAAAAAAGTCCGCCGCTTATTCTAAGAGTGTCCGGCGGCACCAGTATCATTGGAAAGGACCTGGCCCATGAGGCCGTTACCACTTCGGTCCAAGAAGCTGTCCGATTGAATGCGGCGGCCGTGGGTATGTCGATTTTTATCGGAAGCGAATATGAGTTTGATTCACTGGTGAATCTCGGCAAACTGGTCGACGAATGCGAAATTTACGGCATTCCCGTTATGGCGGTGACGGCGGTCGGCAAGGAAATGGAAAAAAGAGATGCAAGGTATTTGGGATTATGTTGCCGGATCGCGGCTGAATTTGGTGCCAAAGTTGTAAAAACCTATTGGTGTGAAGATTTTGATCAAGTGGTCCATGGTTGTCCGGTTCCAATTGTGATGGCAGGGGGGCCTAAATGTGAAACCGAGCGGGAAGTTTTCGATTTTGTCCACGATGGGATGCAAAGAGGTGCGATCGGCTTGAACCTTGGGAGAAATGTTTGGCAGCATGATTATCCGGTGGCGATGATGAAGGCTCTTCGTGCGATTATACATGAAAACGCTTCGGTCGAAGAGGCTGTCGATCTATTTGAAGATGAAAAGAAAAAATGACAAGAAAAATTGCAGTGGAAAGTCTTTATAATGCCGCAGAGGCCGGGGAATGGATTAAAAGGTATGATGCATATCCCAAGGAACTGGCTTTGCGTGTGTATACCTCCCGTCTGCTGGGCTCCAATCCGAATCTAGTTCTTCATGGAGGCGGTAATACTTCGGTCAAATTAAAGATTAGAAATATCTTCAATGAAAAAATCGATGTCGTTTTTGTAAAAGGCAGCGGCTTGGATTTGGCGACAATTGAACCGAAAGGATTTGTGGGGCTGCGATTGAATGCGCTTCGTAAACTCATGGGCCTTGAAACACTTTCAGATATTGAGATGAATAATCAACTCAATATTCAACGCATAGACGCGCGGTCTCCAAATCCATCCGTTGAAGCGCTCTTGCATGCGTTTTTGCCCGGAAAATATATTGACCACACCCATGCGGATAGTATTTTGGTTCTGACTCACCAAAAAAATGGTGCAGAAATCGTCAAAGAAGCACTGGGACCTAAGATTGCAGTGATACCTTACACAATGTCCGGTTTGCCTCTGGCCAAAATCGTCTTGGAACGATATGAAGACCAACCGGACATTGAAGCGATCGTGATCCTCAATCATGGGATATTTACTTTTGCCGAAAATGCCGAAAAAGCCTATGAGAACATGATTAAGTATGTAGGGCGGGCCGAGGCCTACATTCAGGCCCAAATCCATGATAAACCCTTAATAGAGCCTAATGCCGATCGGAAGGTGCCTTTGGAAAATTACAATTCCATACTGGCCCGATTTAATTCAGCTCTGAGGGGGACATGTGCGCGTGTGGACTCGGAAGGGCGGTTGAATCGATTTTATGTCGAGACCCGCAATGCTCCCTTTTTGATTGAAGCCTCTTTATCCCAACACGCTCAAGCTGTCTGTCATACGGGGGTCTTGACCCCGGATCATGTGATTCGTACAAAGAATGCGATTGTATATATCGAATCGGTTCCTTCAAATGATTCGGCACTCAGACAAATCCTTAGTCAGACGGTTGCTGAATTTATTAAAGCGTATGAAAAATATTTTTACTGTCATGTCAATGCAAGCAGCACTGACTGCAGGATGCTCAATCCTCATCCTTCTCTTTTTCTGGTTGCCGGGTTGGGTCTGATTGCGATCGGATCGACCCGCAAAGAGGCACGAATCGCTGCGGATATCGGTGAACATACGGTTCATGCGAAACTTCAGGCATTTGCATTGGGAGACTATCAGCCCATTTCCGATTCCCATGTATTTGATATGGAATACTGGAGTCTCCAGCAAAATAAATTGGATTCCAACCCGAGGCTTGCATTGCAGGGGCAGATCGCTGTGGTTACCGGCGGAGGGGGGGCAATTGGATTCGGCATTGCGGAAAAACTTCTTTCTGCCGGTGCGGTTGTGGTCATAGCGGATATTGATAAACTTCGTTTAGAAAAAGTTCACGCGGTTTTAGCCGAAAAATATGGGGCCGGCCGGGTGGAGAGAATTGTTTTTGATGTGACCGATTTCCGATCGGTCGAAATGGCCTTTGAAGAAATCAGCTGCAGACTGGGCGGTGTCGATATTGTCGTGCCCAATGCCGGCATTGCTTATGTCGCCAGAATCGAAGACATGGATCCGGATAAACTCGATCAGGTGATTGCCGTTAACCTCAAAGGGACCTTTACCGTCATAAAAGCAAGTATTCCGGTTTTTAAACGTCAGACAACCGGGGGAAATATCGTTGTCATAAGTTCCAAAAACGTTTTCGATCCGGGCGCTGCCTTTGGCGCCTATAGTGCTTCAAAGGCCGGGGCGCATCAAATGTCCAAAATTGCGGCGCTTGAGTTGGCCGAATTGGGTGTGCGCGTAAATATGATCAATCCCGATGCGGTCTTTGGTGACGAAAACGTATCTTCGAGGCTGTGGGACTTAGTCGGTCCGGATCGCATGAAATCGCGAGGACTCGATGCCGAAGGTCTGAAGGAGTATTATTGCCGAAGAAGTCTGCTGAAAGTACCCGTACTGGCGGAACACGTCGGCAATGCCGTGGTCTTTTTTGCCGGTAACCAGACGCCGACAACAGGTGCTACGCTTCCGGTCGACGCAGGCAATCCAGGGGCCTTTCCCCGCTAAACACGGCTGCCGCTCCATCTGAGTTTTGCTTTTAAAACATCAAAATAGTGCCGGTTCGGCATCACAATCATGTTGACGGGATGTTCTCCTTTGCAAACGATGATGGTATCTTTGTCATCAATTTCCAGTCCCGCCTGACCATCAAAGGTCAGCATAATATCCGAAGATTTTTTTACCAATCGGATTTTGATGCATACGGAATCCGGAACGATCAAAGGGCGATTGGTCAATGTAAATGGGCATATCGGTGTCATAATGATACCGGGGACGGCCGGGTGAATAATGGGGCCGCCGGCTGCCAATGAATAGGCGGTTGAACCTGTGGGAGTTGCCAGTATTAAACCGTCTGCCCGGTAGGTGGTCAAAAAATGATCATTGATATAAGTTTTAATTTGTGCCAGTCGTGCAAGGGCTCCTTTATTGATGACCACATCATTTAATACGGTTTCCTCGGCCGCTTGTTTCCCATCCCGAATCACTCGAACCAGAAGACGCATGCGGGGTTTGAGAACAAATTGATTATTCAAAATCCTATCCGCTACCGAAAACAACTCATCTTCCGAAGTTTCCGCGAGAAAGCCCAATTCACCAAATTTGATACCGTGAATAGGGATGTTTTGGTTCCCAATCCACTGAACCGCACTTAAAAAAGTACCGTCGCCGCCGAGCACAAAAACACAAAAAAGATCCGACGGTGCGTGGGATTTGTTTTTATCGGAAAGTTTGCGGCTGGGCGGCAAACTTTCACTTCTGACCACATCTATGCCTTTAGCCCGTAGCCACTTTTCGAGTTCATCAGCTTTTTTTGCGGCTTCAGGATCAACTTTGACAAATAGCCCGATTTTTTTTTGCAAAATTTAGGGTATCTCCTATTAATTTATAACGGTTGCTCTAAAAACGGCCGATCCGGTAAACGGTTTTATTTAACATAAAAGATAACGGTTTTAGAAATTTAATTACAAAGAAGATGTCGAGACAGCAAGTATTTTTTCAATAAAAAGATAAAATTCTTTTGTCTTGACTCGTATGAGTGCTCTTATTATATGAATAATCTTATAAAATCGATAAGTTTTAATAAATTAAATGAAAGGAGATAACTAAGATGAACAATCATTTGAGAGGACTTTTCATTACTGCAGTTATGGTGTTGGTTATGATTTTTACTTTAACCGGCAACGGGTTGACGGCTGAAATGATTAAACTCGGAGTAGCGGGGGCACATAGCGGGGATTTGGCATCCTATGGAATACCTTCCGTTAAAGCGGCCAAACTTGTGGTTGAAGATATCAATGCAAAAGGCGGCATTCTGGGCAAGAAGGTGGAAATTCTTGCTGAAGATGATGTCTGTAAGCCGGAGGTTGCAACCAATACGGCCACAAAACTTCTATCTCAGGGTGTGAATGTGGTAATGGGCCATATCTGCAGTGGTGCCACAAAAGCAGCTCTGGGTATCTATAAGGATTCAAAAATAATTTGTATGTCTCCTTCAGCCACTAACCCGGCATTAACCCAAAGTGGAGACTATCCCAATTTCTATCGAACCATTGCTTCCGACGATGCTCAGGCCAGACTTGAAGTCGATTTTGCTATCAATGTTTTAAAATTTAAAAAAATAGCGGTGTTGCACGATAAAGGGGACTATGGTAAGGGACTGGCTGAGTATGCCAAAGCATTCATTGAAAAAAATGATAAAGCTGAAGTGGTGTTATATGAGGGGGTTACCCCCGGAGCCGTTGATTATTCAGCGGTGGTACAAAAAATTAAACGTTCGGATGCCGATGCCGTCATTTTTGGAGGGTATCATCCTGAAGCATCCAAAATCGTAATGCAGATGCGAAAAAAGAAAATGAAAACCATTTTCATTTCAGATGACGGGGTTAAAGATGATACTTTCATCAAGGTGGCCCAAAAATATGCCGAGGGCGTATATGCCACCGGACCGAAAGATACGTCCAAAAACCCGCTGGCGATTGCTGCAAACGAAGCCCACAAAAAAGAGTTTGGTGCCGAACCCGGGGCTTTCTTTCTCAATGCTTATGCCGCCACACAAGCGCTTCTCAATGCAATTGAAAAAGCCGGATCGACCGAGTATGAGGCGGTTTCAAAAGCACTTCGCACCGAATATGTTGAAACCCCACTTGGGAAAATTCGTTTTGATGATCGCGGTGATGCAATCGGGGTCGGTTTTTCAATCTATCAGGTACAAAATGGGGTTTATGTTGAATTAAAATAAAAGCTGATGGATTTATAAAAAGTTCCATGGGCTTTAGGGCGGGGTTTATCCCCGCCCGTTATTGCCGGTTCAGCGTTATTTAAACTGAATCTAAAGGATACAATAATTTGAAATGGAATATTTCCTTGAACTTTTTTTGGGAGGTCTTACCCGTGGAAGTATATATGCCCTGATCGCCTTGGGATATACCATGGTTTACGGCATTATCGAACTGATCAACTTTGCTCATGGCGAGATTTACATGATCGGGGCATTTACCGCTTTGATTGTCGCAAGCGTCCTTACATTGTTTGGACTTAATCAGATTGCGATTCTGGTGTTGGCGTCGATTACGGCCGTTATATACTCGGCGGCCTATGGTTTCACGGTGGAAAAGATCGCCTATAAGCCGTTGCGTCATGCGCAGCGTCTTTCACCCCTTATCAGTGCGATCGGGATGTCGATTTTCCTTCAAAATTATGTTCTTCTTGCCCAAACATCCGATTTTCTCCCCTTTCCTAGTCTGATACCGGATTTCGAATTCTGGGAAGCGTATTCACATATCATCGGTTCAGCCGAGCTTGTGATTTTGATTACGACAACGATTGTAATGATTCTGCTGACTTTTTTGATTAAGTTTACAAAAATCGGTAAGGCCATGCGCGCGACCGCGCAGGATCGAAATATGGCAATGCTGGTAGGCGTGAATGTGAACCAGGTTATCTCCATGACATTTATCATCGGTTCCGCCCTGGCGGCCGTGGGTGGCGTTCTGATTGCATCTCATATCGGTATGATTAATTTTTATATTGGTTTTATTGCCGGTATTAAAGCATTTACAGCCGCAGTGCTGGGGGGGATAGGTAGTATTCCCGGTGCGGTTCTTGGATCGCTGGTGCTTGGGTTGACGGAAAGCTTTGCAACCGGTTATGTTTCCAGTGATTATGAGGATGTCTTTGCATTTGCATTACTTGTATTAATTTTGATATTTAGACCGGCCGGCATCCTCGGACGATCGACAACTCAAAAAGTTTGATCAAAAATAGGCAATACGTATGGAATTGATTATAAATTCAGCAATCGAATTATGGATTTGAGAAATGATTAAATTTTCAGAAATCAAAAAATCATTTCTAGTGTCTTTATGGTTCATGTTTTTAACATTTCCCATCATGGTAATTCGCGTCAATCCTATCGAAAAAACGGTTCAGTGGCGCTGGCGAAATATGATGATTATTGGAATCGGAAGCTTTTTGCTCTCTTTTGTCTGGCGTTTTATGCTTGAACGTAAAGAATCCGGCCAAAAAAAAGCGGATGTGTTTGGAATCCATAAAATTTCATTTATCCAACGTATCCTGCAAGAACCCAAAATCTATATTCCTCTTCTGATAGTGACTGGAGTTTTTGCGATTGTTTTCCCATTTATTTTTTCCGCCTACCAAACCAATATTATGATCACCGCCCTCATGTATGTCATGCTGGGTTTAGGATTAAACATTGTCGTCGGATTGGCAGGTCTACTTGATTTAGGATATGTTGCTTTTTATGCTGTTGGGGCTTACAGCTATGCTTTGCTCAACTACCACTTCGGGTTGGGATTCTGGACCGTCCTGCCGATCGGTGCTGTCTTGGGAGTCATTTTCGGAATCCTGCTCGGTTTTCCGGTGCTTCGTTTGCGAGGTGACTATCTAGCCATCGTAACCCTCGGATTTGGAGAAATTATTCGTCTGATTTTGGAAAATTGGAATGAATTTTCCTTTGGTCCGAGCGGTATTGCAAACATTCCGCGGCCCGGTTTTTTCGGAATTGAATTTTCCCTTCAAAGCGCAACGAATTACATCTATTATATGATGATCGGATTGACGTTGTTTACTATTTTTGTCGTTAATCGTTTGCAGAATTCCAGAATCGGGAGAGCGTGGATGGCTTTGCGAGAGGATGAGGTGGCATGTCAGGCAATGGGTATTGACAAGACAAAGACCAAATTGACTGCATTCGCCCTGGGCGCAACTTGGGCCGGAATGGTGGGAGTAATCTTTGCCGCCAAAACGACTTTTATCAATCCTGCCAGTTTTACCTTCCTGGAGTCTGCTATGATCTTATCGATTGTTGTTATAGGCGGTATGGGCTCAATCATTGGTGTTGTTATCGGTGCTCTCATTCTGATCCTTTTGCCTGAATACCTCAGAGCATTTTCCGATTACCGTATGATGCTTTTTGGTGCAATCCTTGTCATTATGATGGTTTTTCGGCCTCAAGGCATCATCAGCAATGTGCGGCGAACTTATAAATTTCAAGGTAAACAACAATAGAAAACACAAAAAAAATTATGGAACCCATACTGGATGTTAAAAAACTGACCATGGATTTCGGAGGTCTGCGGGCAATGGATCATTTAGATCTCGATGTGATGGAAAAAGAGATCGTTGCTCTTATCGGTCCGAATGGTGCTGGAAAAACAACTTTTTTTAATTGTATTACAGGAATTTATACGCCCACAAAAGGCGATATACTGATTTCACCTCCGGGAAAAACGCGAGAGAGAATCAATGGGTTGAAGCCTAATCATATTACTGAAAAAGGGATGGCCCGCACTTTTCAAAATATTCGCCTATTTCCTAATATGAGTGTGCTTGAAAACGTTATGATCGGCCGCCATTGTCGTTTAAATTCGGGTGTTATCGGCGCTGTTGTGAAAGGCAAGTCGACGATCCGTGAAGAAAAAGCCGTTGTAGAGGATAGTTACAAAATTTTAGAAAAAATCGGTCTTGCGGAATATGTCAATGAGACCGCTAAAAATTTACCCTATGGTGCTCAAAGAAGACTTGAAATTGCCCGTGCTATGGCAACTGAGCCGTTTTTGATCCTTTTGGATGAACCCGCGGCCGGAATGAATCCTCAGGAGACGCGCGAACTTGAAGAATTGATAAAAAAAATTCGGGATGTGGAAGGCCTTTCCGTTCTGCTGATCGAACATGACATGAAAATTGTCATGAGTTTATCCGATCGAATATTTGTAATGGATTACGGCAAGAAAATTGCACAGGGAACACCGGATGAAATCAAGAATAATCCGGTTGTAATCAAAGCTTATCTCGGGGAAGAGGTTGATGCTTAAACTTAAGAATATAAACACGTTCTACGGAAATATCCACGCTTTGAAAGATGTTGATATTGAAGTGACTGAAGGTGAAATTATTACCCTTATCGGAGCAAACGGAGCTGGAAAAACGACAACCCTGATGTCGATTTCAGGTATCGTACCCCCTCGATCAGGCGAAATACTTTTCATGGATAAGGCTATCAACCATTTCCGACCGGACACTATTGTCGCTCTTGGGATTTGCCAGGTTCCGGAAGGCCGTCACATTTTTCCATATTTAACGGTTATGGAAAATTTGGATATGGGAGCGTTTTTACGAACCGACAAAGATAATATCAAAAAGGATTTGGAACATATATTTGATCTTTTTCCAATCCTTGCCCAGCGGCGGCACCAACCCGGCGGAACACTAAGCGGCGGGGAACAACAGATGCTTGCCATATCCCGGGCGCTGATGGCCCGCCCGAAACTTCTTTTACTGGACGAACCTTCTTTAGGATTAGCCCCCCTAGTTGTCAGGCAAATATTTGAAATAATAGAAAAAATAAATAACGAAAGCAATACCACCATTTTTCTGGTCGAACAAAATGCAAATTTGGCCTTGAAAACGGCTCATCGGGGATATGTTATGGAGAATGGGCGGATCATGCTTACCGATGCCACGGAGAATTTGCTTTTGGATGAAAATGTAAAGAAGGCATACTTGGGGATGTAATTAATTTTCAAATCAATATCTCAAGTTTTTGTAACATTAAAATAAGGTAAAAAATATGTCTAACCGGAATAAAAAAGATATTCCAAAAATTTTTGCGCGTGAATGGTCCATCCTGTTATTTTCATTTCTTTTCACCATAACATGCTATCCTGCCTTACTCTATCTCCTGGTTAATGCCTCGGAAACTTATTCCTTGTTGGAATATTATCGCCGATTTTTCACGATATTTAAAAGTGGACATGAAGCCTCATTTAGTCAGTGGATTATTGCTGCTGCTCCTTATTTATCGGTTCAACTGATTCGCTTGATTCGATGGATTATTCAAAAGGCATGAAATTATAAAAAATTTTTAAAAATAATTTTCAGCCGGCCGATAATAAAATCACTTCTGTTAATTTTTATTTTGGAAAGGGAGAAAAAAGCATGCTGTGTCATGAAGTGGACTACAAAATAATTGGAAATGACATCCAAGTCGTTGAAATAGAGCTTGATCCGGGTGAAACAGTGGTTGCGGAAGCCGGTGCGATGAATTACATGGATGATGGCATAACTTTTGAGGCTAAAATGGGCGATGGTTCCAAACCGAGCACAGGCCTTTTCGGCAAGCTGATGGGGGCAGGGAAGCGGATGCTCACGGGCGAGTCGATCTTTATGACTCATTTTACAAACGAGGGCAGCGGAAAACGTTGTGTCGCTTTTGCCGCACCCTACCCGGGCAAAATTATTCCGATTGACATGACAAAAGTCGGTGGAGAACTCTTTTGTCAGAAAGACGCATTCCTATGTGCGGCTTACGGCACCGAAGTCAGCATCGCTTTCACAAAGCGGCTGGGGACGGGCTTTTTCGGCGGTGAAGGATTTATTCTTCAGCGCCTGCGGGGAGATGGGATGGCCTTTATTCATGCCGGGGGTACGGTAATCGAGAAAAAACTCAACAATCAGAATATTCGGGTGGATACCGGTTGCATCGCTGCTTTTACCTCAGGCTTGGATTATGACATCCAGCGGGCAGGCAGTCTTAAATCCATGTTTTTCGGTGGGGAGGGGTTTTTTCTAGCAACCTTAAATGGTACCGGTACGGTTCTTTTACAAAGTCTTCCGTTTTCGCGGATGGCAGACCGTATTTTGCAAAATGCCCCTTCAGGCGGTGGTAATCGTAAAGGAGAGGGATCTGTTTTGGGTGGTTTAGGTGGTTTTTTCAACGGAGACAATAATTAAATATTTCTAAAACCACCGTATTTATTTTAAACAGCGATAATAACTATCAATATTATATATTGCGGCCAAGGGATTATGACCCAGAAGGCGATCTTTTACAGCAAGAACCGTACAAGGAGCCTCGGCATACTTTAAAAACAATGAGTCGTGGCCGACGCACAATCCCATCAAAATATTAAACTCCGTCTTCTCATCATTTAACACTAAAGCCTGTAAGATTGGATTACACATGGATTCAAACTGTCCAACAGAAATCTTTTGGCTATCATGAACATCAATTTGCTCCTTGGGAATGCGACCCACCTTGCAAATAACGGACACGACCTCAAAATCATTTGCAGAAAATATGTTTTCAACAACCTTAGCCTCTTTGCGAAGCCCCACACAAAATACAAGTCCCAAACGTTTATATTTCATTTTGTGAGCAAATTCAATGGTTTCAAGAATACGAGGTTTAATGGGTTTCACGTGAGCGTAGCCCAGTTCCTTTTGCCCGTATCCTTCACCTTCCTGAATTGATGCTTGTTTGGCAAATTCCAAAATATTGCGATCCTGATATTCTTCAAGGCATCTATCAATCAATTCTTTTTTATTTTGAGTCGGGCAAAAAGCAGGGGCTTTGCCGGTTTCTTTTTTACATAACCGGTCCGGCATATCAAACGGACATTGGGCACAATTTATTATATGGGTCTTCATTTTTTTCCTTTTTTTTGAGTGACGAAAATAGGGAATATATGACGCTCGATTTGACAATAAAAATCAAAAGATTACTATCCTTTTAATTTTTAATTAAAAACCAAGTCGAGTGATGCTGTTTATCTATCTGTTTACATATAATGATATGAAGTGGGTATCAAGTAAAAAAATCCGAAGGAAACGAACCGTCAACTTATGCTTTTTTACAGCGGGTAATCAACCGTTATGCTCCGGCGGGGGGGGTAAATGCTTGTGATGGTGGAATTCTTTTTGAGATAGGGGGGCAACCCTGACCCTATCGGATTGGATCGCCCCCTTTTAATAAAAAAATCAGCAGACGAAATCGATCTTAAAACTTAAAATTTCATCTGCTTCTTCAACAACTTGTTTTAAAAATGGTTTTTCGAGTTATTCTCCAATGACTTCATACGAAGTAATTGAAATCGTTTTCACTCCGTCCGCCTCGGTAACCGTACCTGTTACTTTCACTACCTGACTGATAAGATTGACTACCACTTCATTGCCTTTTTCAGTATCGGCGACTTCATAGACCTGGCCGTCCGAGCTCACAATTTGGTAATTATCATTAACTTCTCCGGTAACCGTGATTTGTTCGGCCAGTACATTTCCCGAAAAGATCAATGAAATTATTAAAGCCGCAAAAATACTGAATGCAACCCATTTTTTCTTACTTTGCATACCTTTCCTCCTACCTCCTAATATAATTTTTTGTGTATTGTTTTAAAATATAAATTATTCACGACTGAATTAAATAGGCAAAATAGATGCCAGAATATAACCATTTGATATAAATTAAAATATTGATATATTTCTACGGATTATCAGAACTGCCGGTTCTAAGTTTAAAAAAAAATATAACCGCTGATAGATGCTATTATCCATAATTGAATACAATCAGTTGAATTGAAAAAGCATTTTATTTGAAAGAACTTTATATTCCGTTTTTAAGAAAATCGGAACTCATACTGCTTGTGATCTGAATTCATCTAAATTGCTCTTTCTATGTTCAGCATTTACCAAATTATTCCCAAAATTTCTATTTCCCTTTAAATATCGGAACCATAGGTGCCGATGGGTTTAACGAAATAATAAATAAATACTATAAATATCAGTATATTGAAATTGTGGTATGACTGTTGCTGTGCATTTAAAAATATTTTAATTCAATATCAGTATCTAAGTGACATTAGCGTATAAATTCAAAGAAGTTAAATGGTGGGAATAGTGAGATGAAAAGTGTGAAAAAAATGGCAAATTCAAATAAAAGAAAGCAAAATTCGGATAGGGTTTGCAAAAAATGTGGCAAAGATGCTTATCCAAACTATTTTTATTGTCAAGAATGCCATAAACGGATCAGTCGGGATAGTGACTTTGATTATATTTCATCCGAGCAATCGGGTGATGAGAATCCATAGTCATCTGAGCGGCAGCAAATTAATTTCCGCGGAAATGATTGGGAATTATTTGGAAGTATTAGGGAAATTCGGTAAAATATGCTAAAAGGGGCTGTTTTTATTTCAGCCCCTTACGGTTTGTTTTTATCACTTTTTTCTTTTCTTCTCTTTTTTGTCTTCTTCCTCAGTTCCGGCAAATTTTTTCAAACCTTCGGCTAATTCTTTCAGTTTTTGGTTCACTATGGCATTGATCGTTCCCTCGGGATAGGTGCCGTCCGGCTGTTTTTCACCTGCCGTTTCCCCTGTGAGGATTTCAATGCCTTCATCGATGGTTTTGGCGCAATAAACATTAAACTTACCATTTTTTACCGCCTCTACCACATCTTTACGAAGCATAAGATCTTTGATGTTCGATTCAGGTATCAGAACGCCTTGATGACCGGTTAAGCTTGTTTTTCGACAGCAATCGTAAAATCCCTCGATCTTTTCATTCACGCCGCCGATGGCTTGTATCTCTCCTTTTTGATTTACCGATCCGGTAACGGCGATATCCTGCCGCAATGGAATTCGGGACAGGCTGGAAAGAAGGGCATAGATTTCCGTGGATGAAGCACTGTCGCCGTCGACACCGCTGTATGACTGTTCAAAGGCAATACTGGCGCTCATAGTTAAAGGTTTATCCTGAGCATATTTTTCCCTTAAATAGCCACTTAAAATTAAGACGCCTTTATTGTGGGTGCTGCCTGAAAGGTCGGCTTCGCGTTCGATGTTGATGATTCCCGAACGGCCCATGGAAGTAGATGCTGTAATACGCGAAGGTTTTCCAAACATATAATCGCCTAAACTATAAACAGCTAGTCCATTAACTTGTCCGACTTTTTTTCCATCAAAATCGATCATTAGGGTTCCCCGGTCAATCATTTCCTGAATATGTTCTTCAACCAAGTTGGACCTAAATATCCTTTCTTCAACGGCTTTATCGACATGTTGTCCCTGAATGACGGATTGATTTTCCTGCCCGGCCCAATAATCGGCTTCACGAATGAGGTCTGTTATTGTGGGGAAGCTGGTGCTTATTTTCTCTTGCCGATCGGTCATACGGACTGCATGTTCCACCATTGCGGCTATCGCGGTTTTGTCGAACGGTTTTAGATTATCCTCATCTTGTTTCATTCTAATGAACTCGGCAAATTGGCGGATCGAAGCTTCATTTTTATCCATGGCGCTGTCAAAATCCGCTCTGACTTTAAAAATCTTTTTAACGTCCTCGTCATACATCAAAAGCAGATGATACATACGTTGATCCGATATGACGACGACTTTAATATCGGTTTCAATCGGTTCCGGTTTGATACCGGTGGTCGTAAACAGGTAAAAGGGATCGTAAGTCTGAATTTCCATTTTCTTGGTTTTTAAGGATCTTTTAAGGGCCGGCCATACGCCCGGTTCTAAAAGGGCATCAAGCAGATTCAGGACCAGATAGCCCCCATTGGCTTTTAGAAAAGAGCCGGCTTTGATTTTGCTGAAATCCGTACGCCAAACACCACTGCGATCAACGACTTTCTCTATGCTTCCAAAAAGATTCCGGTAGTTCGGAAACGGTTCAACGATCACCGGGGATCGTTTCCGATCCTTATTGTCTACCAGCAGATTTACCGTATAAGGCTGAAAAGAGTCACCTTCGGAAAACACAAAAGGCAAGCCGGGTATAGCGACTTGAGGCTGGGCCGAAAAAATTTTGAAGTTCTCGGTCATATCCTCCAGCATATCGTGGAGGTAGGTATCAATTCTTTCATTTTTATATTTACTTCTTATAGGCGATGCGATTTCGGAAGCCATGTTCATGAACATGTATCGATCCATCTTTTCTATATTTTTAGCGATCTCTCGATTGAGATCTCTGATTTCGATGGAAATTTGGTTGATGTTTTCTTTAAGCTTTGCCTGTTTTTTTTGTAGTTCTTCAAACTCCTCTTTTGGAAACCGTCCTTTTTCCACCATGTCTTCGACCTGATCGATGTGTACCGGTTTTCCATCAATCAAAGGTGCTACTTCAGGGCGCTTCATCTGGCCGATTTGAACGTCGATAAGTGCAAAGCCCTCCTCTCTGACTTTCTTATCAAGCTCCTTGAAAAAGTCTTTACCCCGTTTTTCGTATTCCTCCATGATCTCTTTTTTCCGATTGAGATAATCCTGGCTTTCAAAAAGCTGCGGAACCTCTTTCTTCAGGGTTTCGATAAAATTATGAATATCCTTCTTGAATTCCAACCCCATACCGGCTTCGAGTTTTAAAAGAATGGGGGTTTCAGGATTCTTGAAATTATTGACATAGCAAAGGTCATCGGGAACTTTACCCTTTGTTTCCGATATCTCTTCAAGCAATTTTTTAACCGTCGACATTCTTCCCGAACCCGCAGTGCCGGTTACAAAAACATTATATCCCTCCTTATCAATTCCCATTCCGAAGCGAAATGCCTCGACGCCTCTTTTTTGACCGATTATTTCTTTCAGCGGTGTGAGGTCTTCAGTGCTTTCAAACGGGAGAGTAGCTGGATCAAGTCGCCATCTTAGCTTTTCAACGCTTACTTTTTTATCTGATTTTTTAATGGCCATCTATGACTCCTGACATAATTTGTTTTAAATCGCTTAATTTATAGGTATTTAGATTCACGATCATGTTATCATTGATAGATTCGGTTCTTTCACTGGAGCGTCTATAGCCCTGAAATTAAATTCACCGGGAAATGTTTTCCGGGAGTTCCTTATTTTATTTTTACTTTCACTCCACGTGCAATTTCAGGTTTACATTTCGGCATGGAGATATTTAATACGCCTTCTTGATACGTGGCTTCCACGTCCTCGATCTTGACTCGGCATGGAAGTTTGATGGTGCGGGAAAAGGTATCTCTTCTTCTTTCAATGGAGTTATAATTTTTTTCTTGTCGAACGTGCTCGCGTTTGACCTCACCCTTTATGGTAAGCAGTTCATCAGTTATTGAAATTTCCAGGTTCTCAGGATCAATATCGGGAACCTGCGCCTCGGCAATCAAATAGTCTTGTGTTTCGGATAATTGAATAAAATGCGCACTTTTATCAGTTCGCGAAAAGAGAGGCATACCGAAATCATTTCTAAGTTTGGATAGAAGACGCTCCATATCCTTTTTCATCCGATTGATTTCCTGGTCTTTCCATATAATCAACCCCGGCATGATTTAACCTCCTTGTACTCGAGTAAGGTGAGTCTTAATTTTATAATCATTTATACGAATGTTTATTCTAAAAAATAGCCGCCGAAGATGCAAGTTATTTCTCTTGTTAATCAGTGTGGTCTGATGTGGGAAATGAGGTCGGTGCATAGAAATTGTAACTTGCAATCAAATAGTTTTTAGAGTAAATCTTTACTCTATATTCGTTTTCAGATTAAATTTTCACTATTGAGCATTTTTGGGAGATAGCTATATGAACAGTTCAAACGTGTTATCAATAACTACCTTTATCTATGGACTGGCGGCATTATTATATATCGCCTCCTGGATTTTCAGAAAACCGTTGCCGGGCAAACTGGCTAGCTGGACGGTTGTCGGGGGTCTTTTGGGAAATACCGGCGGTATCATTCTGAGATGGGTGGAATCTTATCAGTTGGGTATAGGGCACGCGCCGCTTTCGAACATGTATGAATCTTTAGTTTTTTTTTCCTGGACCATCATGTTGATTTATCTTGTCATAGAGTACCGGTATAAAAATCGTATCGTCGGTGTATTTGCAGCTCCGCTCGGTTTTTTGGCAATGGCCTATGCGTCGATGTCTCCCAACATCAGTGACCGTATACAGCCTTTAGTTCCCGCTCTGCAAAGCAACTGGTTAATTGCTCATGTTGTGGCATGTTTTCTCGGTTATGCGGCTTTTGCGATCGCTTTTGGAATCAGTTTGATGTATCTTTTCAAACAAAAGAAAACCCAGGGCAAAAGCCGTTTGGTTGCGTATCTTCCGAACTCCAAAATTTTAGATGAACTGACCTATCAAACCATAATGTTTGGTTTTCTTTTTCTGTCGATTGGAATCATAACCGGAGCGGTATGGGCAAATTCAGCCTGGGGAAGCTATTGGTCATGGGATCCAAAAGAAACATGGTCTCTAATTACGTGGTTTATTTATGCGGCCCTGCTGCATGCCCGATTGGTGCGTGGCTGGTACGGCAAAAAGATAGCCTATCTTTCAATTATCGGTTTTTTGGCGGTTCTCTTCACCTATTTCGGCGTCAACTTGCTACCGGGTTTGCATAGTTATGGAAAGGGATAATCGCTACCGGATACCAAATGATTTTTTCTTGACAAAAGTGAAATCTATCGATACACAAGCGCAAGTAATTTGGAAGGTGTAAAATATCCTTTGATAGTACTTCAATTGAGGATCCGGTCCATCAATTTGAATGGCAAAAAAATTTATTTTTTTGTTTTGTATGAAGGGAAGTTTTACATTTTTCGTTAGGGGCTAGGGATCAAGTTTTATTAATGATTGTTTTCGCATAGGGTGAATACATCAACTACAGCTTGACGGAGTTTACATGAGTAAATTAGATGACAAAAAGACGGATCAGAAAGGGCAGGAAGACGGGGTTCGTGGATTCATTATCCTGTTTTTTATTATCGGGCTATTTGCAAGTCTGATTGTGGGATGGATGATTTTTCCGAGCCTTCTTTATTCCAAGAAAAAGCAGCCGATTGATTTTAATCATGTTTTACATGTCGAGGCTGTTGATCAGGGGTGTGAAAGCTGCCATTATATTCGTGAGGACGGATCATTTTCCGGCGTTCCAAAACTTGCACAGTGTGTAGATTGTCATGAAGAGGTGCAAGGAGAAGACCCCGAAGAGGCCAAATTCGTTAATGAATATGTGGCGGAAGGAAAAGAAGTTCCATGGCTGGTTTATTCCAGACAACCGGATTGTGTTTTCTTTTCACATGTGACGCATACCAAAATGGCTGAGATGGATTGTGCGACATGTCACGGGGCGATTGGTGAATCCGAACATTCAAAGATTTATGAACAGAACCGGATTTCAGGCTATAGCCGGGACATCTGGGGAAAGAATATCGCAGGTTTCAAGAAGAATACATGGGATCGGATGAAAATGGATGATTGCTCTGAATGCCATGTCAAAAATCACGTCAGACAAGCTAGCGTTCAGACAAAAAAAGGCGGATGTTTTGTATGTCATAAGTAAAATTGTGTATACATATAATATTCGTATCGAAATAACTATAAAATGCTCAAAAGCTTGTTCCTTATTTAAGGTTAAGGGGTAGAATCTATGAAAATAGACAGAAGAAGTTTCTTGTCACTTGGAATGGGTGTTGCTGCGGGTACAGCCCTTTCACCATTACCCTGGAAGCTGATAGATGATATTTCCATATGGACACAGATGTGGCCATGGACGCCAGTGCCGGAAATTGGTGAAGTAAATTATGTAAATTCTACCTGCACCCTTTGTCCCGGTGGCTGTGGTATCACGGTTCGTAAGATTGGTGACCGGGCTGTAAAGGTAGAAGGTAAAGAGGGACACCCCATAAATTCTGGAGGAGTGTGTCTTTTGGGTCTATCAGGCCTGCAAAACTTATACGGATATGATCGGCGTATCAAAACACCTTTGAAACGAATAGGAAATCGAGGTCAGGGAAGTTTTCAAAAGATCACTTGGGATGAAGCGATTTCAGAGGTCGTCAATAAGTTGTCTGAGGTTCGATCAACAGGTCAAGCCCATGCGGTTTCCTGTATTTCCGGGTCTGATCAGGGAACCGTCGCACAACTGCTTAAACGTTTTTTAACCGCTTACGGATCTCCGAATTTTTTTACAATGCCTTCGATGCAAGATTCCTATGAGCTTGCGTTGTATTTAACACAGGGCATTCAAGCATCTGTGGCTTTTGATGTCGAAAATTCGGATTTTGTTTTAAGTTTCGGCAGTGGAATTGTTGAAGGTTGGGGGTCACCGGTTCGAATGTTTCAGGCAAGCAGTCGCTGGCGCGAAGGTAAAGGCAAAGTGGTTCAGATTGAGCCTCGTCTTTCAATTACTGCTGCGAAATCGGATAAATGGATTCCAATAAAACCGGGTACGGAAGCTGCATTAGCCTTAGGGCTTGCATCTGTAATTATTAAGGAATCTTTATACGATAAAGAATTTGTAGAAAATTATGCTTTCGGATTTGAAAATTGGAAAGACGATGCCGGAAAAACTCAGATAGGATTTAAGCAATTTGTTTTAGAGGGATACGGCCCTGATAAAGTTGCTAAAATTACGGGTATCGATAAATCTACAATCATATCTTTAGCTCGAAGCTTTGTAAGGGCTTCCAAACCATTGGCAATTGGTGGCCGTAATCAAGGACGAAGTACTTCAGGTCGTCTGAATGAATTTATGGCGATCTATGCTCTTAACGCTCTTGTTGGAAATATTAACAAAACCGGAGGCGTTTGGTCGATTCCCAAACCCGGTTACATCAAATGGCCTAAAGTGGAAATGGATGATGTAGCCGAAAAGGGGATAAAGGAGCCACGTATTGATGCAGCCGGCAGTGCAAGTTATCCTTATTCTCAATATTTGTTGAATCGAGTTCCCGGAATTCTCAATTCCGGTCAAGAAAATCCGATTCAAGTGCTATTTGTTGCCGGGGCCAATCCTATTTACGCTTTGCCGAACACCAAAGCGGTTAAAGAGGCTTTTGATAAGATTCCTTACATTGTCGGTTTTTCTTCTTATCTGGATGAAACCGCAAAATATGCAGACATCATTTTGCCGAACCACGTTTATCTGGAACGCTATGAGGATATTCCGACACCGGTTGGTTTTCAAAAACCATTTATCGGCCTTGCGAAACCGGTTATTGCACCTCAATTCGAAACCAAAAATTTAGGTGACACAATTTTTCTGCTGGCGAAAGGATTGGGCGGAACGATTGAAAAGGCTTTTCCATGGGATGATTATGAAACCTGTTTAAAAGAAACACTTTCTGAAAAATGGGATAGCCTGGAAGAAAATGGTTATTGGATCGATTCGAGTTTGAAACCTGCTGACTGGAAAAATGCGTTCAAGACGGCATCTAAAAAATTTGAATTTATTGCCGCCGGTAAAGCAAAAGATATCGCTTCACTTTTTGGATTTAGTTCCTCAACACTTGAAGGCGATGAAGCGTCTTATCCGCTTGTGCTTATTCCATACGATTCAATGCGACTTGCCAATGGCTTTATCGGAGATCCGCCTTTTGTTATGAAGGCCGTTGAGGATACGGTACTGAAAGGTAAAGATGTTCTAATCGAGATTAACCCTGAGACGGCTAAACAACTCGGCATGTCGGAAGGCGGATTCGCAAAGTTGGCGACGCCGGTAGGCACCGCAAAGGTTAGAGTGCATCTTTATGACGGAATTATGCCGGGGATTATTGCATTGCCGCGAGGACTCGGACATACGGCCTATGATAAATTTTTGGGGGGTAAGGGCGTTAATTTTAACGAACTCATCGGTTCGGTTGAAGATCCTGTTTCCGGCTTGGATGCAACCTGGGGAATCAGGGCAAAGCTGACCAAAGCCTAAACGATATAGTATGAGGTTCTGATGAAAGAAGAACATAAACACATAAAAGCCAAAAAATACGGAATGGTCATAGATCTGGATAAGTGTACCGGATGTGGGGCTTGTATGGTGGCTTGTATGGCTGAAAACAATGTGCCGTTTAAGGAGGATGAAACCGATAAGCTGCTCAGCATAACGTGGTTGCGCATCTATAAGCTCACAAATGGTAAACCTTTTCCGGAAACAGACATATGTTATCTTCCAAGGCCATGCATGCATTGTGAAGGCCAACATGGCCATGCGCCTTGCGTATCGGTTTGTCCGGCTACCGTTACGGACTACGATATGGAAACGGGCATTGTCAGCCAAATTTATACCCGATGTTTTGGATGTCGGTATTGTATGGCTGCCTGCCCTTATCATGCTCGCTATTTTAACTGGTGGGATCCGGTCTGGCCTGAAGGTATGGAAAAATATTTGAACCCGAATGTTTCGCCCAGAATGCGAGGGGTCGTCGAAAAGTGCAGCTTCTGTTTCCCGAGGTATCAGGTCGCAAAGGATAAAGCGATGGCTGAAGGACGGAGAGAGGTGGAGGAGCATGAGTATCAAACAGCCTGCACACAGGCATGTCCTGCGGGTGCGATAACGTTTGGTGATCTGAACAATCCGAAACATGCGGTGTATAAATTAAAAATGAGCCCGAATGCATTCCGATTACTTGAAAGATTGGGTACAAATCCTAAGGTTTACTATATTTCAAGTCGTGAATGGGTAAGGCGGTCTGGAGATAATTACCTCGCAAATGAGGTTAAAATAAAAAAGCTTTAGATACGGAAACTTCACATATCGAGGAGTACATAAGTTATGGATTCTGCATTAATACCCGTTATGGATGATGCGCTAAAACCCAAGGGAGTTCAACGTTGCCCAATATGGCAATTTGCCTTGTGGATCTGTATTTTCGGAGCCATACTGCTGTGGGGCGTATACGCCATGTTTCTTTGTTGGTTTAAAGGGCTTAACCAGACCAACATGAATGACGCCTACGGCTTTGCACTATGGATTTGGGCGGATCTTGCGGTTATTGCACTGGGTGGCGGCGCTTTCTTTACCGGCTTTCTAAGATATATTATCGGTAAAGACGAGCTGAAGAATATTATCAATTACGCGGTTCTCATCGGGTTCATTTGCTATAGCTCGGCATTGCTTATTCTTGCAATCGATGTCGGACAGCCTCTTAGAGCCTGGTTTATATTCTGGCATGCGAATGTTCATTCCATGCTGACGGAAGTTGCTTTCTGCCTTTCCTGCTACTTTGGTGTTCTAACAATTGAATATATACCGCTGGTACTAGAAAATCGTCAGATCGATAAAGTGCCCTTTTTTCATAACCTAGCCCACAACATGCACGAAATAATGGCTATATTTGCAGCAACCGGAGCATTCTTGTCCTTCTTCCATCAGGGGTCTCTTGGCGGAGTTGCGGGTGTGCTTTTCGGACGTCCGTTCGGATACCGCGAAGGAGTTTTAATCTGGCCATGGACTTTCTTTCTCTTTACTTGGTCGGCAGCTGCCTGCGGTCCATGTTTTACGATTATGATCACCAAACTGACGGAGGTTATTACAGGAAAGAAATTGGTCAAGCAAAATGTCATCGATTTGCTGGCCAAAATTTCAGGATGGATGCTGGCAAGCTATATTATCGCAAAAATACTTGATACCGTGTATTGGGCGACCGTAACCGTGCCGGACATGGGATATACACTGAAACATTTTTATTCTAATCCGGTCTATGGAATTTGGATTCTTTTCCTGGAAATTGTGCTTGGAGGTATACTGCCGGCAATCATTCTCATAACAAAGACCGGACGTAATAATAACGTTACACTCTGGATTGCAGTCGTTCTGGCGGTAATTGGAGTCAGTGTTAATCGATGGGTCATGGTTCTTCAGGTAATGGCTGTACCGATTCTGCCGTTTGAAAGCTGGTATCTGTATTTGCCGAGTTGGCAGGAAACTGCTACAACTATACTGCCTGTGGCATACGGCATTTTACTGGTCATGCTATCGTATCGTTATTTGCCGATATTTCCTCAGGAACGAGAATTAAATCCGATAGACTGATTATTCGGTGTTAGGAGGATAAATTATGTTTCCATTTTCATTTGAATGGATATGGGATATGAGCCACATGGTATTTCATGGTGGGTTATGGTATGCCCTTAGTATTATCGGCCTTGGTATGACTTACTGTATTCTTAAAGCAACGATAGATACATTCCAGGGTAAAGGCGGCCATCACGAATAAGATTTAGATCATAAAGTTATTAAAAGCGCTTATCTTATTTTAGAATAGGGATGAGCGCTTTTTTTTTAGGATGGAATTCGATGGATAAAATTATAATCGAAGGAGGAAGAAGGCTTAAAGGAGAGGTAAGAATCAGCGGTGCCAAGAATGCCGCCCTTCCGATTCTTGTATCTTCGCTTCTCGCCGATGGAGTAAATACCTATTCAAATGTTCCCGATCTAAAAGATATCCAAAGTATAAAGCTCCTGCTAACTCATCTGGGTGCAAAAATCGTGTCGGCCGACAGTATTGTCCGAATAGACGCCGGTGGGCTTTGCAACTATGAGGCACCTTACGATTTAGTACGCAAAATGAGGGCCTCTATCCTCGTGTTGGGTCCCCTCGTCGCCAGACTTAAAAAAGCCAAGGTGTCTTTGCCCGGAGGATGTGCAATCGGGGAACGGCCCATCAATCTCCATCTAAGAGGACTTGAACAGCTCGGTGCAAAAATTGAATTGAAGCATGGATATGTTGAAGTCAGCGCTGACGGTCTTAAAGGCGATGATATATTTTTTGATGTGCCCACGGTAACGGGTACGGAAAATATCATGATGGCAGCAGTCTTGGCCGAAGGTACGACCGTACTTCGCAATGCTGCCAGGGAGCCCGAAATTGTTGCCCTTGCCGATGCCTTAAAAAAAATGGGAGCCGAAATTCATGGAGCAGGGACATCGGTTATTACGATCAGCGGTGTAAATGAACTGCATCCCATTTCAAATGAGATTATTCCCGATCGAATAGAAGCCGGTACATTTATGGTTGCAGCTGCTTTAACACAAGGAGATCTAACTCTTACAAATTGTGAGCCCGACCATTTGAAAGCTTTTATTCATAAATTGACACTGACCGGAACCAAAGTTCATCATGTTGACAAACAGTGCATCAGAGTTATCGGGCCGGATGAAATCAAGAGCGTCGATGTTAAAACATTGCCGTATCCTGGATTTCCAACCGATATGCAGGCTCAGTTTACGGTGCTTATGTCTGTTGCAAAAGGACTTAGTATTATTTCTGAAAGCATCTTTGAAAACCGGTTTATCCATGTCAGTGAACTTAAACGTATGGGAGCCGATATTACGATTTCCGGTAATTCCGCAATGATCAAAGGTGTTTCAAAATTATCCGGCGCACCGGTTATGGCAACTGATCTAAGAGCCAGTGCTTGCCTTATACTAGCCGGCCTGGTGGCGCAAGGCACAACCACGATCAATCGGGTTTATCATCTGGACCGTGGTTATGAGGCAATTGAAAAGAAGTTTACACAGGTGGGCGCCTTAATCAAGCGCGTCAACGGCTAAGCAATGGATGGTTGATAAGAATTATTTTCGTCCCGTTATTCCGCTTCTGATCGGCATGATGTCAGGCATCACATGTGGCGCCTGGTTGCCCGGCGGTATCGTTTGGGGATACGGAGCTGTTTTTCCGTCAGCGGCATTCACACTGGCTCTGATTCAAAAAAATATCCAAAAAGATCCTTTCTTTTATAAATTTTTACCCCAAGGACTTCCACGCCGATTCATAATTAATATTTTCTCAAACTCTACTTATTGCGAAAGACTCTGCGCTATCCTGCCGATCATTCTTTTTTTTGCACTGGGATATATTTCGATTCAACACTGGGTTTCCCCAAAATTTGTTCCGGAACATGTATCCCATTTTTCCGGTGAAGAGCGATGGAACATTATCGGTAGCATTGCATCCCAGCCGGTAACCTTTAATCATCGTACAAAATTTATACTAAAGACCGAACAATTGAGCCAAAAACACAAAAAATTTTCCGTTACCGGTAAAATTAACCTAACGGTATTGGGAAAAGGGCCACAGCTTTCCATCAATGACCGCATAGCTTTTATCAGCAAGATTAAAAAAATTCAAAATTTTAAAAATCCCGGTGGTTTTAATTATACGCAATACATGCAATTTAATGGTATTTACGGGCTTGCCTATGTTCAAGGGGAAAAAATTACGGTTATCACAAAAAGTACCCAAACGGGAGTATGTGAAAAAATAGGAAAAAGCAGAATTAAGGTCGCCGAGCTTGTAGAAAAAACGATAACCGATGAATCAACGCAAGGTGTTATGAAAGCGCTCATCATCGGAGATAGAACGGGTATTTTACCGGAGTTGAGAGAAACATTTAACCGTGCCGGATGCGGCCATCTGCTGGCAATTTCCGGACTTCATATCGGCAGTATTGCAACCGCCGCCTTTATTTTTTTTCAATGGATACTCTCCTATTCAAATTCGATTCTTTGGCATGCATGGTCCCGGAAAGGGGCTGCACTGTTATCGCTTTTTCCGGTCATTTTATATGGATTGTTTGCCGGAATGTCGCCTTCCACTCAAAGGGCTGTTATCATGGTGGCCGTATTTATGTTGACGCTTCTAATGGAAAGAGAACATGAACCGATCAATACGTTGGCGATTGCAGCCATGATGATACTTATAATTGATCCACCTGCGTTATTTTCGGTTTCTTTTCAGCTTTCATTTGCCTCCGCTTTTTCAATCCTTTATGGACTATACAAGATCAAGGCGCGAAAACAGGTAATTCCAAACAACCAAAGGGAATCGGATGGATGGTTTAACGCAGTATTAAAATGGTTTGTTCCTTTTTTTACAATTTCTTTTTTAGCTATTTTGGGTGCATTGCCGCTGGTTATGTTTTATTTTAACCAAGTTTCTTTGGTAGGGATTTTAATTAACTTTATAGTTGTACCGATTACCGGTTTTTTTGTAATTCCGCTGGGGCTCTTTGCCGTATTTATATATCCGCTTAGTATTTGGATCGCTGAATTCTGCCTCGGTTGCAGTGCGATTATTCTCTATGTCGTCATCCTTATTATAAAATTTTTTGCAAATTTACCGTTTGCGGCCGTCAAAACGGTTACGCCGAGTTATCTGGAGATATGTTGCTATTATATTCTGGCCGGCTCGATTTTTAGCCTAATTTTCAAAGCTGAAAATTCTAAACGCAAAAAGGCGGCAGTTGTTTTTATTATAGTTATTATTGTTATGAGTGCCGATACTTGTTATTGGCTCTATAAACGGTTATGGCATAATGATTTAAAAGTGACGGTTATCGATGTCGGTCAAGGTACCAGCACCCTTGTCGAGCTTCCCTATGGTGTTTGCATGCTGATCGATGGAGGGGGCTTTACGGATAATTCCGTATTTGATGTCGGTGAAAAGATTGTTGCGCCCTTTTTGTGGCGGAAAAAGATCAAGACGGTCGATGCACTAATTTTATCCCATCCGGATAGTGATCACTTAAATGGCCTTTTGTATATTTGTGAACACTTCAATGTGAAATATGTTCGAACTAACAACGAACCGTACGATACAAACAATTATAAAAGATTCATAGAAATTATTCGAAACAAAAAGATTCATATGCCTCAATTTAAAGATATGGATAGAATAGAAAATGTTAATGGAGTTGAAATTAAGATTTTATACCCTTGTAAGGATTTTATATCGGCGAGCAAAAAAGAAAAGTGGCGAAGAGGTAATAATAATTCTTTAGTTATCAAGATAAATTTCGGATCAAAATCTTTTCTTTTTCCAGGCGATATTGAGGCTAAAGCTGAAAGAGAACTTGTTAAAATTGCAGATGAAAAATTGAAAAGCAATGTCCTTGTTGCGCCCCATCATGGTAGCAAAAAATCAAGCACACTGCTTTTTTTGAAAAAAGTGCAACCGGAATATATCATCATATCCGCCGGTAATAATAACCGATTCGGATTTCCACATTCAACGGTTCTAACACGATACCGTAAACTGGGATGCCGGATGTTGCAGACGGCTACCCACGGTGCGATCGAGATCGTTACCGATGGTCAATCTTTGAAAGTAGAGCCCTTTTTTACGGACTCGGAGTTAACTGCACCCACTGATACATCTTGAATTATAATCAAAATCCGGCGTAATCTTGGGTGGATTGATTATTTCTCAATGCATTAAAGTTTTAATTTGAAATTAACGATAACACTATAGAATACTTAAATTTTCCGGTAATTGATTCAGAACCTGTTTAAAAAAGATAAAAAAATAAAAGAGGATCAACAATTGACAAAATTATCGAATAATATGGATTCACAAGAAAGCTGCAAGGTAGAAAGAGAAGGAAAGTACTTGACTTTTAAGATGTTCGATGAAGAATACGGAATCGGCATTTTGAAAATTAAGGAAATTATCGGAATGATGCCGATTAACTCCATACCTCAAGCGCCGAATTTCGTAAAAGGTGTTATTAATTTGCGTGGTAAAGTCATCCCTGTCATCGACCTGAGGCAGAGGTTTGGAATGCAACAAGCGCAGTACGATGAACGGACTTGCATCATTGTCGTGGAAATTTTTGCTCGGAACAAAACCGTGCTGATGGGAATCGTAGTTGATTCGGTATCCGAAGTTTTAAATATCAAAGAAAAAGATATCGAAGACTCCCCAATATTTGATGTGAACATAGATACGAAATATATTCTTGGAATGGCCAAAATCGATGGCCGTGTAAAGATTTTGCTGGATATCGATCGGGTTTTAAACCGCACGGAGACCACATTTGCTCGAACGGTTGGTTCGATGGAAACATCTATTTTCAATTAATTTTTTTGGGTTTATTTTATTGAGATACAATTCACTTTCCATTATAATTTTATAAACTATCTTCAGGTGCTTTATATTAATTTTCAGCTTTCAGTATATGTTTTAAAGGAGAAAAAATGGCAACAAGAAGGATTGAACCGACTCCCTCAGCTTATTATTATCCGCTTCTGATCAAGAATCTTCTCCAATCTCCTTTAAATTATGCTCCTGGTCAGGAAATCATTTACCGGGATCAGATGAGATATGATTACTTGACTTTTCAAAAACGATTATCTCAACTGGCCAATGCACTAAAAAAATTGGGTGTTCAACAAGGGGATACGGTTGCGGTCATGGATTGGGACAGTCATCGATATTTGGAATGTTTTTTTGCTATTCCTATGATGGGCGCTGTTTTACATATGGTCAATATAAGATTTTCGCCGGAGCAAATACTTTACACAATCAATCATGCCAAAGATGATATCTTAATTATAAATACAGATTTTCTTCCCATCCTTAAAGCTTTTCGCGATCAAATCAAGACGGTCAAGAAAATTATTCTTATTAAAGAGGGCGGCACTTTACCCGAGATGACTTTCACCGGCGATGGGGAATATGAAGATTTGATCGGCCAAAGCAGCAGTGAATATGAATTTGCCGATTTTGATGAAAATTCGATTGCAACGACTTTCTATACCTCCGGTACGACTGGAGAACCAAAAGGTGTATATTTTAGTCACCGTCAACTTGTTTTGCATACCTACGGCCTTATGTCGGGTCTTTGTGCGTTTAACCTGAAGGACCCTTTAAATCCGTCCGATGTTTATATGCCGCTTACACCGATGTTTCAGGCGCATTCATGGGGTATCCCTTACCTGGCAACAATGCTGGGGGTCAAACAAGTGTATCCCGGTCCATGGGAGTCTGAAACACTCTTGAAACTTATCGATGCTGAAAAGGTCACCTTTTCCCACTGTGTTCCCACCATACTGCATATGCTTCTAAACAGCCCTGCGGCGGAAAATATCAATTTTTCCAAGTGGAAAGTTCTGATTGGGGGTGCCGGCTTACATCGTAAACTCTGCAAACAAGCCTTTGATAATGGAATTAATCTTTATACGGGATATGGAATGTCCGAGACCTGTCCCATACTGACAATTTCAAATTTAAAGCCCCATATGATCGATTGGGATATCAATAAACAGGCGGAAATAGGTTGCCGTGCCGGGCTTGCGCTTCCGCTGGTTCATCTTGAAGTCGTTGATATAGAAGGTCAAGCGGTTCCGCATGACGATAAAAGCACCGGTGAAATTATTGTTCGAGCGCCCTGGAATACGCTCGGATATGTCAGTGATCCTGAAGCGAGTGCGAGTTTGTGGAAGGAGGGGTGGCTTCATACCGGTGATATCGGCCATATTGATACGGAGGGGTACCTGGAAGTTACCGATCGAATGAAAGATATTATTAAAACAGGTGGAGAATGGATTGCATCCTTGAAACTGGAGGATATCATCACTCAGCACGATGCCGTATTGGATGCGGCCGTAATCGGTGTTCCGGATGAAAAATGGGGCGAAAGGCCGCTTGCGCTTTTAGTTCTCAGAGATGAATACCGAGGGAAACTAGAAGAAGATGATTTTAAAAAATTTTATATGAAATATGTGGACAATGGCACGATACCCAAACACAGCGTGCCTGATAAGATCATTATTGTTGATTCGATTGCAAAAAATTGTGTCGGAAAAATCAGCAAGAAACACTTGCGAGAGCAATATAAATAAGTCGATCCGTTTTAAAATGGCATGCCGGCTTTCCATCCTACTAAAGTCTGCAGACAATGCCATCGGCTAATCAATTTCAATGACGGAAAATACTTTTGTGTTCCTTCTATTTTATTCTTTATTTTTGGGTATCTGTTGTGATTGAATTTCATAATAACGATAGCATTCAACAACATGATCATTGACCATTCCGATTGCCTGCATGAACGCGTAGCAAATGGTGGGACCAACGAATTGAAATCCTCTTTGCTTTAAATCACGACTCATCAGCAATGATTCTCGGGTCTTTGTCGGAACCTCATCTTGGGTTTGCCGGCCGCTATTTATAGGGCAGCCTTCGACAAACCGCCAAATATAAGCATCAAAACTGCCGAATTCTTTTTGAACCGCTAAAAAAGCCTTTGCATTTTTGACGGCCGATTCTATCTTACGCTTGTTTCGAATGATCCCTTTATCTGAAAGCAGGTTTTTAATTTGAATATCGTCGTATGCAGCAATTCTATGAGGATCAAAGTTATGAAATGCCTTACGGTAATTTTCGCGCTTTTTAAGAATAGTGATCCAGCTCAAGCCGGCTTGGGCGCCTTCAAGAATCAAAAATTCAAACAGCTTGCGGTCATCATGTACCGGTGTTCCCCATTCGGTATCATGGTATTGAAGATAGAGCGGATCCGTGCCGACCCAGGAGCATCTTGGTTTCATATTAAATATTTTCTCTATTATCCATCAAAATTAAAAGCTGTTTACCGTTCCTATTTAATTTCCTATGAGAATGAATTTTTTGAAATCATAGTAATTGTATAAATCCGTAAAATCAAGTGCGGAAAGAGCATATTTTCAAGCAGATAGCACGTTTAAATAAAAAATTGCACTGAAAAACACCACCATATCAGTTTACCATAGGCCAACATAACATTGCACGTGTCAGAAAAACGCCGGTGCACTTTCGCCAATTGAGTTTCGGGTTTTCCCGGAAGGAACAATGGGGGCCAACATAAAGCCTTGTATAAGCTTTGCGAAAAGTGCCGTACAAGGAGAATCGGTTGGGATAGATGGAGTGGACTGGTTTTATGAAACTTTGGGATTGCATAACGATTATGGAGTTCGATATTATAAAACGATCTAGAAGTACTGTTGGTTCGGTAGGTCTCATAAATTTTTATAGAGTAGGATGAAATCAAAATGAATATCGGTTTGGCCCTTGGAAGTGGTTCTTCTCGTGGGTGGTCACATATCGGAATAATTCGCGCGTTGGCCGATCTCGGTATTGAGCCCGGCATTATTTGTGGTACCTCTATAGGCGCACTAGTTGGCGCATCTTATGTATCAAACAAACTTGAAAAGTTGGAAAAATGGGTGTGTTCGCTAACAAAGTTTCAAACAGCGAGATTCTTCGAGATTAACTCCCGACTAAATGGTTTCGTTAATACGGAAAGGTTGCACCATTTCCTAGAAGAATATGTCGCAAACGATGATACTATAATAGAAGAGCAGTCTAAACAGTATGCTTCTGTTGCTACAGATCTAGAAAGCGGTAGGGAAGTCTGGTTAAGAAAAGGTTCTATGATAGAGGCAGTTTGGTCGTCTATTTCTCTGCCCGGCCTATTCCCGGCAATAAGAAGTAATGATAAGTGGCTTGTTGATGGTGGCTTGGTCAACCCGGTTCCTGTTTCCGTGTGTCGTGCATTGGGGGCGGATATTGTCATCGCTGTTAATTTGAATGGCGATATTGTCGGCAAACATTTTAAAAAGCCGGAAGGTAAGATTAAAAAAGACACTGGTGTTGTAGGTAAAATTACTGATTTGGTTGTGGAGTACGCTGTTTCTGTGTTTACGGCTAAGAAAGTCAAAGATCAACCACCTAGCTTATTTGAAGCAATCGCCGGCTCAGTGAACATTACCCAGGACAGGATCACGAGGAGTCGTATGGCTGCAGATCCCCCGGATATTTTGCTTTCTCCAAAATTATCATATATTGGATTATTAGAGTTTTATCGTGCCGATGAAGCGATAAGTGAAGGTAAGGATTGTGTACGAAGAATGTCGTCCGAAATAAAGTATGTACTATCAATGGCCTAATACTCCGAACAGGGGAAGATTAAATCAATACACTCACAGAAACAAGCATTCAATATTATACTACAGATAAAGATTTTGAGCTATTTTCGAAGCATATATAAATTATTCTCCACAAAGCAGAATAATTCCATTCCTGCTCTTTTGGCCAATAGATAGTCTTTGCGGCTGAAAAGTTCATTAACTAAAGATGATTGATAAGGAGCCTGTATGAACAAAATCGAGCTTTTTCGGAATTTTCTCAAAGACAGCATCCGAAAGACCATTGATTTTCGTACCACGGATCAAAACATGGGTATACCGGTTCCGCCGATAGAAAAACCCTTTGATCCGAATGCGTTGCGGATCAAGCTGCCGCAGCCCGACCAGTGGATGCCCAAAATTAATAAAACAGATCTTGTATCGGCGATGTCCAACAGAAGGAGCCGGAGAAGATTTACATCCGCGGGGCTGAGCGCTGAAGATCTGGCTTTTTTGCTCTGGGCCACGCAAGGAATTCGGAAGCTTACGAACACGCATTCGGCCTATCGGATTGTTCCGTCCGCAGGGGCCCGCCACAGCTTTGAGACTTACCTGTTCGTGATACGCGTTGACGGCATTGAGAAAGGGCTTTACCGTTATCTGCCGGTTGAAAACGAACTACTGTTTATCGGTGAGGTGAAGGACATGCGAGAGCGTCTATCCCGAGCCTGTCTCGGACAGAGTTTTGTTGCCGAAGGGGCGGCAACCTTTGTCTGGGCCGCCATTCCCTACCGTATGGAATGGAGATACTCATTAGCTGCGCATCGGGTGATACTGATCGATGCGGGGCATGTATGCCAGAATCTTTACTTGGCGTGTGAGGCCATTCATGCAGGTGCCTGTGCCGTCGGTGCTTACGACCAGGAGCAACTTGACGAACTGCTTCAGGTCGACGGTACGGACGAGTTTGCCGTATATCTGGCACCGGTTGGAAAGATCTGATAACCGACGCCGTCAATTTTGTTAGGACAAGATGTTGGATATATTTTAGGTTTTTTGGGAATAAGGGTTGATGAAGCGAGAAAGAGTTCTGAATTAGGAATTTATTATTTTATCTACGATTGCATCTCCCATTTCTACGGTACCCACGGATCGGCTTTTGATTTTAGCAATGTCGGGTGTATGGATATTGTTTCCCAAGACTTCGTTAACGGCTTGTTCGATACTTTTTGCCGCCTCCTCATAGCCGAAGCTATGCCTCAGCATTAGGGCTGCAGATAAAATTTGAGCAATGGGGTTGGCAACCCCTTTACCGGCGATATCGGGAGCAGATCCCCCGGCCGGCTCATAAAGTCCAAATTTTTTTTCATTCAAACTGGCCGAAGCTAAAAGCCCCATCGAACCGGTCAACATTGCACATTGATCGGAAAGTATATCTCCAAACAGATTGCCGCACAGTAATACATCAAATTGATGAGGATCGCGCATCAACTGCATCGTGGCATTATCGATATAGATATGGTTCAGCTCCACCTCCGGGTATTGCCTACTGATATGGTTGACGACTTCCCGCCAAAAAAACGACGAGGAAAGCGCATTGGCTTTATCTACTGATGTTAATTTATTTTTACGGGTTCTTGCGGCTTCAAAGGCCACCTTGGCAATCCGTTCAATTTCTCTGCGGGTATAAATCATCGTATCAAAAGCTTTTTCTTCGGACCCTTCACCTTCTCTGCCTTTAGGCCATCCGAAATAAATACCCCCGGTCAATTCGCGGACACAAAGAATATCAAAACCGTCTTTGATGATTTCCGGTTTCAGCGGGCTGCTTACGACCAAAGATTTATAAACTTTGGAGGGTCTGAAATTGCAGAAAAGATCAAAATGCTTTCGTAAAGGCAGCAAAGCCGCCCTTTCCGGTTGTTGATCGGGCGGAAGATTTTCCCATTTGGGCCCCCCGACCGAGCCGAAAAGAATGGCATCGCAGGATGCGCACAACGATAGAGTTTGACTGGGCAAAGCAACCCCATGCGTGTCAATGGCATCACCGCCTATAGCTGCAAATTTATAGTTTAGTTGAAAAGAAAATTTTTCTTTGACAACATCCAGGACTTTTACGGCTTCACGCATAATTTCGGGTCCGATCCCGTCTCCAGGCAAGATCGCAATTGTTTTCATTATAAAATTCCTTATTGGGTTCTTTCGATCGGTAGGAATGAATATTTTAATTATTTTCAATAGAAAATAGGAGATTATACCTGATGTGTCAAGAAATAAGGATCTTATTTTAATAAAGGTTTAACTTGCAATAAATCCAAAGGCTTGTTAAGGACAACCATTGTATTTCACGGTCTTTCTAATTGTGGTTTAAAAAGATTTAAAACAGCATCGGTTTCCAATTTAAAAATAGGATTATCAAATCATCAAGCTATTGAAGGAAACTGAATCAATATTTTCAGAAGGTTGGCAGCTCGCTTGATACAGCGCATGCTTTAACTTCTGCCTATGGAAAGGATAATAGTGTCATGGCATATCATGGCCGATCATATTGCGGACATCTCGGCTTGTCGGAGATAGACGGTAAGGTTCGAATGACGGGCTGGGTGGATGCACTCAGAGATCACGGAGAAGTACTCTTCATT
>JAFGES010000112.1 GCA_016931455.1 Desulfobacterales bacterium | reverse complement strand
TTGAACCTGATATTTTATTCCATTTTATCGATATCATTGAAGATACCATTATACGGCAGATGCGGATAACATCTGCGAAACTTTAGTCAGATAAATAAAAAAATGAATTTAATACAAAATCTTATAATATATTTCTCAAAAAATTCAAACTAGTTACTACCGGCCAAAACATCATCCAGATTTTCCCTCTTGAAAACATCGAGATGTGACTTGCGAGAAGCGTTGATGACCGAAATTCCATTTTGAAGACAAAACCGATGGGTCGCTTCAAAGGCATTTTTTTGTTGGTCAAGTCGAGGTATGTACCATTTTTCACCAGCAGGTCTATAATTTGGATGAAAATGGTTTTTTTCACCTTCACTAATTAGAATACGACCTCTTTCATCTGCTTTTTGTTTAGGCTCAACAAAATAGAAATCAACCCCTATCAAATAGATTGGATTACACCCGAGGAAAATTGCAAACTGAATTCCGGTAAAAGTGACTGTAGCGCCCCAATGCAATGCAAAGGGGTTGCATGAAAAAATCGGATAACCCTTACCAAAATTGGACCAATTAAGATAAAAAAAAGTTCGATTTGTCGCCTTACTAAGATGCCGGCGAAAATCATAAGGGAAAAATTTCGGGAAAGATTCCAGGGCTAAAATATTTTCTTTAGCATTTTTTACCACTAGTGGGTCTTCAACAATGTAATATGAAGGCCGAAAGCTCGTGTGCGGAAAAGCAAGATAAATTTTATTAAAGGCAATGGTAAACTCATCCTTTTTATGTAGCGCCGTCAAATCATCGATCCGAAGACTTGGGCCATTACCAATAATGAAGCATCGTTTGCCACATTGACTGTTTTTTAACGCCGCCAGCTTTTTATCGTTTTCGTTAACAGGACATCCCGCCAGAGCCAGGCGACGCTGAAACTCATAAATCGGCATTAGCCCGTATTTAAGCAAACCCGGAAGAATTTTATTCCGTTTGCGATAAACATAAAAAGGATTTAACAGCAAAGGATAGGTCATAATCAAATCGCCTCGTCAACAAATTGCCATTCATTCTTTAACCGGCAGCATATATTTTTTCCACAAGCTCCATTACCTTCCTGGCATCCTCCGAACTTCCTTGTGGCCGTTTTTTTTCGCCATTGATGCAGGCATAAAATTCATTCATTTCCTGTTCCCAGGAATCATCTCGATCAAAATAAATGATTTCCTCACGAGGATGGCCAAAGGCAAAAGTTACATCTTCAAATTGCTTGCGGGCAAAAGTAATCGTTTCATCCCCATAGCTGCGTGTGGATGTTAAAATTCCATTGATCGATACGTAACCATCTGCCATAAATAACTCTAAGGAAAATTTATGTTTCCATTGAGTGGCGCTGGAATGTACCATGGCTACTTGCCCATTATCGGTTTTCATCAACACAAAGGCATTATCCTCCAAGGGAGCTTTCCAGTATAAATTTTCCACAAAACTTTTGACTTGCGTAAAATCACCGATCAAATAGCACATCAAATCCAACATGTGAATGCCCTGGTCCAACAAAATGCCGCCCCCGGCCAACTCCTTGTCCAGACGCCAGTTTTTTTCCAGGCCCAAACCACCGGCCTTGCCATAGGTGCCCCGAGCGCATAGTACCGGTCCATAGCGGCCACTGTCGATAATGGCTTTAGCTTCCATGACTGCATAGTGAAAGCGGTGATTGAAACCATACTTAAGTACTCGGCCGCCGGCCGCTTTTTCATGGGCAATCACACGTTCAATATCCGCCAGACAACGTCCAGGCGGCTTTTCACAAAAGACATGCAAACCCGCATCTAAAGCACTGCATACGATATCCGGCGCTACATTATTGTAAGCACACACGACTATTGCATCCAACCTTAGGTCCAATAGATCCCGCCATTGCTCAACAAATGTCAGACCTGGAAAAGCTTCTTTCATTCCTCTTTCCCGATCACAAATAGCGACCACCTCAAACGCAGGGTGCGTGTCCAGTATCTGCTTTCGAATCTTCCCCATTTTGCCCATACCTACGATGGCGGTACGAATGCTCATCTACCCTCCAGACGTTTCGCGACGCAACGCAGGTGCGAACTCAGATTATTGCGTTGCAAAAAGGCCTGTATTCGTTCGAATAACGGCTCATCTCCCTGTTCGATCAGATAGCGTTGAAAATATTGATCATGTGGGATCGCATGGCGTGAATTCCTAATATATTGCATGTCAAACTGACCCGGAGTAGTGATCTCTAGAACTTCGAATCCGGTTTTGTGCAGCAATTTCGCCAACCCTTGAGGGGATGGTAAAAATATATGGTCCAAGGGAAAAATACTTTCAGATGCTTCCCTAAGGGTCAAAATATCAAATCCCGGGCCAGAGCGACAGGTGGCAATCAGCAGTCCGCCGGGTTTGATCCTTTCTGCAATGGTCTGCATTTCAGCTACAGGTTCTCGCATACGCTGCAATACATCGATCAGGCAAAGTACATCGGCAAGCTCATTCTGCTCAGCGTTGTTGATTATGGGTGGCAGTGCAGCTTCAACTGAAAGGGTTGCCACGAAACCGGCATTGGACAACATAGCCTCCCATCCGATAAATTTTCCACCCCAGTCAACCACCTGGTATCGGTCGTTACCCAAATAACGACAGATACGTGCGGCCATCCATTCTATCTGATGCGCCCAAAGCTCTTTGCGGTTATGTGTCACTTGATCTTGATAGGCTCGGGATGCCCGCAACTTGGCCAAATCACTGGTCTTAAAATACTCCGATAATACATCGGGTTCGAGCGGCATAGATAAAGCGACCGACCAGGTCTGTGGACAAATCGCATAGGTCAGACCCCATTTCTTAAATAACAATTCATTCCTTTGACTATTACATATCGGGCAATTGGCAATCTTACCGGTTTTTTCCAGTTTTGACACAAGTGCTCTTGCTATAACCTGCTCCTGCTCAAACACCGTGTCGGGGTGAATATCCTGTTCACGGATGGATTCATCCATATACTCATAGCGAATCATGCTGCTTCCCTTCGTTACCTTTGGCTACCGATTAGTTCCGGGAATAGAAATGGATTGCCGGACCACACTGTTTGAGCCCATTTTTTAGCACTACTTTCTTGCCGGATTGCTTGACCGCCGGCAGCTTGGACCAGGGCAATCCCCGCGGCTACATCCCAGAGCATGATGTCTTCCTCCAAATAGGCATCGACCCTGCCACAGGCAACATAAGCTAATGAAAGGGCGGCTGAGCCAAAGAGTCGAATCTTTTTGTATACCTGGACATGACTGATAAACGCCTTGAGAGAATCCGAAGCAAAATCCCGGTTAACAGGAAAGCCTGTAGCCAAAATCGCTTCAGATGACCGTTTAACGCTCGAAGGTTCAATTTTTTTTCCATTACACCAGGCACCTGCCCCAACAATACCTTCGAACAACTCATCATGATAAAAATCATAAACCACACCAAGCAGAGGCTGGTTTACCTTCCATAACGCAATGGAAATACATCCCAATGGTATGTCGCGGCTGAAATTAACCGTACCGTCCAGTGGATCGACAATCCAGTACGTTTGGTTATTTTCTGCTTTGGTGCCCCATGCACTTTCTTCAGCCAGAACAACAAATGGGCTATGACAACTAAGCTGCTCAATAATTACCGTTTGGGCTACTATATCGGCCCTGTGTTTGACATCTCGTCCCCTCTCATCGATCACAGCATGTTTGTCAACCGTACTGATCCGTTCAGCCGCGGCTCTGGCCGCACGTTTTGCTATCGCCGCTTCAACAGCCCATGGCATCATGCACCTACCTTAATATCCAGGTCTCGTAGCAGGTTGGTTACCGCCGCTACCTCCATGGACTTTCGACACTGATGGGTATAGGTGGAAACATGAGGTGTCAGCAATACCTGGCTGAAATGCATCAACGGCCCTCGATAGGGCTCCTCCTCAAAGGTATCTATCCATGCCTGGTCTACTGTCCCATTTTTTAAAGCCTTCATCAGGGCCGGTTCATCAATCAGTCCACCGCGAGCGGAATTAAGCAAAATTGCACCGGGCTTAAGTTGATCAAATTGATCTGTGCCCAACACGACTTGGTTGCCACTGGCATGCAATGTAACTACATCCGCCAGGCCCAGCCCCGTTGCCATATCGCACCACTGCTCACCATGTTTTAAATCCGCCGGTATAAGAGCCGGATCATATACATAAATAGTGGCACCTAAACGCCGTAAAAGTTCGGCAAAGCTTTTGCCGATACGGCCATAGCCGATAAAAAAACAGGCAGTTCCACGTAGCCCATTACCCATCTTCTTTTGCCAGATTCCCTGGTGCATGGTAGCCGAAAAATCGACCAGTTTTCGACTCAAGGCCAAAACTGCGGCCAGGCACATCTCCGCTACTGCCTCGGTGGGGCCGTCCGGAGTATTGGAGACCCGAATTCCAAGGTTTTCAGCAGCTTCCAGATCCACGTTGTCGATGCCAATGCCGACTCTTGCTATGGCCTTGAGGTTTGCTGAAGACGTCAACACTTCGCAGTCGAGTGGTTCCAAGCCGGCTATTAGCCCATCGCATCCTTCAAGGTGCAACATGATTTCTGCCTTGGTCAGACGTCGACTATGAGGATTGGGAACGACCTCGATATCGGCCTGCGACAGAATATTAAGCGGCGCCGGATCGGCTTCGGCAAATGATGAGACTGAGACAGCCACTTTGTAGCCCATGGATTTATTTTCCTTTTCTCGTAGTTATGAATATGCTTCCATGAATCGGTCCAGCCATCCATGCAGGAGCACCTGATGAGAGGTTTCCACAATACCATACGTATCTGCTGGAACATAGAAGTTTAAGTTGCCCATCCCTCTCGAACGGTTGTCGGGCCTCATGCCGCTGATAGTGATCACAGTTAACCCCAGCTCCGAAGCCTTCTCGATGGCACGGATAATGTTCGGCGAGTTCCCGGAACTACTGATGGTAACGAGTACATCGCCCGGGTCCGCGAATCGGCATAGAGGAAGAGCAAAAGATTCTTCGTAGCTGATATCGTTGCTGATGGCCGTCATCAAAGCGGCGTCATTAAATGCCTGACTTCGGAAACCGCCGTTTTTACCTGCATCAGCCGCCATGTGACCGGCCATCATGGCACTGGCGCCGTTGCCGGTGAAAAACATTGTGGCATTGTTCTGTTTGACGGTTCGCGTCAGTTCACACCAGCTGTTAAGTCCTTCATCCGGAGTCAGCGTTTTTCCTTTGCCGTCAGTGACCTTAATCTGCTTCAGTGCTTCGGTTACCGCTTTCACATACTGTTTGTATGCTGTCATGATGCCTTCCTTCTGTTTGTGGTTTCAGGGGTTGCGTAATCGCAGGAGCGCTTCGGCAATTTTTAGATCTTCCTCGGTTTTGATGATGTGGCCGGCGGCCCGATCGATGGGAAAAAAACCAACCGTTCCGGCATAGGTGGCACATTGACCGGCCTCGTAGGCGGCCTGATAAGTAGAACATCGCCATCCCGTAATACCCCAGGTAATCCGTTGAACGGGGAGCAGAGCTTGGGAGTTGGTTTTTTCCTCAAAGTTGAAGTTGATGGGGTTGCCTTTGAAGGCGCACTCGATCTGTTCATGGACCACGCTGATCAATACATCCTGATCCCCATCGATCAGATTTCGGGTAAATGCGGAGACCTGTTGGGCCGTAAGCAGAGGGGCGATGCTATGGACCTGAACCAGGTATCGGCAGGGATGACTTTTCAAAAATTCGTATACATAGTCCTCGCTGGTTGCGGTGTTGCTTGCCAGTTCGGCGGGTCGCAGATGAAACCGAACCCCCTCTTTCTCTGCAATATCTCCAAAAGTTTCATGTTCGGAGTTGACCCAAATTTCGTCGAATACGCCTGCCGAAAAACATTTACGTATGGCCCGTGTAATTAGCGGAACACCGCCTATTCGGCGTAGGTTTTTTCGTATCAGTCGCTGGCTGCCCATTCGGGCAGGGAGCATAGCAATGATCATAATTTACCTTTTCCTAAATGCTTATAATCTTCATGACCGTTCAACTTTATTACATAAACCAGCATGCATGATTTCATTGTGATCGACTAATCGTTCGTTCAATATTGGGATATAAGATTTCGATAACGTATAATATTTTTTCGAATTGTTATCCTCTCCAATTCGAACAGTTTGCTCTAGGGATTTCAAATAGCGTGTGTAAGTATTAATTTGTCTATGAACAGCGAAAGTTGGATGGCAAAGGTGGCCGGAGTCAACAAATTCGTGGTATTGAGCAACGTTTGAATGTGCCCAGAAATCTTCATTATCAACATTTGGAATTTTACCATCACACCCGAGCATGAAAATCGTATTGGTAAAAGTAGCTGCTAACGGAAGCATGTGAATGTTTAATGTGCTATCGAGACGTGGTAAGCCATAATTTTTCAATAGATTGAAATTGGGTTCATTCATGTTCTGATCAATCAAAATTGTTTTGTGTCTTATTTCAGGGTGATTCACAACAAAAAGATAGCCGAAATTCGCTGTTGTGACTAGATAGATAGAGTTATTTAGAAGAAGTATTTTAATTAAATCTTTTCGAAAAGCTTCAGCGTATTTTGAAACACCAAAGTGGCTAACAACATCACCAGCAGTTATAAATGCTGGTTTTATATGATTTATTAAGGTTTGATTTTTAACTATTGAGTTACAAACAATCGATAAACATTTTTTAAAATTGAAATCTAATGCTTTTTCAATTGATGGTGCTGTTCCAAAGACACAGGAATAAGAATATTTTTTTTCTTCTATTTGTTCTGATATTTTTTTAAATCTAAGGCGATTTTCATTTAATATTTTAATTCTATCTTTAGATTCTATAATAAAATTCCAAAGTATACCGCAATATTTACCATATTCTATAGCACTATTGTCATATGTATCAATATTTACTAATCTAATGCCAATGAATTTGAGAATATATTCCGCGAACCAATTATAATTTTTCCAGACCAGAATAACTTTTGAAAAAATAAGAAGTTTTAAATATGATTTAAAATTTGATTTTATATATATATGCCTATTATTATTTAATGCATTAGACATATAACTATTTGGATTAATATTGATTTTTATTTTTCTTAAATGAAAGAAATAAATTTTTTCCAATTTATTCGGCAGATACGGCAGATACCATGATGCCCTATAATAATGATTACTTATATCTGCATTCGAGTCAAAATATGGAAAATAAACAACTGTATTGTAGTTGAAGTACTTATTTTTAATTTCATAAATTTTATCAGCTAAAATATTTAATAATTTCTTAATTTTTATTTCCATTTATTTTTTTGCAAATAAATTTGATAGGTTTTAATATTTCTTTTCTAATTTTTTCTAAATTTATTTCAATTTTCCATTTGCCGACAAAATTTTTTGATGCATACAAAACTGCCGGCTTATTAGGCAAATTAATAACTTCTTCAATCAATTTGTCTAATCTTTTTGAATAATATTCAAATTTTGCCACATATTTTATACCATTAGGAATATCTTTAGATTTCAGTACTAATTTCTGGTGATCTGAAGAGAGAGCAAAAGAAATTGCTCTATTCAATGCTGTCTCATCACCGGGCGGAACATAAATTAAACCATTTCCACTGACTTCACGCAAAACAGGAATATCGTAAACCACACATGGGGTGCCACAATATAGGGCCTCAAGCGGAGGATAACCAAAGCCTTCAAAAAATGATAGAAACAACATTAATTCAGAGCTTATAATTTCAGAAAATTTTTCTCTATCACTCATGTTATGTTTAATTTGTATTTGAACGCCATAGCTTTTTGCCTTTTTTAATAATTCAGCATGGAACTTAGTATCAATTTCTCCAATTCCAACAATAATTTTTAAGATATATCCGGCCATGGCAGGACATATTGCATTGATTAACTCTCTGCCGCCTTTATGCATATGGCCTTTCGTGAATCTTGATATGCAAATTATTTGTTTCTTTTTATTTATAGATAATGATTTTATTTTATCTGCTGTTATTGAATTAATTGATGGATAGCAGTGCCGAAAAACCGTATTTGAATAAGCAGATACATAAAATTGTTTAGCCCACTTTGTGCTTTCAGCAGTAGACGACAAAATTAGATCCGCCACACAACTAGTATTTACCCAACCGCGCCATAATTTTGGATTTCTTTGCTCTGGAGACAGGTTATTGAACCAATTCGGCGTTTCAAAATTTAATAAAATAAGCCGAGACTTATATCGCTTAGCAATTAAATACGCTTTGTAATAAAAATCATAGGGCCTACCTGTATGAGGTACAACAATAATTATATCAAATGGACAAAGTGGTGGTTTTTCAAAATTAACATCTATTTGTAATTTTATTGAGTTGTGTGCTGGAAAATAATTAAAATCATTGATAAATGCGGGCACAGCATTAGTCCAGACAAAAACTTTATGGTTGCACTTAGCTATGCCCTCCGCCATGATCCATGCATGATATCTACCACCGGAATAGCCCGATAATGGATTAATTAAGATGACGAGAATATTTAAGAATTCTTTCTTCATGTAGTACGTGTTCGAAATTGGTTGATGTATGATTGAATTAAGACAATCTCTTTTGCCTTATCAAAGTATTTGGTCCCTTATAATTGGCCGTTATTACAGATACAAAAATACTTTCAATGAGCGCTTTTCAATATTAAATTAATTTTCGGTTTATGAGATATTCAGCATATGCAAAATCTTCTTCTGAATCCAAATCTACAGCTTCGTTATAAGGTAGGATATGTATATGTGGGGAAGCACCGATACGGCAATTGTATCGCGCCAGTGATTGTGCCGTAATACCATATAGACCGGTAGTTTCCTTTATGACTTTCGGTGCATCTTGGCTGCGGGGCAGAATACCGGGTCGAAAATTCACAGGCTGACCGTTTAACCAAAACCAACCTACTTCTTCAGTAGCAGTAAAAACGGAATCATACTCCTCACTATTCATGAGAATACTGTGACATTTTTTGATTGAAGCGTCGCTAAGGAAAGGAGCTGTAATAAATAGCTGAAAATAGCAATCGTATCCAGGTAGGATCTTTACATGATGTACAAGCAAATCGTTTCCGTTGGCGCCATCTTCAGCCAGCCAGGAAAGTCGTCCTATATGACCAATCCCTACTTTTTCTATGTATTCGATGAGTTCAATGCTATCTGTATCGACATATACAGCATCGAAGCAATCCGCCTTCAGAATATGTTCGAGCATGTATCTGTAAAGCGGCTTGCCATTCAATATCCGAAAGTTCTTACCTGGAACACGGGTACTCCTTCCCTTTACGGGCACAATACAAACACTAGTCCGTCGCATGTAATTCTCCATGGATGGTGTTGACCACATCTAGCAATCCTTGATGAATATCTACATAGTGATCGCTGACGATTTTTTTGGATACAATGTTGAGTAAGTTGGCAGGTGTTCTGGTATAATGATATTTGGCGGGTGCATTTCGATAGTTGATTTCAATATCTCTGTCAAGAATTTCACGAACCAGTTCAATTATATCGGATAGAGTATAAGGGTGCGGTCCAGTTAACGTGTAGAATTCGTTTGAGTATTTGTCGTCGATCATCGTGGCTGTCAGTCTTGCAGCATCATCAATATGGATAAATTCACGCAGTTCTCGTCCGGATCCATTATATACAATGCATCGCTCAATCATTGCCTGACGGATGAGTTGATAAAGACTGTTGCCCTGTGCTTTTTCAGGGCCGTAGATGGTGCCGTAACGAAGCCCAACAAATGGTAGCCTATGTTCGTTATGATAATGCAGAACAAGTTCTTCACTCGCTCTTTTTGTTATACCATAGATACCGCCATATTTGGATATGGCATAGACGCTGCTGGCATAAATGTACTTTTTTACATCTTGATCTATACAAGACTGTAAAATATTCACATGACCGCGCAGATTAATATCAATAGCCCGGCAAGGATCAGCATTACAACCTTCCAAGCTGGAACAGGCTGCAAAATTATAGATTACTTCAGCCGAATCAACAATTTTCTTTACCGCTTCAATGTCGGTAATGTCACATTGAGCAAAAGTAAACCCTGGTGTTGTTTTAGTAGGCAGATGCAGATCAGCGATGGTTACTTCATGTTCTTCAACAAGAAACTCCAAGGTTTTAACTGCGATATAGCCGCTACCGCCAAACATGACAATTCTCACATTGATTTCTCCTTTTTCAATAGTGTTAGCAACGAATACCTATCTAATTCGTTGAAATTTTGTAGACAGGAAGCCCCTTGCTTTATAAAAAATTTTCTATCAATGGCGTTGATACCCACGAAATAGACACCGATTTTACGAGCCGCCTGCAGATCGTTGCACGAATCGCCGAACATGACGCACTGTTTCGGGCTTATACCGCGATTGACAATGACTTGAGCCATTACATCGGCCTTTTTATCAGGGATACCATATATTTCGGTGAAAAATGACTTGATTCCCCTTTTCTCGCAAATTTCTAATAGTTCAACCTTGGGGGCTGCCGAAACAATATAGGTGTGTAACCTCATATGGCATGCCCACTTGAGTATTTCATAAACGCCGGGTACAAACCGTGCCTTGAGCAACCCTTCAGTTATAAGCAGATTAAATTTGTAATCCAGAGATATACTGTCCTGATCTGTAAATTCACGGCCAAGCAGGACTTCGTTATAATAACGGAATTTGTCATATCTGCTAATACCTAGATTATCTAAATGATACTCGCGAACCTTAGCCATTATATTTGGTCCATGTTCGGCATAAATTTTCACGAAGGCATCGGTCTTCACATGAACGGAGTCCAATATTACTCCATCAAAATCAAAAAATAAGACAGCTTCACTGCTTTGAATTTTATCGGTCATAAGACGGATTTTACTTTTACCTTAAAGGGTCTGGGATGTGCCGAGCCTGTATTGACGCTGGCCTTGAAAATCAATATTGAAATTTTTTTTTCAATGGGAATATTTTCTTTTGATTGGATACAAAAGAATTACAAAATTTAAAAAAAAGATTCAAAATCTTTGATATCAAAAACATCCAATTTGGTCCCCGGGCTTGCGTTAATTATAGTTCTTCCATCTGCATGGAAAACATCCCTAGCCAATTTGTAACCCCTCTCCATGGCTTCTACATCAATATGAACTTGTTCTTTAGATCGGTAATAATTTGAAGTGAAATGAGCATTTAGGTCGGTACTGTTAATAATGTAGGCCCCATTTTTTTTTAGGCAATTAATACTGTTGACTCCATAGTCATGATCAACACCTAAAAGAACAATGGTCCGGAAGCCCAAATAATATAGAATCTGCAGACAACAATAAATCACGCTGCCCCCTGAACTGACATATTTAAATGGTTCAAAAGAAAAAAACCAAGGATGAGGAACATTCATGTACCCATAATGTTTCTTTTCAAGTAAATTGAGCCAGCTCGTCGGGGTATCCGATTCTATTTCATTTAAATAGTGAGGTAAAAAACGCCGCCTACATGGGTATTTTTTCAATTCATTTTTGTGATGCTTCCAAAAATAGTGAGAGACAGAAGCGAAATAATCTAATTTGACGGAATCCAACTGGTAGGCCCCATTGACACCCATCACTATATCATTTTTTAGTAATGAAAGATTTAAATTTTTCAGGCTTGGTCCGCAACCGAGCAGAAAACAGCGCTCATTTTTATGAATTCCGCCAGCTGATTTCAACCAAGGATCTTGAAATAAGTTGTAGGTAGAGGGTACAAGGTGGTCTTCTATTTTTTTTATTCGATTTTCTAAAGCAGCTATTTGGTTTAATAAATGACCCCAAAAAAAATTTCTTATTGTTCTTATTATCCATTCTTTAACAGATATCATCAAATCATCTCCGAATTTATTCAAGGTCTAAAACTGGCAGGCAGACAGCCCGATTTGACCCATAGCTACCTTAAATGCAATAACCTGGTGGACATTGATTAGATACCTAAGACCATCTATAGGACTTAGAACGAATGTCAGAAAATAGGAGCCGTTTCTGAGGTTAAGATTGTTGATTTCGACGTTGATAGTGTTGTGCCCCCTTTGGATGGTGTAGAACAAATTGTGATTAGAGCTTCGCCACTCTGCGATGACTGTACCCAACTCGTCTAAAATGGGGAAACGGATAATGCAATCGTGTATTTTGGTAGGAGATTCAAAAACAACGCTGATTTTCATTTTCGGGTCACCGGTTAATTTTTGTGGATCGATCTGGATATTGCGAAATATAAATCCTTCAGATGTTACGGAAAACGACTGTTCTTTCAGGTCACTGAACGAATTGTAAAAATCTATGCCTTCCTGGGTGTCACCGAAAAATAACATTTTGTTTTGGTGGAGAAGCATCACAGATGTACATACTCTTAATATTTCGCCCATATTATGACTAACCAGGATCATAGAGGTCTTCTCCCGCAATTCTGCTACGAGGTTGTAACATTTCACACGAAAGGGGCGATCACCGACGGAAAGAACTTCGTCAATTAGCAATATATCCGGATTCAGACGAGATGCGATGGAAAATCCTAACCTTACTGTCATTCCGGAGCTATAACTCTGCACCGGCATGTCAATAAATTCACCTAAATCGGCGAATTCAACAATCTTATCAAATATTTTATCGATCTCCTTAGTAGAAAGCCCCAACACAGAGGCATTCACATAAATATTTTCTCGTCCCGTCAAAATCGGATTAAACCCCGCTCCCAGGGCGATCAGTGCTCCAACCCTACCGTGCATCTCAATGCGGCCGCGATCCGGTTTAATAAGGCCATTAAGCATACGCAATAAGGTGGTTTTCCCTGCCCCGTTGCGACCAATCAGCCCCAAACACTCCCCACGCTTTAATTCAAAGCTGACATTCTCAACCGCCCAAAATTCATCCCTGCGCAAATCCTTATCATTACAAACTGATCGGCCTAACAGTTCACTACCCAAATCCTTCATGCCATACCACAATGAACGCTTAAGGTTACGGCAGAATTTTTTGGAGACATTTTCGACTTTGATTAAGGTCTCAGCCATCACTTTTCACGCACTAAGTCGTTCAATTAAAATCGGCATTGCGGCCCTATATAATACCCACACCACCAGCAACAGAGCGATGACTAAGGCATTGACAATAAAAAAATAGCTTAGATAAACCGGTGTAAATCCGGTCAACCAGTTACGAGTAGACAGAATTAAAGGAGTCAAAGGGTTGAATTTGTAAATAACAGCGGTCAAAGTACTCGTCGGCATTGGAAACACTACCGGTGTCAGATACATCAGAAATTGCATCAACAAGGGCAATGATTTGCCGATGTCGGTATAAAGCATACCTACAGGGGTTAACAACAGGCCAAGGGATGTACCTGCCAATATCAATGATATAATGCCCATGGGTAAACATATTAAGCCCCAGTCCGGATAAATGCCAAAAAACAGCAAAGTCCCAATCAAGATCATGATCTTGATTGCACCATTGAATAGGGTTTGGTAAATTCCGGAAACCACGATTGCTTCACGCTGAAAATTGATCTTGGCTAACATCTGTTTGGCTGCAAGGGTTTTTTGCAGGGGCGCGTTGACAGCATCCATAAAAATGGCCCAAATCATTGTGCCGGTAAACACATACACCGGATAAGGCAATTCCGTATCACTTATAGATACAATGCCTGACCTACTTAAAAAGATCCAGGTCAACGTATTGGCCAGGGGGAGGATGAAAGCCCATATCAGTCCCAGAACTGTCTGTCGGTATTGGGCCCGGATATCCCGCACGGCCAGCTGCCAGGCCAATTCACGCCCGGCAATCAAATCACGAAACATCGCCTTCAGCATACGGCCTGGATTCCTTAAGGAAGAATCAGGAGTGTACACAGTTTTTTTTGGTGTTTTAATATTCAACAATAATATGGTTGCTCAACAGTTTTAGTTTTACCTGGTGCCGGTACTACTTTAACATCAAATTTATCTTCATTTACATGGTGCCGAAATTGCCGATGTGGTTCTAAACACTTTTTGGAAATAATCAATCGTGGCTTTTTAACCTTGCTCCAGATCGACTTTCGGCTTCCATTTGAGAATTTTTCCAGGAAGGGTGATATCCGGCTCCAGATACAGGGGAAAAGTTAGATCTTGTCGATACAACTCGAAGTACGGATTCACCAGAAGATGAAGGATGTCATGTTTATTGTCCATGTAAAAATTATCTAAACAGATTCAGTCAACCCGTAACCATAGCGGAAATTCAAATACGGCTCCGCCTGGTCAATTACACCCTGTTTTATTAAGGTGATATTGATCAATATTACCGATCAACAACAGATTCATAATGCCTTTGTCTCTTCATTCGGCATAATCTTCTAGAAGTTAAGCTCTTTTTAGATTTCTAATGCAAGATGTCTGCCAACATTATCGGTAAACCAATCAAGGCTGATTACCTTATCGGCCATTGATTCGAGTGCATGAAATAATTGTATGGCTTGAATCTTCAGATTCGAATTTTAGTAAGTTGGCTTTTTTAGACTGATTCGACTCTTCACGGATGGAATTGGTGGAAGGGTTGATTTCTTTTTCATCAAAATAGATCAGGGACCGGCGTCATCCCGGGGTTTGGCAAGTGTTTATTAATATTTATATTTATTACTAGATACTATCTCTCTTCAATCGGCACATAATCTGTTTTAGGTTGTCCCATATAGATCTGACGCGGCCGATTGAGTTTCCAGTTGGGATCATCGGCACTTTCTTTCCACTGAGCGATCCACCCCGGCATTCGGCCGATGGCGAAAATTACGGTAAACATATTGGTCGGGATTCCAATGGCTCGCAGCACAATGCCGCTGTAGAAATCAATATTTGGGTAAAGATGATGTTCGATAAAATAATCATCTTTCAAGGCTGCCTCTTCAAGTTCTTTGGCTAAATCAAGTAAAGGATCATGAAAATTAAACTTTTCAAAGAGCTTATCACAGTATTTTTTCATAATTTTGGCGCGAGGGTCATAAGACTTATAAACCCTGTGGCCAAAGCCCATCAATTTGAAAGGATCCTTTTTGTTTTTAGCACGTTGGATCACTTGTTCGACTTTGATACTATTTTCGATAATATGGGTGAGCATTTCAATAACGGCTTGGTTTGCCCCTCCGTGCAATGGGCCTGAAAGTGCTGCGATTCCGGAGGAAATAGCGGCATAGAGGTTGACGCGTGCACTTCCGACAATCCTTACGGCGGAAGTTGAGCAGCTCTGCTCATGATCGGCATGCAGAATCCAAAAAACATTTAATGCCTTGACCAGATCTTCCTCAATCTTGTAAGGTTTGACAGGGGTGTCAAACATCATGTTGAGAAAATTGGCGGCATAAGACAAATCCGGTCGAGGATAAACAACTTTATGCCCCTTGGATATCTTATACGACATGGCCGCCATCGTTCGGACTTTGGACAGCAGTCTTGTAACGGTAATGTTAATTTCTTCTTCAACGGTTTGCAGGGCGGGATAAAAGCTTCTCAGGGCGTTAACCATCGATGACAAAATGCTCATCGGATGTGCACCCCGTGGAAAGTTCTGATAGAAAATCTGCATATCCTCATGCACTAAAGAATTGTCATTTAACAATACCGAAAAACGATTAAGCTCATTTTTAGCCGGTAAAATCCCATTGATTAAAAGAGAGGCGGTTTCTACGAAAGTTGAATTTTCGGCGAGCTGTTCGATCGGCACCCCCCGATAACGCAGGATCCCTTTTTCACCATCCATGTATGTGATGTTGCTGATGCAGCTACCGGTATTGACAAATCCCGGATCCATAGTGATTAATCCCGTCATCTGTCGAAGTTTGGATATATCAATCGCTTTTTCGCCTTCAGAACCCAGAATGATAGGAAATTCATACGTTTTCCCTTCAACAATAATCTTTACGTATTCATCCATTTTTTCACCGTTATTTAAAATTGATCAAGAATCGCCTCGGTTTTTTTTGATACGAATTTCCACTTCCGTACAATGTTTGTTAATAGGTGATTCAAAAAAGAATTAGAAACTTTTTAAAGCGCGAAATTTCTTCAATCTCGCTCTCTTTGGGCGAGCTCATTTTTGATTCGAGGACTATATTATTCTTTTTGGATTTTATTTTTGCATAGAAAGTATAAAATATCTTATACTTTAATATAATTGTGCCGTCAAGAAATCTATAACTACCAAAATAAGGAAGAATTTTTTAATTTTTAGAATAAGGGGGTACTATGTCATTTAAGGAAAATCTTTTAAAAAAGATACAAATCAACCACTTAACAAAAAAAGTAATTGATTCTATCGGCCCTCCGGACAGCATTCAAAAAGTTGACAAGGAAAGCATGCGGAGCCTGCTTGAATTGCGTTCAGCTCAAATTCGAAAAGAAAGGGATCTTGAAATTTATGTTTTGAGCGGTGATGTAAACATGGGCAAAATACTGGTTCTTGATAATGATCTGCCGATTTACCGAACGTCGGTTAAAGATGTTGTTTTACGCAAAAGTCCGACAATCAAAGAGATGATTAATATCCGAAATGCAATTAAAATATTAAGTGACAGCGATGTCGTGATCAGCAAAAAACAAGAATCCGTCAAGGATATTCAAAAAGAAGCCATTGAGATGTTGGACCTTAGCTTTAAAAAATCCGATCTCGATGCAATCGAAAATGAGGGGCGGACGTCTCTTGAGTTAAAAAATACCGAGGGCGTTCTTGAATGTCTTTCTCTTTTTGCAGAATTGCTCGAGTATACTTCACCTCCGAAGAGCCTGAGGATAGCCAATCACAAAATTATCGGGGCTTCAACAAAAAAGGAAAATGGGGAAATCCTGTACGGCCCGATGGTCATCTACAATCTAATGAACGATACGCTCAAATTTATTGATGACCAAGTTGGAATCTTCGATAAGGAGAAGATAGAATTCATAAATCTGATTGCATCCGGAAAACACACCGCTCCTACCGAGGGGCCCTCCGTTTTTCAACGTTTAAAAGAAGCGGTTTTAATGCAGAAGGCGTAGTAGCATTTACGATAGAGCTCTAAAATCAATTATATAGGATAAAATCCCAATTAAGAGGGATTGAACCTATAAAAATGAATCCCTACCCCTATAGACAAATTTAAAAAAAAAAATTAGTTTTAAAAAGAAATATGAAATCTTATGAACGTAAATGATTAAACGATCAAATATTGATAAATTTCGAGTCTAATAAATAATGATTAAGGATATGCTGAATATAGAGCAAAACAACGTCAAGCCTTCTGGAAATTTTAATATGGAAAATCAAACCGCTAAAGTGTCTGTTCCCAAAGGAGACAAAAATATAAAGGAAAATTTTTTAGATGTAACCGCCTTGATTAGAAGTATTCAACGAGCAGAAGGTAACATCGACTGTTTCCGGAGAAAAGAGGGATATTGTGATAGGACGGAGTGTGCTTGGTATGTTTATTGTATCGGCAACGTTGAAAACACGAATATAGAGGGCAAGTAATTGATGCCCCAAAGAAATGGCATTTTAATTGCATGCGGATGAGATGTTGCCTAATCCCGGCTAATGAAAGGGGGATTAAGGAGAAAAAAATGGCGAAAATCTTAATCGTCGATGATCGGCCTTATATTCCCGATCTTTTATTGATGGAGTTGGCAACTGAGGGGTATAGGGTCAGGCATGTTGTTAATACAATTTATATGTGGGAACAGCTTAAAAACTTGCAACCCGATGTAGTTCTTATTGATCATTATCTAAACGGAAACGAAAGTTGGAAGATTCTTTTGGATATTAACAAACAATGCCCGGATCTCCCGGTTCTTGTTTATATAATTAATAATGTCAGTGCATTATATCGAATAAAACAAACAGTAACCGCAGCATTGGGTAAAAAAATAAGCGTTTCATGACCTTTAAACGATTTGGCATTTTTCTGTACATCTTGTTTAATTGAACGATTTGACTTTAATAGAAAAATAGGGGGTTAGGTAATGGCGGCAAATTTTAAAATTTTTATGCATCGTAATGATGATAATCTACATCTAAAGCTGATGGGTGATTTTGATGGTTCTTCGGCTTGCGAATTGATTAATGTTTTAAAAAAAAGCTGCAATAATGTTTATCGAGTTATTATTCATACCAGCTGTATAGGAAATATAATTCCCTTTGGACAAGATGTTTTTAAGAAAAATCTTTCCAATTTAAACGGCCTTCCTCTTAATATACTCTTTACGGGTGAACACGCTAACCAAATTGTCCCTGAAAAAACTATATCTTTCTAAATGTGATTTTCGGCTTTTTTTTAATCATACAATTTTTATTCCTAGGTTAAAAAATTACACAAATATGTTAATCTATGACAAAAATAGTCAAAATTTATAAAAAACAGATATATCCTCTTAACATTTAAGTTATTTATTATATGCCACATGTTTCCCTCTTGAGTTTTCAGCTTTTCCGGTTTATCCGGATTAGGGACATGAAAAATAATTGATACATAACAAATTCCTCTTAATTTTTGACGAATAAAAACAGGATAAATTCCCGATGCTTGGGAGTTTTGCCTATAAAAATAACGCCTTCTCCTTATAGACAATAAGAAGAAAAATTGTAATAGTAATACAAATAATGACAGACTTTTTAATATCAGTAGGCCGTGTAACCCCCAACGATCAGGTACGGAATCTGCTATGATAGAGAAGAGGAAAATAAAATGGCAAAAATTTTAATTTTAAACGATCAACCCTATATCCGTGAGCTTCTTTCAGAGGTGTTAACCTATGAGGGCTTTGAAATTGTCAGTGTCGGCAATGTTGAACTGATGTGGGAATGCTTTAACGAATCACCTCCGAATTTGGTATTGCTTGATCTTTATTTATACGGAAGGATGAGTTGGAAGACATTTCTGGATATTAAACAGAAGTTTCCAAATATTCCCGTTCTATTTACCACAGCTTATGAAAGCTTACCGGATGACTTGAGTTATTTGCCTGAAGATGTTAGTGTAATCAATATCTTTTTTGCTTTCGAGAAGCTTAAGCGCAAAATAATCGAAATTTTGGGATCGACGCTGCCTCTTGCCCCGATTAGTAATAGATATTATATGCAACCTTATACTCAGGGTTCATAATCAGAGTTACGGTTTTATCGTCATCTCCACGCCGACAATAGAGTTGAGTTGGAATGTTAATTTTTGATTTTTGATCTAAAGGAGCAAAATAAATGAAAATGTCGGAGGTTCGCCGAATGGCAAAAAACCTTGGCATAAATTCCTTCGGGAAAAAAAAAGTCGATTTGATCCGAGAAATTCAAAGGGCCGAGGGAAATTTTGACTGTTTTGGTACGGCAAATGGTTATTGCGATCAGAAAGAATGCGTTTTTCGCCCCTTATGCTTAGCGAAATCAAAATAAATCAGCGCGAGAATATAAATTCGATATTGTAAAAATTCGAAGAGCTATCGAATATATTGCAGCAAGTCGCTCACACTGTTTATCGGAGTGCGGTCCAATGGTGATATTTCCCTTTAGCTTCAATCCAAGATTTTTAATTTTATCCAAATCGGGCGGTCTAAGATATTATATTCAGGTCATATTTTTAAGATGGTTTCCGAATGATTGTATCTTCCGGTCATGAGTTTTATTAAGATATGAAAAATTCAAAAAAGATTTTTACAATTTGCTGAACAAAATCAAAATTTCCCTCCCTTCTCGCCATGATAGACCGAAAGATAATCCTCTTTTAATTTATTTTTTATTTCATTTGTCAGGAACTGTATAATATATAGATGATAGAAAAAGGGCGCGCATCAGTTTGCCTTGGATGGCCATTTCTTCAATATAAGACATAGCATTTTAAACTATGATACGAACTGTTTCAAAAATAAAGAGTATAACAATATGAATAACTTCTATCATATCACGCAAATCCCGGTGCCTGGAAAAAGACTTCTTAAGTTTTGTGGTGATATCCAGGATTTTACTCTTATTTTGCCTCAAAGTGATAAGGGCAGTGCTTGGCTTCGCACAAACATCGGTCATATCGAAACTTCACGTCGAGAGATTATCAGAGAGGTACGGGATAATGTGCCTCCACTCGGAAGTGACTGGTTCGATATTCCCATGAAACAAATAGATGATCGACATTTTAAGGTATCAATCCCTCTTTGTGAAGTCGGACATTTTGAAGGCAAATGTTTTTTTCTGAAAGAAGGGGAGTCCAATCCGGTTTGGCCCTCCGGAGCAAACACAGTAATCAATGTAGAACCGGCCGACACTTGCTGTGCCAATATCATTTATAATACTTTTGTTCGGCAATTCGGCCCGAATAAAAAGGGTGATGCGGTTCCTAAACCCTCAGAAGAAATTTTGATACAAACCCTTGACCGCACCGGCTATACGGTGATTCCACCGTCGGGTACTTTTCGTGATTTAATCAAGGAACTTGATTTTATTATCGGAGAAATGGGCTGCAATATCCTGCAACTTCTTCCGGTACATCCTACACCGACAACTTATGCTCGCATGGGACGATTTGGAAATCCCTATGCCGCACTTCATTTTACAGCCATTGATCCGGCGTTGGCGGAATTTGATCCTCGCGCAACGCCTTTGGAACAATTTATTGAACTAGTAGGTGCCATCCATGCTCGGAATGCTAAAATTTTTATCGATATTGCAATAAACCATACCGGATGGGCTGCCAGCCTTCATGAAACCCATCCGCAATGGCTGGCTAGAGATTCGGAAGGTCGAATAGAGGTTCCCGGTGCCTGGGGAGTAATTTGGGAAGACCTTACCCGTCTTGACTATACCCATAAAGATTTGTGGCAATATATGGCCGATATATTTATAACATGGTGCCGGCGAGGTGTCGACGGGTTCCGAGGGGATGCGGGTTATATGATTCCGGTGCCGGCATGGAAGTATATTGTTGCCGTTGTCCGCGACCAATACCCGGACACCATTTTTCTTCTGGAAGGACTTGGCGGCGAAATTTCATTGATGCAGGAAATTTTGAACACGGCGAATTTTAATTGGGCTTATTCAGAACTTTTTCAAAATTATGACCGCTATCAAATTGAAAGCTATATGCCGAGAAATTGGGAAATTTCAAGTGGTGAAGGAATCTTGGTTCATTTTGCCGAAACTCACGACAATCTTCGTTTGGCAGCACGGTCAAAGACCTTTGCACGTATGCGGACGGCTTTATGTGCCCTTTTTTCACAAAACGGAGCTTTTGGTTTTGCCAATGGTGTGGAATGGTATGCTACTGAAAAAATAAATGTACATGGTTCTCCATCCTTGAATTGGGGAGCGGAATGCAACCAGGTGGATCATATTCGACGGATCAACCAATTGCTTAAAAACCATCCCACGTTCCACGACCAGGTGAAATTGGCACTTGTTCAAAAAGACGGAGGAAACCAAGTGGGCTTGTTGCGCCACCATCTTCCCACCGGAAAGAAGCTTTTGATCATTGTAAACCTCGACGACGTGAAGCAAAATTTGGGTTGTTGGGATACACGGCAAGTCGGCATGTCCGGCACCGTATATATAGATCTGCTTACCAAAGAGAAAATCAGTGTCAACCCATCGGGTTCCAATCATACTTATCTTCTTGACCCCGGCCAGGTTCTCTGCTTAACTGATGATTACAGCGATATCGATCTTGTTTATCGAAATTCAAATAAAAGATTTTTGCTTCCAAAGCGTATTGAAAAACAATGTCTGCATGCTAAGGCCCTTGATATTTTTCGATACTATAATGGAACTCAAGATTTGGGAGAGTTTGATCCGGATGAGGCTGCATGTCAACTTTTTGAAGATCCGTTGGAATTTTGTCGTCATCTGAATCATTTGAGCCTTGAGCCGCGGGTGATTACTTGGCAATGGCCGCGGGATGCGAGGCGCGAAGTGATGGTACCTCCGGAGCATTTTTTATTGATTCGATCCGACACTGCTTTCCGAGCAAAAATGATGGGCAATAGTCGATGCCTTGCACAGGAAAACAGTTTACGGAGTGCCGATGGATCATTTTTTGTTCTTTTTTTACCATTGCATACACCTGAAATCCATCAAACCTACACACTTAAAATGTCGGTGTATACGCTTGGACGATGTGAACATGTCAAGGCTCCGATTCTATTTCTTTCGCATCCGGAAGCAGCCAAGGTCAAAATAGTTTTTAACCGGACGCAATTGCAGCAAAAATCTCTTCTTTTTCTTGGAACCAATGGCAGAGGTGGAATGCTGCGGGCTTCCGTTGATTGGGGAAAACTCGGCAGTCGATATGATGCATTGCTGGCAGCAAATTTGAACCCTGAATTTCCCGAAGATCGCTGGATCATGTTGACACGCTGTCGCGCCTGGATTGTTTTTCAAGACTATTCGCAGGAGATTCGCTTTGATTGTTTTCATTCATTTTGCTTTGATACCCAATCTCGGGCATTCTGGCGATACTATATTCCGACGGGTCAGGGCGAGCATATTTTACTGATCATTATGATTGAAATGGTGAGCGGCCAAAATGCCATGCGGATTGTTTTTCGGCGTCAGCCGGCCCAAAAGCAAGCCGGGAAGCTTGACGATAAAAAACCTATTCGTCTTATTCTGCGTCCGGATATCGAAAACCGTAGTTTTCATGATACAACTAAAGCATATATGGGGCCGGAACATATCTGGCCGCAAGCCGTGACATCCCATTCCAAGGGCTTTGTTTTCGCACCGGAGCCTGAACATACACTGAGTGTTGGAATATCAACAGGAAGCTTTGTATGGCAACCGGAATGGAATTATATGGTGAATCATCCGGTTGAGGCCGAACGAGGTCTAGATCCTGATTCGGATCTGTTTAGTCCAGGTTATTTTTTTGCATCCCTGAAAGGTAAGCAGACGGTGGAATTGACGGCATGCATTGGAGATTCATGCGATTCTAAACCATTATCTCTTCAGCCGTTTGATTGGAATTTGGAACCTGCGGTCTTTGAGGAAAATATTTTTCGGGAACCTATTGAAGTTTTTCAACAAGCATTGGAACATTTTCTTGTCAAGCGGGCAAGTTTGAAAACGGTGATTGCAGGATACCCTTGGTTTCTTGATTGGGGACGTGATTCACTCATCTTTGCGCGAGGGTTAATTGCATTAAAAAGAAGCGAAGATGCCGGCGCTATTTTAAAGCAGTTCGGGCAATATGAGGAAAATGGCACGCTTCCAAATATGATTAAGGGAACAGATGCCGGAAATCGTGATACTACGGATGCTCCGCTTTGGTTTTTCGTATCAAGCGCCGATCTGGTCCACATCGAAGGAAACGATGCCTTTCTCGAATTACCGTGCGGTGATCGAACACTGCGTCAGGTTCTTTTTTCAATCGTGCGAGCCTTTATTCATGGTACGAAAAACGGCATACGAATGGATCCGGAATCCGGACTTATATTCAGTCCCGCCCATTTTACTTGGATGGACACGAATTATCCGGCGGGTACCCCACGCGAAGGATATCCGATTGAAATCCAGGCGTTATGGTATTTTGCATTATCATTTTTAGGTCAAATCGATTCCCCCGCAGGCCGAAGCGATTGGAAAAATATGGCTCGTCTCGTTCAAAGATCGATTTTTGAGTTGTTTTGGATTGAAAAGGAAGGCTACCTGTCTGATTGTCTCCACGCCCATCCCGGCGTATCTGCTATACAGGCCGAGCGTGATGATGCCTTACGACCGAATCAACTTTTAGCCGTGACGATGGGAGCTGTTGCTGAAAAGCGTATTTGTCGAAAGATTGTGGCGACTTGTGAAGAACTATTAGTTCCCGGTGCCATTCGAAGCCTTGCCGATCGAGATGTTCAATATCCCCTCAAAATTGTTCATCACGGAAATGTGATCAACAATCCAAATCATCCTTATCAAGGAAGATATGCAGGCGATGAAGACACCAGCCGTAAACCCGCTTATCATAATGGTACCGCTTGGACATGGCTTTTTCCGACATTTTGTGAAGCTTGGGTTAAGGCTTATGGCGAGAGCAGCAAAGAAACCGCTCTATCTTGGCTCTCCAGTAGTACACGCTTGATTTGTCGGGGATGTGTCGGCCAACTTCCGGAAATCTTAGATGGAGATTTTCCGCATCAGCAACGTGGATGTGATGCACAGGCCTGGGGCGTAAGTGAGTTATTACGGGTCTGGTTGCAGCTGATCGCATAAATAAACTAATCCATTTAACCAAGGTTATCAAAATATGAGTTACTTACAAACGTTTCAAGTATCCCCTGCAATTCCGGAACCACTTTCATTTTTAGAGGTGCTTTCACGCAATCTTTGGTGGAGCTGGCAGCATGAGGCATTAGAACTTTTTAGACGAATCGATCCTCAACGCTGGGATGATGCAAATCGAAATCCCATTGCTTTTTTGACATATATTAGCCAAAATCGGTTTGAAGAGTTGAAAGAAGATGAAAGTTTTTTAGCCCATTTGCAGCACGTCAAAGAACTTTTTCAAAATCAGGTCCTCACACCTGTTGATCGATCCGATTCACCTTTCGGTCCCAAGGGGACGATTGCCTATTTTTCAATGGAATTTGGAATCCATGAAAGTTTGCCGCTGTTTGCCGGAGGACTTGGGGTCTTGGCGGGTGATCATCTTAAATCGGCCTCTGATATGGCGCTTCCGTTAACAGGTATCGGTCTGCTTTATCGTAAGGGATATTTTCATCAATTTCTAAACCGGGACGGATGGCAGCAGGAGGAGTACCCGGAGACCAATCTCTATCATCTGCCCTTAAGAAGAGCGCGAAACAGGTCAGGAGATGATGTATATATTTCTATCATGGGGCCTGACGGTAAAATAAATGCATTAGTTTGGCAAGTCATGGTTGGGCGGATACCGCTTTATTTGCTGGATACAAATTTAACGATTAATCCTCCTGAAATTAGGGATATCACATCTAATCTCTATACAGGAGAACAAAAGATGCGATTGGCTCAGGAAGTTCTCCTGGGAATTGGTGGAATGCGGGCACTTGAGGCGATAGGGATTTGTCCGGTGGTTTCTCATATGAACGAAGGGCATTCCGCATTTTCGAATATAGAACGGCTTGCTCAAATTATGTCCGTCTATAAGGTGGATTTAAACACGGCCATGGAAATCGGCCCACGATCTACGATTTTTACGACCCACACACCGGTGGCGGCCGGCCACGATGAATTTCCAGCTGATCTCGTAAGACCCTATCTGATTCCACTTGAAGAACGCCTGGGAGTCAAAGTCGATCAAATTTTATCACTGGGGCAACCTATTATTGGATCCGGTGGCCCCTTCTCAATGTTTATACTCGGTTTGCGCATGGCGCAATACTGTAATGGAGTTAGCCGGCTACACGGAAAAGTCGCCCGAAGGATGTGGTCGAATGTCTGGCCGGGCAGACCTGAAACGGAAATTCCTATTTCTCATATAACAAATGGAGTGCATGTTCCTTCTTGGGTTTCGCTTGAAATTTCACAACTTTTTGGACGCTACCTTGACCCTGAATGGCGCTTACACCCTTGGAATCCGAACATTATTAAACGGATCGATGAAATTTATGATGAAGAATTATGGCGCGCCCATGAAATGAACCGCTTTGGTCTGATACGGGCTTGTCGAAAAATGATGGTGAAGCAGTATGCAAGACGTAATGCGCCCAAGACGATGATTAATGATGCAAAATCCGTCTTGGATCAAGATGTTTTGACAATTGCTTTTGCACGCCGATTTGCTACCTATAAGCGAGCGAATCTTTTACTTAACGATCCCGAACGCTTTGAATCGATTCTCAATTCAGAAACTTATCCGGTGCAGTTTATTTTTGCAGGAAAAGCCCATCCCAAAGACAATGAGGGCAAAGAAATGATTCGACGCATTGTCCAGTTTGCCCGCAGACCTAGTGCAAGACGACGAATTATCTTTCTTGAGAACTACGACATCCATATGGCACGCCGCCTACTGCAGGGGGCCGATGTTTGGCTCAATACTCCCCGGCGACCTTTTGAGGCTTGTGGTACTTCCGGTATGAAAGCAGCAGTCAATGGTGTGCTTCACGTGAGTGTCCTCGACGGCTGGTGGTGCGAAGGATATTCCGAAGAACGTGGATGGCCGATCGGTCAAGGAGAAGAATACCATGATCCTGAGTACCAAGATGCGGTCGAAAGCCAGGCACTTTATAATGTTCTGGAAAATGAGGTGATTCCATGTTTTTATGAACGAAGATATGGTGATGTCCCCGTTAATTGGGTTAAAATGATGAAAGAGGCAATCAAGATGGCAATGCTCACTTTTTGCAGCCATCGAATGGTGGGAGAATATGAAAAAAGATTTTATTTGCCGGCTGCAAAAAATTTAAAGAATTTGGTTGCCGATGATGCCTCTGCAGCTAAAAATTTAGTCACCCAGCATCAGCGATTACGTTTTCTTTGGAGCAATATTCGAGTAGAGCCTCCTGTAAGGGATGCCGAGGGACCATTTCGGGTTGGAGAATCTTTCGGAGTTACTGCTGTGGTGCATCTTGACAAAATTAGTCCTGCAGAGGTAACGGTTGAACTATATTACGGACATATGCAGTCTTTGAATACTCTGGCTAACGGTTTTACAGAGGAAATGGCCGTGGTTGAAGACCGAGGCGGCAGCAGGTATCAGTATGCTTGTAGAATAACTTGCAATGATTCCGGTCGATATGGTTTTAGTGTTCGTGTAACGCCCCGAGGAGATAGTTGGCTCAGATTTACTCCCGGATTTATTACTTGGGCATAAAAATATCTTAAGGAGCAAAAGAGCATGATAAATCAAAAAAGAAAACCGCGTATTCTTATTGTGACTCCTGAAGTTACTTATCTTCCCAGTGGTATGGGCTATTTTTTCGACGGGCTGTCTGCTAAAGCCGGTGGACTTGCCGATGTTTCCGCTGCGTTGATCAGCGCCCTTTTTGATCAGGGTGCCGACGTGCATGTCGCTCTGCCCGATTACCGTGCACTGTTTCATGCTCAATTAGCTCCTTTTATAAAACGGGAGCTTAATACCATTCAAAACAAAATGCCTGAGGATAGAATTCATCTTGCTGAAGACCGAGCCTTTTTCTACTTGGATCGTGTATATTCCGGTTACTGGTGGGAAGATACAAAGATCAGTCTTGCGTTTCAACGAGAGGTCATCAATAATATCGTACCTTATGTCCAGCCGGATCTAATTCATTGCAATGATTGGATGACCGGTCTCATTCCGGCGATGGCACGGCAACTGAACATTCCCTGTCTGTTTACGATTCATAATATCCACACAGTCAAAAATTTTTTGTCTCATATTGAGGACAAAGGGATCGATGCTGCTTCATTCTGGCAATACCTTTATTATGAAAATATGGCCTATGATTACGAAAATACCCGTAACACCAACCCAGTGGATTTTCTGACCAGCGGTGTTTTTGCAGCTCATTTTGTCAATACGGTCAGTCCAACCTTTTTAAAGGAAGTTGTCCAAGGGCGGCATGGTTTTGTCACCGAACATCTGCAGCAGGAGTTAAGCAATAAATTTTATGCCAATTGTGCCGTCGGCATCCTGAATGCACCGGATCCTTCGTTTAATCCATCGACAGACACGGCTTTGGCGCAGTGCTATACGTATCGCAACCAGTTGGTTGCAAAGAAAAAGAATAAAATTTTTCTGCAAGAAATGTTCACATTAATTCAAGATGACGCGGCACCTATTTTTTTTTGGCCTTCACGGCTTGATCCGATACAAAAAGGCTGCCAATTGTTAGCAGAAATTTTGTATAAAGTTATTTCGCGGTATTGGGAACAAAACTTGCAAATCGTTTTTGTTGGTAGTGGCGATTTTCAGAGGCATTTTAAAGATATTGTCAAGTTTCATCAGATTGGTGATCGCGTCGCGATCTGTGACTTTGATGAAAAGTTGTCTCGTATAGCCTATGGAGCATCTGATTTTATTATGATGCCTTCCAGTTTTGAACCCTGTGGTCTTCCGCAAATGATCGGCCCTATTTACGGCTCCTTACCGGTAGCTCATGACACTGGAGGAATACACGACACGGTCGTGCATCTAGATATTGAAAAGAATGAGGGGAATGGATTTTTATTTAATGTTTTTGATTCCAATGGATTTTATTGGGCGATCAACCAAGCCATGGCTTTCTATAACCTACCGGAAAGCGTTAAAAACACACAAATTCAGCGAATCATGAAACAAAGCGCTGCCACATTTAATCATGAGGTGACAGCCCGGCAATACATCGACCTTTATGAAAAAATGTTAAATCGTCCACTAGTTATTGAATCCGAATGAAAAACGCTATAAATTCCATGCATAAAAAAGAACTCTTACAACGCATGTTGGATACCGATCCACTGCTGCAACCGTATGAAAAAATCATTGAACGTCGGATATCAAATTTTCAGGGGACTGAGGACCGACTCACTCAAGGCAAAATGAGTCTGGCTGATTTTGCATCCGGTCATGAGTATTTCGGCCTTCATTATCGGGAAAACAAATGGGTTTTTCGAGAATGGGCGCCGAATGCAACCGCAATTCATCTCATAGGTGTAATGAATGACTGGACGGAAAAAAAAACGTTTGCCTTAGAGCGGATTAATTCGGAAGGAGTTTGGGAAATACGACTGACTCCGGAAAAATTGGGGCATGGGGATCTCTATCGGCTCCGCCTCCACTGGCCGGGTGGGGAAGGTGACCGTATACCTGTTTATGCCAGGCGTGTGTTACAGGATCCGGTTAGCTTGATTTATAATGCTCAAGTCTGGATGCCGATTTCTCCATATCGTTGGCAGCATCATGATGTTCGCTCTAGATCGAAAAAATTGTTCATCTATGAAGCGCATGTCGGGATGGCACAAGAAGAAAAAAAAATTGGATCTTATCAAGAATTTACTCAAAATATTTTACCCCGAATTGTTAAAGCCGGATATAATACCCTTCAGTTGATGGCCATTCCTGAACATCCGTATTATGGATCTTTTGGATATCATGTCTCAAATTTTTTTGCGGCTTCATCTCGATTTGGAACACCCGAGGAATTGAAGGAATTAATCGATGCCGCGCATGCGTTAGGGCTTAAAGTGATTATGGATCTGGTCCATTCACATGCCGTTCGAAATGAAGTAGAGGGGCTTAGCCGTTTCGATGGTACTTTATATCAATATTTTCATAAAGGCCCACGAGGATTTCATGATGCATGGGATTCCCGGTGTTTTGACTATGCAAAGCCCCAGGTCCTTCATTTTCTGCTTTCAAACTGTCGCTTTTGGCTCGATGAATATCATTTCGACGGTTTTCGTTTTGACGGTATTACCAGCATGCTCTACGACCACCATGGATTGGGCAAAGCCTTTACTTCTTATGAAAATTATTTTGACTCTAGTGTGGATGAGGATGCCGTCACCTATTTATACCTAGCAAATAAGCTTATCCATAATGTGCGCCCGGATGCCTTAACGATTGCTGAAGACATCAGCGGAATGCCGGGGCTAGCCGTCCCGATTTCCGATGGTGGTGTGGGATTTGATTACCGGTTTGCAATGGGTATTCCGGACTACTGGATTCGGGCAGTCAAAGATATTTCAGACGATCACTGGCATATGGGTCAGATGTGGTATGAACTGACGAACCGACGTCGGGAAGAGCAAACCATCAGCTATGCTGAATCGCATGATCAAGCGCTTGTCGGTGACCAGACGCTTATTTTTCGATTGATCGGTTCGGATATGTATCAATACATGCGCGTTTCGGATCAAAATATTCGGGTTGACCGCGGCATAGCGCTTCACAAAATGATACGGTTTATTACCCTGACAACGGCCGATGGCGGCTATCTCAATTTTATGGGGAATGAATTCGGGCATCCGGAATGGATTGATTTTCCGCGTGAAGGTAATCAATGGTCGCTTCACTATGCGAGGCGCCAGTGGCATCTTGTCGATAATTCTAATCTTAAATATCATTTTTTAGCACGTTTTGACTATGACATGATCAAACTGGTCAAAGAATTTCGTGTGTTGGAGTTTTCGCAACTCCGTCTTTTATGGGAGCATTCCGATGATAAAATTCTTGCTTTTGAGCGTGGAAATCTGATTTTTGTATTTAATTTCCATTCAACGCATTCGTACAATGACTACCGCCTCGAAGCAACGCCTGGAAAATACCGAATGATTTTTGACAGTGATGCAACCGAATACGATGGGCATGGTCGACTGATTCCCAATCAATATCATTTCACGCTTCCGGACAATGAAAATAAACCGAAGCGACATTATCTCAGTCTCTATCTGCCGACTCGCACGGCAATTGTATTGCAGCTTGTTTCATCCTGAAACCGAATCCCGGGCTAGTACATTTCATATTTAACCAGTCTGCCTTCAAGTCCGCCGGTCTGGATCGGTTTTTTCCATAATGCTTTCAGACCTATTTTTTTAATATATTTCGGTTCGCCGAAATAAATGTAGGCAGTCGAGCCTTTGCATTTTTGTTTCAGAAAGTCACCTAGGGTTTTGTAAAATGCATCAAGGTCCTGGTCGCTTCCCATTCGGATGCCATAGGGTGGATTGGTCACAATGATCCGGCCCTCAAGGCCGGGCAAACAAGTAAAATCCGCTTTTTCAACTTTGACGTTACTGCCGTAGTGAAGCCCCATGAGGTTGGTCTTTGAAGCCGTTACCGCCTGTTCGGAAAGGTCACTGCCGGCAATCAACCCCTTGGGTAATTTTCGGATTTTTTCATCAGCCTCTCTTTTGACCTGTTTCCAGACCGATTTGTAAAAATCAGGCAGAAATTCAAAACCGAATTTTTCCCTGAAAATACCCGCAGGAACTCTGCAATAGCGCATCAGCGCCTCACACAACAGCGTCCCGGAACCGCACATGGGATCATATAACGGCACATCGCCATCCCATTCGGAAAACCTAATAATGGCTGCCGCAACGGTTTCCTGCATGGGCGCGGATACCGTCTCGACCCGATAACCTCGCCTGTGAAGCGCGTCGCCTGAAGTATCAAGGCTTATATCCGCTTTGTTCTCCACGATATGAAGATTCAGATGGATATCCGGATTAATGACGGACACATTTGGGCGTTTACCGGTTTTTTCTCTGAAATAATCCACAACCGCATCTTTAAGACGAAGAGAGGCGTATTTTGAATGTGAAATCGTACTGTTGGAAACATTACTGCTCACAGCAAATGTGCTGTTTTCAAAAAAGAAATCTTCCCATTGGATTTTTTTTGCCGTCTTGTACAACGTTTCAGTATCCGGGCAATCAAATGATATCAGCGGCGCAAGACATCTTGAAATAAGCCTTGACAAGTAATTGATCCGGTACAGCGTCGCTTTATCGGCTTTAAAATAAATCCCACGAAATTCCGGAGCGACATCTTCAGCCCCAAGTTCGACCAATTCTTTTGCACCGGCTTCTGATAGGTCTTCAGCAATTTGAGCAAAATACCGGGTATCTTTTTGATAATTATATTCCGGTATTTTTTGTTTGCCTTTTCTGAGTTTTATCAACATCGCTCCTCCCGCTTTTACTAAAAATCCAGCGGACTTTTCGCTTCTTTAAGTGTCATACTACGCAGAGTATGAGTGTAAATCATCGTCGTCTTCACACTGCTATGCCCCAATAACTCCTGAATCGTGCGAATATCATAATTCGCCTGCAACAAATGGCTCGCAAAACTGTGCCGGAAAGTATGGGCTGAGGCTCGTTTTGGAATCGAAGCTTTTTGCACCGCTCTCTTAATTGCCTTTTGTACATGTGACTCGTGCAAATGATATCGGCGGTATTCCTCAAGTTCCGGAACCAGTGTCAAGGTTTTGGCCGGAAACAACCATTGCCACGGAAATTCTTTGGCTGCGTTTTTATACTTATCTGCCAACAGATCCGGCAAAAATGTTCCCGCATAACCGGCCTGCAAATCCTCCTGGTGTACACGCGCCGCGGTTTTAATTTGCGCTTTCAACTCACGCACCAGCTTTTTCGGTAAAGGCACCGCGCGATCTTTTTCCCCTTTTCCGTCATGGATCGTTATCCGCTGCATGCCAAAATTCAAATCCTGGACCCGCAGCTTCATACATTCGAAAAGACGCAACCCGCAACCGTATAATAATTTCACGATCAAGTCATATGGATAATTCAGCCGGCCAATGACCCGGTTTACTTCTTTCCGTGACAAGATAACCGGAATATAGGCTTTTCTTTTGGCTCTGACCACTCCTTCCACTTGTTCAAATTCTTTTTCAAGAACATGCCTGAACAAAAACAAGAGTGCATTAAATGCCTGATTCTGACTGGATGCCGATACTTTTCGTACCACAGCCAGATGTGTTAAAAAACCCTTCACATCATTCATGTTCAATAAATGTGGATCTTTACTTTTGGTAAAGGCCTGAAATTTCCTTGTCCAATTTTTATAGGCGACCAAGGTTTTGGGCGAATAATGCCGTACTTTGACGGCAGAATTCAGTTTGTCATAAACTGACACCCAACTTGCATTCGTCAATTTTAATCGAGCGCTACCTCCTCTCATCTCTTCGGCAATCATAGATTGAGGGCGTACCGGTTCTTTAATTTCCGTCGGAAAAGTGTAATCTGTTGGGACAAAGGGGTTGTTCCGTTGGTCCGCTACCTCAGACGATTTCCTATATATAGTAGGCGCAGGCGACTGTGCCGAAGTTATTTCTGTATTACAGTTGGATGTAGTAATCTCATAATACAGAGATACTGCAAAATATGCCTGTTTTCGCAAGGATTCAGACTGCTTTTTGTTCCTGAGTTTATCGTTGAAAGCCGGGAAACTTTTTCTGTCTTTCGGATTGTATTCATATTTATTGCAAAAATCCAGGTAGTAACGTAGCCATTTTTTATAATGAGGCCGGTGGTTGTTATGAATACCTTTTCGATTAAGCAATATATCGTAAGACCGCATGAGGGCTGGAGGTATACTCAGCATTAAATGATATCCATCTTCTTTATATTCATCTCATTGGAATGATATATGGTTATAAACTATTAGCATATCTACATTTTTATTGTCAAACTTAAAATCGGGTAGTAAGTTATAAAGAAACCATAGAATAACTTATTCCTGGCGGCTGCGCCGCCAGGAATGCGGTGCTGACTTCGTCCAGCTCCTGATCCCGTCGCCTTGCGCCGGAACCAGGAACTGGAC
>JAFGES010000111.1 GCA_016931455.1 Desulfobacterales bacterium | reverse complement strand
TTGTGCCCACTCGTACTTTTTTTCCGGAGAAGAAAAATCAAATTGACGAGACTTGAGGGAATGAAGCCAGGTCAGTATACAATCAAAATATTTTTGCCGATCAATGTAGAATGAAGTGTTGATAAAAATGGGTTCCGGTTTCTCTTTTTCGACATCTGCCGCAAAATTGTATATTCTGTGCGCCTTTTCGATTAATTCATCGATCGACTGGATGTCTTCTTTAATCAGATAGTCAGCGATGATGCTGTTTAAAGATAAATCCTGATGTGCGGTATAAGGTAGCTCGACCGACTTTTTCATAAATTGCAGATGCGGAATGTAGACTTTCACTTTTTGCAGCGTCGTCACATAATTTCCTTCCAAATAATGGAATAATTCTCGCATGAGGAAACGCACATGTCGCGTCGCACAAAAAGCTTGCAAATCGATATAGACCACCGGCTCAGGAGCCGTGTCGTGGAATACTTTGTGGAATGCTCGATGAAAATTCCAGTCTTTTTCAAGCGCATTTATCGCATGAATATAATACTCTTCTTTTGATTGCTCATCCAGTTGCGCCGCATCAATTTTTTTATATTCTTCAAAAACCGGACTCATAACATGCTTGTAATATGCATTAAATGTTTCTGCGCACTTTAGTAGCTCGGCAAATTCCGGTCGGCTTAATTTAGGAGAATGATAAATCCACTCTTTTTTTACTGTCGCATCGGTCAGCTTGAGATGCTCTCTTGCCGCGCCTCTTTTCTGTTGGTCTTTCGGCCGGGAATAGTTTTCGACTCGTTCTATGGAACTAAAAAACTTGATCGTTTCGCTATTTAGCTTTTTTAATGCTTCATTCGTGTAGTTATAGTAGCTCTCATCCACAATGCTCGTTTGTTCGTCCATTTTGGCCTCCCTTTTGGATTTATGATTACCATCTTTAGAATTTTAACCAAACTATTGCTCTATCATCTCGGCATTTAGGTTTTTCGGAGTGTATATATAAGATGTCATAATCAATTCGAACAAGTCACTATGACATGATCGCCATATTTCTATTATAAAGCGACAAATGTATAACTTTTCGTATTAAATGAATTCTTTTGTACAAGGTCATGATCGTTCTAAAACAACAAAAATTTTCGCAGCCATTAGAGAATCTGGTTCAAAAAAGACCGATCGTTTTTGTCATTCCACCCATTCTTTTCTGGTCACTTCAAGCTGTGCTTTGTTCTTCGTTGCCGGAAACAGATTTTTCTGCACTTCTCTTTCCCGCTTTCGCATCAGCAACAATCTATCTCATTATTTTCAAAATAATCTATTCGGGACGTCGCTCAGATGCTTTTTTTTCAGCTCTGTCTCCCAAAATGGTTTTCATTCACGTATTGGGTGCAATATTTTTTGGCGGCTCAATAATCCTCTATTATTGGGGACTGCAAGAAGGCCCCAAAGTCGTAACAAATTTGTTGAATTATCTTTGGCCGGTTATATTATTTATTTTAGCCAGATATCTTTTGAGTGCAAATGGCAATAAAACAGGAACTGGCATTTTTCTTTTCATTATCGCATTCGTCTGCGTTCTCTTTTTATCAAATAACCACGATATGACTGGCAATAAACTAGCACTTAAATTAGGACCCTGCCTGGGATTGATCGCCGCAATTTTATGGGCATCTTTTTGTATATACCTAAAAAAAACAAAAAATCAAAGTCATTTGACAGCATATATTTTTTATTCCGCATTATTGACCGCCCTCATATGGGTTCTGAAGGGTCGACCTGAGATTTCGAAATCTATTTGGATTTCTATCGTCCTCGGCATTTTCCCTTTTGGGATAGCCATGCAATGCTGGGAAGTGGCCATCCGAGAGAATTTTGTACAAAAGATAGCCTCTCTATCATTTTTAATACCCTTGCTATCAACGCTGTGGCTATTTCTAGGGGGAATCGAGCCATTTAAAATTGGATATTTACCTGGCGGCATTTTTATTGTTACATCAGTATATTTTTTTCAAACAAAAACAGGATAGAGTAGAGTATATCATGATTTTATTGCGAAAAAGGCATATTTTTTGCCTAAATATGGTCAAACCATTATCAATAACAACATAGTAATGAAATCAATTAAATATATAAGACGGAGGATTGGCAAGTATTCAACCTTGTTAGCGTTCCCTCCTGTTATTTTGTGGTCCTTGCAAGCAGTCGTGATTAAAAAAGCGTTTCATTCGTTAGATTTTTCCGCGATCATTTTCCCCTCGTTTGCTTTTTCAGCGGTCTATCTTTTCTTCTACAAAGTTTTGTTCTCAGGCAAGACAAAAGAGCTAAAAGATTTATTTTCTCTGAAATCCATCTTGATAACGGCTATTGGAACAATTCTTTTCTTTGGCTATCACGTGCTGCTATTTTGGGGGCTACAAATCGGTCCTGTCGTGGAAACGAATTTGCTTAATTATTTATGGCCGCTTTTTTTATTTTTATTGGCAGATTATTTATTCAGCAATCCTCGTAATCGCAACAAGTTTTTCTATAAAATGCTGAAAAAAACACAAATTGTGCCAAACGAATCCGACATACCTGAATTGAATAGAAACAGAGGCCAGACCTCTAAATTTGTTGTCGCATTCATTGGCGTTATTGTACTCTTGAATTCAAAATGCCTTAATTTATCAACCACAACGGTTTATATCGGCCCACTCATGGGACTTACAGCAGCTTTTTTATGGGCGCTCTTTTCAATTTTTCTGAGTACAAATGGAAAGGATAGCCATCTGTCAGCAATTGTTGGCGGCAGCGCTTTATTAAGTGCCACATTCTGGTGGATAAGAGAGTGCCCAAATGTTCCAGATATTCTTGCCACCCTGGAATATTCTTTATTCATAGGTCTATTTCCTCTTGGCATAGCCATTCAATGCTGGGAAAAAGCAATGAGAAAAAAAGTCGTCAATAAAATTGCTGCAGTTGCCTTCCTTATACCTCTACTCTCAACCTTTTGGCTATTTATATTTGATGTTGAAGATTTTAATATATACTATTTAATAGGAGGCATTCTAATTGTTTTTTCGATTATATCCATAAAGAATCCTAGCATTGTAAATACTGAAAAGGATCATTTATTTAAATCCATATAATATACCCCAATTATCCCGCTGGCTCAGTATGAGTTCTTTTACACGCGCAAGATTTTATTGGACGCATTTATGATGCTTTCTTTCAGCATATAAATTTCATCAACTTTTCTATACATAGGTCATATAGTACATCTGTCTGTACTCTGGAGAGAACTTTTGAATAAAGTTATGCAATCCCTCATATTCAGCCCCGCCACAGTTCACCCAATCGATATTATATTTCTCATGCAAATCTTGCAGTGCATATAGTATGGCAAATTCTGCTGCATCCCGGAATTGCGTATCTGCAATGTTCAAATACTGTGCGCAAGCCCTTTCAGCCGTTTTACCATAAATTGATGCACCCGCGATAACACCATTTAGCTTGATGATGTATGACGGATATAGCCCATTGTTCTTAATAGCGTATTTTATCATTTTGTTATATGGACTGGTAAAGTATTTTTGCTTTTTCGGATAGCTGATTTGCGCCTTTTTATATCTTCGTTTTAGGTCAACAATCCAACGATTAAAGAGATTATCCAAATCTTTCAATTTCTTCAATTCTTTTAGTTGCGCTATCGTCACGATTTCAATGTAACTCCTGTTTCTGTAGATAAAACTGCGATACCGCTCGCGAAGACTTTTTTTGAGAATAGGATACTTTTCAAACGGATTTGCTTCACTTTTCAGATGTGCGCCAAAAATCTTTTGAAATTTTATGATGCTCTCCGGGAAAATATCGTCTGGAAGCAAGGCAATGTCTCTCTTTTCGCCATATTTTGCCAATGGTACTTCTTTAAAGTAGCCCGTCGTCTCTAACTTTTTTTTAAATTCAGAATTTACCTTCTTTATCAGTAACTGTTCGCCGTACTTTGCCTTCAAGTCATGTCCTAGCTGTAGCATATGCTTATGTACATCAGGACCGTGCGGCATAATAACCATCCACTTTCTCTCCAACTCTCTGGCCTGGCAAAAAAGAAAAAAATTAGCTCCATCGTCATACATTTGGGGCTTACTGCGAGCTGCTTGAATTATATAGAGGTTATTATTTGTATAAGAGAAGGGATCATCGTTTTGTCTGAGAACCTGTTTCATTCGCTCACGATCCAGGTACGACCATTTGAATTTTTTCAAATAAGGCAGGTGGATCATATTACAGCCAAATGTCAATAAATTCCGGATGTTGCTCGGGGAAAAACGAGCCCTTTCCCTCACGCTCTTCTCGTTCACGCCATTCATCCATCTGATCACATATGAGGTCATGATAATGTTCATCAATCCGCACCATCAGTTCCGGGTTTTTCAGAACCGGGACGATCCACCCATATGGTTCCGTATCTTTGGGATTGATGACGACGCACGTATTCATAATCTGAACGCCGTTTACAACATGGACACGAAATATGTCACGAAAAAGTTTTCTAATACGCTCTTTATCATCTATATCGTTGCCATTTTCTTCCAGTTTAATGATAAAAGATCGAAAGATCTGCTGGATCATTCGACGGACCTTTTTGTCTGAAGGTATAAAATATTCATAAGCGACCTGCTGGGCTAAATTTTCAGCAATTATTTCTTGAAATGAATCCTCACCGCCGGCCAGCTCCAAACTCACATCAGAAATGGCCAAAGCAACACTTTCGATTCGATTATCAGCCGAAGCCCGTTCCATCTGTTTTGCATATTGAATATCCAAAAGCTGATTGCGATTTTTTTGCATGGATCGCATCGCTGCCTCGGCATCGAAAACAAACTTGAGTGTTTTGTGACTTTTTTTCACATTTTCATCTATCTCTGAAATCGCCTGGTCGATCTTCGAAATCGCTTCATATCCAGTTTGAACCGCTTTATATCCGTGATAAACAAAATATAAATGCATGATCATTAAAAAAACATTGACAAAAAGTAGACCACAAAGCATTCCAAGAAGAATTTTGTGCCAGTCTTGCGGCAGTGCAACATACTCAAAAGCAATTCCCAAAGCAACACCTGTTCCTATCGCAAAAAATGTACCGACCAGCAGATACCAGCTCGATCTATAAGAATACTTTAGATCGTTAATATCTGATAATTCCAATGATTTAATGAGTGACATATTCTTCCTTCGCAAACATTTTATTCATTTGTCGATATCATTATTATTCATAGGTTAAAGGGCACGAAGAACTTGCAGAATGCTAATCTACACTACCATTTCATCAAATGACTTTCGAAAAATTATACTAATAAAGCACTAAATGCTTCATCTCATTTTCATTAAATATAGGAAATTTAAATCGCCGATTTTCACGGAGCTTCTCATCCTCAGATCCGCCAAAATTAATGTATCGAAAGCCTTTTTCGGCTGCCATTTGGAGTAAAAAGAGCAATAATACTTCAGAGCAGCCAGGAATTCCGGATTCTGAAATATTTTCCCATGAGATATCTTTGCTCTTTTCTCTTTGATGCAAGGCAATCTCGGAATAAATTCCAGCAGTATTGGATGAAATGGCATCCATGAGGCCAAATCCCGCGACAGACTCTAAAATTTTGCCTTTTGATTTTTTATAGATGGTCAGAATGACTGAATTTTTTAGCTTCTCTCTTACAAAAATTGAATTGTTATTTGTTCTATGGCGAATTTGCAGCAGACCGTTCGGGAAACACTTGTGCGAGTCGATCAAGTCATTCAAATCTTCTTTGGGATGACGTTCTTTTCTAAACTGAGCCCATTTATGGATCATAGTAAAAAGTGCAGTAACATCCTTTTCGCAGTCAAGCATATGCACTTTTATTTCACATTTCTCTCGTTCGAGCCAACGAATGAATCGACGTGCATATCCACGAAGATTTTCAGTTTTTGGAGAATAAGGAACTGGTACATTGTTTTCTATAGCCATCCCCCTGACATAATGATCCACGTCAATTAGAAATTCAGGATATGAGTCATCGTCATATTTATAGTCTTTCTGGTTATCGTTATTTTTGTCACTTACATTCCAGCCATCGCCTTCTCTATAATCAGTAAAGCCCAATCTGATAAAATGCTCATAACTCCTTTGCGGCACCTTTTTTAAGATAACTTTCTCGCCTGTCAATTTTCTTATTTGTAATGCAATATCATAACATCTCTCGGAAAGCTTTTTTATGTTATTTCCGATGGGATAGACGAGTACATATGGCTTGCGTCCCTGGGGATACCTTGTTGTAATGGTAATTAACGAATTATCCTCGTCCAGGCTGTAAGCCCAAAAGTTACGTGCTGACTGCAAAAAATAAATTAACGAATGTCCATAATCAGAGACCTCTTGATGATTCGTTTGATTCAGTGCAGAATAGTAGTGCTCGAGTGATTTCTCAATGTCCGCGTGGAAAAGATATGTGTTTTTTGTATGTTTTAATATATTGTTATCAGGCGGCATGGGGCGTGCTCCCAAAATAATAGGTCCTGTTTCTCCAGATGTCATACCATGAGATGATGAGCAATATGGCCGCACTAAATCCAAATAATAAATTACGCATCGATTCTGATTGATTCCCTCCAAGGATTAATATCAAAGCCGGGATCAGAAACAGAGAATCTAAAACAAGCCAATTTGTCACAACATCAGTTCGCTGTTCTATTTCATCCTCATCAACAGCGGCAGCTACAGAAGCATTTTTATTTGATTTAAACGACAGCGTCAAGATCAGGTTGCGTACAACAAAAAGAACCGATGAGATAAAAAAGACCCATGCAAAGACTGTATAGAGATGAAGGATCATTCCCTGAAAAATCAGGCAAAGTATGATGAACATCATCGCGATAAAATCGATTAATCTAATATTGTATAATTTGCCTGGATCACCAATATGTTTCTCATAATCCGGATCGTAGAGTGATTCATCTTGATAAAATTTGACAAAACCCAAAAAGGTCCTTAAAATATTGGCAAAATATATTGTAAAAAGAAAAATGAGCACAATTACTTTTGTTTCGAGCCCTATTTCATTCACTGTCGATTGTTCATTGCAGCCGGTAATTTGCGATACAAATGTTGCCACGCCGGCGCCGAGGCATAGCCCTAAAGCAACATTGATGAATAACAGCATACCATCTTTTCTCATGATAATCCTATTCTTCTTCTGATGAACTGATCCTCAATCCTGTCAGTGAATATGGGGATTCGTAGAAATTTGCTCGATTTGTTCCAATATATCAAGTTAAAAATACCTGGCGATTCCAATCATTTAACAAAGCGACATTTGCCCTTCTCGTCATCTGATGCTTTGATATTTTACTACTAGAGTACGGTCAAACAGTAGACTCTTCAAAAAACTCAGACAGCTCTGGCCTTTTCTTTCAATTCATAATAGAAAGTAGCCAGTCTTTCGTAAATCGCAAAAGTTGCTTTGTCATAGGACTGGGCCAAATTCTTCAGACATTTGTCAAGATCAATATTTTTCTTAAACTTTAGGATTCCTGGAATGAGCGAAATGGCGAGCTCTAATTTATTATCTGAAATTTTTGAATTTTCTCTCCATTCTTCAAAGTACCTTTTTATTGTTTCATCATGATCTTTCAATCTATTAAAAACATCAAATATACTCTGGGTGATATCTTTGAGCGTAAGAACGTCATCGCGAACGTAAGAAAGAATCATCTCAACGTCACTTTTTAGATCGTTTGAGTAGCTGCGAATGGTAGCGTTCATTTTTTCGGAGAGCCTTTCTTCAAGTTCGTCCAGAGAACAGATATAATTGGATTTATCAATCGTGAAACCAACATCACCGATATATTGATTTCCCTGAAAATTGATTATTGTGATATTCTGTTTGCCGAGGCTTTTCGAATCTTGATTTTTGTAAAATTCTTCAGTCGTTGCAATGGTGTCATTTACTACTTTTATAAATGCGGCAGCATCCCAATCGCTCTTGAAAATGACTTTATGTACTTTATAGTCCATAAGAGCTTTCTCTACCAGCTTTCCATCAAAATCAATATAGCCTGATATGAGTATGACGGGAATGCCAACATTCTTATGACGCGCAAGTGAAATGATCTCAAATCCTTCATTTTTGCTTAATTCCAAATGATTCAACTTGAGATCAACAACCAAGAGATCATAATTGGATTGCGCCACTTCAAACCGAACTCTATCCGAGTATTTGTTGAATGTTATAACTGTATAGCCCTCGTTCTGCAAAATTCCGGCAATTCGATTTCGCCACTTGGTATCATCTTCTACAACGATTGCTCTTTTCATAATCCTATAGTAAATTTTTATTGATGAAAAATTGAACATCTAATTTGCTGACAGCATCGATGATTGTTTTGATGTATGTTGTTGGATCCCAGTCTTTTTTCGACATAAAAAACGTTGCCTCATGATCTTTTATCACCTTCATTCGATCTTGAACATCTTTTTCGTCCATATAACCAGTCAGAATGCATATAGGTGCAATTTTTTTCATTCCTTTGTTAAAAATCGTTTCAAGTACTTTCCACCCCTCAAAGGAGTCTTCCACCAGTGTGTTTTTATCTAACTGCAAATCGATATGGGCAAAATGAAAGTTTTGCCCTGTTTCAAGAATTTTCAATGCGTTGCTCAAATTTTCCGAAACGACGACATAAAAGCCATTTTCCTCCAAGAGGTTTTTGACTCTATCAAGCCACTTTTTGTCGTCTTCTACAACTAACGCAATCCATTTTTTGCTCTTTTCCATAATTTTTCTCCCATTTCAACCCAAATATACTGGCAATTCAATAATAAATGTCGTACCCACACCAACTTTGCTATCCACAAATACTCTACCTTTGTGATCAACTTCAATTGTGGTTTGAATTATTGCCAATCCATCGCCGACGCCTTTTCCATCTCTCCAACAGGTAAAACCATAATCGAATATTTTTTTCAAGTCACTTTTTTCAATACCGTAACCAGTATCATTTATACTGATCCTCAGACGATCATTTGACCATACTTTTGCGGAAATGGTAATTTCTCCTCCATTTGGCATAGCTCGTGAAGCATTTTTAAATAACTCGGCAAAAATTTCCCTGAGTATCCCATAATTCGCCTTTGCGGGTGGAATTCCATCAAGATTCGCTAGATTAAACTCAATGCCGTCATATTTTTCTTGCGATAAAATCTGCTGGATGACTTCATTCACTTTAACCGACACCTTTTCCGTATCGAGTCTTGCGACAAAATTACCCAGCTCTTCCGGAACCCTGAGTGCTTTTTCAGCCTCCTCTTTTATGCCTTCTATTACAAACCTTGAATTTGTATCCAATGTGGGTGAATGAGCTAATAAATCGATTGCATCTGCGCGAATATTCCCGACCGAATTATTGAGACGATGCGTAATCAATCTAATCATATCGCGAATGTAAGAAAAACTGGATCGGTCGATTGATTCTTCCAAATCTTTATAAATTTCATGATTATAAATTGCTATAGATGCCTGAGCAGCAAATACGTCCAAAAAGTTATTTTCCCAGCTATCCTTCCATTTCTCTTTATTTAATTCCTCCTCAATATACAGGTTGATAATTCCAACTGGAATATTATTCACAAAAAGCGGAATAGAAATAATACTTTTCAGCCCATCGTTTAAAAGTTTACAGAAATAGTCTTGTTTGAAATTTTTATTCTTGCATATACTTTCCAATTTTTCGATGCTAATCTTTTTGCCTTTAATCACTTTGCCAAAAAAGCTACCCCTAAAGCTTATTTCAATACTTCTTTCCCATAGTTCATCATTATATCCAATACATTGTTGGAATATAAATTTTTCAGAAAAATCATGGTATTTCCAGAATGAAGCGACGTATGCTCCTAAAAACTCAGATGCCCTTTTAAGAATTAGTTCTACTAAATCACTCTCTTTTTTTGTACAACCTGCAATACCGATTTCTTTAATGCTATTAATGAGTCGAGTTCGTTGGATTGCAATAATCGCCTTTTTTGCCAATCTTTCTACTATTTCCTCGTCAGTTTTTGTAAATGCAAATTTTTTGGGACTCTCCAAACTTATTACACCAACGGGTTTTCCTCTTACTTTGAGCGGAACCACGAGTTCTGACTTTATGTTGGGCATCCGCTCATAGTAATATTTCTGCCAATCATCATCACCATAATTTATATTTATGGTCCTCTTTCTTTTAATTGCTTGTAGCTGAATTCCTTTTTCAGAATTAAAAGAAAGATATTTTTTATCCTCATAGCCTTCTGCAGCAATAAGGTAGAGAATTAAATATTGTTTATTACCTCGCTCCTTGACAAGAGAAATGCTCCCATTTCCGTTCGTACTATTCGTAAACTCGAGAGCCGCTTGAAGTATAAATTTTAAAACTTTTTTTAAATTCCAAGTCGTGTTTAATAAATCATCCAATTCCTGAAGAATGGCAAACCGTTTATAATTAAAATGTTGATTTATCATAACTATGATCCCAACACCCCTTTAGAATAATTTAGCTCAAATAGATTTATCTCTAATAATCTGATTGAAACTACTATAATTTAATACAATTATTATCAACTTTAATTAAATCTATTTGTATATATAGTGTATTGTTATTATTTTACTTGCGAAAGAAAACAAATCAACAACAATCCACAAACCTAAAAGCTGAAAGTAATATGGAGAAAAAAGCCGATTCAAAGCAAGTAAAAATTTCAAACATTGATCTCACCACTGACAGAATTAATAGCTTTTATCCATAGATAGAGCACCAACCTCTACCCCCAAAAATACATGAAATCCTGTATTTACTTTTTGATCCACTTGATTTATATTTCCACAAAACAAAGATATAAAATGCCGAGGATCTCCCCCCGGTGCCGGCGACCCCCCTAAGCTGGTACTGTTGATTTCTCGGCATTTTTATTTTCAGTC
>JAFGES010000011.1 GCA_016931455.1 Desulfobacterales bacterium | reverse complement strand
CCAAGCTTTACGCCTGCTCTTTGATGGAAAGCTTCCGGACTTTGTCACGGAAGAGTAGTATTAATTTAAATTACGCTGAATAGTTACCATTTAATTACCTTAAATCAACGACCAAAGCTCTATATACATTAGGAATGGTTTTGATATCTTTTTCAATAATATCTTTTAGACTTTTGCCTTCATCGCTGTTTCTTTCAACTCGCAGAAAAGTCATCGCTTTGGTTCCATTCTGGTTTTGCGTAAATGCTCCATTGATTTTATTGTAATTTTCAACAGTTAATGCATCTCCTATTCGATCGGACATTCCAATTGTTTCATTGTATTGAACCACGATAAAAAGACCTGGGACAACCGGTATGGTTATTTTGAATTCTCCGACTCTATTGATTTGTAGTTCCTTTTCGTCAACCCTTCCTCTTACGCTATAGGTTTTATTATCATCCCAATAATCAATAGTAATTGAATCGCCATGCCCGACGGTATTTTTAGGATCTCGATACTCTAATTCAATACCCCTTTCATTAGCAGCTTGTAATGCTTCATCGGGAGTTAATTCTTTTCCCAGTTCTTTTTGAAATAGGCCCTTGAGTACATATTTCGCAAAATGTTCTTTATAGCGATACAATTGATGATAACATATAACCCGAATTTTATTCGGGGTGGGAATAAACGCCTGGTTGAATTGGCCGAGGTATTGCGCTAATGTGGCAAAGTCTTTCATTTCCGTCGGCAGAGGGTTATTTACCGCGTTGAGTACAACCCCATTGATTAAAAATTCCACACATTGTTTTGCAGCTGCGGTAGCGGTATTATAATTGGCTTCCGCTGTTTGTGCGCCCTGTTTTTTAGGAGTCATGATCACTCGATCATTAAACATTTGAATTATCTTTTGTTTAGTTTCAGGGGTGGGGGCAACATCGGTTGCATATTTGAAACCCGGTCTTTCCGCTAGAATTTTAAGCAAATCCTCTTCATTAATAACTTCAGCCCGGGCCGTGTTTACCAGAGTACTTTCCTCCGTCATGCATTTTATTAAATCGTAATCAATACTTTTGATGGTTTCTGGATTTTTGGGAAGATGCACACTCACTACGTTCGCGTCGGTATATAATTCTTGAGGGTTCTCCGCTGTTTTTACGCCGTATTCTTTTGCCTTGGATTTATCTAAGAATTTATCGTAGACATGGACATCCATTCCAAAAGCGGTTCCAAGCCTTGCGATGATGGAGCCGATATTGCCAAAACCATGTATGGCTAACTTTTTACCTTTCAATTCACGGCCGGGTTTTCCATTTAACCGTCTTATGGAGCGAAGCATCATTTTAAAGGCAAGTTCAGCAACAGCATTTGCATTTTGCCCCGGTGTATTCTCTACGACAATTCCCTTCTGCTCCGCATAACCATGATCAATATTATCATAACCCGCACCGCCTCTTACAATAAGCTCCAGGTTCGGTGCGGCATTAATAATATCTTTGGTAATCATGTCACTTCTGACGATAAGGCCGTTTACCTCGGTCAGTACTTCGATTAAATCTTGTCTATTCACATAATCTTCGATCACTTTTACCGTCAGCCCGGCATCTTTCATTATCTTTACGGCAGCATCTCTTGCATCCGGAGCAAAGGATTTTTCGGTAGCGATTAATACGGTTTTCATAATCAGGTCTCCTGATTTATTAACATTCTGATTGGAAAACTTATCCATATTTAAAAAATTATTATGCCTAACTATTCATAATGGGTCCACATTCGAATAACTTTGACCGTTTTTTCATCGTCTATAATTTGATAAACTAAACGATGCTGTATATTGATACGACGTGAATAGGCTCCCGATAAATCGCCTATGAGCTTTTCAAAAGGAGGAGGTGTCTGATAAGGATTTTCGCGAAGGATATCTATCAACGTCTCAGCCTTTGATCGTAATCCGGCAGCAGATAGTTTTTTGGCATCCTTTAGAGTTTGCTTTGTGAAAACGACTCGCCACATTACCAATCGATTTCCCCAGAGCATTCCTCAATAGGGGTGGCTAATCCTTCCCGGATCGAGTTGCGCATCCCGGGAATATTCAGTAAATAGAGAGTTTCCTGGATGGAGCGCCAATCATCTTCCGATATTAAAACGGCACTCCCTCGCTTACCCTTTATGACAATGGGTTCATGAGAAGAAGCTGTTTCATCGATGAGTCGATAAAGCTTAGATCTTGCTTCAGTTGCTGTTAAGGTGGGCATGATAAACCTCAAAAAGATAAAAATTATAATTAAAAATACGTCATAACGTACGTATTGTCAAGTACGAAATGCAAAGCAGAACTTTTAAGGATTGATCCGACCTGAAAAGTCGGTTTCAATCTATTTTTCAAAAAGCCCGTTTGTTCATAAGGGTATTGATTGATAGGAAAGAAATACATCGTCATACTTCTTTTGTCGAAGTTTGTTACGGACAAGCTCGTTGTTTAGGATGAAGATTTTATGTCACTTATTCAGAGTTATGCCGAAGTCTTATGGAGAAATTCATTTTAGGCCAGCTTTTTTTCTGACTAATAACTTTGCTCGAAATTACGGATATAGCAGTTATTTGTACTTTCGCATTTCGTGTGATAATGGAGAGGTATCGAGGCATAGGGATGGCAGTCCGCCATCGTGATACGATGACCGTATCTGATAGGGTGGCCAATCCATAATAAAAAAAGGCAGAGCCTTTCGACCCTGCCTTCGGAGGACATGAAATCAAAACGACTATTTATTCCGCTTGCGTCTGGTGACCCCGGCAAGCCCAATCAGACCGAAACTGAGAAGAAGCATTGTAGTAGGTTCGGGAATCGGATTTGTGACCTCCGAGTAGATTACTTCATCAAACCACTGCATACCGGAAAGGTTATCATTAAACGTCAGTGTTATATTAGTAAATGCTTCAGCGCTATCAACCGTTAATCCCACAAAGTTTTGGGTGTAATCAGGTTGTAGTCCTACAACGGTAAGAAGGGTCCCACTATTTATTCCGGTGTCGTAAGTGATCGTCGTGATGTCATTCGGACCAAGGTTGCTGGCAAAGTCGGTGATAGTGAGGCCGAAACCGGTAATACTGCCATTCACACCTCCGAAATTTGAAAAGGTCAACGTATAATTTTCGGCAGGATAGGTAGAATGTGTGAACAAATCGTGAGTGCCCTCTGTCACCCCTGGTGAAGTTGCATCGTCCCAAATCGAAAAAGCATTGAGGTTAGTATAAGCAAGGTTAAAATTGTTATCGAGATCACTTGCAGAGAGCGGTGAGGTAAGGTCAGCCGTGTGGGGAGGAGTACCTGATTCGGCAAATCCATAGATTTCGAAACCATAGGTCGTTGTTGGCGCAGCAGCGGTTCGAAACGAAACTTCATCGTTGTATGTAACAGGAATGGCAGTCGCCGTCACGCTAAACCCTACCACAAAGATGAAAATTAATAAAAAACCCACTTTTTTCATTTTAGCCTCCTTATTTTTTGTAAACAGTTAAGAGTGTTGTAAGAAGCAAAACAGAAGTTCTACAGTTAAGGCCAATTCTTTCGGTTTGAGAGCTGAAAACCTGCGTAAATAATAGATCATCAATTTTATAACCGCCAAAAGGTAGTTCCACAGAATTCGCGAATTCTGATTGTTTCATTAGTTTTATAGGGGTTATAAATGTAATGGTTCGGCTCGATCCTGAAATCTGAACTTAGCTGATTTTTCATCAAAAATTCCGTTAAAATTGGCAATAAAAAGAATCTGTAGCACCAAGAGGAGGTTGTCCCGCCCTAAAACTGGCTGAATTATAAATGATTTAAAAATACAGCTATCGAGAATGAACCAAACTAACTCTTGCAATAATTCCCATTTAGATTTAGTAAAATGCAAATTTCTTGCCATAAATGGCAGCATACTTGAAAGCCCTATAATATATAATATTTTTAAGTAGTTTGATTTATCGTGGGTACTAAGATTATTATGAGCAGCATTGTGACTTTTCAGATTTTATATGTAATTTCCCGGATATTTACCCAATACTATGAAATTAGTTACACAAACTCTCAATCGGCAATATTGGAAATTCTTGATATCTGAACTTATATGGACTACTAGGAATTACATCTATTTATTGTTGTTCGCTATCATTGCATGCTGGGTAGCTGGAGTGTGATACCTTGCCAGTATCAGAAGTTAATACCCTCCGGCAATATGCAATGGATATCAAAAAATGAAAATTGTTAGCCCCCGAAAAAAGGTACCTGTTACCACAAATTTTATGGGAGAAAAGCCCAAGAGAGCCACTGTCGAGGAATGAAAGCCCGGATTTCAGTTTCTGCTAACATCGGAGCCCGCAAAGAAAGCTGAAAAAACCAAAAGCATCACCAATACAATTATCATCAGAATCAGATGAGTTTGAATCATCAATGGCCTCTTGCCTATATGAAATTATTAGATCCACTTCTTTTTTTTGAAAAAAATTAAAAGAGCAACCGCGATTGATAACATAATAATCCATATCGCATAATATCCCCAATGCCAATCAAGTTCCGGCATATATTTAAAGTTCATACCGTAAACCCCTGCGATAAAGGTTACAGGAATAAAAATGGTAGCAATAATGGTCAAAACCTTCATCACCTCATTCATCTTATTGCTCAAAGAAGATAGATAAGTATCCAACATACCGGTCAATAAATCTCTAAAAGACTCTATGGTATCGATGACCTGGATGCTATGGTCATGAATGTCTCTAAAATATATGCCGGTTGATTCATGAATAAGGTCGGAATCACTTTTTGACAGCATGCTGAGAATTTCGCGCAGCGGCCAGACCTGCTTCCGCAAATACAGAAGTTCTCTCTTCATTTCATGAATGGTCTGTAAACTTTGGCGGTTCGGATGGTCAAGAAGTTCATCTTCAAGAAATTCAATTTTTTCAGCAAAGGTTTCCAGGATCAAAAAATAATTATCAACAATTGCATCAACCAGTGCATATCCCAGATAATCACTGCCGGCCTTGCGAATACGTCCTTTTCCTTTTCGAATTCGATTCCTGACGGAATCAAAAACATCTCCTTCGACTTCCTGGAAGGAAATAAGCAGGTTAGGAGCCAAGATCAAACTGACCTGCTCCGACGTTACCTCGCCTTCTTCGGCGTTATAATAAAGCATATTTAAGACAACAAAGAGATAATCATCAAAATCTTCAGTCTTAGGCCTTTGATTGGTATTGAGAATATCTTCTATGGTAAGCGGATGTAAATTAAAATGAGTTCCAATGGTTTCAATAATATCGACCTGGTGGAGTCCGACAACGTTGATCCAGGTAAGAGTTGGTTTAGCTTTCAAATAAAAGGTTTCTTGAGGGTCTTTGATTTCCTTTTCCAGAATATGCTCTTCATCATAGTCAATCACAGAGATTTTTACCTGCTCTGTTTTTTTTTCTCCAATATGGATAAGCGCACCCGGTGGCAGACCGGCTTTTTTTGATGTTTTTTTTAAAAATTTCAGCATGATGATTCACCTTCTATATCAAAATCGGAATCATAAAAAAATCTCTTCATCACCAAAATTAACTTTGATGCATTTTTGATCCTTTCCGGTTTTTGTACTTTAAGGATTAGGGCCACGGTAAGAGCAAATGTCATCCATTAATCCTCAGAATATTTGTTTTTAGATCCAAAATCAATTCATTTAACTTCATAACAGCTCTAATTTGAAAACAAATTTATCTCGAATGGTGATTTTTGCGGTTTACCCAGCGATTCGGTTGTCTAAATAGAACAGTCTATGTATAATAAAGCATCTTTAGTAATCATGGATAAGGAAAAATTATGACGATAAAAGTCAAAAAAGTTTTTGCAGGCATAGGTATATTTTTAAGTCTTTTGTTTTTTATTCTGGTAACTATCTTATTTTATATAGAAACCGATTATGCACAAAGATTCATCCAAACCAAAGTCAATCAGCTGATTCCGGGTGAAATTTTGTGGGATAAATTTCAGTTTTCTCTTATCCGTGGAAAGTTTGAAATGAAAAATATGTCGTTAAATTCCCCGGATAAAAAGAAACTTGCCGGGTTTGATCGCCTTTCAATTGACCTCGCATGGATGTCCCTTTTTAAAAAAAATCTTACAATTGAGGAATTCATCCTGGACAAACCCTGGGCAATGCTTCAGGTCGATAAAGACGGAGAACTTAATATCAAACAAGCTTTTCCTCCTTCAAAACCAGATGAATCAAAGCCGATTGAAAATGAAAAGAGCAATGGGTTTCCCATTAACATTATCGTCAAATCGTTTAACCTGTTACAAGGTCAAGTCCATTATGGAATGGAAAAAGAAAAGCTGGAAGCCGAGATTCAGCAAATCTATCTCACTGCAGATGCAAACTTATTCGAACAATCCAGCAATTTAAGGCTCGAAATCGGTAAAGGAAGTTTTAAAAACCCAAAAATTCAGACGGAATTAAGCCCGCTTAATTTCCAAGCCAATTTTAAAAAAGGCCGTATCGATCCACTCATATTACAAGCAAGCACCTTAGATTCAAAAATAGCGCTGACCGGAGGTATTGACGATATTTTCAGTAAACCGATTGTCGATCTTTCTTTAAATGTCGGCGTTTCCTTGCCGGAGGTTCGCAAAATATTTCAAATTGAATCCAATTTGACAGGAAAAGTTAATACCCATTTGATCGCAAAAGGCGATCTGAATAATCCTGAAACAACACTGCAATTTGAATATGGGGGAGGAGTGTTGTCAAAGATCAACAGTGATCGGATTGATTTGAATTTTCACCTCAAAGATCGGTTTTTAACGATTAAAAGCTCACCCCAAAATGGTGTCGCTTTTTTCGATTTAAACGGGGAAATAGACTTACAAGATGCTTTCAGCAATGGATTTTTAAGCCCGCAAAGAGATCTTGATGCGATATCTTATAAGATCGATTTTAATCAAAAAGGGATTCAACTTGAGCAGTTGCTATTGGATTTAAAACCGATTCAAGGGACCCTGAGTTCAAATATTTCTATTACCGGAAAAGGGATTTCTCCTCACCTTCTGACTGCAAATACAAAAATAAATCTTTTAGTGAAACAACTGATGGCAGGACCGCAAGTTTCGCCTATTGATTTGCACTTAAAAGCTGATGCCGGTCTTGATAAAGGATTGGTAAAACTCAAACAGTTAAGCGGTGAAGCAGGAGAAATTAAAGTAGCGGCAGCCGGTGATTTTGATTTTGAATCCGAGCAATTCAAGACCACTATTTCCATGGAGGCCCCGAATATGTCCGATAACCTGGCGTCTATGGGGCTTAGCGGTGTTAGAGGAGCTGTTTTGCTTCAAACCCATGCTTCCGGTTCCGTGAAGCAACCGATTTTTGATTTCAACTTAATCGGTAAGCAATTGGGTTTCCAAGAGATAACAATGGGAAATATAAATTTGCAAGCCGGTTTGGATCAATCCGGAAAATTGGAAGTTTCAGAATTTGAGCTTGAAAACCAAGGTTCGAATTTAAAAGCAACGGGATCAATGCAGATATTTAAAAATGCTTTTACCCTAGACGATAGGCTTCCTTTAGAGTTTTCCGCTGTTTTTGATAACATTGAAACACCAGACTTTCTGAATAAAAAACTTGCCGCGGGCACAATCAAAGGAAAACTAAATCTTAGCGGCAGCGCTAAAGCACCTCAAGCGACACTTTCTTTGCAGGGTAAAAATTTGGCTGTTGCTCCCATTCACATTGGCGATATCGATGCGAATTTACAGTTTTCAAAGGGAAATTTCTATTTTGATTCGGTTAAAATTCAAAATAAAAATTCAAAGATACTCGTTTCCGGCAATGCGCAGGTTTTGGAGCCTGAAACATTGAAACCCCTCGAGCAACCGATAGTTAATTTAGATCTTACGGCTGATCCAATGGATATTGAGGATTTTACTTCACAACTCAAAGGCAAAATCAATCTGGTTGCCCACGTTGAAGGTAATCCGAAACAACCCAAGGGAACAATAAAACTTGATGGGAAAAATATTGACCTCGGCATTCAGAAGATAGCCAAAATTGAGCTTTCCTCAGAAATGGATGGAGGCAAGATTTGGGTGCAGCCACTTAAAATTGCGGTTGTACCGGCGGAATGGATTGAAGCTACCGGATGGTTGTCCTTAGATGAAAATAACAAAAGCTATCAAATAAAACTGACCTCCGACGGAGTCTCGCTCAGTAATATTGAAAAAGTTCGAGAGCAGCAGATTGCCGATGGCAAGATGATGCTTGATCTTTCAGGAACCGGGACGTTTAAAGATCCAGTGCTTCAGGGGGATCTATCACTTACGCAACTTCGGATAAATAAACGGGATTTCGATGATTTTAAAATCTATTTGGATATCCGCGATCAATTGGCACAAATTTCAGGAAAACTTAATTTTGACATCAATGGATCATTTCACTTACAAAGAAAAGATTTTGCGGCTAATATTCTATTTGATGAGACCGACTTGTCGCCCTACACCAAGATAGCAGACAAACCTGATCTGAACGGCAAGTTAAGCGGCAAGATAGAAATCGCCGGAAAATTGGAGGCTCTGGATCAAATCCAGGTGATTTCCGATTTGCCGAAAGTCGATCTTTTTTATAAAGATATTGAAATCCTTCGTACCCGCAATTTTAAGATTGCTTATAAAAATCAAGAGATCACGATTCCACCGCTTCGAATTCATCTTCTTAAAGAGGGGCAATTGGATATCAACGGGCAGGGCAGACTTGATGGGCCCCTGATGTTTCAAATGACCGGCGACATCCCTTTGCACGTCATCGGCTTGATGGTTGAGGATTTGTCTGATATTACCGGCAATATAAATATTGACGCCGGAATTAAAGGAACCCGTCTGCACCCGGATATTCGAGCGGATATTCAACTGGCACATATCGGTTTGACCGTTCCCACGCTGATGCAGAAACTGCATGATCTCAACGGTCGTATTCAGATAACACCCGAAGCCGTGACGATCGAACGTATCGGTGGACAACTGGATACCGGTCGTTTTGATTTAAACGGAAAAATTGATTTGAAAGCTTATCAACCGGCAAAAGTCATGCTGTTCGTCAATGCCAATGCACTACCCTTACAGGTGCCTGATACATTGGATATGCTTTTGAACACTGAACTTAAAATTCAGGGAACACCTGAAAAATCAAATATTCAAGGACAATTGGTGATTTTGGAAGGGCTTTATTACAAAGATGTAAACCTTAGCCTTTTACAAGGCCTTAAGCAAAAAAAGCGGGAAGAGGCACCCTTGGCATCTGAAATCTCATTGCCTTTCCTAAAAAATATGTCGTTGGATATTTCCGTTAAACACAGAAATCCCTTTTTGATTCAAAACAACCTATCTGAATTAGAGCTTAAACCCGATCTTCGAATAACCGGAAATCTGAACCATCCAATTGTCGGCGGTCGTGCTGCAATTGTCGAAAATGGGACGATCAATTATCAGAAAAAAAATTTTGTTGTCACCAAAGGAGTAATCGATTTTTTAAATCCTTATAAGATTGAGCCTACCATTGATGTAAAAGGTGAGGTTAACGTTAGAAAGTGGTTAATTTATTTACAAATAACAGGCACATCGGAAAAACTTAATTTTAAGCTCACTTCCAATCCTGAGGAAACCGACGGGGATATTATTTCCTTGCTTGTACTGGGCAGAACAACCGGTGAACTGATTGCCGGTGAAGGTGGAACGACTCAGTCAACAGAGCAGTTTCTGGCTGAAATGATTGCGACGACCTTTGGAGAGGATATCAAGCAGGCAACCGGACTTGATATACTGGAGGTCGGAAACGGCGGTGAAGATGAGGAAGGGGCCTCCGATCGTATCAAGGTGACAGTCGGCAAAGCACTTTCAAAGCGAATGACGGTAAAATACGGCATTGAATCTAAGGATGGCGAAATGGTTCAGCGGGCGATTGCAGAATATAAATTTCTTGAAAATATATTGCTCAGCGGCTTTCAGGATAGCAGGGGAATTTTTGGTGGTGCGCTACAGTTTAGACTTGAATTTCGGTAAAAAAATTAGAGGCGGTAAATGCGACTGAAAAATTTTTTATGGTTTTATCTGTTGACGGCATTTATTCAAATTATTTTAAATTTATCCTTAAGCCATGTGTTTGCAAAAGAAAACAATACGGTTTCGACGGAAGCTGCAACGGTTGTCGAAAAAATCAGTATTCAAGTTCATCCATCGCCTTTTGACAAAACCGATTGGGTTGAGTTGGCAAACCGTCTGATTTTTTTAAAGAAAGGTGATTTATTTGCAACGGATCAGCTCCAACAATCCATCAATGCATTGAAGCTGTCAAAAAAGTTTCAAAAAATCAGTGTCGATTCACAAGAGGAAAATGGAAAAATTACACTTTTCTTCGATCTGATACCATCGAGATTTATTAAAGATATTAAAATAGCGGGTAATTATCCGTTGTTTGAACGTGAAATTCTCAATGTGATGACCATTTACACGGGAGATATATTTTTCGAAGAGGAATTACCCGAACAGACGGTATTGATTGAAAATCTTTTTAAACAAGACGGATATATCCACCCGAAAGTTGATGTGACGGCCCAGGAAGATCCAAAAGATGGTTTTTTCATTGTTTATATCAAAATTGACAAAGGTCATTATTATGTATTGGACCGCATTAAAATGGATGGAAATCGTGTTTTTTCGAATTTAAAAATCAAATCCAAAATGAAAGTTTGGAGGGTTTCCCTACGCCCCGGTAGTTCGGGTCGTTTTATCGAAGAGTTTTTTAAAAAAGATATCATTCAATTAACTCAGTATTATAGAAAAAAAGGATATGCTGAAGCTGAAGTTGCCTATAGCCTTGAAAAAGATGATTCATCCGGTAGTGTTACGGTATTGTTGAAAATTAAGGAAGGTCCCCGCTATAAGGTTGAATTTAGCGGTAACAAGGCTTTTTGGGATAGAAGTTTAAAAAAGAATCTTGTTTTATTTACGGAAGGAAATAAAAACAATCGGGGCATCAGGAAAAGTATCAGAAATATTAAAGAACGTTATCAAGAGGCAGGATATCTCGAAGCTCGCGTAAAGGTTGAAAGAGAGGAGAAAAGTATTGAAGATGAAACCGTGCGGATACTTCGGTTTGTAGTTGCTGAAGGACCCTGCACGACGGTTGAATTGATTCGAATTGAGGGTAATCATGCTTTTGATGATCAGAAGATTAAAAAACAGATGCTCACGCGCATGCCCGGGTTTATGGAGAAAGGGATTTTTGTTCCGGAAATACTGGAAGATGATATCAATGCGATTAAATCACTCTATCTAAAAGAAGGGTATTCAAATATCCAAATAAAACCGGATCTTAATTGGAGTGATGACAAAGCGAAGCTCTCTGTGGCTTTGAATATTAGTGAAGGAATTCAGACGATTGTATCTTCCATGGAAGTTACCGGTATTCAAGCGATTTCAATGAAGGAGGCGTATGCCGTAATTTCCTTGAAAAAGGGACAGCCCTTTCGAAAATATATGCTTCAAAGTGATGAAAACTCATTGTCGGCCTTAATTTCCGAGAAGGGATATCCGCATGTCAAAGTCAAAGGAGATGTCCGCTTCAGCAGTGATCAATCAAACGCCCAAGTGATTTATAACGTCGATGAAGGACCTGACGTGAAGATGGGTGCGATTTACTATTCGGGTAATTTTCGAACACAAAAACACATTCTACAAAAAGAGATCGAATTGCGTGAGGGAGATCTGTTTTTACTGAAAAAAATGTTTGAAGGACAGCGTAATATCCGTAATATGGAAATTTTCAATTCGGTTAAGTTCAAAACGATCGGATTGAAAGAAAAAAGAGATAAAGTTGATTTATTTGTCGAAATCGAGGAAAAAAAACCTTATTTTATCGATTTGGGTGGCGGATATGATACGGAAAGAGGTTTGTTTGTTCATGCCAAAGCCGGAGATCTAAATCTATTTGGAACAAATAAATATGGCTGGGTAGGAGGAGAAGCCAGTGAAATCGGCTATCGAGTGGAATCGGGAATCACTGAACCGAGACTATTCGGCTCACGCATAAGTTCCAATCTCAATGTTTTTGGAGAACGCAAGGAAGAGTTCAATCAGGATTTTGGAACAAAAACGTTGGGTGCGTCTCTGGGCTTTACCCGTAAGCAATTTAAAAACCTTAATTTAGGTTTGGGATTTAGTTTTGAACGCCGAGAGCAATACCGACTTGATTCTGATTCAAGCAATTTCGATGTGGATTCGAAGAACGATGAATTCGATCCCAGGAGTATTCTGGTCGTAACACCCACCATCTTTTATAATACCAGGGATTCATTTATTCGCCCTAAAAAGGGCATTTATTCATCATTTGCGGTTGATATTTCCAAGGGGATTGAGAATTCATTAGACGATTTTCTTAAATATCGTTTAGACCTGAGATTTTATTGGACCCCTATCCATTGGTTGACATTTGCCTGGCTGGGTCGAGCCGGTTATATCGACCCTTATGGCGCGGTTGACAGTGTTCCGGATGATCAGCTTTTTTTTCTGGGGGGTATAGCCGATGTTCGTGGATTTGATGAAAATCTTCTTCTTTTCGATGCCGACGGAGACCCGGTCGGAGGTCGCAGTGCCGTTTCGGCAAGCATCGAGGCGCGAATAGACCTTGGTCGCAACTATGAGCTCACCACTTTTTATGATGTGGGAAGGGTAGGGGATACGATTAGCGAAAAAGTATCGGATGGATTTCGACCCTCCATCGGAGTCGGTTTAAGATATATTACGCCTATCGGTCCGATCGGCTTTCTCTACGGTATGAACCTGGATCGGGAAGAAGGTGAGAGTTTCGGAATACTTCACTTTTCCTTGGGGTATACATTCTAGCCCGAGTTTATATCCTGCATACCATTCTTCAAGAACCTGGCCTGAAGAAGATTCCGTTATCGAAGAAACGATATGCTGCAAAATCGGTAGTGACCTCAAAATCCGTCAAACCCTCTAATGACGACATCTCTACAAAAAGCCTTTCTACGTGAATCTTCTTTGAAGAACCATCGAAGAATCAACGCTTGAATCCCGGAAATCCCATGCAATATGATCTTGACGGAATTGTGACCTTGAGGTTTTGAAATATCTGTAAGCGACAGTATTGACCCAGGCAATGTGAATATAGTATAAAAAGACATTAAGGAGGAACAATGATGCAGATGTACAGATATACATACACACATATTCGAGAAATTTTGAGGCCGCATGAACCGGCCACCGCAATGATTGTTCGCACCATGCTGATGTCTTTTTTGCATGGTGTCGGCACCTTATTTGCCTTGATGATTGTGTTCGGATTTTTTTCGACGGCTCAGGCGCAGAATGCGCCTCCGTCTGCCATACCGGCGGTATCCTCCGAATCTGAAGCCGAAACGGATACACTGACTAAAATCATCATGTCAAGGCAGGCACTACAGGAAGAACTCAGCGCCCAAAATAAGGTTTTGAAACACGCTGCCACCGAAGATCAGCAAGCGGCCGTTCGCAAGAAAATCCAGGAATTGACGACTCGAATCCGGGATTTGGACGGGGATTTTGAAAATATCGCCACCGGGGTGGACGCTTCGCAATTTTCAACAACGCCGACCGAGAGCTTTGACTGGCAAAAGGAACTGCAAGATCTCTTAAGCCCCATTATTGATGAACTCAAAAGGCTGACAGCCCGCCCGCGTGAGCTTGAAAAACTCCGAAATCAAGAGCTCTTTTATCAAAAACGCATTGCACTGATTGAAAACGCCATCAAAAATATTCAAAATACCCTTGAAGACGCCAAGGTCGATGCGGTGAAAAAGGACTTGAATCGTTTGCTGCAATCCTGGCAGCAACGGCATAGCGAATTCACAAGCCGTCTGGCCGCAGTACAGCAACAACTCCTCGACAAAGAACAGGCCAAAGAGCCGATCATGACGTCGCTGCGCCGTGCATTCCGCGATTTTTTCAAAAGCCGTGGCCTGAATCTGCTTCTTGCGTTTCTGGCATTTTTGGGGGTTTTTCTCCTGCTTCGCTATGCCCAACGTGCCGCCATCAAAAAGACGCACGTCGGCAAACCCGGGCACCACGGGGCGTTTGGGTGGCGGCTGACCGGCATTATCTACTATATTCTCACTTTTCTGTTCGCCACCGGCGCCTTTCTGGTGGTGCTGTATCTGTCCGGAGACTGGGTGTTGCTTGGGCTAGCACTTATTTTTCTGTTCGGCGTTGCCTGGACCGGGAAGCAGACGCTGCCGCGTTTCTGGGAACAGTCCAAGTTGCTCTTGAACCTGAGTACGGTTCGTGAGGGAGAGCGCATTCTCTATCAGGGGCTACCCTGGCGCGTTCTAGCCCTGAACGTCTATACCCGGTTGCATAATCCCGAATTAAAAGGAGGTATGCTGCGTTTACCGCTATCGGAACTGATTGGTTTGCAATCGCGCCCGTTTCATAAAGATGAACCTTGGTTCCCCACCAAAGAAGGTGATCTTGTGGAGCTGTCGGACGGCAGTATCGGCGTGGTGAAATTGCAAACTCCTGATCAGGTCGTCATTGATACCCGCTGCGGAATTTATAAAACCTACCCGACGCTGTCATTTCTCGATGCCAATCCGATGAATTATTCCATCAATACGTTCGGGATCTTTGTCACATTCGGTCTCGATTACGCCCACCAGGCCGACATCGTTCGAACGATTCCCGAAACATTGCATGCCTTTCTCAGCCGGGCGTTGCTGCGGGAAGAATATGGCGCAGACCTGCTTGATTTGATCGTGCAGTTCAAGGAAGCTTCGGCGTCATCATTGGATTTACTGGTTCTGGCAAAGTTCCCCGGAAAATATGCTGCCAAATACTTCGCGATGTCTCGCGCCCTGCAAGGCATAATTGTAGAGGCGTGCAATACGTATGATTGGGGCATACCGTTTATGCAAATTACGTTACATCAGGCTGACACGAAGACGACCCGCCGCAATACTGTTGATGATTCCGCTGGTCGGTAGGAAGAAACTCTGCGAGCACGCTTCCCAGACCACCGGACAAACGGGTCACGTATCCCGGCGGTTCGGCTGGTCAAAGCAGGCACAGACAAAATGCATCGATCGCCTGTTGGGCTTTATTCAAGCAGGACGCTACCGACATATCAGCCACTGCTGCATGATGCCGGTAAGAACATGCTCTTTGATAGCCCCGACCATTTACCCATACCATTCGGATGGGCACCGTTTGGCTGGCGAACTTGAGTGATACTCCTCCCGCTCTGCGGGAGGAGTATCACTTTATTTGCAAGTGGTTTATATATGTGGGGGGAAGGGGAGGGGGCACGCGAGAACGGTGTTGATTGATAAAGCAGGGTAATTTCCCGAATTATCGGAAAATTACCTATAAAAATAAAGCGTTTACCCTATGGACAAATCATGTAAATACTTTAATAATTAATAAAAAATTCAAAATGACCCTCCCCAAGCTTCAGGCGATAATCAGATATTATGATGACGATGCACCCAAAATCATTTTAGAGCCAAAAATTAGGATTGTGGATGATTACCGAAATTAAAGTAAATAAAAATCCTAAAATTACGAGGCGGAAGGCAAATGAAAATTTTCGAATACTTTCGGCTAGACTCCTTGATCTTCATGAAAAAGAAAGAAAATTTGTCGCTCAAGAACTCCACGACAGCATTGGATCAAGTCTTTCCGCCATTAAATATAGTCTTGAAAACAAGCTCATTCGGATGGGTAAAAATCCGGTACCGGAAGGTATTTCTCTGGAGCAGGTTATCTCTATGGTCCAAGAAACTATCGAAGAGTGTCGAAGGATTTCGACTAACCTAAGACCCCAAATTCTTGATGATTTGGGCATCATGGCTGCAATCCGATGGTTGTGCCGAGAATTTCAAAAAGTATATTCCTTTATTCATATCGAAAAGCAGATCGATCTTTCCGAAGCCGAAGTCCCTCAAGCATTAAAAGTAGCGATTTATAGGATATTGCAGGAGGCTTTAAACAATATTGCCAAACATAGTGGCGCTGATTATGTTTATTTGTCTTTGACTAAAGACCGGACGAATATCAAATTTTTGATCGAGGACAATGGCCGGGGATTTGATAACGATCTAGTGATTCCGGGAAAACCATCTCCGGGCGGAATGGGGCTTTTAAGCATGAAAGAGCGCACCGAAATTTTGGATGGTCGTTTTGCGATACGGACTTCAAGAAAAGAAGGAACACGAATCAGTGCGGAATGGCCTAATTTGTTAAGCGATCAACAGTTATCCGGTGAAGTGTATACGAATGATAGATTAACGTCTTTGAAAGATTTTTAGAGGAGGATTTTTAAATGAAGAGAATGACTCGAATTATACTACTGGTGTTTTTTTTAGGTGGAGCTTTTTTAGCTGCATGTGGCCCGCAAGAACCGGCGGAAGAGGCTAAGGAAAAAACTCAAATAACTTCCGAGGCTGTAAAAAAGGAGGCGCAAGAAGCAATAGAAGCAACAAAGACTTTCACTCAACAACAGATGCAGGAATATCAAAAAAAGATGGAAGATAAGCTTGCGGAATATGATCAAAAACTTGCTGAGTTAAAAGTTCGGGCGGAGCTGCTTAAAGATGAGGCCAAGGTTCAGATGGATCAGAAAATGGAAATGTTGCGTGAAAAAAAAGAAGGGGTCAATAAAAAATTAGATGAAATGAAATCCACTAGCGGGCAAGCCTGGGAGGATATAAAATCCGGAATGGATAAAGCGATGGAGGATTTGACCGATAGCTTTAGTCAGGCTTTTTCTAGGTTCAATTGAAAAAAACTCGTGCAATTAAAATCTGACGTCCACCTTCCAATTTTGGTACCAATGATGAAATGTAATGTCGGAAGATTAGAAAGAATCATTCGCGTCATTATCGGGCTGGGGTTGATGGGAGCGGGAATTTTATTCAATAGCTGGTGGGGTATTATCGGCCTGATACCCCTGCTGACAGCTATCATCGGCTGGTGTCCGGTGAGCGCCGCAATAGGTTTTTCGACCTGTAGAGACGCAAAAAGTACATTACCGGATACCACTACCGATGACTCCAAAAAGCCGATGCGAATTCGCGATATTTAATTTTATTCAATTCCCTCAAGCCGCCAATCGGTCTTATTGACCGGCGTTCCAAATGTCCAGCGTTCTTGGAATTTCACCGGCTCATTCGAGTTGCCCTCAATGATTTTGCCGCTTTTTTCCTCCACCGTATAATCGAGCAGGTTGGCTGTAAATAGCACGGTAACGAAAGCATATCCGCTCTGAACCCCGGCATCTACAATTTCCACTTTCCGTACTGCGATGTTTTCAAGTCGGTTGAGAACTCCCTTTTGTTTCATTTCATCAAAATGCCGGCGGTATTCTTCCGCAAGCTGATTTCCGAGCATGGATTCGATGACTGAAATGTCTCGGTGCATCCATCCGGCCTGAACCTTGAAGAATATATCCTGTACCGCCTCTTTAAAAATTCCTTCATCAAACTGTGGATCAACTGTTTTTATTTCTCTGAGGCCGGCATCCAGAGGATCGGCAGGAGCATCGGTTATCTGGTCCGTATTGTATCTTTCCAAATTATCATCAGATTCATATTGATTCTGCATGAATGCCGAGCTTGAAGCCCGCTGATGCTTTGGATTTATAAACTTCTTGAAAAGAAAAAATATTACTCCACCAATAAGCAGAATTTCGATAAGACCCAGTCCGCTGCCACCCAGTCCGCCCATACCCATGCCTCCATGGCCGAAAAACATGCTCCCTAAAAAGCCGCCCAGAAGACCACCGCCGAGTCCCTTTAGAAAGCTGCCGGTTCCCGGGCTTCGAGTATTCCATCTGCTTGAAGGAGTGGTTGTTTGACGGTTTGAATAAGTGCCGGACGTTGTATTGTTAGTTGATCTTGAGAAGGAATTACTTCTGCTGAAAGAGCGGCCGCCGCTGCGGGAGCGGGCATCGGCTGTTTCCGCAAATATCGAAAATATGAATAAAAATGCCATAATTAGGGAACAAAAACAAATAGGAGTTAAAAAAATTTTATTTCTCATCTGTCTGATCTATCTCCTTTATAAAGTTCTTTTTTTGATTTTTTTGACTTAATTTAAAATCGGTTACAATCTGTTATTGCTTTATCTTTCTTATTTTCTTAATCCATTTAAGTTGAAGTTGTTATTTGATGACTCTTTGAGCAAGAAGAATTTAATTCAGTCGGAGAATTATATATTTCCGATGTCATTTTTTGTCAACGATGATAAAACTGACGGTTGACTCCGGGAATACATTCATTGTAATTCTATTTTGTAAATTAATTGATCAACAAATGGGATTGTAAAGAGTATTGATAATGATTTGTCTGGAAAATATTAAGCAAGCCGCAAAAATAATAAGCAATAAAATTATTCGAACCCCTCTGGTTTATTCACCGACTTTAAGTCGGCTATTTGAAGCTGAAATTCACCTTAAATTAGAAAACCTCCAGAAAACGGGGTCATTTAAGATTAGAGGTGCCAATTACAAATTGTTAAAGAGCCTTGAAGACATCGGTCCCGGTGGGGTGGTAGCGGCTTCGGCGGGAAATCACGCTCAGGGTGTGGCACTGGCGGCAAAACAGGCCGGTATTTCGGCAACCATTATCATGCCCGAGTGGGCCTCGATTAGTAAACAAGAGGCAACGCGTAGCTATGGGGGTGAGGTGATTCTGATCGGGCAAACTCTTGCCGAAAGTCTGAATGAAGCTCGTAAGATGACTCGGGAAGGAAAAATGTTTATTCATCCCTACGATGATCCGGATATTATCACCGGCCAAGGTACCATCGCGCTGGAAATTTTTGAGGACATCAAAGATGTGGATATGATTGTGGTGCCGATCGGCGGAGGTGGTCTGGTATCAGGAATTGCTGTTGCCGCAAAAGCGATTAAGCCTGATGTAAAAATTGTTGGGGTTCAGGCCGCGGTATGTCCGTCCGCTTATGAGTCTATTCGTAATGGGAAATTGACCCAAGTGGAATCCAAAAAATCAATCGCTGATGGAATTACCGTTAAGCAGTTGGGAACTTTGAATTTTGCAATGATCAAAGACTGGGTGGACGAAGTCGTACTGGTTGAAGAAGAGCAGATTGCTGCAGCCATTCTCTTGTTGCTGGAACGTAAGAAAATTTTGGCGGAAGGCGCAGGTGCCGTATCTCTAGCCGCAATTCTCAGCGGAGCCGCCAAGGTGCTAAGGGGTAAAAAAGTGGTACTGTTGATCAGCGGAGGTAACCTAGACAGTCCTTTATTGGAACGAATTATCAGTCAAGGTCTGCTGAAAAATGGACGTATGATGCGCTTTGGGGTGGCCTTGGAAGATATTCCCGGCACATTGGCGTCTTTGCTGTCTCTTATGGCAAGGCTTAAAGCCAATGTACGCCACATTTATCATGACCGCCATGTAAGAAATTTGCCGATTAATGTGATACGGGTTGAACTGGAATTGGAAACACGCGGACCTGCTCATGTTGAAGAAATTGCTCATCAGTTAAATGCCTACGGGTATGCGATTGAGTTAAGGTAATTAATGCTTTAGGATCCTGAATGGGAGAAAAATTAATATGGAATTTTCAACTGCGTGGTATGTACTTGCAATGGCTTTCCTTCTTGATCTTGTGGCGGGAGATCCCGAATTTTTGCCTCATCCGATTCGATGGATGGGCAAAGCTATTGCCGTCGCAGAGCCGAACTTCAGGAAACTTCCCTTAAAGCCGGTTTTGTCCGGTGCTCTTTTTGCCTTATTTCTAATTTTTAGTGCAGGGGGATTAACATTTTTCTTGCTGAAAGCCGCTCAAAGTATACACCCTTTTCTCAAGACAGGCCTTGAAATGGTGTTGATCTACTATTGCATCTCAATCAATAGTTTGGAGAAAGCAGCGATGGAAGTTTATCAACCCCTTATGAAAAAAAACCTTCAGGCGGCAAGAAAAAAGCTTGCCTTGATCGTCGGCAGAGATGTGGAAGCGCTTTCTGAAACCGGTGTTGCCCGGGCCGCTGTCGAAACCGTTGCTGAAAATCTTGTAGATGGCGTTATTTCCCCTTTACTCTTTGCAGCAATCGGTGGAGCCCCCCTGGCAATGGCTTACAAAATGATCAATACATTAGATTCCATGGTCGGTTATAAAAATGAAGCTTACAGGCAATTTGGAAAATATTCAGCCCGAATTGACGATGCGGCGAATTTTATTCCAGCACGTCTCTCTGTTCCGATCATCTCGATTGCAGCTCAAATTATTTCCGGAAACGGTTTTAATGCATTTAAAACCGCCGCCACAGAAGGCTCTCATCACAGCAGTCCGAATTCAGGTTATAGTGAAGCCGCCTTTGCCGGCACAATCGGTATTAAACTCGGAGGTCCTAACACATACGGAGGCTGTCTGATCAATAAACCTTATATCGGAATCCGTTTCAAAGCTCCGGAAAGCCTACATATCAAAAAAGCTTGCGATCTGATGATCCTGTCTGCGTTTTTATGGGTTGCTATGCTGGTTATAAGTAAAATCATAGTTTAACTTATTGTACCGATCCGGATGAGGGATAAATAAAAAATTTGGATAAAATATACACTGCTCTGCCGAAATCATATAAAAACGCCTATCCATTCAAAGTTGCCGCACCATCTTATATCTACCCGGATCACATCATTGCCAATGTAAAAATGCTCGCAAATTACGTGGATGAGATCGAAATTATATTATTTGAAAGCCGTTCAAAAGACAGCTTGCCATCAAACGATGTAATCCATACGCTTTCACGGATTTCAAGAGATTTTAACCTGACCTATAACATCCATTTACCCATTGATATTTGTCTGGGCCATCATGATTCTACCCAAAGACGATATGCGGTTGATATCATCAAGCAAATAGCCGATCTTACCGCCCCGCTATCGCCTTCAAGTTTTACCCTGCACCTTGAATACAACCAAAAATATTCTAAAAATGACTTATTCGCTAAATGGCAAGAACAAACCGGCAAAAGCATTCAAGAATTACTTGATTCGGGAATAAGAAGCAGATCTCTTTCCATTGAAACGCTGACTTACCCATTTGAATGGGTCGCAGACATGATAGTCGAGTTTGACCTATCCGTTTGTTTAGATATTGGGCATCTTATTCTTGAAAATGTCGATCCGGAAACTATTTTCAATCAATATTCAGAAAAAATAGCTATCATTCATCTGCATGGTGTTGAAAACCGCCGAGATCACTTATCATTAGTCAAGTTGTCAAAAACGCAAATAGCTTCTGTTTTGCATATCTTAAAAAGGTTTAATGAAGTTTTATCCCTTGAGGTTTTTTCATATTCCAAATTAAAAGATTCATTAAAGTTTTTAGAAAAATGCTGGCTGAGAAGTTGATTTGTATCTCAGTGAAAAAGAAAAAACAGTCGAACTTTATACAATTAGGTATTAATATTTTCCTTCACAGTACCGATATCAGGTTAAAAATGTTCGGAACCGTTATAAAACTGTTAGAAAAAAGAGACGTTATCAATAGTTTTAAAGGGAGAATTCGGATATGGGCACAAACAATCGTATATTTCTTGAAATTTTAGAATGGTTTGACAATACAGGTAACGAGCTTGTGCATCGTATACCGGAAACAGGTTCCGGAGAAATTAAATATGGGGCTCAGCTGACAATCAGAGAAAATCAGACCGGCGTTTTTTTCTATCAAGGCAAGGCAATAGAAGCTTTCGGCCCGGGTCGGCATACCCTGAAAACTGCAAACATTCCTATCTTGACCAAAATTGTTAGCATCCCGTGGGGTCTTAGCAGTCCGCTTCGGGCGGAAGTTTATTTCGTGAATTTAAAAGTATTTACAAATCTTAAATGGGGAACAAGAGATCCGGTTGCCTTTAAAGATTCCGAACTGGGTTTGATTCGGCTAAGAGCCTTCGGCGTATTTAACCTCCAGGTATTACAACCGATACTGTTTATCAACAGCTTAGTCGGCACTCAGGGAATGTATACGACTCAGGAGATTGAAGAATATCTGAACCGCGTCATTGTATCCAGATTCAATGACTATATGGGCGAGACCATTGATTCGATTTTAAACCTTCCATCTAAATACGATGAACTTTCCGGGAGGCTTGCCAAACGACTTCAAAGAGATTTCAGTCATTTCGGCCTTGGACTTACGCACTTATATGTTAACGCCGTCACTCCACCGCCTGAGGTTCAGCAGGCAATCGACGACCGCAGCCGCATGGGTGTCTTCCAAGATATGAATAAACTGATGCAAATGAAGGCTGCTATGGCTATGGAAAAAGCAACACAAGCCGACAGCAGTTCAGGTTCAGGTATGGGAATGGGTCTCGGACTGATGATGCCGGCGATGTTTGCCCAATATTTTTCCGGAACTCAACCGAAAGCATTTTCCAATGGAACATCGGAAGGATATTTATGTCCCGAATGTCAGCATTCAATCCCACAATATGCAAAATTTTGCCCCCATTGCGGACACCAACAGCTTATTTTCAAGCAATGCACTGAGTGCGGTAAAAACCTGACGCCCAATGCAAAATTTTGCCCGCGTTGCGGTCATCCAACAAAAGAAAAACCAAAAACAAAGCGTTGTTCAAAGTGTACCAGCGAAAATTTACCCCAATCTCTATTTTGTAACCAGTGTGGTGAGAAACTTTAATCTAGTAATTGAACACCAGTGCCCTCAGTGTGGTGCACCCGCCGATCTTAAAGAAACAGACCGACTCTTTGTTTGCGAGTACTGCCGGGTAAATTCATGTCTGTTACCGAGGGATTATTTCCGTTACCTGTTTCCCAAGTCCGTCTCAGCAAAAAAAAATCTGCTTTTTTTTCCCTATTGGCGATTTAAAGGGATGCTGTTTTCATGCCTTCCGACCGGCATTGAGCACAGATTCATAGATCTTAGCTGCCAGGCAGTAGAATCTGCTTATTTTCCGACTTCCGTGGGTCTACGAAGTCAAGCATTAAAACTTCAGTTTGTATCACCGGAGTCTGAAGGTCGCTTCTTGCAACCGGTTCTACCTCTTAGAAAAGCGTTACGTATTTATGAGAAACGCTTTAATACAATGATGTCAAATCCTACTTTCCATAAAGTTTTTATTGGAGAAACAATAAGTTTAATCTATTCGCCTTTTTATGTTGGCAGTAAGTTATATGATGGAATCTTGGACAAACCGATTTCTTCAATTCTTCCGAGTAATTTCGAAACATCCCTTTCAACAGAAAAGCGACCGGGTCAGTACCTCCGATTCATTCCTGCCTTGTGCCCGGATTGCGGCTGGGATTTAAACGGTAGGGCGGAATCGATTGTTTTAAATTGTTTGAATTGCAATTCCATGTGGCTTTCGACTGGAAATGGGCTTAAGAAATTGAAATTCGGATATATTCCAGGAAAAGAAAGTAATAACGTATACTTGCCTTTCTGGCGAATAAATGCAGATATCACAGGAATTAAGCTTCAAACTTATTCAGATCTGGTTAAAGTCGCCAATTTACCCAAAGCCGTCCAAAAAAACTGGAATGATATTGAATTTAATTTCTGGGCTTTGGCCTTTAAAGTGCGACCGCAAAATTTTGTTCGAATTGCACAACAGATTACTTTTAAACAGCCTCAAGAAATATCGTTTTCAAAAATATCCCATGCCGATCACTATCCCGTGACGTTACCCATGGAAGAAGCTGCTCAAAGTTTAAAAATCAGCCTAGCTAGCTTTATGAAACCTAAGGATTTTATTTTATCCGAACTTCAAAACATAAAAATAAGACCCAAAAAAATTCTTCTGGTCTATATCGCTTTTCAGGAAAACCATCACGAATTAATTCATTCCGAATTTCACGTCTCAATTAATAAAAATATGCTGTCCCTTGCCGGAAATTTGTAGTTGTAGTTGTAGTTTTTGAGCTAACTTAATTTATCGTCATAATTTTGTAATGCTATTTTTTTTATGGACAAAAAGTCGTAAAAATCTTAAACTTTTTTTAAATAAGCATTAAAAAATGAAATATTAGGAGGTCAATATGAAGGAGATCACATTGAAAGTCGGTGGTGTCGCTCCGGAATTTACACTTTTCAATCAAAATGAAAAAGAGATCTCACTTGCTTCATTTAAAGGTAAAAAAGTCTTGCTTTCATTTCATCCACTGGCCTGGACAACAATATGTGAAATTCAAATTCGTACACTTGAAGTTAAAAAAGCCGTTTTTGATGAATTAAATACGATCCCACTGAGTCTTAGTGTGGATAGTATTTTTTCAAAAAAAGCATGGGCCAAGGCGATTGGAGTTGAACAGACGGATATGTTGGCGGATTTTTGGCCTCATGGAGATGTCGCAAAAAAATATGATCTTTTTATTGAAAAAAAGGGATTTTGCGGTCGAGCCAATATTTTGATTGATTCAGAAGGGAAAATAGAATTTATCAAGATCTATGAGATCCTTGAGGTGCCGGATATTGAAGAAGTTATTAAATTTATACAAAAAGAATAATTTGCTGATGTAGATTTTTTAAATTTATTGATAAGGATCAAAATGAAGAAGGCCATCTTTTACGGGTCCTCCGAGAAGATGGTTACGGCCTTCTTTAATATGTTACGCTCCTGGCGAAGTCGCCTACTCACCTTTTCATCAACTAATCCCCCCTTTAGCCGGTGTTGAAATATTGCCCGCTAAAACCATTTTTAAACAAGAATGATATTTTATATTTTTTATATTG